>NZ_JAMYMP010000001.1:0-826357 GCF_040318615.1 Mesorhizobium sp. M1078
CTCCTGCATCACCGCACGGAGCACTTCGTGCAATCCATCCGGGTTCGAAAGCAAAATGTCTTTGACGGCAGCGCTGGCGGTCTAACTTCAGTCTTGGTCATGGCGGCGTTCCTTCGCGGGAATCAGTGACGTGAACAATCACCAGCCTGCCATGACCGCCCCCTCTCAGCGAATTTGCAGAACTCTCAGCACACAACCATCCGGCGAGCATCTCGCTGATCAGTCGACCATCGCTTTGGCAAACACTTGGCTACGGAATTCGCCTGACAGAGACGGACGACCAAAAGTCAGGTGTTTTGGGCGCTCACTGCGTCGTCTCAGCCAAGTGTTGCCCACTACCGGGCACTAACCCACGGAAATGTCGGAGCAATTCTGAGACTGATGGAAACTCCGGAAATCGGGTGGACTGGATGGTGGGCCCGGAGGGACTCGAACCCCCAACCAAGCGGTTATGAGCCGCCGGCTCTAACCATTGAGCTACAGGCCCCACGCGCGCTGGATTAGTGTTTTTCGTTACGCGGCACAAGGCTTTCCGGACGGGCTGGCCGAGATCGCCCAAATCAGCCCATATTCGCGCCCTAGTCGACAGGCGCGACTGGATCGCACACCGAGGAGACTTTTCATGACCAGACATATATTGCCGCTCGCACTTGCCGCCGCGATCGCCTTTCCGGCGATGGCAAGCGCTGCCGATTCGCTGCCCCCGCCCCGCATCATCGTGTCGGGTGAAGGCCAGTCGACCGTGGCGCCTGACCTGGCGCTGCTGACGCTCAGCGTCATGCGCGAGGCCAAGACCGCACGCGCGGCACTCGACGCCAACAACGACGCCATGGCCGCCGTGATCGCGGCAATGAAGTCGGCAGGGATCAAGGACCGCGACCTGCAGACCGCCGGCATCCAGATCAACCCGCGTTACAACTACACCAACAAACCGGACGGCAGCCAGGAAGCCGAGCTTGTCGCCTACCAGGTGACCAACACACTCTCGGTGCGCATCCGCGACATCGACAAAACAGGTGAGATTCTCGACAAGGCTGTGTCGCTCGGCGTCAACCAGGGCGGCGGCATTTCGTTCTCCAACGAGGATCCGAAAGCTGCCGTCACCGAAGCCCGCAGGAAGGCGGTCGCCGATGCCATGGCCAAGGCCAAGACGCTGGCTGAAGCCGCCGGCGTCAGCATTGGCCGGGTGCTGGAAATCACCGACCAGAACGTTGCGCCGGCGCCGATGCCGATCAATGCCAAGGCCTTCGATGCGGCAGGCGCCGCGGTTCCCGTGCAGGCCGGCGAGAATGCCTACGCCGTGCAGGTAACAGTGACATTCGAGCTTAAGTAGCAGGCCGCCGGGCCGGGCGCGGTTCTGCTGAACCCGTCGGCCGGAACCGCAGATTTCCGACATGAAAAACCCCGGAGGACTGGCCTCCGGGGTTTTTTCGAGCCGCACCTTTCCGCGGAGGGAAAGGGGCTCCTGGCTGACCCTAGAAGGGTCATGCCGCTACTCCAGGCTGATCCTCGCAGACGAACATGCCTCCGGATCGACCTTCGCAGAAGGTCGTATCCCAGACTGATCTTCGCAGAAGATCAGTCTGGTTCTCTTAGCGATAGATAACCGGGCAGCCGCGCTCATTGGCGAACACGACCACTACGCGATCGCCATACTGGCGGCCGGCGACCTTCACCACGCGGCGATTGACATCGACGATGCGGACGCGGTGCAGGCCCATGCGCTCGGCCTTGTCGAGGGCGCGGTCCGGCGAGCAGCGGCGCCAATTGCGGTCACGGCGAAAGCCGTCCTCATCGTCGCCGGTGTAGACGCCGACGCGGCGGTCATGGTTGTTGCCGAAGCCGAGATAGATCGAGTCCGCCTGAGCGGGCACTGCGGCAAGGGTGCCGAGAGCTACGAGACCCGAAAGGGCTGCCGTCTTGAATGAGTTGAACATTGTCTTCTCTCCTTGTTGAGGGCTTGCGCCCGTCTTGGTCGAACCGATGGGGGGAGAATGCTCCTTGCAATCTGAACTCTTCGCGAACCGGCCGTTCATTTTCGGTTAATCTGCCCGACAGGTTGAAAGCAACCGCCCCTTCCACCGCTGCAAACGATCCTGATCGTCAAAAACGTCCAATGGCGCAGAACGCCCTATGGCAGCGTCCGTTCCAGAATGCTCAGGGCTCGTCATCGAGCATATAGTCGAAATAGTCGTCCGGCTCGGCCAGATCGGTCTCACTGGCGCGGACGCGGCCGCGCATGGAGATGCCGGCATCATGAACGGTCTCGGCACTTCCCGACACCAGCCTGTGCCACCAATAGAGGTCGTGCCCCTCGGCAACCAGCCGGTAGGCACAGGTTTTCGGCAGCCACGTGATGGTGCGCACATTCTGCGGCGTCAGCCCGACACAGTCCGGCACGCGCGCCAGCCGGTTGGCATAGTCCGAACAGCGGCAGCTTTGCCCATCGAACAGCCGGCAGCCGACTGATGTCCAGTAGATCTCGCCGGTATCCTCGTCCTCGAGTTTAGACAGGCAGCATTTTCCGCAGCCGTCGCACAGCGATTCCCACTCGGTGGGCGTCATCGCTTCCAGCGTCTTGGTCTTCCAGAACGGCGTTTCCATTATGGGTCGAGATGTGGCCTCCGCATGCGGCAAGGTCAAGCTGTTGTGTGACTTCAAGTTCCGGCCGCACCATAGGAAAAACATGAAGTTGCCTTCAAAACGCCGGTCAATCGTCCTTGGGTGCGGGTAATGCCTGCAAACCGGAACCAATCCGGTCAAGGACAGTTTGGGCAGGGATGGGACCCCACAAGGAGAATTTAAGATGAAACGCCAACCACGGGTACTGGCAGGTACGGCACTTGGCCTGCTTATGGCATCCGCGCCGTTGGGCGCATCCCCGTTGCAGGGCAACGCCGTTTTCGGCCCCTTGCAGCACACGGCCGCGCCACTGATCCTGGTCCAGGACGACCCTGCTGCAGATGGTCAGCAGACCGACCAGGAACTGCCGCGCAAAAAGAAACGCCAGCAGGCCGAACAGGCAGCGCCGGCCGCCGAGCAGCCTGCACCGGCTGCAGAGCAACCCGCCCCTGCCGCCGAGGAACAACAGCCGCGCAGGAAGAAGCGGGATCAGCAGCAGACCGAGCAGGCCCCGGCCGAACAGGCCGCACCTGCCGCCGAGGAACAGCAGCCGCGCAAAAAGAAGCGCAATCAACAGCAGCAGATCGAGGCGGCGCCTACGGATGAGGGCGGCGCCCAGGCAGCGCCGGCGACCGATGAGCAGCCGCTCAAGCCACGCAAGAAGAAGCGTGACCAGCAGCAGATCGAGGCAGCACCGGCTGAACAACCGGCCGAACAGGTAGCTCCGGCAAATGAAGAACAGCCGCTAAAGCCGCGTAAGAAGAAGCGCGACCAACAGCAGATCGAAGCGGCGCCCGCTGAACAGCCGGCCCAGCAGCCTGCCGAGCAAGCAGCGCCCACCGAACAGGTGGCGCCGGCAAACGACAACAAGTCGGGCAAGAAAAAGCGCAAGCAGGATCAGCAGATTGAGGCCGCGCCTGCCGACAAAGCGCCAGACGTCAAAGTTGCGCCTGCCGGAGAGCCCGCGCCGCAGGCCGAGCCGATTCAGCCCCCGGCCGATCAGCAAGCGGCTCCCGCCGAAGGTGAACAGCCGAAGGATCAGGCGAAAAAGCACGGCAAAAAAACTGTCGGCGAACAGCCGGTGACGGGCGAACAGCAGCCTGCGACCGGTGAACAACAGCCTGCGGAGCAACCGGCCAATGCCGAGCAGCCCGCGCAAGGTGAGACGCCGGCGCAGGGCGAAGCCACGGCCAACCCCGACGAAGCACCCATTCTGGACAGCCAGAAGGATGCCAGGCGCAAGCACCGCAAGGACCAGGGCGGCAACAGCCAGAATGGCGACGGCCAAAATGGGAACGGCCAAAATGCTGGCGGCCAGACGGGCGAGCAGCCCGCGCAGGGCGGCACCGAAGCGCAAGCCCCAAAGCCGGCTCCGGTCGACCAGGGACCGCCGCCCACCGACGACAAGTCGGCTCAGCAGGCAATTCAGCCAGAAAAGATCGCCCCGGTGACGGAGGAAAAAGGCAAACGCGTCGAGCGTGCACCCGATGAGAACATCCGCGACCGCCGGCGTCCGAAAGGCGTCGACGTCGTCCGGCAACTCGGCGACCGCGTCATCCTGCAGTTCAACAACCAGACGATCGTGCAAAGCAATGACGCCCCGCGCATGCACCGCGGCGCCAGGAATGTTTACTACGAGGATCTGTCGGGCAACCGCACCCGCGAAATCGTCGAGCGCGACAATGGCATCCAGATCGTCACCATCCGCAACCGCAATGGCGACGTCATCAGGCGATCGCGCATCACGCCGGATGGGCACGAATATGTGCTGAGCTATGTCGACGAGCGCAGCTATGACGACGACAATGACTGGCGCGATCCCGGTGACGACCTGCCGCCGATGCGGCTCACCATCCCGCGCCGCGAGTACATCCTCGATTCGGAAGATGTCGAAAGCCCGGACGATTATTACGAGTTCCTCGAACAACCGCCGGTGGAGAAGGTCCAGCGCCTCTATTCCATCGACGAAGTGAAGCGTTCGGCGCGCGTGCGCGACATTGCCCGTCGCGTCGACCTCGACACGCTGAACTTCGAGTTCGGCTCGGCGTCGATATCCGACACCGAAGTGCAGAAACTGGAAGGCGTCGCCACGGCCATGGAGAAACTGTTGAAGAAGAACCCGGCCGAAACCTTCCTGATCGAAGGCCACACCGATGCGGTTGGCACGCCGGAGGCAAACCTTGCTCTGTCCGACCGGCGCGCTGAGTCTGTCGCCGAAGCGCTGACCAATGCCTTCGGCATCCCGCCGGAAAACCTGACCACTCAGGGCTATGGCGAGGAATACCTCAAGGTCAACACCACGGCGCCCAACCGCGAGAACCGCCGCGTCGGCATCCGTCGCATCACCTCGCTGGTGGCACCGGTGGCGAGTAACAATTGATCTGCTTTCCAATGGCTTGAGCAGCTTTCTGGAATCAGATCGACAACAAGGACCCATCCCGGCAGACCGGGATGGGTCGAGCTGCGGACAGCAATCCCGGTTCAACAAGAATTGTACTGGTATTAGAACCGGCTCATTGAATAGAGCGGCCGCCCTCCCCAGATTCAAGGCTGGGCGTTCCCTGCCCCGTCCCGACTCCAGCGGGATGCATTGAACCCCGCCGGCCCTCCCGGCGGGGTTTTTTTGCGTCGCAATTTGCCTTGCAAACCGCGGCAAGCTGATCGAAATACCCCAGTCGACATCAAAGCTGACCGGAACCGCTGCATGAAACGTCTCGAACTAGCCATCGAATCGATCATCCTCGCCTAACGCTGGCTGCTGGTGGTTTTCTATATCGGGCTGGCCCTGGCGCTCGCCGTCTATGCGCTGTCCTTCGGCAAAAAACTCTACGAGTTCGTCATGGTCGCCTTCACACTCGACGACACCGACACCATCCTGAAGATGCTCGGCCTTATCGACGCCGCACTTGTCGCCTCGCTGGTGGTGATGGTGATCATCTCCGGCTACGAGAATTTCGTCAGCCGTTTCGACGACCAGGATGGCGGCGTACACTGGCTGGGTACCATCGATGTCGGCTCGCTGAAGGTCAAGGTCGCCTCGACCATCGTCGCTATTTCCTCGATCCACCTGCTGCAGGTGTTCCTGAATTCGTCTTCCTATACGATCGACCAGCTGATGTGGCTGACCATCATCCATCTCGCCTTCGTCGTCTCGGCGCTGATGCTGGCCTATATCGACCGGCTGATGGGACTGAGCAAAGGCAAGAAGGGCGAGGCGTGATGAGCCCCTTTCTCCCGTTCATGGGGAGGTGAGGCTGGTCCGCACAGCGGGCGAAAGGCAACTGCTTGGTTTTTCGAACGACCAACGCCGGCAGGTGGATGAGGGGCAGCGCCGGCGGCCCGTGATTTCCGTCAATAGACGCTTTTGACGTTCGTCGGCGAATTGGCAAATACCGCGTCCGGCACGAAAAAGTCGCCGGCCAGCGGCCCGGTCGCGCCCGGCGCATAGACCGCGAAATCGGTCACGCCCTCGGCGCGCAGCACCTCTTCATCGATGTAGAAATTGCCCGATGTCTCGCGCGATGGCCGCAGGAAGATGGCGTGTGCGGCATCGGCCATGATGTCGGGTAAGCGGCTCATCGCCGCCACCGTCGCGCCGCCGAGCAGATTGCGCACCGCAGCCGTGTCGATGGCCGAGATCGGCCACAGCGAATTTACCGCGATGCCGTCCTTGGCAAACTCGGCGCTCATCCCCAGCGTGCACATCGACATGCCGAACTTGGCCATGGTGTAGGCGACGTGGTTCTTGAACCATTTGGCCTTCATATCGAGCGGCGGTGCCAGATTCAGAATATGAGGATTCTCAGCCAACTTCAGGTGGGGAACGCACATTTTCGACACCAGGAAAGTGCCGCGCGTGTTGATCTGGTGCATCAGATCGTAGCGCTTCATGTCGGTCTCCAGCGTGCCGGTGAGCTGGATGGCGCTGGCATTGTTGACGCAGATATCGATGCCGCCGAACTTTTCGACGGTCTTGGCAACCGCCTCGGCCACCTGCGCCTCCTCGCGGATGTCGCACAAAACAGGCAGCGCCTTGCCGCCGGCCTGCTCGATCTCCTCAGCTGCCGAGTAGATCGTGCCCGGCAGCTTCGGATGCGGCTCGGCGGTCTTGGCCGCGATCGTCACATTGGCGCCGTCGCGCGCCGCCCGCAACGCTATCGCCAGCCCGATGCCGCGCGACCCGCCGGAGATGAACAGCGTCTTTCCCTTGAGCGACATGTCTTGGCACCTCCCTTGCTACATCACTGACGCGAACCATTGCGCGGCGGCAATGCACTGCGCAAGGCCTCGGCAGCCTGCAACGGGTTACGCAACGTAGGCTCAAACGGATAAGGGGGTTAGACCAGCACCAGGCCCTGCCGCATCGCGATCGCGATGGCATCCGTGCGGTTCGCAGCACCCAGCTTGATCAGGATCGCGGCGACGTGGAACTTTGCCGTGTGCACGGAGATGTTCAGCCGCCGCGCGATCACCTTGTTGGGCGCGCCTTCGGCCAGCAGCGCCAGCACTTCGGCCTCGCGCGGCGACAGCGCCGGACGGGCGGTAGCGCCATCGTCCAACGGCTCCTCGCCGAACAGCCCGCTATGGCTTCCGCCGTTGGCGGCGCCATCGAAATCGTCGTGGCGAGCGGGCGTCGAACGCCCATCCCTGGACACCCGGTAGCCGGCCGCCGCCAGTCTGACGGCAGCCGCGATCAGATTCGCATCCGACGCCAAAGGCAGCACGGCAAGCACCCGGTTTTCCGGCCGGCCAGCGCTCGCGGATAGCAGCACCCGTGGGATTGCGCTGTTGCCACCATCGGCTCGATCGAGCCAGGCCGCACTGTTCGCAACAGCGTCATCGAAGACAGCGACGTCGGCAATCCCGCTGCCGGCTACGACCGGAAGCAGATCGTCCGCCATGGCAAGCGAAGCTGACAGGCGCTCGGCACGCGCGGCATCGTGCAGCGCGATCAGCACCACGAGCTGGCGTCCGCCGCCCGCCACCTCCGGCCGACCCACCTCCGGCCCACCCACCTCCGGCCCACCCGCCTCCGGCCTTGTCAGCGTGTCGCTTTCCATCGGCCCTCTCAGCTCAGCGGTTTTTCACCGACGGTCAGCGCGACGTCGCGCTGCTCGCCGCCGCGCACCACGCCGAGCGTCACCGCAGCGCCCGCGCTATCCGGCCCAAGCTTTCGGATCAGTTCGCGCGGGCCGTGCACGGCCTCGCCATTCCACGCCACGATGATGTCGCCCAGCGCAAGGCCGGCGGCTTTGGCCGGACCGTTGTCGTCGAGGCTCATGACCATGGCGCCGCGCGCCGCGCCGTCACGGATCGGGTGCAGGCCGGCGCCGAGATAGCCGCGCGCGACATGGCCCTTTTCACGCAGCGTCGCCACGGCCCGCTCGATCGTCTCATAAGGCATGACCAGCGCACGACCACGTGGCCCAAACAGCAGCATGCCGATCAGCGCGCCCTTGGCGTCAAGCACCGGCCCGCCCTCGAAACGGCCGCCGGCATTGACGGCGAGATTGATGCGCCGATCGATGGTGCCGCCGCGCATCGAGCGCCAGGCGGGGCCGACCTCGCCGACCGAGCCCGAGACAGCCAGCGCCGAGCCCTGACTGCTGCCGACAGCGATGGCGACGTTGCCCGGCCGCACCCCATCCGCCTTGGCGAGCGCAGGCGCCGCGGCCGCGCCGGCCGGCTTCAGAAGCGCTACGCCGGTCGACGGATCGCGACCGACCAGTTCGGCCTTCACCGCTTCGCCCGAAGCCAATGTCAATTCGATCTCCTCACCGGCCTCGACAGCTTCCTCGGCGGTGACGAAACAGCCGTCACGCCAGTGGAAGGCGCTGGCGGTGCGATGGTGATGGGTGGTGAAACTTGCCGTTGCCGGCGCAGCCTTGGCGGCGAGATCGGCGATGGCCTCGGAAAATGCATTAAGGTTGAAGTCACTCATGATGATCTCCTGGGTTTTCTCATGCCCCAGATATCGCTCGGCAGTGCGCCCGGAGGTACTCGTCTGACGGCTAGTTACTGGTTTGACTGGCCATCTGGTCAGGTCGCGGCAGTTCGAGCCGCTCCGCACATATAGTCATCATCGCGCCTGAAAACACGGAGCCCCGCCAATGGCCCTCGCCGCCCACAAGTTCGAAACCGACGACACACTGCTCGACGCCTATTCGACGACAGTCGCCGACGCCGTCGACCGCATCGGCCCAGCCGTCTGCCGCATCGAGCGCGTCGGTGGCCAAGGTGGCCATGGCTCCGGCTTCGTCATCACCCCGGACGGGCTGGTCGTCACCAATTTCCATGTCGTTGGCGATGCCAAAACGGTGCGCGTCTCTATGCCCGACGGCGCCTCCAGCGAAGGCCGTGTGCTAGGCCGCGACCCCGACACCGACATCGCGCTGGTGCGCGCCGATGGCAGCTTCACCGAAGTCGCGCCGCTCGGCGATTCCAAGCGGCTGCGGCGCGGCCAGATCGCCATTGCCATCGGCAATCCGCTCGGCTTCGAATGGACCGTAACGTCAGGCGTGGTCTCCGCACTTGGCCGTTCGATGCGCGCCTCGACCCGGCGGCTGATCGACGATGTCATCCAGACCGATGCCGCGCTCAATCCCGGCAATTCCGGCGGACCGCTGGTGTCGTCGGCAGGCGAGGTCATCGGCGTCAACACCGCCATGATCCACGGCGTCGCGCAAGGCATCGCCTTCGCGGTCGCTTCCAACACCGCCAATTTCGTCATTTCGGAGATCATCCGCTTCGGCCGCGTGCGCCGTGCCTTCATCGGCATCTCGGCCGACACCACCAGTTTGCCGCGCCGCGCCGCCCTTCTGTCGCAGGTGACCACCAGTACGGCGGTACGGCTGCGCAGCGTCGAGAAAGACGGACCCGCGGCGAAGGCCGGCCTCAGGGAAGGCGACATCATCGCGTCAATAGACGGTCGCCCGGTCACCGGCGTCGACGACCTCGTGCGCATGCTCGACGCCGAACGCATCGGCCGCGAGACGCTGTGCACCGTGGTGCGCCGCACCGGCGTCAGCCTGGTGACGGTGACGCCGGTAGCAAGGGCGAGTTGAGCCCTTATCGAGGGTTGAGCACCCGCCCGAGCAGCGACACCAGCAGTCGCGCAAGGTCACCGGTCGGGTCGAGGTCGGGATCGTAGATCGTCATGTCCAAGCCGGTGCAGCGCTGGTCCGCTGTCAGCGCCGACAGAATGGCAACGAGTTCATCGGGGTCGATGCCGGGGCTGCCGGGCGAATCCACCGCCGGCATCACCGTCTGGTCGAGCACATCGACATCGAGATGCAGCCAGTAGGGACAGCCGGCGCGCGCCAGCGTCGCTCTTGTCTTTTGCAACACTCCAGCCGCGCCGAGTTCCTGCGCGGCAAAGACGTCGATGCGCGTCACGGCGGTCGCATTGATGTCGGGCCAGGCAAAATCGGCATCGCGGCTCTCGCGTTCGCCGATCTGAACCACCGCCTCGTCGGCGACGAGCGGACCGACAACACCTGGCCATTGCGCCAGCAAAGCCTCGCCGCGTCCGGTGGCAAGTGCCAGATCCATGCCGGCAACCGAGCCGAGTGAGGCATTGACATCGTAGTTGCCGGGATGGCGGAAATCGCTGTGGCCATCGACATGGACCAGGGCGACCGCGCCCGAGCGCCGCGCGGCGACCAGTGCGCCAAGCAGGATCGAGCAGTCGCCGCCGATGATCAGCGGGAACTCGCCTTGCCCAAGCGCACCGGTGACGATCTCGGCAAGATCGAGGTTGAAGCAGCGGATCGCCGGACCATTACGCAGCCTAGTGCCCGGTTGCGGTTCGGTACTGTAGGCGGGTCTGTCGAGATCGACCACCCGCCCCGGCGCCAGCGACTCGATCAAACCAGCTTCGCTCAGCGCCTGCGGCGCACGCCAGGTGCCGGGCACATGGCCCGGCTCCAAGGGCCGAAGGCCGAGATTGGATGGCGCACGAACAAGGCAGATGTCACGCATGCGGCAGGCCCAGCTTCAACATCACCAACATAGACCGCATGGTGCGGGTCCGGCCACAGCGGCCGGAGCCGCTGCCGACATTTGCTGCCATTGTTCAGGCGCCCGCCGCGCCCGCCGCGAATTGCGCCTGAAATTCCGGGCTGAGCGGGATCGGCTTGATGACGTCGATCAGCACGCCATTGGGATCCCTGGTGATGAAATGGCGCTGGCCGAAGAGTTCGTCGCGCAGCGGGCACAGGATCGGTAGGCCGGCCGCAACGATCCGTTCATAGACAGCATCAGGATCCCTCACCTCGAAATTGATCAGCAGCCCCGATGTGCGGCCGCGCCCCCCCTCGGGGATCGTCTCGTGGTCGCCCTGGACGATACCGAGATTGACCCGGCGATCCTCGGCAGACTGCAGATGCACATACCAGTCGCTCGCAAACAGCGGCTTGAAGCGGAAGTGATTGATATAAAAGGCTTTTGTGCCGGCTACGTCGCCCGTCATCAGCACCGGATAATAGCTCGTCGTCTTCATCTTTCTTTCTCCCGTCAGCCAACATACAGTTTGCATGTAATTCAAAATAACATACAGGCTGCATGTATGCAACGAGAAACCCCGCGCCGCTCCAACCGCGACCGCACCGAAGCGACGCGCGCCGACCTGATCGCTGCGGCGCGCAAACTGTTCATCGAAAAGTCCTATGCCGAGACCGGCACGCCGGAGATCGTTGCGGCCGCCGGCGTCACCCGCGGCGCGCTCTATCACCACTTTGCCGACAAGCAGGCGCTGTTTGCCGCTGTGGTCGAGCAGGAGGCGGCGGCGGTGGCGCAAGAGATCGAGCGCGCCTCGCCGCCTTCTTTGTTTGCCCGCAATGCGCTGATTGCCGGCTCGGACGCCTATCTCGCCGCCATGCGCGCGCCCGGCCGCACGCGGCTTTTGCTGCTCGACGGGCCGGCCGTGCTTGGCCGCGCCGCCATGGATGCGATCGACAATCGCCACGGCAACCGGTCGCTGCGCGAAGGCCTGGTTGCGGCAATGCGCGAACAGTCGATGACCAGACTGCCGGCCGATGCGCTGACCGCTTTGCTCGCCGCTGCCTTCGACCGCGCAGCACTTGCCGTCGAGGCCGGCGCCTCGGCCGAAGACTATCGCGCCGTGCTCATGGCTCTGATCGATGGGCTGTCTCCGGCTCATCCTCAGGCAGGTCGTCCGGGTCGAACTCGTTGAAGCAGCCGAGCTGGCGTTTGAACTGGTCGATCAGCCAGGCCGCCGCCGGTTTCGGGCTGCGGTCGGCGCGGTGCATGGCATAGAGCGATGAGCGCACCTCGCTAAAGGGTTCAAGGTCGAGTTCGACCAGCCTGCCGCTGGCCAAATCGTCCGCGATCAGCCAGCGCGGCAACCCTCCCCAGCCCAGCCCCTCGCGCATCAACGTATGCTTGATACGCACATCTGTCAGCCGCCATGTACGATAGGCAAAGACGCCGAAGTCGCGTCCCTTGGTGCGTTCCGACTGGTCGCTGACAACCAGCTGGGTGTGCTCTCGCGCATCCTCGAGCGCCACCGGTTTCGGCAGCAGTGCCAGAGGGTGGGTGGGGGCGGCAGCCAGCACGATCGACATGAAGCCGATGCGCACGAGATGCACGTCGACCTCGCCCAGCAAGCCACCGATGCCAAGATCCGACTGTCCGCTGACGACATGGTCGGGGATCAGACCGAGCGTGCCGATATGGAGTCGCATCATCACGGTCGGGAACTGCGCCTCGAACGCCTTCAGCACGCGCACCAGCACTGGCGAGGGCAGCGCCGCGTCAACCGACAGCGCAACTTCAGCCTCCAGCCCCTGATGGTGACCGTCGGCACGCGAACGGATGCGCTGCAGCACGCCGACCATGCGCCGGGCGTCCTCCAGCATCGCCCGGCCGATTTCGGTCAGCTGCGGCTCGCGCGTGCCCTCGCGCTCGAACAGTTTCAGGCCAAGCTGCGCTTCAAGATTGGCGATGCCGTAGCTGATGACGGACTGCGCGCGGTTAAGCTTGCGGCCGGCGGCTGAGAAGCTGCCGGCGTCGGCGACCGCAACCAGGATCTGCAATTGGTCGAGCGTCGGATTGGGTTGCACGACATACCTACTTTATGGATGGATCGTATAGAAAATATACCAGTTTTTTGAATGGGTCGGTAGGCCCATATCAGGCGGGAGAAATCAATTCCCACTGGAGAGAACCGCTATGTCTATCCTGCTTGTAACCTCGAGCCCGCGCGGCGCTGCCTCGCACTCGACCCGTATCGCTACCGAATTCGCTGAAAAGCTCGTCGCCGCCGACCCGTCGAATACGCTCGTCGTACGCGACCTAGTGGCCAACCCGCTGCCGCATATCGACACCGATTATGCGACCGGCATCTACACCCCCGTTGAAGCCCGCACGCCGCGCCAGGCCGAAGTCGTCGGCGTCTCCGACATCGTGCTTGACGAACTGTTCGCAGCCGACACCGTGATCCTGGCCACCGGCTTCATCAACTTCAACATCTCCTCAACCCTGAAGTCCTGGGTCGATCACATCTCCCGCTCCGGCAAGAGCTTCTCTTATGGCGAGGGTGGTCCCAAGGGCCTCGTCACCGGCAAGAAGGTCTATATCGTACTCGCCTCGGGCGGCATCTATTCCGAAGGTGCGGCCGTGCAGTTCGATCACGCCATCCCCTATCTGCGCGGCGTGCTCGGCTTTCTCGGCATGACCGATGTCGACGTCATCCGCATCGAAGGCGTCGGCATGGGCCCTGATGCCGTCACCGCCGCGCTCGCCAATGCGACGGCCAAGGTCGATGCCGTGGTGGCCAAGACCGCGAGCGCGCAAATCGCCGCGTAAGCACACCCCGTCATTCGCATTGAAAAGGCAGGCGCTTCGGCGCCTGCCTTTTTCCTTGTCAGGCGGCGCGATAGGTTGCGTGTCGAAAACGGATCTATCGCGTTACTAGATTGCCGCGCAACGCCATTGGTTATTCGGCCTGTCTGCGTTATCGGTCGCTGATGTTCCTTTCCGTCGCGACAACCCATCATCCAGCCACAGATCTCGGCTTCTTGCTGCACAAGCATCCCGAACGTCTGCACGAGACTGACCTATCCTTCGGCAAGGCCTGGCTGTTCTATCCGGAGGCGACCGATGAGCGTTGTGAGGCTGTGCTTCTGCTCGATGTCGATCCGATAGGGCTCGTTCGGGGCAAAGGCCAGGCAGAGGGCTTGCTGGATCAATATGTAAACGACCGACCTTATACGGCATCGTCATTTCTGTCTGTGGCTTTGAACAAGGTACTGCGGACAGCGATGACCGGCATCTCGAAGGAGCGCCAGCAACTGGCCGATAGCGACCTCCCGCTCGAAGCTGTGGTGACCCCGCTGCCGATGCGTGGCGGCGAGGCCCTGGTTCGAGATCTATTCGAACCGCTGGGATGGACCGTCAACCTGGCGCCGGTCGAAACTGTCGGATCTGGCGCGGGTGGACCACGATACGGTCATCTGAGGCTGACTGGCACCGGCCGCCTAAGCAGCCTGCTCAACCACCTTTATGTCCTGATCCCGGTGATGGACGACACCAAGCACTACTGGGTGGGCGAGGCCGAGATTGACAAGCTGCTGTCCAAGGGCGAGGGCTGGCTGGAAAACCACCCAGCCAAAGACCTGATCGTGCGCCGTTATCTGCGCAACCGAGGTGCGTTGGCCCGCATCGCCCTGGAGCGGCTGGCTCCGGAGACGGCCAATGAGGTCCTACCCCCCGAAGCCCGGGCTGCACCTGAGCAAGCGCTGGAGGCGCCCATCCGGCTGAACGACCTGCGCATGGACGCCGTGGTGCAAGCCATTCGGGCGACCGGAGGGGCCAGTGTTGCAGATTTGGGGTGTGGCGAAGGCAAGCTGCTCTATCGGCTCGTGCGCGAAAAATGGGTCCACAAGCTGTTCGGGCTCGACCCCGCTATTCGTGAACTGGAATGGGCCGGCAAGCGTCTCAAACTGAACGAGTTCGGGGGGCCGCCTGAAGACCGGGTCACGTTGCTGCACGGATCGCTGACATATCGCGACAGCCGATGGGCGGAAGCCGACGTCGCTGTGCTGGTCGAGGTCATCGAACATCTCGACGAAGACCGGCTGCCAATGATCGAGCGTATTATCTTCGGCGAGACAGCGCCAAAATTCGTGATCGTGACTACGCCGAACGCTGACTACAACCCCTTGTTCCCCAGTCTGGCCGCCGGCGCTTTTCGCCATCCGGATCACCGTTTCGAATGGGGCCGGGTTCGGTTTGAAGCCTGGGCGGTCAGGATCGGCGAGATCTATGGCTATAGCGCCGCCTTAAGTGGCATCGGAGCCGTGGACCCCGTGCTCGGCGCGCCGACGCAGATGGCGGTGTTCACCCGATGAGAGAGCCAGACAAGACCGACCTCACCATCCCTGACTTCGCCCTCGTCGTGCTGATCGGCTCGACGGGATCGGGCAAGTCGACCTTCGCCGCCAGGCACTTCCTGCCGACCGAAATCATCTCGTCGGATCGCTGCCGCGCGCTCGTCAGCGACAACGAGACTGATCAGGATGTCTCGGCCGACGCTTTTGATTTGGTGCGCGAAATCGCCGGCAAACGGCTCAAGCATCGAAAGCTGGCCGTCATCGACGCGACCAATGTGCGACCCGCTGATCGCAAGGCGTGGGTCGAGCTGGCGCGCAAATGGCACGCTTTGCCGGTCGCCGTGGTCATCGATCCGGGTGTTGATGTTTGCGTCGCCCGCAACGCGCTACGAGCCGATCGTCCCTTCGGCGCCGGCGTTGCCCAGCGCATGACGAACGAAATTCGCAAGGGCCTCGGCGGCCTGCAACGCGAAGGTTTCCGTCAGGTCTGGAAGCTCACCGGCGAGGCCAGTATCGACGCGGCCAAGGTCTCGCGTCAGCCATTATGGACCGACAAGCGCGACGATTGCGGTCCTTTCGACGTCATAGGTGATGTCCATGGTTGCGCCGACGAACTTCAGACCTTGTTCTGTCAGCTCGGTTACAGCATCGCCTGGTCCGACGGCCATGGTGATCGGACCGTCACTGTAACGCCGCCAGAAGGCCGCAAGATCGTCTTTGTCGGCGACCTCGTCGATCGTGGTCCCAACGTGCCCGACGTCTTGCGCATCGCCATGAGCATGGTCGCGGCGGGAACCGCCTACTGTGTCCAGGGCAATCACGAACGCAAACTCAGCCGCTGGCTGGAAGGCCGCAAGGTCACGATCGCCCACGGCCTGCAGCAAACCATCGACCAGTTGGACGCTCAGGATCGCGGCCTGCGAGAGGCTTTGCCGGCCTTCCTCGACAGCCTGCGCAGCCACGTCTGGCTGGACGGCGGACGCCTCGCCGTGGCACATGCCGGACTCAAGGAAGAGATGATCGGGCGCGGTTCCGGCGCGGTGCGCGAGTTCGCCCTCTATGGCGAAACCACGGGCGAAATCGACGAATTTGGCCTGCCCGTCCGTGCCGACTGGGCAGCCGCCTATCGGGGCAAAACCAGCGTAGTATACGGGCACACGCCGGTGCTGTCGGCGGAGTGGGTCAACAACACGCTTTGCATCGACACCGGCTGCGTGTTCGGCGGCAAGCTGACTGCCTTGCGCTGGCCGGAACGCGAACTGGTCGACGTGCCGGCAGTCGAGACCTGGTCCGAACCCGTGCGTCCCCTCGGTGGACCGGGCCTTGGCAAATCGGCACAGGCCGATGCCGACGGCGTGCTCGACTATCAGGATGTCTCTGGGCGACGCTGGATCGAGACCGAACTGAAAGGCAGGGTTGTCGTGGCCGAGGAGAACGCGTCGGCGGCACTTGAGGTGATGAGCCGCTTCGCGCTGTCGCCGCAGTGGCTGGTATATCTGCCGCCGACAATGTCGCCATCCGAGACCAGCAGCCAAGCCGGCTGGCTGGAACGCCCCGAGGAAGCTTTCAGTCATTTCCGCGAGCGTGGCGTCACCCAAATCCTGTGCGAAGAGAAGCACATGGGTTCGCGGGCAGTCATCGCTCTGTGCCGAAACGCGCAGACGGCGCGCGACCGGTTCGGGGTATCTGGCGACGAGACAGGCGCGATCTGGACCCGGACCGGACGCTCCTTTTTCAGCGACAGCGGCATGACGGAGCGCCTGCTCAATCGCCTGCGCGCCAGCGTCGACGCTGCGGATCTATGGCAGGAATTGAACAGCGACTGGTTGCTGCTGGACACCGAGATCATGCCATGGTCGGCCAAGGCAAGCAGCCTGATTGAAAGCCAGTACGCCCCAGTGGCAACGTCTGCGGCCGCTGGGCTCCAGGCCAGCCGCGAAGCGCTGGCCCGTGCGATGGCACGCGGCGTGGATACGGCCGCGCTCAAGGCTCGCATTGAGGACCGCGCCGCGCGTGCCGCCAGATACGCCACTGCCTGGGCGCCTTACGTGTGGCCGGTCTCGGGCGTCGACGACCTGAAGGTCGCGCCGTTCCACCTGCTGGCAAGTGAGGGATGCGTCTGGTACGACCAGAACCACGTTTGGCACATGACGCTTGCGGACCGTCTAGCTGCCGGGGGCGGCGTGGTAACGCGAACGCAATGGCGGATGGTTGACCTGGCCGATGCCGGTTCTTGTGCGGAGGCCGTCGCCTGGTGGGAGACGCTGACCGACTCAGGCGGCGAAGGGATGGTAGTGAAGCCGCACGACTTCGTCAGCCGAAACAAGAAGGGGCTCATGCAACCGGCGCTGAAAGTGCGCGGCCAGGAGTATCTGCGCATCATCTATGGCCCCGAATACGATGCACGGGACAATCTCGTGCGCCTGCGCGAACGAGGCTTGGGTGGCAAGCGCAGCCTGGCGCTCAGAGAGTTCGCGCTCGGTCACGAGGCACTGAAGCGGTTTGTCGCCAAGGAACCGCTGCGACGTGTTCACGAGTGTGTTTTCGGCGTGCTGGCGCTGGAGAGCGAGCCAATCGATCCGAGGCTGTAGGCTACCCGAACATCCTCTCGCCTTGCTCGTCGACCAGTTGCATGCCCTTCTTGATCGAGATGTCGACGGCGTCGTCCAGTCCGGCAAAGCGATCGGCGCGGATGAATTTGTGTTCCTTCATCACGCCGTCGACTTCCTTCGAAACCACGCCGCAGGTCTGGTATTGGCCCCCCTCCGCCTTGTAGGGCGTGGCGCTGATCAAAAATCCCTTGTGCTCAACCTGCTTTGCCGGTGCTGCACTCTTGGGCTCGCGCCCCTCACCGCCACCACCGAAAAGACGCTTCAGAAAAGACATGGGGCTTCCTCCAACGGCAATCATCCCGCACCACGTCTCGCGGTGCAGGATGATTTTCAGTACCGTTCCTCAGTCGAACGGGCAAGCGTTCTCGCCAGGGGTCAACCGCGCGATAGCGCTTCCAGGGCTTCAGCGGCGGCTTCCAGGACTGCAATCGCCTCGGCCTGCTTTTCAGCCGGCGCGTCGACGAGATCGCCGAGAGCGGCACGCAGCCGGTGGCGCACGGCGCGGAACTCGTCGCGGGCTTCCGAGCGACCACCACGCCGTCCGCCTTCCTCGCCGTCGTCGTTCCAGCCGAACCAGTCCCGCGCTTTGGCCATCTTGCGGCCGAAGCGCTCGAGATGCTCGAGCACGCCGTCGATCATTTCGCGATTTTCGTTGAGATGCGCCTGCCCCGCCTCGGTGATCGAAAACACCTTCTTGTTGCCGTCGGCGGCTGAAGCCGCATAGCCGGCCTCTTCCAGGAAGGTCAGCGTCGGATAGACGACGCCCGGGCTCGGGCTGTAGATGCCGCTGGTGCGCTCTTCCAGCGCCTTGATGATGTCGTAGCCGTGGCGCGGCGCCTCGGCCAGCAGCGACAGCGTGATCAGCTTGAGATCGCCGTCGGCCAGCATGCGCCCGGCACGAAACATGTCGCCCGGGCCGCCGCGTCCACCGCCACGTCCGCCGTGGCCGAACGGACCAAAGCCGCCGCCCCCTCTTCCACCAAATTTGCCTGCCATGTGCAGGAATGCGCGCTCGGCGCGCTCGCCAAAGGGATGATGTCTGTGCATGAATTGCTCCTTGAGTTATATCTTACGATACATCTTAATTAGGCTTACCCCGCCGACGAGTCAAGATATATCTTACGATGCATCTAAAGGCGGCGCCAGAAGGTTGATTTCGCCGCCGCCGGCAGCTAGAAAGCGCGTGAGGGCCAAAACCTCTCCGTAAGCGTCTGACGTCAAGCAACGCATCCACCCCGGTCTTTCCGGGCAGTTCCGCCGGAAACCCGGCGCAATGGATGCCAAATGCGACGGACCGGATGTTTCAGGAAAATCCAAAAATGACCACGACCCGTAAGCGCGGCAAGCTGCCGGCGCGCTATGCCGCGATCGTCAGTCCGCTGGTGCTGTCGCTGCTGATGACCTTCATCGTCTCGTTCATATCGACGCTGAAAAGCCTTGGACTGCAACCTGATTTGCCGGCTGTCTGGCTCACTGCCTGGGGCCTGTCCTGGCTGGTAGCGTTCCCAACGTTGCTCATGGTGCTGCCGGCGGTGCGCCGCATTGTCGGCTGGCTTTGCGAGCCGGCGTCCCGGTAACGCCCATGACGGTAAGGCCCGCAGATATCTTCGGGCCTTGCCTCGCTACCAGCGGCCCTTGCGCCGGTTCCAGGCATAGAGAAGATCGGCGAAACGATCATAGGCCAAGCGCGTCAGCGGCAGCGCGACCGGATTGCCGAAGAGCGTCGCCAGCCAGCCCTCGCCCGGCGTCGCCCGCCAGACGGCAACCGCGACATCGGCGCCGACCAGCAGCCTGCCTTCGGCATCGGTGGCATGCAGCCGGCGGCGTATGTCCTCCAGCGAGGCGCTGTAGCCAGAGAGCGCCGCCGGTTCGAGGTTGATGTCGCGGAATTGGATCCGCCCGGCCTTGATCGCCTCGATCAGCCGCCATTTCTGCCGGGTGATGCCGCCATCGCAAACCGGGCAGCGTGTGTTGTACCAGACGGTCAGCGCAGGCTTGGACATGGAGCGACTATCACCCTGACGGCACGGCCCCGCAATATGACGCCGAGCCGCACGGACCCGCGCCCAGCGCTATCCAAGCGAAGTGACGATCTCGCGATAGGCAAATTCCGGGAAAGCCTTGAGCGTTCGCGTCTTGACGCTGCCACCCGTTGCCAGCATCAGGGCGAAACGAGCAAGCACGGCATCGTCGGGCGCCTCGATAATCGCCACCATGTCATATTCGCCCATAGTCAGGTAAAACGCCTTGAACGAGGCGCCCATGTCGGCCAGTTGCTTCTTGGCGGCATCGAGCCGCTTCGGCGACTCTCGGATATTTCTGGCGCCCTGTTCCGTCCAGTTCATCAGCAGGATGTAGGTTGTCATCACACACCTCCCTCCGGCGCCACGGAGCACGGCTGAGGACATCAGCCGGGGCGGACATCCGGTTTTTCGCCCAGAACATGCATCCGACCAGGCAAGTATCCTCCCGACGGAGATGGGCGACAAGAGCCTTCACCCGGCAACAAAAAGGGCGCCATCGGCGCCCTTTTCGAATTCTGGTCTGTTGCCGGTATCAGCTGTCGAGGAAGCTCCTCAGCTTGCGGCTCCGGCTCGGGTGCTTGAGCTTGCGCAGCGCCTTGGCTTCGATCTGGCGGATACGCTCGCGCGTGACCGAAAACTGCTGGCCGACTTCTTCCAGCGTGTGGTCGGTGTTCATGCCGATGCCGAAGCGCATGCGCAGCACCCGCTCCTCGCGCGGCGTCAGCGAGGCGAGCACCCGCGTGGTGGTCTCGCGCAGATTGGCCTGGATCGCCGCATCGATCGGCAGGATCGCCATCTTGTCCTCGATGAAATCGCCCAGATGCGAATCCTCTTCGTCACCCACAGGGGTTTCGAGCGAGATCGGCTCCTTGGCGATCTTCAAGACCTTGCGCACTTTTTCGAGCGGCATTGCGAGCTTTTCTGCCAGTTCCTCCGGCGTCGGCTCGCGGCCGATTTCATGCAGCATCTGGCGCGACGTGCGCACGATCTTGTTGATCGTTTCGATCATGTGCACCGGGATGCGGATGGTGCGCGCCTGGTCGGCGATCGAACGCGTGATCGCCTGCCGGATCCACCATGTCGCGTAGGTCGAGAACTTGTAGCCGCGGCGGTATTCGAATTTGTCGACCGCCTTCATCAAGCCGATATTGCCTTCCTGGATCAGGTCGAGGAACTGCAGGCCGCGATTGGTATATTTCTTGGCGATGGAGATGACGAGGCGCAGATTGGCCTCGACCATTTCCTTCTTGGCGATCGCGGCTTCGCGCTCGCCCTTCTGCACCTGGTTGACGATCTTGCGGAATTCCAGGATCGAGATCGCCGTCTCGGTTGCGAGGTTCTGGATTTCCGAACGCAGATCCTTGATCGCGTCTTTCTCGTTCTTGGTGAATTCCTTCCAACCGCGCGAGGTCAGGTTGCCGATCGAGCGCGTCCAGTTCGGGTCGAGCTCGGAGCCCTGATATTCCTTGAGGAACTCCTCGCGGCGCACGCCATAGCTTTCGGCCAGGCGCAGCAGCTTGCCTTCGTTCTGCACCAGCCGCTTGTTGATGTCGTAGAGCTGCTCGACCAGCGCCTCGATGCGCGCCGTGTTGAGCGACAGCGACTTCACCGCCTTGATCAGCTGGTCCTTCAGCTCCTTCAGGCGGCGGTCCTGGCTTGGCGACAGCGTGCCGGTCGCGGCCAGACGGTTCTCGACCTGCTGGTCCTGCAGCTTGCGCAGCTTCTTGTAGGTGTCGGCGATGACGTCGAGCGTCTCCATCACCTGCGGGCGCAGTTCCGCTTCCATCGCCGCCAGCGACAGGCTCGCCTCGTCCTCGTCTTCCTCGTCGTCATCGACCAGGCCGCGCGTGTCGGCGCCGACATTGGTGATGTCGTCTTCCTCGTCGCGTCCACGCCTCGGCTTGTCCTCGGCCTTGGGCGCCTCCTCGATGCGCTCGACCACCGGCGCCTGCTTGGCTTCGGGGCCGGCATAGGTGGCTTCGAGGTCGATGATCTCGCGCAGCAGGATCTTGGATTCGTTGAGCTCGTCACGCCAGATGATGATGGCCTGGAAGGTCAGCGGGCTTTCGCAGAGGCCCGCAATCATCGTCTCGCGGCCGGCCTCGATGCGCTTGGCGATCGCGATTTCGCCCTCGCGCGACAGGAGCTCGACCGAGCCCATCTCGCGCAGATACATGCGCACCGGGTCATCGGTGCGGTCGGTCGGCTCTTTCTTGGTGGTCGTGGCGGCGACGGCGGTGCCGGTCTGCTCGGCCAGTTCGTTGGCGTCTTCCTCGGCGTCGGCATTGCTGTCGGCGGCCTCGGGCTCCTCGCTCTGATCGTCGTCCTCGACCACGTTGATGCCCATGTCGGACAGCATCGCATTGATGTCTTCGATGCGGTCCGGATCGGTCTCTTCCGACGGCAGCACCGCGTTCAGTTCGTCGAGAGTCACATAGCCGCGCTTCTTGGCGGCCTTGATCATCTTCTTGACAGCATCATCGGAAAGGTCGAGCAGAGGCCCATCGGTGGCGCCTTCACGTTCGGTCTCGACCTCTTCCTTTTCCTTTGTCGCCATAGTCTTTATCTTCTCCTAGCGGCCGAGCATCGAAGCCGCGTAGCTGCCGCACCGGTCAAACTACATGCGCTGGTGGCGCTTAACCGGGCCGGTAACCGAATCAACTCTTTTGTTTGTTCATATCGTGCCCCCAAAACCGGTTTTCACTTTTGGGCGATATGCATTAAGTCCAGATTAACCCTGATATCTGTGGCAGGCTGACAGCCTGTCCAGTGATCAGCACCTCGCGTCAGTGCATTTCCATCGACGCCGGCACGGGTTAAGGTTTCGAATCGTCCTGATTCCGTCATTCTGCCAGAAGGTCAAGCGCCTCTCGCATGATTCGCATCAAAAAAGCGAATCAATTACCCGACTTAGAGGCGTCGATTCGACGCGCAGCACGTACATCATCCATTCTTGCGCAGGTTTCGACCTACACGCGCCCACCCCTGCCCGAGGACACACCGAAGCCTTCGATCAGCGCTTCCGTTGCTTGTACATCACGGAACTGCGCCTGAATCTCGATGAGGTGCCGGTAGTTTTCGTCAGTGGGATCGCTGGCGAGCGCTGCTTCCGCCTGTTTCAGCTCCTTATGTAAGGTGCGCGCGCTGCGCTGCAAGTGCAGCGCCTGGTTGAAGGCGTCGCGGGCATCGTCAAGCGCTGCGGTTTCCAGCGCGGGCCATTGCCTGGCCCGTTGGATGAGCGCCACGGCGCGCCCCCAGATATCGCTGCAGCCGGCACGTTCGATGGTGGCGATCACCGCGCTACGGTCATTGGCCATGTCGTGCGCCATCGCATCGAGGATGGTGGCGTGCAGCCGCTGCAGATCGGTGTTGGCGAGATCGAGGAACTCGACATGGGCGAAGTTCTCGTCGATCAGCGCCGGATGGTTGACGAGGGCTACGATGATCGTCGCCTCGCGCACCGACATCATCTCGCCACCGCGTTTGACCATGGCGGAGCGGCCGAGGCTTTCGGTGATCGCGGCGCGCGCGCCTGCCCCGCTGCCTTTGGCGAACTGTCCGCCGGGTGCGGGCGTTTTGCCCTGCCCCGGTTTCCAGTCCTGGCGACCTTGCCGCACTTCGCGCTGGGCGCTGAAGAAGGTCAGCTCCCGCTCGCGCATCCACTGCTGGTAGTGGTAGCGCTGGCTCTCATCGCGGATGCGGCCGGTCAGTTCGCGCAGCGTCTTTGTCAGCCCCGCCCGCCGCTCCGGCGTGTCGAAGACGCCACCGGATGTCTCACGCATCCACAACAAATCAGCGAGAGGCCGCGCTTCCGCCAGCACGGCACGAAACGCGTCCGGCCCTTCTGCCTTGACCAGATCGTCGGGATCCTTGCCCTCCGGCAACAGTGCAAAGCGCACCGACCGCCCGGC
This sequence comes from Mesorhizobium sp. M1078, assembly GCF_040318615.1. Classification (NCBI taxonomy): domain Bacteria; kingdom Pseudomonadati; phylum Pseudomonadota; class Alphaproteobacteria; order Hyphomicrobiales; family Phyllobacteriaceae; genus Mesorhizobium; species Mesorhizobium sp. M1078. Next base: position 23,523 of record NZ_JAMYMP010000001.1, read on the forward strand.
CTGCACCGACGGCAGCGCGAGATCCGCGGCCCGCCACGCCGCCTTCAGCCCGGCCTGGTCGCCGTCGAAGCACAGCATCGGCTCAGGCGCCATGCGCCACAGAAGTTCGAGCTGGTTTTCGGTGAGCGCGGTGCCGAGCGGCGCCACGGCATTCTCGAAGCCGGCCTGCGCCAGCGCAATCACGTCCATATAGCCTTCGACGGCAATCACCGTGCCGCCTTTCGCCAGCGCTTTGCGGGCTCGGGCGAAATTGTAGAGCACGTTGCCCTTGTGGAAGAGCTCTGTGTCGGGCGAATTCATGTATTTGGCCAGCGCATCGGGCGCCAGTGCGCGGCCGCCAAAGGCGATGATCTTGCCGCGCGAATCCGGGATCGGGAACATGATGCGATCGCGGAACCAGTCATAGGAGACCGGGATGTCGTCGCCATGACGCACCAGCCCGCAGGCCTCGATGTCGGCCTTGGGCACACCCTTGGCGGCAAGATGTTCCTTCAGCGCATTGCGGCTGTCGGGCGCAAAGCCCAGCCGGAACGATTGCTGCGTCGCCGGCGTCAGCCCGCGATCCCTGAGATAGGCGCGGGCTTTTGCACCCTCCGGTCCTTGCAGCCGCTCCTGGAAGAAGGCAGTCGCCATCTCCATGACGTCGGTCAGACTGGCGCGTTCCTTCTCACGCTGTTCTTCCCGCTCGTCGCGCACCGGCATCGGCACGCCGGCCATGTCGGCGATCTTCTCGACCGCTTCGGGAAAGCTTAATCCGTCGAGCTCGGTCAGGAACTTGAAATGATCGCCCGACACCGAACAGCCGAAACAGTGATAGCGGCCCTTCTTGTCCTCGCAGTGGAAGGAGGGGCTCTTTTCGCCATGGAACGGACAACAGGCCCAATAGTCGCCGCGCGAGGCGTTGGTCTTCTTCCTGTCCCATGCGACGCGCTGGCCGATGACCGATGAAATCGGCACACGGTCGCGTATCTCATCGAGAAAGGCGGGCGGAAAGCGCATTGGGGAACTCGTTTGTCCCTCATATAATCATGCTCGCGGAATCCGACGACCCTTATTGCGGACCATACCCGGTTTCCACAGCCAAAAAGCCCGGTTTCTACAGCCAAAAGAAAGGCGGCCCTTTCGGGCCGCCTCCTTTCAAGTCTCTGCATTGCGCCGGCGAGGCCGGGCTTAATGCGCGGCAACGGCGCCGAAGATGATGCCGGACAGGACGCTGACCAGCACATAGTCGTTGCCGACGCGGATCCATTCCTGGCCGCGGCCGGGGCGATGCAGGCCGTAACGGCCATAATCGCGGATCGGCTGGTGCCGCTTCCAGCTGGAATATTTCTGGCCATTGCGCCAATGGCTGCGCTTGACGACCACCGTCTTCTTCACGACGCGCTTCCTGACATCGACATGCTTGCCGGGCCTCTGCCAGTCGACCTGCGTGTAATTCGACTGCGGTGCGACCGGTGCGTTCACCGGTGCGGCCTGGCCGGTAAGCGAAGTGGCGGCCAGCATCGAGAAAGCGAGGGCGGAAAGAACAATACGTTTCATAGCGGGGCTCCTTGGTTGTCGATACCTAGGGAATAGCGCCCGAAGGATGAACCGAAACTGAACACTAGCATTACATTTAGGTAATGAAATCCGGTGCTTATCCTGGATATTTGAACATCATCGCAAAGGCGATTGCCGGGAGTCCGGCAAACCGGGACGATCCGCTGCCATCACCAGGGATCCGCCATGCAACCATTTGCGCATCCGTCCATTTTCCGACACGCCCTGTCGCGCCGCGACGGCTCTTGAAATCGACAAGATTTTATTACCCGGCTAAAATATTCCGGATATTGTTCAAGACTGTCATGACCATGATTCGCAGCCCCGTTTTCCTCCCTGCACTGCGCGCCCTCCGCGTCGCGGTAGCTGTCTGCGTGCGGGTTTCGAAATGAGCGGCTCCGTCGTCCTGCTGCATCTGGCGGGCGCGGTGGCGCTGATGCTGTTTGCCACCCGCATGGTCAAGACAGGCGTCGAGCGCGCCTATGGCGACGTGCTGCGTCACCGGCTGCGCTCCACCATGCGCAATCCGATCATGGCGGTGCTGGCCGGCTGCGGCCTGTCCATCGCGCTGCAGAGCTCGACCGCCGTCACGCTTCTCGTCGGCTCCTTCGCCGGCGCCGGCATCGTCTCGGGCATGTCGGGCCAATTGGCTGTGCGCGGCGCCGAGATCGGCTCGGCGCTGGTGGTCAAGCTCTTGACCTTCGATCTGACGCTGCTGGTGCCGATCTGCCTCGTCGCCGGCACGGTCATGTTCATGGCCACCGAGCGGCGCGACTGGCGCCAGTTCGGCCGCATCCTGGTCGGCATCGGCCTTCTGGTACTGTCGCTGGAGATGATCGGCCAGGCCTCGGAGCCGCTGCGCCAGAGCACGCTGATGCCGCTCATCATCGAATATTTCTCCAGCGACTACGTCACCGCCTATCTGCTCGCCGCGCTCGTCACCTGGCTGTTCCACTCCTCGATCGCCGCCGTGCTTTTGATGGTCACGCTGGCCGGCCGCGGCTTCATCCCGCCCGAACTCGGCATCGTGCTGGTGCTCGGCGTCAATCTCGGCTCGTCGATCATCGCGCCGCTGCTCACCCGAAGTGCCGAACCTGGCGTGCGCGTCGTGCCGATCGGCAATCTGTTGATGCGCGGCATGGGCTCGCTGGTGATGCTGATCCTGTTCATGACGCTGAAGCCGCCGGTCGCCTTCCTCGGCGCCACCGTGCCCGACCAGATCGTCAACGCCCACATACTGTTCAATGTGCTGATCCTGCTCGCCGGCCTGCCGCTTGCCAGCCTGATCTATCGTGCTTCCGAGAAGATCGTCGCAATGGGCACCAAGCCGGCGCCGGCTACAGAGCTCGATGTGGTCGAACTCTCCGCCCTCAACGACGGCGCGCTCGACGTTCCGAGCCAGGCGCTGGCCAACGCCACCCGCGAGGTGGTGCGCGTCTGCGAGACGGTCGAGATCATGCTCAAGCGCATCATCGAGCTGTATGAAAGCGCCGACGGCGACAAGATCAAGGCGCTGGCCGCCCTTGACGACCGCGTCGACAGGAAGCACGCGGCGATCAAGCTCTATCTGGCCAAATTGACCAGGAACTCGCTCACAGAGGACGAGGCGCTGCGCTGCCAGGAGCTGATAGGCGCCTGCGTCAAGCTCGAGCAGGTCGGCGACATCATCGTGCGCAACATGCTGGTGCATGTGAAGAAGAAGTTCGAGCGCGGGCTGGAGTTCACGCCCGAGGGCTGGAGTGAGTTGCTCGCCTTCCACACCTCGGTGCTGGCCAACGCCAGGCTTGCCTTCAACGTGCTGGTGTCGCGCGACCCTGAGACTGCCCGCCAGCTGGTGCTGGAAAAGGACCGGCTGCGCGACCGCGAAAAGGAAACCAGCGCCAGCCATTTCGTGCGCCTGCGCGACGGCACCGCCAAGAGCGTCGAGACCAGCTCCATCCACCTCGACACCATCCGCGACCTGAAGCAGATCAACTCGCTGCTGGCGTCGATGGCCTACCCGGTGCTGGAAGAGCGCGGCCTGCTCGGCGGCTCCAGGTTGAAGGCGAGCTGATCAAGAAAACCTAAACCGGCCGCAAAAATTTCTGCATTGCCGGCAAGCGCCATCCATGATTTGAGGCCAACTCGTTCAAGGATCGCTTCCGCGCCATGCTTCCGCTCATTGCCCTGTTCATCGCCGCCTTCGCTTTCGGCACCACCGAATTCGTCATTGCCGGCGTGCTGCCGCAAGTGGCCGACGGCCTTGGCGTTTCGATCCCGACCTCCGGCTATCTCGTCTCAGGCTATGCCGGCGGCATCGCGGTTGGCGGGCCATTGCTGGCGCTCGCCACCAAGGGCATTTCCCGCAAGACGCTGCTGCTTTGCCTGACCGTCGCCTTCACCATCGGCCAGGCCGCTTGCGCGCTGGCGCCCGATTTTACCTCGATGCTGCTCTTGCGCATTGCGGTCGCCGTCGCACACGGCGCCTATTTCGGCGTCGCCATGGTGGTGGCTGTCGGCCTCGTGCCCGAGGACAAGCGCGGCATGGCTGTCGCCGTCATCCTCTCCGGCCTCACCGTATCCAATGTCATCGGCGTGCCGGCCGGCACCGCAATCGGCAATCTCTGGGGCTGGCGCGCCACCTTCTGGGTGATGTGCGCGCTTGGCGTGGTGGCGTTTGCCGCCATGGCCGCCCTCCTGCCGCGCAAAACGGGCGCATCGAGCCCATCCACCAGCCTTGGCAGCGAGGCTCGCGTGCTGGCGCGCCAGCAAGTCTGGACCTCGCTGATCCTGATGCTGATGTTGATGATCGGCCAGTTCGGCCTGTTCACCTACATCACCCCGACACTGCTTGAGGTGACCCATCTCGACGAGAGCCTGATCCCCTGGGTGCTGCTGCTCAACGGCGTCGGCGCCACGGTCGGCGTCTTTCTCGGCGGCAAGCTTTCCGATTGGAAGCTGATGCCGTCGCTGATCACCATGCTTGCGCTGCAGGCGGTGATGTTGGGCGTGATCTATGCCGTCAGCCCCTACCCCGTGCCGATGGTCATCGCCATCGTTATCTGGGGTGGCCTCAACTTCGCCATAGGCACGCCGATCCAGACCCGCATCCTGGCCTGGACGGCGGACGCCTCCAACCTCGCCTCCTCGCTCATCCCCTCCGGCTTCAATGTCGGCATCGCGCTCGCCGCGTCGCTGGGCGCGGCCATGCTCAATGCCGGCTACGGCTTTCGCAGCCTGCCGGTTGTGGGCGCTGCCGCCATGCTGGTGGCGGTGGTGGTGGCACTTGCCTCCTACATCTGGGAGGGGCGCAGCCGGGCAGCGCCGCCGCTGCCGGCAGCGGCCGAATAGCGTCGGACTACAAATCGATCCGGAACAACAAACTCTCGGCGCCGCCATACGCGGCGTCCTTGATGAACGGACCGACCACACGGCCGCCATTGGCCAGCACCACCTTCTGCGAGGCCGGATTGTCGAGGTCGGTGGTGATCTCGACATATGGCAAACCAACAGCCCTCGCCTCGTCCAGCATCAGCCGCAGCGCCTCGGTCGCATAGCCTCGTCCGCGCTTCCACGGCGCCACGGCATAGCCGATATGGCCGAGCACATGCGACGGCAGTGCGGCCGTACCGGGCTGCCAGCGAAAGCCGATCGAGCCGGCGGCCTCGCCGTCCCAGATCCAGCGCCGGAAGCCGGGCAGCCGCGGCACTGTCGTGCCATTAGGCAAGGTAATCGGGCCTCCTTTGGCCTCGGGATCGTCGAGGCTGGCAAGGAACGCCGCAGGATCCTCGTCGATCGCCGCAAGTTGCTCGCGCGTCGCTTCCATCAGCCGGACATTGTCCGGCGACCAGCCACGCTCGAGCGCCGCCTTGTAGGAGGGCAGATGTTCGAGCGTGGGTTTGACGATTTCGATTATGGTGGGGCTCTCCGGCAGGTCAAGGCTTGGCTCGCTTAAGCCGGTGCGGACCGTTTCTTGCCCAGAGGTAATGCCCCCCTGCTCTCCTTCGCCATTGAAGCGGTGTCGGCTCCTACTGCAGCAGGCCTTTGACGATGCCGCTGGCCTTGCCGAAATCCATCTGGCCGGCATATTTCTGCTTCAGCGCGGCGATCACCTTGCCCATGTCCTTTTGGCTGGCGGCACCGGTCGCAGCGATCGCCTCGCGCGCCGCAGCTGTTACGGCGGCGTCATCCAGCTGCGTCGGCAGGAAGCCGCGGATGATCTCCATCTCGCCACGCTCCTGCGCGGCCAGATCCGGGCGCTTGCCGTCCTCGAACGCCTTGGCCGATTCCTCGCGCTGCTTCACCATCTTGGCCAGGATCTGCAGGATCTCCTCGTCGCTGGCGGGGTCCTTGGCCGAGCCGCGATTGGCGATGTCGCGGTCGTGGATGGCGGCCTGGATCAGCCTGAGCGTCGGCAGCCGGTGCTTGTCCTGCGCCTTCATCGCGCTTTTCAGGGATTCGGCGATTTTTGCGCGCATGATGCTTTCTCCTTCGAACGGCGCGGACAATAACCGCGGCCCATCCGCAAAGCAAACGCGCCAAAGCCCTGATATCGTTCGACGAAACAAATGCTCGCCGTTTTTGGCACGGGCATCATTGACCGCTCTGGCGCCTTCCCCTATGTACTCGGCCTTGCACAAGACAAAGAATTGATGCGCGCAGGCTCGAGAGATCGGCCGCGCCGTTTGCTGCGCAGATGGCCCGCCATCGAAGCGCGCAGCGTGACAGGAGCGTCGCCATGGCCGAGATGACCCCCGAACTGACCCCGCCTTGGGCAACCGAAAAGCCGACCGCCCTTCTGGTGCTGGCCGACGGCACCGTCATCGAGGGTCGCGGCCTCGGCGCCACCGGTTCCGCCGTTGCCGAAGTCTGCTTCAACACCGCGCTCACCGGCTACCAGGAAATTCTCACCGACCCGTCCTATGCCGGCCAGATCGTCACCTTCACCTTCCCGCATATCGGCAACATCGGCACCAATGACGAGGACATCGAGGACTTGAACCCGGTCGCCCGTGCCGGCGCCGTTGGCGCGGTGTTCAAGGCCGATGTCACCAACCCGTCCAACTACCGCGCCGACACCGGGCTGGACCAGTGGCTGAAGAAGCGCGGCATCGTCGCGCTGTCGGGCATCGACACCCGGGCGCTGACCGCGCTGATCCGCGAAAAGGGCATGCCCAATGCCGTCATTGCGCACGCGCCCGACGGCATCTTCGACCTCGACGATTTGAAGCGGCGGGCCGCCGCCTGGTCGGGCCTGATCGGGCTTGACCTCGCCAAGGAAGTCACCTCCGGCCAGTCCTCGGTCTGGCGTGGAACGCCCTGGGTGTGGAACGAAGGCTTTGGCGAACAGGCCGAGCCGTCTATGCACGTCGTCGCCATCGACTACGGCGTCAAGCGTAACATCCTTCGCCTGCTTTCCGGCCTCGGCGCCAAGGTCACCGTGGTTCCGGCCGGTACCGGTTCGGAAGAAATCCTGGCCATGCAGCCCGACGGCATCTTCCTCTCCAACGGCCCCGGCGACCCGGAAGCCACCGGCGACTACGCGGTGCCGGTCATCCAGGACCTGCTCAAGACCGATATTCCGGTGTTCGGCATCTGCCTCGGCCACCAGATGCTGGCCCTGGCGCTGGGCGGCAAGACCGCCAAGATGCACCAGGGCCATCACGGCGCCAACCACCCCGTCAAGGATCATACCACCGGCAAGGTCGAGATCGTCTCGATGAACCACGGCTTTGCCGTCGATGCCGACTCCTTGCCCGAGGGCGTCGAGGAAACCCATGTCTCGCTGTTCGATGGCTCGAACTGCGGCATCGCGCTGACCGGACGTCCGGTGTTCTCGGTCCAGCACCACCCCGAGGCCTCGCCCGGCCCGCAGGACTCGCACTATCTGTTCCGCCGCTTCGTCAACCTGATCCGCGAAAAGCGCGGCGAGGAACTGCTGGCCGAACGGGCCTGTGTAGCAGCGATAATATCGCTTAGCCTCGAGCGATAAATCTGCGATATTGCGCGAGTGAAGACGATCATCCTCTCGGTGTTGGCAGCTCGCGATCTCGACAACCTGCCGGCCGATGTCCGCGAGCAGGTCTCTGAGGGTTTGAACACTTATGCCATCAGCGGGCGTGGGGATGTAGAACGTCTTGCCGGCCGAGACGGTTACAGACTTCGGATCGGTTGCTACCGCGTTATATTGATGAAGATCGCACGACAATCCTCGCGATCTACATCGGCAAGCGCGAAACGACGACCTACAGCCGGCCATAGGACAGCACATCATGAACGCTCCGCAAATCATAAGGACTTCAACCGGGGAAGAACTGGTCGTCATCCCGAAGGCTGACTACGAGGCATTGCTGCATGCCGCCGAAGAAGCCAGAGAAGACGCTGCGGATGTGGCGATCTACGATGAGCGGAAGGCCGAGTTCAAAACGGAAAAGCCTCTGCCCGCCGAGGTGACCATGGATATTTTGCGAGGTTCCAGCCGGCTCAAGGCGCTGCGCAACTGGCGCAAGCTGACGCAGGGCGAGTTCGCTGATGCCATCGGTGTCAGCCAGGGCTTCCTGTCGGACCTTGAATCCAATCGCCGCAAGCCATCGGCGCAAACCAGCACCATGCTGTCGAAGGCATTGGACGTGCCCAGCGAATGGATCGAAGCCTAGTATCTAACCTTACGCCACCGGCCGGCCTTCGCTGGCCTCCAGTATGGCAAACCATTGCTGGCGGTCGAGGTCGATCTCCAGCGCCTTGACCATGGCGGCCAGCCGCTCGGGCTTCATCGTGCCCAGCACCGGCGCCAGCCGCGCCGGATGACGCAGCAGCCAGGCGATGGCGACGGCGGCGAGATCGCCGGCGCCGATCTCGGCAGCCACCGCCGCGATTGCCGCCCTGACCCGCGCCTCGCCCTTCCTTGCCGGTGAACAGCAAGCCGCCGCCGAGCGGCGACCAGATCATCGGCGCATAGCCGAGGCGTTGCGCGTGATCGAGGCTGCCATCCACCAGCGCATTGGTTTTCAGCACCGACATCTCGATCTGGTTGGTGGCCAAGGCAAACGGCAGCCGCGAAGCCAGAAGGTCGAACTGCGACGGCGTGAAATTGGAGACCCCGACCGCTCTCACCTTGCCCGACTTGACCAGCCCGGCAAGGGCCGCCGCCGTCTCGTCGGCATCCATCAGCGGATCCGGCCGGTGCAGCAGCAACAGGTCGAGATAGTCGGTGCCGAGATTGGCGAGCGAACGGTCGACCGAGGCGGCAATGTGGGCCGCACTGGTGTCGTAATGCTTCAGCCGGTTCTGAGGCCGGTTGGCCGATGCCAGAATGATGTCGCATTTCGAGATCAGCTCGATGCTGTCGCGCTTGCCCTTCCAGCGCGACAAGCCGGCGCCAAAGGCAGCTTCCACCTGGTAATGCCCGTAAATATCGGCATGGTCGAAGCTGGTAAGGCCGAGATCGACCGCAGTGCCGATCAGCCGCGCGATCTGGTCGGCGTCCGGGCGCGCGGCGCTGTCGAGCAGGCGCCAGGCGCCGAACACCAGCCGCGACAGCGACAAACCGTCCTTGGTCAGCTCTATGCGGCTGTCATGGCTCATATCTGGGCTCCATCTTCCGCAGCGCCGGTGGCAACGCTTCTCACCGCCGTCGGCCTCGCAACTTTCGTCACAAAGACAATGACCGCAAGCGTCAGGAAGCACGCGCCAACCAGATAGGGGGCGCCGCCGAACACTACGGGCGCATTCGGTCCGGTGAACCAGGAAAAGATCGCGGTGTAGAGCAGCGGCGTGATGATCGAGGTGATCGAGAAGATCGACGTCATCGCACCCTGCAATTCGCCTTGCGCCGATGGCGGCACCTTGGCGGCGGCAAGGCTTCTCAGCGGCGGATCGGCCAGTGCTTCGAGGCAGCCGACGACGATCACCGCATAGATCATCCAGCCTTGCGAGGCGAAGGCGTAGCCGAAGGCGCTGGCCGCCGTGAATGTCAGGCCGATCACCGCCGTCTTCCACTCGCCAAGTTTGGGGATCACGCGTGGCAGCACCGTCGCCATGACGATCGCCCCACACAGGCCGAAGGCGCCGAGCGAGAAGCCGATCTGCTGCTCGCTCCAGCCATAACGATAATTGGACACGAACGACCACACCGCAGGATACATCATGTGGCCGAGCGTCATCAGGAAGAAGGCGAGCCCGATCCAGCCGATGCCCTGATATTGGCGCATCTGCAGCAGCGTGCCGACCGGGTTGGCGCGTTTCCACTCGAAGCGGCGGCGGTGCTTTTCATCGAGCGTTTCAGGCAGGAAGAACATGGCGATGAGGAAGTTCACGAAGGCAAGCCCGGCGGCAAAGTAAAACGGCACTCGCGGCCCGAACGTGCCGAGCAGCCCGCCCAGCACCGGCCCAATGACGAAGCCGACGCCGAAGGCGATGCCGAGCAGACCGAAATTCTTCGCCCGGTTGGCGTCGTTCGAGATGTCGGCAATGAAGGCCGACGTCGTCGAATAGCTGGCGCCCGAAACGCCGGCCAGCACGCGGCCGATGAACAGCATCGGATAGGACCAGGCGATGGCGCAGATCAGATTGTCGATCGAGAATGTAAGCACCGAGGCAAGCAGGATCGGCCGCCGCCCGAAGCGGTCGCTCAATCCACCCATGATTGGCGCGAAGAAGAACTGCATCGCCGCATAGACGAAGAACAGCCAGCCGCCTTCGATCGCCGCTTCGCTGATGCCGACGCCGGAAAGGCCGGCAACACCGGCATGATCATGCCGAAGCCGATAATGTCGAGCAGCAGCGTGGTGAAGACGAGCGCAAGGCCCCGCCTGGCGGTTTTGGGGTCGATCATGATGGCGTCTGCTCCCTGGGACCGCCCTTGGGCGGGCGCCCGTTATAGGCGAGGCGCCACTTTGGAACAATAGGAGAACGCCTCAGGCGTTCTCCTCCTGACATCTGTTGCCGGTGGTGAATCGGCCCGCCGACGGATGCGCTTTGGACCGCGGTCGGCTGGAACTTGCGAGCGCCTCAAACCGGACCGGTCAGCGTGTTGCAATCCGACAGCTTGCCGCTCTTGTAGCCGCGCGCCAGCCAGGTCTGCCTTTGCTGCGACGTCCCGTGGTTGAAGCTTTCCGGAACGACATAGCCCTGCATCTTCTTCTGCAGCGTATCGTCGCCGATCTGCTTGGCGGCGTTGAGCGCCTCTTCGATGTCGCCCTGTTCCAGAATGCCCTTCTGCGCGGTGAAATGCGCCCAAACGCCGGCGAAGCAGTCGGCCTGCAGCTCGATGCGCACCGACATCTGGTTGGCTTCCGCCTCACCCATCGACTGCCGCATCTGGTTGAACTTGGGCAGGATGCCGGTGAGGTTCTGCACATGGTGACCGACTTCATGGGCGATCACATATGCCTGGGCGAAATCCCCCGAGGCGCCGAACTGCTGGTCGAGCTGCTGGAAGAAGGTGGTGTCGAGGTAGACCTTGTGGTCGCCGGGACAATAGAACGGTCCGGCTGCCGTCGAGGCGGAGCCGCAGGCCGAGCGGATCTGGCCGCTGAACAGCACAAGCTTCGGGTCCTCGTATTTCAGGCCCTGCGACTGGAAGATGCCGGTCCAGGTCTCTTCGGTCTCGGCCAGCACGGTCGCCACGAACTGCTTCATCTCGTCGGAAGCAGGCGTGCCGGCGCCGTCGTCCTGGCCGCCGCTGTTGTCGGTAATCTGGCCACCGCCACCCGGCAGCACGCCGCCGCCGTCGCCGCTGCCCAGGATCTGCGACGGGTCGAAGCCGAAATACCATCCGGCCAGCACCACGAGGACGACCAGCAATATGCTGCCGCCGCCGCCGGTGCGGCCGCCGATCGGGATGCGGAACTGGCCAGGGCTGCCGCCGCCGAAACCACCACCGCCGCCGCTGTCGCTGCGCTCGTCCTCGACATTGTCACTCTGACGGCGGCCCTTCCAGAGCATGGCAACTCCCCGTATGCAAATTTCGGCTGGCTTGGCCGATGTCGTGGCCCAGTCCGACCCAACAGACAATTATCGCAATGGTTGCGCCAAGTCACAGTATTTTTCGTGGCAGCGGCATCGCACGTTCGCACTCTGGTCGAGGCGGCATGCGCGCTGTAGCATCCGGTTCGAACGGGGGTGTCGGGGACTTGCGGACAATCGGTCGATTTCTGCTGCTGGCGGTGGTGCTATGCCTCGGCCCGTCGCCGGCGCGCGCCGTGACGCTCGATTCCAGCGTCGCCGTAACCGATCCCGAGACATTGCAGGCGCTTGAGCGTGGCGGCCTCTCGATCAGCCGCCTGCTCGGCCCGGCGCTGGGTCTCACGCGCGAGGTCGACAATCGGGGCCTGTTTTCGGTGCGCGCGCTGACCCCTGTCCGCAACGCCGTAAAGCAGGAGATCGCCGACGAGCCTGCCAATAGCCCCGATCCTTACGTCGCGGCCATGGCCAAGTCGAAGGACACCAGCCAGAAATTCAACCCGAAATACATCGACGATGACGGCTCGACGCTCGACCTGACCGGCGTCGTGAACCGCATGGACCGCGGCTATCTCGGCCACACCGAATGCGGCGAGATCAGGCTGATCTACCGCTTCCACTATTCGGTCGCGGAAAAGCCGGCGAATGGAAAGACAGCGCAACGCATCTCGTCGCGGCTGCCGCTGACCATGAGTCTGGTCTTCAACGCCAGGCCCGGTGAGGCTCACGCCCGCGCTTCGAGAGACCGTCCAAGCGCCACCGCCGTTTCCTGTGCCGAAATCGCCAAGCGCTGGCTCGCCGCCGGCCAGAAGAACCTTGCGCCCGAGCAACTGGCAGCCTGGCTGCGCTCCGACGAAGGGCCGCTCTCCAACGCCATGCTGAATTCGTCGCAGATCATGCGACTTGAGCTGAACATGCAGGTTCTCCGGCTGTCGGCCTCGAGCCGCCGCGACTTCGGTGGCCACGCCGAATATCTCCTCAAGATTTTCAAATGGGACCCAACGACGTCCACCTTCCAGGAATCGAAGATGGAGAACCAGATCGACCGGAAAGTGGTTCTGGCCGACCGGCCGGCCTTCGCCAAATGGCTGCTCACCGACCGCAACCTCTACGACCTCGATCGCGGCCGGCTGGTCATCGACGACAAATTCCTGGCGACCAGCGCCGTCTCGGTCGCACCCGGCGGCATGGCCAGGTCGCAAAACAATATCGCCTATGGGCTGCTCGACGATGCCGACATCGACAAGGCACTGCAGGACTATGTCGCCAAGGGCAACGAGCTGCGCAGCGTGAAATCGGTGGCCGGCTTCAATCTGCGTCTCAACGAAATGACCTGCACCGGCTGCCACCAGACGCACGGCATTGCCGGCTTCCATTACACCGGCGCCGATCCGGCCAGCGAGCCGCGCCGCAACGCCGTCTTCGTCCCCGGCTCGGCGGTGTTCTTCGCCGACCTGCCGCGCCGCCGCGCCATCGTCGAGGACTTCGCCGCCGGCGGCCATCCGGATTTCTCACGCGGCTTCGCCGCCCGTCCGGACGCCAAACTCGCCGAAGCGCTGAAAGGCACCGATCTCTACAATGGCTGGGGCTCGATCTGCTACAGCGGCAAGGATGCCAGCTTCAAGGACTGGAACTGCGGCGAAAGCCTGCGCTGCGCCGGCGTCCATGAAAGCGACATCCATCCGGGCTTCGGCACCTGCGTCAGCGAGGCGGCCACCGCAGTCGGCGACCCCGTCGAGTTCGGCGAGATCAAGATGTCGAGCTGGGGCAGCGACAAATATTGCCGCCTGTCGCCGGCCACCGCAAAAGCCTGCGCCATCGATCCGGCGCGCGACAAGAAACCGGTAATCAAGCTCGCCGGCTATGGCGCGGCGCGCCAACGCTATGACAACCCCGAGCAGAAGACCGGTGGCTTTCCCGGGGGCATGCTGCGCAAGGCAAGCTGCGACAAGCTTCCCGACGAGGCGACTTGCGGCCGCCTGGCCAAGACCGGTTTCAACGACTGCGTCGCGTCGGGCAAGGACCACAAATTCTGCACCAAGGAATTCACCAAGACCGCCGGCCTGCGCGCCTGCGACAAGGCGCATCCCTGCCGCGAGGACTATATCTGCACCGCCGGCTACGACGATCTGGCCGCAGCCAAGCCTGGCAAGGGCTCCTGCATTCCGCCCTATTTCATATTCCAGTTCCGCGTCGACGGCCATCCGCGCAGTTGGGTGCAGGACACCGAGGAATGAGCGGCAGGTTGCCGCTTGCGAACAGAACTCAGATCTTCTGCTTGGTGCCGGCGCTTTTGCCGTCCGAGCTTTTGGAGCGTTCCTCGAAACGCGCGGCGCCCTTTTTCAGCGCATGGCCGGTTTCGACCTCGGTCTTGCGTTCGTCCTTTGCCGCTGCCTGCCTCAAACCCTCGGCCGCCTGCTTGCCCTTCGCGGTCGGTGCCTGTTCGACGCCCATGTTTTCCTCCTTGGCGCGCAACAATCACGCGCAACGTCAGGAGCAACGAGCCTGACGTGCGGAGGTTCCAGTGGTGCGGCCCCGGCACCCCTCAGCGCGGCGCGATCATCGCCTTGCGAAAGGCTTCCAGCGTCTCGGCGCTGACATGATGCTCGATGCCCTCGGCATCGATGCGCGCCGTCTCGGCGCTGACACCGAGCGAACGCAAAAACGCTTCTACCGTCTGGTGGCGGATGCGGCTCTCTTCCGCCACCTTGCGCCCGGCGTCGGTCAGGAACACACCGCGATAGGGTTTTCTGGAAACGAGCCCGTCGGCGCACAGCCTGGTCAGCATCTTGGCCACCGTCGGCTGGGCGACACCCAGCCGCGCAGCAATATCGACCTGACGCGCCTCATTGCCGTCCTCGATCAGGTCGGCGATCAGCTCGACATAATCCTCGACCAGCGCGCCGCGGCGCGCTTCGCGCTGCTGCCGGAACCCTTTCGAATGAATCTCGGCGTCCGGCAGCGGCTCCTCGCGTCCAACCGGTCTGTGCTTCAGCGCCAACACGCGCTCCTTCCTATCTTTTGACAAGAATCGGCTTTGGGCAAAGCAATCGCCCTTTGCCATTCATAGCACGGGCTTAACTGTTCCAGCCGTTTATTTCCATTCCATGGCAGCGCAACCGGCGTTTGCGATCCCCTGCCGGCCTGCCGGTCGGCGCAACAGGAAGCACATACAATGAAATATAGCCTATTGCATAATGTTGAGCCCTGGCATAGATAGGATGACGTCAACCGATCCACCCAGTGGAAAGCCCTCCATGTCCGAAGCTGACGCTACCTTGGGATCATCCTGGCGATTTGACAGGCCGGAGGACAATCCTCCCAGCCTGCGCGAGGTGAACTCCACGATCGCGGTGCCACAGTCCGGCGTCTGGTTCCGTCGCCTGTTCGCCTTCATGGGACCGGGCTACATGGTCTCGGTCGGCTATATGGATCCGGGCAACTGGGCCACCGACCTCGCCGGCGGCGCCCAGTTCGGCTACACGCTATTGTTCATCATCATGCTGTCCAACCTGATGGCGATCCTGCTGCAGGCGCTTGCCGCCCGGCTTGGCATCGCCACCGGCCGCGACCTCGCCCAGGCCTGCCGCGCCTATTATCCGCGTCCCGTCAGTTTCGTGCTGTGGATCGCCTGCGAACTCGCCATCATCGCCTGCGACCTCGCCGAGGTGATCGGCACGGCGATCGCGCTGCAGCTTCTGTTCGGCATTCCGCTGATCGGCGGCGCGTTGCTGACGGCGCTCGACGCCTTCATCGTGCTGCTCTTGATGAACAAGGGTTTCCGCTATCTCGAAGCCTTCGTCATCGCGCTTCTGATCATCATCTTCGGCTGTTTCGCCATCCAGATCTTTGCCGCTGCCCCTCCGGTCGGCTCGATCCTGCATTCGATGTTCGTGCCGTCGACGGAGATCGTCACCAATCCGGCGATGCTATACATCGCCATCGGCATCATCGGCGCCACGGTGATGCCGCACAATCTCTACCTGCACTCCTCGATCGTACAGACACGCGCCTATGAACGGACCGAAAAAGGCAAGCGCGACGCCATTAAATGGGCGACGACGGACTCGACCATCGCGCTCGTCCTGGCGCTGTTCGTCAACGCCTCGATCCTGATCGTCTCGGCGGTGGCCTTCCATGGCACCGGCCATCAGGATGTCGCCGAGATCGGCCAGGCCTTCGAACTCTTGTCGCCACTGCTCGGCCTCGGCATCGCCTCCATCCTGTTTGCGGTGGCGCTGCTGGCCTCCGGCCTCAACTCGACGGTTACGGCAACGCTTGCCGGCCAGATCGTCATGGAAGGCTTTTTGCGCCTGCGCATTCCGCAATGGGCGCGCCGGCTGCTGACGCGCGGCATCGCCATCGTCCCGGTGGTGGTCGTCACCGCGCTCTATGGCGAAAAGGGCACCGGCCAGTTGCTGGTCTTCAGCCAGGTGGTGCTGTCGATGCAGCTGCCCTTCGCGGTCATCCCGCTGGTGCAGTTCGTCTCCGACAAGAAGAAGATGGGCGACCTTGCCATTCCCCGTAGCGTGGCGGTCCTCGCCTGGGTGGTCGCGGCGGTCATCCTGGTGCTCAACTTCAAGCTGCTCTACGACACCGTCTTCGGCGTTGGCTGATTCTCATTCCCGACCGCGACAAACCGGCGGCTTGCGCTATCTTACCGGCCATCATGACAAGTGTCGAAGACGCCAGGAAATTTTACGCGCAGCTGATGGCGGGCAATGCCGGCTCGGCCGATCCGCGCCTCGAAGAGGCGTTCGCCACCGTTCCGCGCGAGGCCTTTCTCGGTCCCGGACCCTGGGCGGTAGTCGCCGGCAGGGCGCTCACCACCGGCAACGGCAAGATCATGACGCCGAGCGCCGATCCTGTTCACATCTATCAGGACGTGCTGGTGGCGCTCGATGCCGGCAAGGGCATCAACAATGGCGAACCCTCCCTGCACGCCATGTGGATAGGCAGGATCGCCCCCAGACCGGACGAGGCCGTCACCCATATCGGCGCCGGCACCGGCTACTACACCGCCTTGCTGGCCCGGCTGGTTGCGCCCGGCCCGGTGACCGCCTTCGAAATGGAGGCCGATCTTGCTGCCAGAGCGACAAAGAATCTCGAAACCTATGACAATGTAAGCGTCATCCAAGGCGATGCCGTCACCGGCGATGTGCCGCCGTCCGACATCATCTATGTCAATGCCGGTGTCGTCGCACCGCCGGCTGCCTGGCTGCGGGCGCTGAAAGCGGGCGGCCGCATGATCTTTCCCTGGCGTCCGTCTCAGGGCGTCGGCCTGGCCGTGATGGTAACCCGCACCGACAAGGGCTTTGCCTGCGACCCCTTCATGCGCTCGTGGTTCATCCCCTGCGTCGGCGCCTCGGCGGCCGGACCGGCGGCCAAAATCCCCGACCTCCAGAAGGCCGCGCGCAGCCGTTCGATCTGGCTGACATCAAACAGGGCGCCGGACCGGACCGCCACCGCCATCATCGGCGATGTCTGGTTTTCGTCGCAGGCGCTTGGCGGCGGGCGACGGCGGTAGGTACCCTTGTCGGCCGGCAGCGTTTTTTTGCCAACGCCTGTCGGGCGGCCGCCGGCCTGTCCGTCCTTAGATCGAAATCCGGCCCTGACGGCGCGGATCCTGGAAAAGGAAAATGCAATGCGAAAGATCATCGCCGCCACCTTCGTCAGCCTCGACGGCGTCATGCAGGCGCCAGGCGGCCCGGAAGAAGACCCGGTTGGCGGCTTCGAGTTCGGCGGCTGGACGTTCCACTACTTCGACGAGGTGGCGGGCGTGGCCATGGAGGAATTGTTCTCCAAGCCCTTCGCCCTGCTGCTCGGCCGCAGAACCTACGACATCTTCGCAGCGTACTGGCCGTACCAGAAAGATGCGATCGGAGACGTCTTCAACCCCGCGATCAAATATGTGGCGACACATCGGCCGGATTCGCTCACCTGGGAGAACACGCAATGGCTTGAGGACGATATCGTCGCGGCGTTGCGCCGCCTCAAGAAGGAAGATGGGCCTGACCTGCTCATCCAGGGTTCGAGCGAACTGATCCAGACCTTGCTGGCCAACGGTCTGATCGACGAAATCCGGCTGATGATCTTCCCGCTGCTGCTGGGCAAGGGCAAGCGGCTGTTCGATGGTGGTGCGATGCCGGCCGCTTTCAAGCTCGTCAAGTCGCAGGCTACCACCACCGGCGTCATCATGGCGACCTACGAACGCGGGGGTGAGGTCAAGGTCGGGTCGTTCGCTACGCAGAAGCCGTCAGAGGCCGAGCTCGAGCGGCGTAAGAACTGGAAGTAACAGGGACAGGCTTGGCACCTTTCCTCTCCCCCGATCGACGGGGGAGAGCAAATCCAAGTTCTGTTAAGCCGCCACAGCCCGCCGTGCCAACCCACCCCGGATATACCGCGCGAACTCCTGCGCTGCCGGCGCCGTGCCGTACTTCGGCAAATGCAGATTGATGGAAAAATTCGGCAGCGGCGGCAGCCCGGCATCAAAAGCCAGGATGTCAAGATCGGCAGGCACGGTGGAGGCCAGCCAGGCGGTGACGGCAAGGTCGGAGCGCACCGTCGCGGTCGTGGCGTCGATGTTGCCGTTCTCGAACACGGTGCGCCATTCCAGCCCGTGCTCGTTCAGCGCCGACAGCACCACCGGGCGGAAGGCGCAGGTATCGGCGACGATCGACACCGGCAGCGGCCGCTTGGCGCGGGCGACGCCGCCCTTGGCCCCGACCCAGACCAGCCGGTGAATGGCCAGGCACTCACCGGCCGACGGGCCGACCGGTTCCTCGATGACGGCAAGGTCGATGGTGCCGGCCGCGAGGGCCGCGGCAAGGTCCGGCGAAGCCGCACAGAGCAGTGAAATCTCGACCTGCGGATAGGTCTCGGCATAGGCCTTCAGCACCGGCGCCAGCAAAGTGCCGACAAGGTCATAGGGAACACCGAGCCGCACCTGGCCGGCGACCTCGGTGCCCGCCATCTCGGCCCAGATCTCGTCATTGAGGCCAAGCAACCGTTTGCCCTTGCCGAACAGCCGCTCGCCGGGCCGCGTCAGCCGCAAGCCACGCCGGTCGCGCTCGAACAGGCTGCAGCCGAGCGCTTCTTCCAGCCGCTTGATCTGCTGGCTTACGGCGCCTTGCGTCAGATGCAGCGCGTTCGCCGCCGCCGTCATGCTGGCCTTGTCGGCGACAGTGACGAAGGTGCGGATCAGCGCTGTGTCGAGGTTGCGGATCATGGTTGGCATTATATCTGCTAATGCCAACCATCGCAAACATTGCATTTACTGAAGTATGCGGAAGTCTACCATTGGGCTTTTGATGAAGGACGCCTCATGTTGCAGCCCATCTTTCCGCTCATCCTGTTTGCCTTCGTGGCCACCGTCACGCCCGGCATCGCCACCACCCTGTCAACCGCTTCAGGCGCGCAGTTCGGTTTTCGCCGTTCCGTTCCCCTATTGATCGGCAGCGCTGCCGGCCTCGCCACCGTGACCGCTGCTGCCGCCGCCGGCCTCGCCGGTCTGCTGCTGGCCATGCCTTCGCTGCAACTGGCGATGAAAATCATCGGCTCGCTCTATCTCATCTGGCTGGCAATCAAGATCGGCCGCGCCGGGCCGCCTGATCTCGATGTGGCGATGGCAAAACCCAACAGCTTCTTGGGCGGCGCCGGCATTCAATGGATGAACCCGAAGGGCTGGGCGATGGGACTGGGTGCGGCGGCCTCGTTCGCAGCCCTTGCCGACGGTCCGGGACAACTCGCGCTGCTGCTCGGCTCGACCTTCGGCTTTACCGCAGCCATCTCGCTGTCGATCTGGTGCGTCGCGGGCATGGTGCTGGCACGGCTGCTCAAGACCGAATGGCAATGGCGCGCGCTCAACATCGTGCTGGCGCTGGTGCTGGCTGCGTCGATCATTCCGATGTGGCGGGGAGCGTAAACGCAGAGGTCGGCGCCAGTACCGCACCCGGACCTGCGGTCCGACCTCCCCACAAGGGAGAGGTAGGGGAGCGCGCACTTTACCCTCCCCTTGTGGGGAGGGTCGCGAACGAAGTGAGCGGGGTGGGGGTCCTGGTTCGCGAAGCGAACCGGCTACTCTCAAGCCGCGTAGCGGGCAGCCGGCTTGTCGGCGTGCAGGCTGCCGTAGAAGACTTGCCTTGCGCCGAGGAACGTATCCAGCTTGGCTGTGTCGGCAAGTGCCGGCACGGTGACGGCTTCGCCCCTGGATAGGCCCACAAGCGCGGCATCGACCATATCGTCGGCGGACATGATGATCTCCTTCGGCAGATTGTCGATATCGCCACCGGCGAGCTCCCAGAAATCGGTGCGGGTCGCGCCCGGCAGCACCGCCTGCACCTTCACATTGGTGCCGGCGACTTCGCGGTGCAGGGCCTCGGTGAAGTTGACGACGTAGGCCTTGGTGCCGCTGTAGATGCCGCCGAACGAGGTATCATAGGCGAGCACAGAGGCGATGTTGACGATGGCGCCGCGGTTGCGCGCAAGAAGCCCCGGCAGAACGGCGCGGGTCAGGCGGGTCAAGGCGATGACGTTGACCTTGATCATGCGCTCGGCCTCGTCGGCGTCGGCCGTTGCCACCACGGCCTGGCCACCAATGCCGGCATTGTTGACCAGCAGCGTGACGCTGTCGTCGGCTGCGAT
This sequence comes from Mesorhizobium sp. M1078, assembly GCF_040318615.1. Classification (NCBI taxonomy): domain Bacteria; kingdom Pseudomonadati; phylum Pseudomonadota; class Alphaproteobacteria; order Hyphomicrobiales; family Phyllobacteriaceae; genus Mesorhizobium; species Mesorhizobium sp. M1078. Next base: position 43,647 of record NZ_JAMYMP010000001.1, read on the forward strand.
CGCCTGCTCGACGCGGCGCACATCATTGTCGTCGGCAAGATCGGCTGATATCACGCTGACCTTGCGCTTGTAAGCATATCGCAGCTTTTCAGCCAGTTCCTCCAGCCGGTCGGCGCGCCGCGCTACCAGCACCAGATCGTAGCCCTGCCCGGCCAGCCGGTCGGCATAGACAGCACCTATGCCGGCCGATGCGCCGGTGACGACTGCGGTACCCTTGTTGTCCTGTCCACTCATTGTCCTGTTCCTTTTTTCTGCCCGGCGAGACAGGTCGATGAACCCTCGTCCCGCCCTGATCTCCAATTAGTGGCATATACCACTTTCCGGGAAGTAGGCATATACCACCATCTTGTCAACGGAGGCGGCAGAAACTATTTCTGCGGCAGGCCGGCAGCGGTTTTGCCGGCAAGGAGTCGTGATGAGCAAGACCGCGCTGCCGGGATTTAGCCTTTGCAACAACGCCACGCTGCGGCGGGCCGCGCGCAAGCTCGGCCGCTTCTATGACGATGTAATCTCGCCTTCGGGTCTGAAGGGCACGCAGTACGGCCTGCTCTACCAGATCCATGTCAGCAACGAGCCGGCGATGGGCACGATAGCCGAAGCGATGGTCATGGATCTCTCGGCGCTCGGCCATACGCTGAAGCCGCTGATCCGCGACGGCTATGTCGACGCCTTCGCTGACAAGGACGATCGCCGCGTCAAGCGGGTGCGGCTGACGCCGCAAGGCCAGACCAAGCTCGAGGAGACGACGCAATTGTGGAGCACTGCTCAGCAGCGCTTCGAGGCGCTGTTCGGCCCGCAACGAGCGGCAGATCTGCGCGCTATGCTGGATGAAGTCGCGGCGCTGGAATACGACGTGCCGGCGGCCGCCCCTTCAAGCTGAAAGAGCGGCCGCCGGTCCTTTGCAAAGGTCTATTCGGCCGGCATGGCGACCGGCCGGGCCGCCCAGCGGCCGGCCAGCACCACGCCAAGCCCGATCAGCGGGAAGATGGCGGCGACCAGGCCGAGATCGGCCGGCACGCCGTAGCGCAGCACGGCGCCGCCGACCACAGCACCCAGCGCCACGCCGAGATAGAGCGCCGAAGCGTTGAGCGACAGCACGATCGGGGCGGCGTCGGGCGCCAGCTTGATGATGCGGCTGGCCTGCGCCGGCGGAAATGCCCAGCCGACCATGCCCCACGGCACCATCATGGCCATCAATGCCAGCCCGGCGAGATGCTGCGGCAGGAAGGTCGGGATGACCGAGAGCATCACCAGCATAACGGCGCTCAGCGCCAGAGACCAGCCGACGGTGCGCGTCGCACCAAAACGGTCGGCCGCCTGGCCGCCGGCTATGTTGCCGATGACGGCGCCGACACCGAAGGCGAGCAGCATGCCGGGCAGCGCAATCGGGCTGAGGCCGCCGCTCTGGATGGCCAGCGGCGCGATATAGGAAAACACCGAGAAGGCGCCGATCAGGGCAAGAGCGGTGGTCAACAGGATCGGAATGACGCCGGGGCGCAGCGCCGCAGCCAGCCGCCGCCTGAGCGGCAGCTTGGTGCCGACAATTCCGCGCGGCAGCCGGTACCACAGGATGGCGCCGACCAGCGCGCCGAGCCCGGCAATGGCAAAGAAGGTCCCGCGCCAGCCGGCTATCGTGGCAACCAGCGCGCCGAGCGGTGCACCTAGCGCAACCGCCACCGTTGTGCCGCCGACGACGACTGCAATGGCCCGCGCCCGGTGGTGGTCATCGACCAGCGCCACCGCCGTGCCTTGAGCGGTCGCGGCAAACAGGCCTGACGACAGCGCCATGATGATGCGGGCAATGAGCAGCAGCTCGAAGGACGAGCTCAGCGCCGCCAGCACATTGCCGATGACGAAGAACGCCAGCGTCCACAAGATGACGCGGCGCCGGTCCCACTCGCCGGTCAGCGTTGCCAGGATCGGCGTGCCGATGGCATAGGCCAGCGCGAAGGCGGTGATCAGCGTGCCGGCGAGCGGAATGGAAATGCGGGCGTCGGTGGCGATGTCAGGCAGCAGGCTGGAGATGACGAAGCCTTCGGTCGAGATCGTGAACGATCCGAGCGCAAGCCAGAAGAGGCGCTTGTCCATAGGGCGTGTCCTTAGTTCAAAACTTATTGAACAATTGGACATAACAGGACATGATGTCAATGAACCCAGGCGAAAATAGCTGAAGCCTGCTGACAGCCCTGTGTCAGGACAGCCATTGGGCCAATCGCGAAACGGACCGTGCATGCCCGCGAAACATGGACGCGTTGAAATCGCCACCGACTGTGCTTAGTTTCGGGCCATGACTTTGCCGCACCCCAATACAGACCAGATCAGCCTGCCGGTTGTGCTCGGCGTGCTTGGCGACCCGACCCGGCTCGCCATCGTGCGCTATCTCGCCAGCAAGGAAGGCGTGCCGCTGAACTGCAGCCGGTTCCTCGACCTCGGCTCCAAGACCAATCTCAGCTATCACCTGGCCAAACTGCGCGAAGCCGGCGTCACCCGCGCCGAAGTGGCCGGCACCAACCGGATGATCACGCTGCGCCGCGCCGACCTCGACGCCCGCTTCCCCGGCCTGCTCGATAGCGTGATTGCGGCGGCCGGAGATGACCCGGCTCTGCCCATCGTCGGAGGCCACGACATCGAAATGCCGGCGTAGCTGGTGCCGAAGTCAGGCCGCTCCTAGCGCTGCCAAAAACCGATATGCGGGGCGAGGAGTTCCTCGTCCATCTCGGGGAAAGGGCCGTGGACCTCGACCGGCTTCTGCCCGGAGCCGAGGACTGTGCGCGACGAGAGGTTCATCGTCGGATTCTCGGCGTGGTTGCCAGTCAGCGCGAGAAGCTTGGTCTCCTCGAAGCCGTAGACCAGCCGGCCGATATTGGCCCAGTAGAGCGTTCCCGTGCACATCGCACAGGGCTCGCCGGTTGTGACCAGCGTGCAGGACCAGAGGAAATCCGGCGGATAGGCGTTCGCGGCACGCCGGGAGAGCTCCGTTTCGGCGTGGCGCACGGTGTTGATGTTGCCTTGCCGCATCAGGATGCGATCGTCGGGGCCGACGAGCACGCAGCCGAAAGGATGGTGCCCGTGCGCGGCAGTCTCGCGCGCGACGTCATTGGCGGCGCGAAGGTGGGCAACCATCTGGTCGCGGGTCATCGCCTGTCCTCCCCCGGATGAACTCTGGAGCGGCGTGGACGCTAGCAGATGGAGTGCTTCCGCGATAGGCGGGGCTCCCGGCTGTCTCGAACGATCTCGAGGGCTTGATAATGAAGGCAGGGGCTTGATAACGAAGACGGGCCGCAAGCCTCAACGGGCTGCACCAAGGAGCCCGCCGCATGCGCATTGCCGTTCTCGCCGACATCCATGGCAATGTGCTGGCGCTGGATGCCGTGCTCGCCGATCTAGCGCGGCGCGGCGGCGCCGATCTCACCGTCAACCTTGGCGACTGTGTCTCCGGCCCGCTCTGGCCGCGCGAGACGTTCGAGCGGCTCGAAGCGCTCGACCTGCCGACGGTGCGCGGCAACCATGACCGCCGCGTCGCCGTCGATCCGGCCGACGATACGATGTGGGCTTCGGACCGCTATGCACAGGAGCGGCTGACGGAGGCGCAGCGCGAAGCGCTGCTCGCCCTGCCCTTCACGCTGGAGATTGTTCCCGGCGTGGTCGCTTTCCATGCGCGGCCCGACCATGACGAGAAATACCTGCTCGACGCGATCGTCGATGGCCAACTGGTGCGCGCGCCGCTTGCCGCTATTCAGCGGCGGTTGCAGGCGCTGGACCCGGCCTGCCGCGTCGTGCTTTGCGGCCACAGCCACCGCGCGGAGCTGCTCCGTATCCCCGGCGGCCCCATCCTTTTCAACCCCGGCAGCGTCGGCGCTCCCGCCTATGAAGATGACACGCCGCCGGCGCATGTTTCGGAGCAAGGCAGCCCGCATGCGCGCTACGGCATCCTCACCTTGGATGGCGAAGGACCCGACCGTTTCGAGACCATCGCCGTCGACTACGACCATGAAGCGGCGGCGAGACAGGCCGAACAGGCGGGCCGTCCGGAATGGGCGCATCCGCTGAGGACCGGCTTCATGCCCAAACCCTCTTGGCAAGGCTCTGCTTGACCGCATGGCTGCGTCCTGCCTCGGCCTCGCGGCACCAAACATCGGACGCATTTTCAGACTTACATGGCCGCATATCGTCCATTATAAAACCGCCTTGGCATACGGCAGGATTGCTGCCGCAAGGGTAATCGGCGCACGGCCAAATGATGAGGCGCACAATCCGAACCATTTTGCATCGACTGACTGGCGCTCCGCTCCTGCGGGCCCCGTTGCTCATGGGGCTGTTGCTCATGGGCCCGTTGCTGGTGAGCATGCCGGCGAATGCCGAGGACGCGCCTGCCGACATCGTTTCCATAGTGACCGAGCTCGGCCCAGGCGATCTCCTCAACATCCGCGCCACGCCGTCGCCGGTCGGCAGAACCCAGGCGCGCCTGCCGATCGGCTCGAGCGTCAGGAATTTCGGCTGCAGCGAAGTGGACGGCCACCGCTGGTGCAAGGTCGAGGAGATCGACAATCCACTGGTCAAAGGCTGGGCGCCCGCGCGCTATCTTATCCCCGACAATCCGACCGTGGTCGAAGTAGACGCCGCGCCGCCCCAGGTGACCGCCAGCGCTGAAGCCGGCGGCCCGACGCTCGCGCCCGACATGTCGACGCAGCCGGCCGACGTGGCCGCAGCGCCCCGGACGACTGCACCCGCCGCCTCTGCCGCTCCGGCTGCACCCACTCAGGCTCCACCCACCCCGGCTGCACCCGCGCCGGCTCCACTCGACCTGACGGAGCGCCTTGGCGGCACGAATCCAGGCGCGCCGAAGTCCGCCGCCGAGATCGGCAGGACCGCCATGCAGGATGCTTACGGCCTTGCCTTCGCAGCGAATGAAAGTCCGCCGACGGATGAAATCCCTGCCACAGAGGCTCCGGCAACGGAGGCCACAGGGACGCCGGAACTCGCCGCCGCCGCGTCTGCGGGAGCAGCGCCGGATACAGCGTCCGCGCCGGGGGTACTATCCCCGACGCCACGGCCAGACCAGGCCAAAGCTGCGACCGCTACGCAAACCGTTGCACGGCTGGAACCCCCGCCCGCCCCCGGCGCCACCGCCGACATCCCCTGCGCGCGCTATGTCGGCCAGCCGATGACCCGCTGCGCCGTCAACATCGTCCACAAGGGCACTGACAAGGCCGATATCACCGTGACCTGGCCCGACGGCGGCACCCGCGTCATCTCCTTCTCTGCCGGGATGCCGGCCAACTCGGATTCGCCCAGCGAGTTCCGCTTCACAAGGGAAGGCGCCCTCAACATGATCCGCGTCGGGGTATCAGAGCGGTTTGAGATTACGGATCAGCTCGCGCTGGGGGATTAGGTGTCAGGCAGTAGGGAATGGGCAATAGGCGCCTTAACCTCGCTCCTGCCTAATCCCCACTGCCTGATCCCTACTGCCTAATCCCTACTGCCTAGCCTCATTTTCGGGGTTACATCTCCCAAAACTCTTCCCTATAAGGCCCTCCTAGCCTGATACCAGAATCGCAAGCACAACCGGCCGGGTCTTCCCGTCCCGGTTTTTCGTGCAAGCCGCTCGCCGAACGGAACTCACAACGATGCCAAGACGCACCGACATCAAGTCGATCCTGATCATCGGGGCCGGCCCCATCGTCATCGGCCAGGCCTGCGAGTTCGATTATTCCGGCACACAGGCCTGCAAGGCGCTGAAGGAGGAGGGCTTTCGCGTCATCCTGGTCAATTCCAACCCGGCCACCATCATGACCGACCCGGAACTGGCCGACGCCACCTACATCGAGCCGATCACGCCTGAAGTCGTCGCCAAGATCATCGCCAAGGAGCGGCCCGACGCGCTGCTGCCGACCATGGGCGGCCAGACCGCGCTAAACACCGCTCTGTCGCTGCGCCGAATGGGCGTGCTCGAGCGCTACAATGTCGAGATGATCGGCGCCGACGCCACGGCGATCGACAAGGCTGAGGACCGGGCGCTGTTTCGCGAGGCGATGAAGAAGATCGGCCTGGAAACGCCGAAGTCGATGCTGGCCAATGCCACCGACGTCAAGAACGCCGACCGCAAGACCCATGAGGCCGAGCGCGCCGCCGTCAAGGCCGAGGCGCCTGCCGACCTCGATGCCGCGCTCGACGCGCTGGAAACCCGCTGGAACCTCGGCGAAGGCGACCGCAAGCAGCGCTACATCAGCCATGGCATGGCGATTGCCGCCCAGGCGCTCGACCATGTCGGCCTGCCCGCCATCATCCGCCCGTCCTTCACCATGGGCGGTACCGGCGGCGGCATCGCCTACAACCGCGCCGAATTCTACGACATCGTCCAGTCCGGCCTCGACGCCTCGCCGACCACCGAAGTGCTGATCGAGGAAAGCGTGCTCGGCTGGAAGGAGTATGAGATGGAGGTCGTCCGCGACAAGGCGGACAATTGCATCATCGTCTGCTCGATCGAGAACATCGACCCGATGGGCGTACACACCGGTGACTCGATCACCGTCGCCCCCGCGCTGACCTTGACCGACAAGGAATACCAGATGATGCGCAACGCCTCGATCGCGGTGCTGCGCGAGATCGGCGTCGAGACCGGCGGCTCCAACGTGCAGTTCGCCGTCAACCCGGCCGACGGTCGGCTGGTCGTCATCGAGATGAACCCGCGCGTCTCGCGCAGTTCCGCCTTGGCTTCGAAGGCGACCGGCTTCCCCATCGCCAAGATCGCGGCCAAGCTCGCCGTCGGCTACACGCTGGACGAGCTGGAGAACGACATCACCGGCGGCGCCACGCCCGCCTCCTTCGAGCCAAGCATCGATTACGTCGTCACCAAGATCCCGCGTTTTGCCTTCGAGAAATTCCCCGGCGCCGAGCCGGTGCTGACCACCGCCATGAAGTCGGTCGGCGAAGTCATGGCCATCGGCCGCACCTTCCAGGAATCGCTGCAGAAGGCTTTGCGTGGACTGGAAACCGGCCTTACCGGCCTCGACGAAATCGAGATCCCCGGCCTCGGCCACGGTGCCGTAGCTGCCAACCACGCCGACGACCGCAACGCCATCCGCGCAGCACTCGGCACGCCGACGCCCGACCGGCTGCGCATGGTGGCGCAGGCGATCCGCATGGGCACCTCGCTGGAAGACGTGCACGCAATGTGCAAGATCGACCCGTGGTTCCTCGAACAGATCGCCGGCATCGTTGCCATGGAAGCCCGCATCCGCGAGCACGGCATTCCGCAAGACGCCGTCAATCTGCGCATGCTGAAGGCGATGGGCTTCTCCGATGCCCGCCTCGCGTCGCTGACGAAGACCGACGCCGAAGTGATTCAAAAGGTTCGCGAAAAGCTCGACGTTCATCCAGTTTATAAGCGCATCGACACCTGCGCCGCCGAGTTCGCCTCGCCCACCGCCTATATGTACTCGACCTATGAAGTGCCCTTCGCCGGCGCGCTGGCCAATGAAGCGCAAGTGTCAGCGCGGAAAAAAGTCGTCATCCTCGGCGGCGGTCCGAACCGCATCGGCCAGGGCATCGAGTTCGACTATTGCTGCTGCCATGCCGCCTTTGCGCTGCGCGACGCCGGCTATGAAGCAATCATGATCAACTGCAACCCCGAGACGGTCTCGACAGACTACGACACCTCCGACCGGCTCTATTTCGAGCCGCTGACGGCGGAAGACGTGCTGGAGATCCTGCGCGCCGAACAGGCCTCGGGCGAACTGGTCGGCGTCATCGTCCAGTTCGGCGGCCAGACGCCGCTGAAGCTTGCCGACGCGCTGGAGAAGGCCGGCATCCCGATCCTGGGCACGTCGCCCGACATGATCGATCTCGCCGAAGACCGCGACCGCTTCCAGAAGCTGCTGCACAAGCTCAACCTTAGCCAGCCGAAGAACGGCATCGCCTATTCGGTCGAGCAGGCCCGCCTCGTCGCCGGCGAGCTCGGCTTTCCCTTGGTGGTGCGCCCGTCCTATGTGCTGGGCGGCCGCGCCATGCAGATCATCCACGACGAGGGCATGCTGCAATCCTACCTGCTCGACACCGTGCCCGGCCTTGTGCCGGAGGACATCAAGCAGAAATACCCCAACGACAAGACCGGCCAGATCAACACGCTGCTGGGCAAGAACCCGCTTTTGTTCGACACCTATCTCTCCGGCGCCATCGAGGTCGATGTCGACTGCCTATGCGACGGCAAGTCGACCTTCGTCTCAGGCATTCTGGAGCACATCGAGGAGGCCGGCATCCACTCCGGCGACAGCGCTTGTTCGCTGCCGGTGCATTCGCTGCCTTCCGATCTGGTCGACGAGCTGGAGCGCCAGACGGCGGCGCTTGCCCGCGCGCTCAACGTCGGCGGCCTGATGAACGTGCAGTATGCGATCAAGGACGGCACGGTCTATGTGCTGGAGGTCAACCCGCGCGCATCGCGCACCGTGCCCTTCGTCGCCAAGACCATCGGCCGGCCCATCGCCAAGATTGCCGCACGCATCATGGCAGGCGAAAAGCTGGAAGACGCCTTCGCCCATTACGGCGCGATGCCCGACCCGAGAAACCCCGGCCACATCGCGGTAAAGGAAGCCGTCTTCCCCTTCGCCCGTTTCCCCGGCGTCGACATCCTGCTTGGCCCGGAAATGCGCTCGACCGGCGAGGTCATGGGCCTCGACCGCGATTTTGCGCTCGCCTTCGCCAAGAGCCAGCTCGGCGCCGGCGTCGACCTGCCACGCTCCGGCACGCTGTTCGTCTCGGTGCGCGACGAGGACAAGGCCGGCATCCTGCCGGCGGTCAAGCGTCTGGCCGGCCAGGGCTTCAAGGTGCTGGCGACATCCGGCACGGCCCGCTTCCTCGCCGAAAACGGCGTCGACGCCCAGAAGATCAACAAGGTGCTGGAAGGCCGCCCCCACATCGAAGACGCCATCCGCAACCGCCAGGTCCAGATCGTCTTCAACACGACGGATGGTCAGAAGGCGGTGTCGGACTCCAAATCGCTGCGGCGGGCAACGCTGATGCAGAAGGTGCCGTATTACACGACGCTGTCGGGAGCGGCGGCTGTGGCCGAGGCGATTGCGGCGCTGAAGGCAGGGAGCCTGGAGGTCAGGCCGCTGCAGGAGTATTTTGCGTAATGCCGCCTGTGCCTCCCTTCAACGGCCATATACCAGTTGATGTGAAACACTCCTGAACAGTAGTTTTCACAAAGAAAGTATGTCGTCCGATGTGTCTCTTGATTTCTTAAAATTCCTCTTCAATTCATCAACTCTTCTCTTGACAAAAGCACATCTGTCTTTAAGTCGCTTAGCAGTCTCGCCTACAATCGGAAGACCTGCCTCCCACTTAATGTCGCCAAGTGGGACAACGAATGATTTGCTAGTAGTAGGCGGATCGTCTTCGTGACGATACAAGACATCCAATCTTTCCTGCTCAAAATTAAACGACACGTCTACGATTATATGGTCCGAAATAGGTATAAGGCTCTTGTTCTTAAGGAACCGAGAAATAAAAGAAACTGATTTTATTAAACTTGCCGACCGCGGTGGCCTGCTGAGATCCTTTGGAGCAGTTCCTTTAAACATCAAATATATCGAACTAACAAAATTTTCGAAATCGGACGAGTTATAGTATCTATAAACAAATGGGACAGCTCCCCTTTCGCGCGTGAAGAAGCTAAAACTCAGTCTATAATCAGATAGGCCAAGAATCTGTATAGGACCGGTCTCTTTGAGAACACCCCTCATTTTGACAGATGCACCGTCGAATTCAGGGATTATGTACACTTCCTCCACCAAGGCAGGGTTCATGGAATACACCATGGCTGTGCCAGTGGCGCTGGCTGGACCAGCCGCCTGATGGCAATGTCATCAGGTTGACGCCGAAATCGGTGAGGCCGCCGGCATCGCCGAGGCGGTGGCGTGTGCGCTCGGCGCAAGGGGCGTCGAAGGGCGCGGGGTAGCCGGAGCCCTTGCGGACAGGCACGGTGGACAGGTCGATCTTGGGCATGGGAGCTCCATTGAATTGGTGGCGGCAATGTATGTCACTGCCGGCGCAGCCACAGAGCCACTTTGCCGCAATGCCTTGCCAACGGCAGGCATCGGCCGTCGCACTCTACGGCGCCCCCCTCTGTCCTGCCGGACATATCCCCCGCAAGGAGGGAGATTGGCTCGCCTCAGCCTTCGCCAATTTTCACCGTCGCAAGAAAAGCACGGCGCCGACGCTGCTGATCTCCCCACTCGTGGGGGAGATGTCCGGCAGGACAGAGGGGGGCGCCGTAGAATGCTATTGCTGGCCAGTCACCAGCCCTCAACCCTGATGCGCCGCCGCGAGTTCCTTCACGTGCTTCTCGTGCATCTGCAGCGTCGGCAGCGTCTTCTTGGCGAATTCCTTCAGCGCCGGGTCGTCGCCCGAGTTGGCATAGCTGCTGAAAAGGGCTACGGCCTCCTTGTGCGCGTCCGTCTGCATCTGGATGTACTTGGCGTCAAAATCCTTGCCGCTTGCGCTCTTCAACTCGTCGAGCATTGCCTGCTCCTTCGGCTGCAGGGCCGGTCCCGCGGCTTTGGTCGAACCGGTGGTCTGACCCTGGCTCAGCGCCGCCTTGAACTCCTTGCCGGCTCTGGTGTGGTCCTTGACCATCTGCTTGGCGAATTTCCTGACGTCAGCCGCCTTGGATTTCTCCTCGGCGAGCTTGCTCGACTGGATTTCGAATTCGTTGGAGCTAGGCACCGTCTTGACGAAGGTTGGGGTATCGACCTTGCTGGCGGCCATGGCAGGCGCGACCGCAGTCGAGTTGGCCGCAAAGGCGGCAGGGGCACCGGCGAACAAGGCGACGGCGGCAATGGTGAGAAGCGTTTTCATCTGAGGTCTCCGATTTGAAAATTTCCCTCGGCTAATCAAACGCGGCATTGGCGGCAGGGTTGCGTCCGGAGAACTATTCGTCAGCGACCATCTGCCGAAGAGCCGTCCCGAGCCCCTGGCGGACAAACCTCAGGACAGCACGCCTCGCCATATTGCAGCTGTTCGTTCCAGTTCGGCCGACCCTCAGGCGTGAAATCCATAAGGTTCCACAGGATCTCGCAGATGCCGATGGCGCGCTGATCCTAATGGACGGCGCTGCATTGGGAGCCGGTTGCACTTCCCTGTATTGCGTCCGCAGGTTAGGTTTCCGGAGCTGGGGAGAAACATGCAAGAGGATGAAGAGATCGATCTGCGCTGCCCGCAAGTGGTGGCCAACAATGCCGCCAAGGGGTTGAGGCTGCGCAAGCAGTTCGGCCGGGGCGGCACCGAGATCGGCGTGGCGCGGGCGACGGAACTCAAGAACCGCGAAAAGCTGGCGCCATCCACCATCCGCCGCATGGTCAGCTATTTCGCCCGCCACGAGGTCGACAAGCGCGGCAATAATTACGGCAATGAGGACAATCCATCGGCCGGCCATATCGCCTGGCTGCTGTGGGGCGGCGACGAGGGCCGCGCCTGGGCGCTTGAGCTCAAAAAGAAGATCGGCAATGCGCCCGATATCTGAGGGCGACCGCAAAACGACTGGCGGGCCCCAAACCCCCGCCTGGGACCCGCCAAGGAGTGGCTGAACACATGCCGGTGCAGCCCCTCCACATCTGCCAGTCGTCGATCCGCCATCGGTCGAAAGGCATGGATGGTGAGGTAGCATCCGGTTGCGGCGGCCAATGTGAAGCAGTTCACAATCCGGAGGTTTTCAACAGCGCTCGAGCAATTCCAGGAAAAGTGGGAACCGGTTTTCCCGTGAAAGCGCGTAGCGTTTTCCCCAGGGAATTGCGGCAAGAAAAAAGCCCTTACCCTTCCCAGGCGACAGGCACCATTCCCAGCCGCTCGTAGAGCCTGAGCGCGGCAGCGTTCTCGACCGTGTTGGTCTTGAGGTCGACATGGGCCGCGCCTCGATCGCGAAAGGCGTTGAAAGCCTGCCACATCAGCGCTTCGCCAATGCCTTTGCCGCGCGCTTCGGGATGGACCGCGAGGTCCTTGACGAAGGCCCTCGTCCAGCACAGCGCTGCCGCCGCCAGCCGTCCCTTGGCGTCGATGACCAGGAAACACAGCGCCGGGTCGAATTCGGCATCGCTGGATATGCGCGGCCACCATTCGTCGAACGGGCCGTCGGTGCCGTCGTCGAACACCTCGCTCAAAAGCGCATGCAAGGGCTGCGCGTCACCATGTTCGAAGCAGCGCATGGTAAAGCCGGCCGGCCAGTGCGGTGCAACGAGCGTCTCGTCGAGGATTTTGCGCAGCCGGATGTCGTTTGGAGCCGGCGGGCGCGGTTCAGGCATCGCGCTCAGGCGTCGGGCTGCAGCCGGCGGCGCTTGCGGTCGACACCGAGGCCGGTGGCCTCGAGCAGGCCTTTGCGCTTGGCGTCGAAATAATAGCCGGTCTGGTAGAGCCAATCGGCCTTCTTGGCGTTGCCACCCGCCACCAGCCAGGCGCCACGCAGATATTTGACCGCGTATTTCAGATTGGTTTCGGCGTCGAACAAGCCCTTGGCCGGCCCGTCATAGCCCATGCCGCGCGCCGTCGCGTGCTTGATCTGCATCAGCCCCCAATGGCCGTTATTGTAAGCCTTGGGATTGTAGGTGCTTTCGCGGTTGACGACGTGGCGCACCAGATCGACCGGCACCTCGTAGAGAGCAGCGTATTTCTGGATCAGCCGGTCGACGTCGCCGCGCATGCCGGTCGCATGCTCTTCTTCCGGGAGACCGAGCGGCGCGGCGGGGAACTGGCCCAGGGAAGCCGGGTTCTGCGGCACGACATAGGCTACCTGCTGCACGCCGGGCATGGCGTTCTGGCCGCCCTTGGCGGTCGCCGGCATGACAAGGCTGGCGGTCGTATATTGCGCCGCGACCGGCTGTCCGGCGTTGGCGGGCGCAGGCGCCTGCCAGGCATTGGCGGCCATCACCGCAGGCACGGCCGGGGCCGTGGGCGTCGCGCCGGCAAAGGCCGCCGTCGCGGCAACCGGCTGCGCAGCGGCATCGAGCGCTGGCGTGGCCGGCGTCGCTTCGGCCGCCTGGACGGGTGTTATGCCCGAGGATTGCGGTAGCACCGAAACCGTATCGGGCAGCGGCAAGGTGAAGCCGGCATCGCTGCCGGCGGCGGTCGCGGTTTCGGTCAGCGCAGGCGTAGCCTTCATCTGCGAGGTCGATTGGCAGCCGCTGAGGGCAGCTGCGCCGACGATCACAGAGATCGCGAAAAGGTTGAATTTTGCTGGCAAGCCGCGCGGGTCCGATTTGTCGGTTGTTAAGAAGTCCTTACACCAGCGATTCCTGGTGGGCAATCGGGACCATCTGGTGGTTTTCGGGTGGCGAGAGCCGGGCTCAGATGCCATATTGTTCTGCATATGTACCGGTCGGCATCCCGGTTTTCGCCACTTTGCGGAAAGGAGCGCATCATGGAAACGGCATCTTCGATCACAGCCGGCCACGCAGTGTTAGAAACAGTGATCGGCTTCATGGGCATCGCCTGGAGCGAAAAGGGCCTGATCCGGCTCTGCCTGCCCGAAAGGAGCCGCGAAGCGGTGGAACGCCGGCTGATGCGGCATGCCGGTGTTGCCGCCAATACGACTGCGAACATTGGGCAGCCGCAATGGGTGGTCGAGCTGATCGCCTCGATCAAGGCGTATGCGTCAGGCGAGGACGTCGATTTCTCCGGCGTGCCGGTCGATCTCGACGGCGTCGACGACTTCCGTCTCGCCATCTACGACGCGGCGCGGAAACTGCATTACGGCGAAACCACCACCTATGGCGAACTGGCCAAGCGCGCCGGCCAAGCCGGCCTGCCGCGCGAAACCGGGGCAGCGCTGGGCGCCAACCCGGTGCCGCTGGTCATCCCCTGCCATCGGATACTAGCCGCGGGCGGCAAGATCGGCGGCTTCTCGGCGCCCGGCGGCTCGGCCACCAAGGAAAAGATGCTGGCCATGGAAGGCGTGCGCGTCGGCCCGCCGCCGGCGGCGCAGGTCTCGTTCGGGTTCTAAGAGCTTGAATGGTATGCCGGCTGGGTATGTTGAGATTCAGGTCAGGCCGCACCGAGAACTATGGTCTTCGAGAACCGGAGCGGAGCGTACTTAATGTACGTGGGCGCCGGAAGCGCAGAAGACCATCGTTCGCAGGCCGGCCTCACCTGAATATCAATATGCCTAATGACGGCGCAGGAAGCGGCGGTGAAAATGGTCGTTCTCGATCCGCTTGCAGAGATAGACCGGGCAGGATTCGGTATCGGCGCTCGGCACATAGGCGCGCTTTCTGACCTCGCCGACATTGCAGAATTGCTGGCTCTGCACATAGCGGTCGAAGAGCGGCAGCCCCGGCACGCGCCTGGACTGATAGCGCAGGATGACCGCGCCCTGGCGGGCGATCGTGCCTTGCACCCTGTCGCAGCTCATACGAGTGGGGTCGTAGCGCGACATCGCCTGCGCCTCGGCGGCCGCCAGCGTCAGGCAGGCGGCAAGCAGAATGGTTTTCACAACCGTTTTCATGACAGTCTCCCAAAACCGGACTAACGCCGTCGGGCGTCCCGATCTTCCCGATTGCTCGACGCTTTCATGCGATTGGGGCGGCCTTTGGGCGGCGCCACCGCAACGCCATTTTTCGAGCCATCTTGTTTTTGGTGCGAAACCCGCCTATATCAGCTCCATTGATATTTCGGCCGATCGATCCGGGCCTCGCGATCTTCGCGTTTGCTGACGTCTATCTCCAAAATCTCGATACAAACCGGCTGAACCTCGGTTCGGTCAAACCAAAGCAAATGCGAGGACTATTCATATGGCAACTGGTACGGTCAAGTGGTTCAATGCCACCAAGGGCTTCGGCTTCATTCAGCCTGATTCGGGCGGTGCGGACGTTTTCGTTCACATCTCCGCTGTCGAGCGCGCTGGACTGTCGACCCTGGTCGAAGGCCAGAAAATCAACTTCGAGATCGAGCAGGACCGCCGCACAGGCAAGTCGTCCGCTGGTTCTCTGAGCAAGGCAGCCTGATTTTGCGATAGCGCGCGCCGGACGAGAGTTCGGGGCGCGCGGCAAGTCACGGATGTACTGACGGTCGCGCGAGAAGCGCGCTGGAGCAGAAAGACCCGACAAGCTGGATCAGCAGATAGCTGCCGGCCCGGACTTAAAGCTCCGATCAGGCTACCGAAAATGGGAAGGCGGGATTTATCCCGCCTTTTTGTTTGTCTGGAATTGGACGATGGCCATGCTAGTTTCGCCCCATGACCAAGCTCGAACAGATTGAAAGATCCATCGCAGCCCTGAACACCAAAGAACTAAAGGCCTTTACCAAATGGTTCGCAGCGTATCAGGCAGAGGTGTGGGATATGCAGATCGAGGCGGACGCCAAGGCTGGCCGGCTGGATAAGTTTGCCGAGCAGGCTTTGGCTGAACTTCACGCGGGCCGAGTTCGCCCTCTTTGAATGCGCGCTACGGCCGAAGGCCGCAAGCCCAACCGGGCATCGCGCCCGTTGGCGTCCGGTCCGGAACGAGCCGCGAAGCGGCGGCAAGCGCGAGCACAAATCAGCGCCGCAGATGCAGCGGCACCACCTTGTTGTCGGCGCCAAGCAGCGCCTCGATCGACAGCGGCTCCCGGTTGAAGATCGTGCCGGCCAGCGCCGGGCGGCCGAGATGGAAACCCTGTAGCAGGTCGACGCCGCCATCCAGCGCGACGCGCAGATGCACGGATTGCTCGATGCCTTCCACCAGCACCTTGGCGCCGCGATCGTGCAGCGACGAGACGAGCGGCCGGAAGAAGCGCTCGGCGGCAGCGTGGCGGCAGAATTCGGCGAACCAGCCGCCGTCGATCTTCACAATATCCGGTTGAAGCAGGCTCATCCGCTCCGCGGTCGAGTGGCCGGTGCCGAAATCGTCGATGGCGATGCGGATGCCGTGGCGCCGCATCTCGCGCACCAGCGGGGCCAGCACATTATCGTCGGCCGCCTGTTCGGTGATCTCGCAGACCAGCATGGCGGCATGCAGGTCGAGATCGCCGAGATGCCGCGTCATCAGCCGGATCTCGGCCAGCGCCCGCCCGAGATGATCGTTGATCATCGGGTTGTAATTGAAGAACAGGTCGAGCCCGTCGACGCCGATGTTGCGGAAGTTTTTCAGATGCAGCATCCGGCACATCGTCTCGACAAACAGGCGGTCGCCCGGCGCAACACTGTCGAAGAACATGGCCGGTGCAACCGGCATGGAAGCGCGCTGCGGTTCGATCAGCGCCTCGACGGCAACCGCGGCCAACGCGCCGCCGCGTGGCGCAAAGATCGGCTGGTAGGCGCTCTTCAGCCGGAACGCGCCGTAGACGCCGTATTCGATGCCGACCTCGTCGGCAAAGATCGCTTCGCCGATATCGCGACGCCTCTCGCGCTGCCCGGTCATGGCCCGGTCCTGCGCCCGAACACCCTGCCCGGCCGCGCCGGAGGCGCTGCAGTCGGGCCGGCAGGCGTCTTGCCAGGCTCGGCCGCCGCGACAGACGGCTGCCCATCCTTGCCGAAAGCGCGAAAGCTGGTCGGCGCCAGTTCCGGCTTCGCCAGCACGAAGCCCTGCACCATCGATGCGCCGGATTTCTCGGCCAATTCAAGCTGCCAGCCTTCCTCGATGCCTTCGAACACCGTGCGGATGCCCTGTAGTTCGAAGTTCGTCACCATGGCAGTCAGCAGGGCAAAGCCGGCGCCGGATTCCATGAGCTGCGTGATCCAGTGCGCATCGAATTTGACGATGTCGGGCTTGAGCTCCTTGATGCGGTTGATGTCGGATTCATCGGCGCCGTAATCGTCGACGGCAATGCGAAAGCCATTGGCCCGCAGCGCCTCGACAAAGCTGTAGAGCGTTTCCTGCGACGCCGACTTCTGCTCGGTCACCTCGCACACGATGCGGCGCGGATCGATCCCGGCTTCGTGCAGCACGAGCCGCATGTCGCGCAACGCGTTGTCGGCGATGGAGCGCTCGGTAAACACCGACGGATCGAAATTGACGAAGATCGAAGCCTCTTGCGGCAGGCAGGCGCCGGCATTGAGCAAATGCAGCGTGCGCGTCAGCGCCTCGATATGCAGGCGGTCGCCGGCCGGACAGGTGCGGAAGAAGTTCATCGGCGATTGCGGCTCGCCGTCACGAAACGGCCGGATCAGCCCCTCGAACGCTGCGATCGAGAGCTTGCCGTCCTTGAAGGCGAAGATCGGCTGAAAGGCACTCTGCAGCGTGTAGGGACCCCAGACACCTGAAGCGGTGCCGTCATCGTGACGGATGATGTGGGCAAGCCCGGTGCTGCGCGACAAGGGTCCCTCGCTCCGCGAGACAGGCGAAATGGCTGGCGATCCTGCCGTCAAAGGTTTTAGCGGCCGTTGATGAATTTAGTCTTGCCGGGGATAAGCCGTCGATTGCAGAGCCCGCAACGCAGAGTGAAACCGTCATGCACGCGCTGCAAAAAGGCATCTTCACAGGTCCTTGAGCCCTGGCTCATCCGACAATGCTTGCACTTGCCGGGTCGATGCGACATGAGAAGCGCCGCAGCTGTTTGCGGTTGCGCCGACCCCTCTGGAGATATCTGGTCATGGCCTTTCTTGCCGACGCCCTTGCCCGCGTAAAGCCTTCCGCCACCATCGCGGTGACGCAGAAAGCCCGCGAGCTGAAAAATGCCGGCCGCGACATTATCGGCCTCGGCGCTGGCGAACCGGATTTCGACACGCCCGACAACATCAAGAATGCGGCGATCGAGGCGATCCGCCGCGGCGAGACCAAATACCCGCCGGTTTCGGGCATCGCGCCGCTGCGCGAGGCGATCGCGAAAAAATTCAAGCGCGAGAACAATCTCGACTACAAGCCCGAGCAGACCATTGTCGGCACCGGCGGCAAGCAGATCCTGTTCAACGCCTTCATGGCGACGCTGAACCCAGGCGACGAGGTCATCATCCCCCGCCCCTATTGGGTCAGCTATCCCGAAATGGTGGCGATCTGCGGCGGCACCCCGGTGTTCGCCGATACTTCGATCGACAATGGTTTCAAGCTCACTCCCGCCGTGCTGGAAAAGGCGATCACGCCGAAGACCAAATGGCTGTTGATGAACTCGCCGTCGAACCCGTCCGGCGCCGCATACACGGAAGCCGAGCTGCGCGCGCTGGCCGACGTGCTCTTGAAGCATCCGCATGTCTGGACACTGACCGACGACATGTACGAGCACCTGACCTATGGCGACTTCGTCTTCAGGACGATCGCCGAGGTCGAGCCGAAACTCTACGAGCGCACGCTGACCATGAACGGCGTCTCGAAAGCCTATGCCATGACCGGCTGGCGCATCGGCTATGCAGCGGGTCCGGTGCAGCTGATCAAGGCGATGGACATGATCCAGGGCCAGCAGACCTCGGGCGCCTGCACCATCGCGCAATGGGCCTCGGTCGAGGCGCTCAACGGCCCGCAGGATTTCGTCGCCAGGAACAAGGCGATCTTTCAGGGCCGTCGCGACCTCGTCGTGTCGATGCTCAACCAGGCGCGCGGCATAACCTGCCCGTCGCCGGAAGGCGCCTTCTATGTCTATCCGTCCTGCGCCCAGCTGATTGGCAAGAAGACCAAAGCCGGCAAGATAATCGACACCGACGAGACTTTCTGCTCCGAATTGCTCGAAGGCGAGGGTGTCGCAGTGGTGTTCGGCTCGGCCTTCGGCCTCGGCCCCAACTTCCGCATCTCCTATGCCACCTCGGAGACGCTGCTGGAGGAAGCCTGCACCCGCATCCAGCGCTTCACCGCATCGCTGACCTGATCGCGTCCGTTCTGAAAAACAATAACCCGGCGCCACCGCCGGGTTATTGTTGGCGCCATGCGCTCAGCCGCCATATTGGTCCGAGGTTACCGCTTCCATCCAATCGGCATGGACGCCGTCCAATGCTTCCTGCATGGCGACGTGGGTCATTGTCGTCTTTGGACCCGCGCCGTGCCAGTGCTTCTCGCCCGGCTCGAACGAGATCACGTCGCCCGCCTTGATCTCCTGGATCGGCCCGCCCCATGTCTGCGCAAGGCCGGCGCCCGAGGTGACATAGAGCGTTTGGCCGAGCGGATGCGTGTGCCAGTGGGTACGCGCACCGGGCTCGAAGGTGACCAGCGTGGCTCTGAGCCGGGCCGGCGCTTCCTTCTCGATGATGGGCGTCTGCAGCACGCGGCCGGTGAAATACTTCTCCGGCGCGATGATGGTCGGCACGCTGCCGCAGGCAATGATCTTCATCTCTGGTGATCCCTAAGTTTGGCAGAACCTACCCTGCCCCGGTGCCGGCTACCACCCCAGCCGGGGCCAGAACAGGCCGGCACGTACGCGATAGTCCGCGTAGGCTCCGGCCAGCGGCGTGCGCGAAAATTTCTTCTCTTCGTCCAGCGCCGCAAACACATAGAGGATAGCGATCCCGGCGACCGGCACCAACGCCCAGACCGACCAGGTCGCGATCCCCCAGCCGATCCAGAAGACGATGTAGGACGTATAGAAGGGGTGGCGGACATGGCCGTAGGGGCCGTGGGTCAGCAGGCTGTGCGGATCGTCGGGTGCGAAGACGAAGCGCAGCCGCACCTTGCGCGACGTGACGATCGCCCACCAGAACAGGGCAGAGCTCGCCAGTTCGACGGCAAGTCCGGTGAGCTTTGCCGAACCCGGCTGCGATTGGATCCAAAGGATGGCGAGAAAGAACAGCGCCGTGGCGATGACCGCCGCCGAAATCACCATGGCGCCTGCAGACATCGCCTGCGATTGGAAATGCGCCCGCATCGACCAGACATATTGGCCAACCGTCGCGATGCTGCAGATCGAGACAAGAAGATCGAGGACTGGTTCCATTGTCGGGATTCCGCGCGTGATTGCCATGGAGCCAGCGATCGTGCCGGCTATCTCTTTAGAAATCCTTTCTTAACCACATGTTTAAAGAACATATAGAGCCAGCGATGCGATGTTGGCGGTCAGGCAAATCTCAAGGTCTAATCCAGCATGAGCATCACTCACCGCACCATCCGCACGCCGCAGGCCGACTTGCGCCTCAGCCAGTCGTCTGGGTCCGGCATGCCCATCGTCATGATCCATGGCTCGGGCAGTTCGCGCGCCGTGTTTGCCCGTCAGTTCGACAGCCCGCTTGCCGACGCCCATCGGCTGATCGCCTTCGACCTTCCCGGCCACGGCGAGTCCTCCGATGCCCGCGACCCGGCGACCGCCTATACGATTACCGGCCTTGCCCAGACCACAGCCCGGCTTCTCGACGCTTTGGGCATCGGCCACGCCATCATCTTCGGCTGGTCGCTCGGCGGCCATGTGGCGGTCGAACTGGCCAGCTTTCACCATGCGGTCAGCGGCCTGGTGCTGGCCGGAGCGCCGCCGGTGTCGCGGGGGCCGCTTGGCATGCTGCGCGGCTTTCACGCCAACTGGGACATGCTGCTCGCCTCCAAGAAGGTCTACTCCGAACGCGACATCGAGCGTTTTGAGGCTCTGTGCTACGGCGACACCGCCAGTCCGTCTTTCCGCGAAGCCATCAGGCGCACCGACGGCCGGCTTCGCGCCGGCGTGGCGCGCTCCATGTTTGCGGGCAAGGGCGCCGACCAGAAACAGGTGGTCGAGCACGCTCCGTTCCCCGTCGCGGTGATCAATGGCGAGCATGATCCGCTGGTGCGGCTGAGCTATTTCGAGACCGTCGCCTACAGCTCGCTGTGGGAACAGTGCCATGTCATACCAGGCGCCGGCCATGCGCCCTTCTGGGAACGTCCGGACCTGTTCAACCCGTTGCTGTCGCGCTACGCCGAGACGGTGGTGAAGCAAAGCGCAGCCAGGCCGGCGCGCCGCACCCAGGCCCGCTGAAATCTACCGGCGGTTCTGACCCCGGCTCTCGCTCCGTCCGTCTGGCGGCGGCGCGATTTCTATTTTCCTTGCCCTGCCGGCTAACCCGTGGGACGATGGGTTGGGCAGGTGGCTAAATGAAAACAACCCGCCCGCGACGGTCGAACAGGCCGGCCGCCGCTCACGACAGGGTGCGATCGGCGCAAAACCGTTTCCACTTTTGCTGATCGCACTCCAAGGGCCAAGCCTGAGTGGAGGTCAGCCATGGGTACTCGCGCCGGAGGACGACGCACGGGACCGAAATGCATTGCCATAGTCGGTCCCTTTGCAAGCGGTAAGACGACACTTCTCGAAGCCATCCTCGCCCGTACGGGCGCAATCCCCCGCCAAAATCCCGTTTCATCGGGAAGCACCGTTTCCGATCATTCGCCCGAGGCGCGGGCGCACGCCATGAGCGTCGAGGCGACCTTTGCCACCACCGAATTCATGGGCGAGCAGATCACCTTCGTCGACTGTCCCGGATCGATCGAATTCTCCTTCGAGGCCGAGCCGGTGCTGGCAGCCTGCGATCTCGCGGTGGTCGTCGCCGAGGCCGACGAGAAGAAGATCCCAGCCTTGCAGCTCATCATGCGCAAGCTCGACGATCTCGGCGTGCCGCGCATCCTGTTCCTCAACAAGGTCGACAAGGCAATCGCCGGCGTACGCGATACGCTGAAGATGCTGCAGCCGACGAGCGCGGCGCCGCTGTTGCTTCGCCAGATTCCGCTGCGCAAGGACAATGTGGTGATCGGTTCGATCGACCTGGCGCTGGAGCGCGCCTACATCTACCGCGAATATGCCGAAAGCCAGGTTGCCGAAATTCCAACTGACGACAAGGCGCGCGAACTGGAGGCTCGCTTCTCCATGCTGGAGACGCTTGCCGACCATGACGACCAGTTGATGGAGCAGTTGCTGGAGGAGATCGAGCCGCCGAAAGACGCGGTCTTCGACGATCTGTCCGCCGACCTGCGCGCCGGCG
Source organism: Mesorhizobium sp. M1078 (assembly GCF_040318615.1). NCBI lineage: Bacteria > Pseudomonadati > Pseudomonadota > Alphaproteobacteria > Hyphomicrobiales > Phyllobacteriaceae > Mesorhizobium > Mesorhizobium sp. M1078. Next base: position 65,461 of record NZ_JAMYMP010000001.1, read on the forward strand.
CCATAACGCCGGTGCTGATCGGCACCGCCGAAAAAGGCAACGGCGTGCTGCGCCTTTTGAAGGCGATCCGCCATGATGCACCTGATGTCGAGGCGACGCGCAAACGGCTCGGCGTCCCCGACGGCAATCACACCGTGGTCCAGGTGATGAAGACCATCCACACCGCGCACGGCGGCAAGCTGTCCGTGTCGCGCGTACTCTCTGGCCAGATCGCCGATGCAGCCGAACTCTATTTGTCGAATGGCGAGACGGCGAAGGTCTCCGGCATCTACAAGATGCTCGGCAAGGACCAGTCCAAGCTCACCGCTGCCAAGGCCGGCGACACGGTGGCGTTGGGCAAGCTGGACGAGGTCAAGACCGGCCAGACGTTGAGTTCCACGAAGGGCGGTATCCAGCCGCTGGTCACGCTTACGCCGCCGCAGCCGGTCTTTGCCTTTGCGCTACGGCCGAAGGAGCGCAAGGACGAGGTCAAAATGTCGGCGGCCATCCAGCGCCTGGCCGAGGAAGATCCCTCGCTCACTTTGCGCCACAATCAGGACTCGGCCGAGACCGTGCTGTCCGGCCATGGCGAGATGCATCTGCGGGTCGTGCGCGAGCGGCTGGAAGGCAAGAATCAGATTCCGGTCGAAGGCCATGCGCCTGCCGTCCCCTATCGCGAGACGATCCGAAAGACGGTGCAGCAGCGCGGCCGCCACAAGAAGCAGTCCGGCGGCCATGGCCAGTTCGGCGATGTGGTGATCGAGATCAAGCCGCTGCCGCGCGGCTCCGGCTTTCAGTTCTCGGACACCATCACCGGTGGCGTCGTGCCCAAGACCTACATCCAGTCGGTCGAAACCGGCGTGCGCGATTATCTGAAATCCGGCCCGCTCGGCTTCCCTGTCGTCGATGTCGCCGTCAACCTCTCCGACGGCTCCTACCACGCCGTCGATTCCTCCGACATGGCTTTCCAGATGGCGGCCAAGCTGGCCATGAAGGAAGGCATGGCGGCCTGCTCGCCGGTGCTGCTCGAGCCGGTCATGAAGGTCGAGATCGTCACGCCGTCCGAAGCCACTTCGAAGATCATCGCGCTGATCCCGCAACGGCGCGGCCAGATCCTTGGCTACGACGCGCGGCCTGACTGGCCGGGATGGGATGTCGTGGAGGCGACCATGCCGCAGGCCGAGATCGGCGACCTGATCATCGAACTGCGCTCGGCGACCTCCGGCGTCGCCAGCTATCGTTGCGCCTTCGATCACATGGCCGAGCTGACCGGTCGGTTGGCCGACGAGGCGATGAACGCCAACGGCAAGGCTGCCTGACAGGCCGAAGGATGATCCGCACAAAAAACGGCGCCCGGATGACCCGGACGCCGCTCTTATTGCGGACCGTCTTCTTGGGAGGAAAACGGCAGGTCCGCCGCACGTATCCGCCGCGCCATACGGCACTGGCAGACGAATAGGTTCGGACGCGGTAGCCGCCTGAGCCCGGATCTTCCGAGTGATGCCCCCATCTCCCGGTCGAACCACACCGCGTCCTATGATCTGCTTAAACGATGAATCGCGCCTGCGGCATGTTACCTGAGGTTACATGTCACTGTTACGCGGCGATTTTGCTCGATTTTTCGCTGGCTACGGCAGGCCCGGAAACAAAAAAGCCGGATCAATGAAGATCCGGCTGAGTTTGATTGGAAGTGCCTGTTAAGGCTAACCTCCAGAGGGGAACACTCGAGGGCGCTAATGGGAGGAGAACGCACCCAGGAGATGATCTATATATGTGCTGTTCATGCCCAAGAAACAAGCATCTATTTTGCAACACACGCATGCAAAAAGGTATAGGCTGTGGTCTAACCCATGTCTAGGGGCCATAGGACCACGAAAAGTTGCCAAATGAATGGCGCGACCGTGCTGTTGCCTTCGCAGAACCGCAAGTCGGGCTGATTCTCGCGCTCGCGGGCAAAAAGCCGAATGACGTTGAATCGGGCAGCAGGCGTTTATTTTTGCGGCAGCGGGATGGGAAGGGTCGGCCGGAAGAAGGGAGACCTGACATGCGGACACCCCAGGCGATCGCCGGCAGCGCGGTCTTCTTCATCGCCGCACCTTGTGTCGTCGCCGGGCTGGTGCCCTGGCTGCTCACGGACCGCTACCGTCTGCCGCTGTCGACGGTGCCCGGCTTCGTGCCGGCCGGCTCCATCCTGATTGTCGCGGCCATCGCCCTGCTCGTCCATTCCTTTGCCCGCTTCGCGCTCGAAGGCCTCGGCACGCCGGCGCCTGTCGCGCCCACCGAGAGACTGGTGATCGGCGGCGTGTACCGCCATGTCCGCAACCCGATGTATGTCGCAGTACTGTCGATCATCCTGGGCCAGGCGTTGCTGTTTTCAAGCTGGAGCGTCGCTGCCTATGCCGCCATCGGCGCGATCGTCATGGGCTCTTTCGTCAGGTTCTATGAGGAGCCGACTCTCGCCCGCCGCTACGGTGGCGAATACGAGACCTACCGCCGCAATGTTCCCGGCTGGCTGCCACGGCTGACGCCGTGGCGGGGGTGACCAGCACCTCCCAAGGCCATGTTTAAAATGACCAGCTGCGCGCTTTGGCGATGATGAAGTCGCGGAAGACGTGCAGCTTGGCCTGGTTCTTCATTGCATCGGGATAGGCGAAATAGGTGTCGAAGGACGGCACCTCGGTCTCCGGCAAAAGCTGCACCAAATCCGATTCCTTGGAGATCACGTAGTCGGGCAGCATGGCGATGCCGGCGCCGCCCTGCACGGCGCGCTTGATCGACAAGATGTCGTTGATCTGCAGCGTCGGCACCCTTTGCCCACCGTCGAAATCGCCGATCGTTTCCAGCCAGTTCAGCTCCGACAGATGCGACGGCACCGGCACACCGAAAGTGACGATGCGATGGTTCTTCAGATCGGCGACCGAGGTCGGCTTGCCGTGCTTGCCGACATAGGACGGCGAGGCATAGAGGTGGAAATGCACGGTGAACAGGCGGCGCTGGATAAGGTCGGGCTGCTGCGGCTGGCGCAGCCGTATCGCGCAGTCGGCCTGGCGCATGGTGAGGTCGAGTTCCTCATTGGCCAGGATCAGCTGCAGGCTGATTTCCGGATAGAGCTCGATGAATTCCTGCACCCGCTCGGTCAGCCAGCCGGCGCCGAGCCCGACCGTGGTCGTTACCCTCAGCACGCCTGAGGGACGGTCCTTGGCCTCGGTCAGCTTCGACTTGATGGTCTCGAGCTTCATCAGCACGTCATGCGCCGTGCGGAACAGCATTTCGCCCTGCTCGGTCAGCACCAGGCCGCGGGCATGGCGATTGAACAGCGGCACCCCGACATCATGTTCGAGCGCGCTGACCTGGCGTGAAATCGCCGATTGCGACAGGTGCAAAGTCTCGGCGGCATGGGTAAACGACCCAGCCTCCGCCGCTGCGTGAAACACGCGAAGCTTGTCCCAGTCCAACGCCATTGAGTTCCCCTCGTTCTGTTTTTGGCGTCTGAATGAAAAATCAGGCTTTTGAACGGCTTGCGACGCCGTCTTGATAGATTTTATTCCGCCGCTTCGCGGTGCACCTCGATGCCGGCCAGGTATTTTTCCGCCTCGAGCGCGGCCATGCAGCCGAGCCCGGCGGCGGTCACCGCCTGACGGTAGATATCGTCGGTCACGTCACCGGCGGCGAACACGCCGGGAACGTCCGTGCGGGTCGAATTCGGCGCCGTCCACAGATAGCCGTTCGGCTTCTGCTTCAGCTTGCCGACAAACAATTCCACCGCCGGCGCATGGCCGATCGCCACGAACACGCCGTCCACCTGGAGATGGCTGACCTCGCCGGTCACCGCATTTCTGAGCTTCAGCCCTTCGACCGAAGGCGGCAGCGACGTCTTGCCGGGCCGGCCGGTGATCTCGTCGACGATCGTGTCCCAGATGACTCGGACATTGTCCTTTTTCAACAGCCGCTCACGCAGGATGCGCTCGGCGCGGAAATCGTTGCGCCGGTGGATGACGGTCACGCTCTTCGCCAGATTGGAGAGATAGAGCGCCTCCTCCACCGCCGAATTGCCGCCGCCGATGACAGCGACATCCTTGCCGCGATAGAAAAAACCATCGCAGGTGGCGCAGGCCGACACGCCGAAGCCCATGAAGGTCTGTTCGGTGGGGATGCCCAGCCATTTCGCCTGCGCGCCGGTGGCAATGATCAGCGCGTCGGCCGTGTAGGTGGTGCCGGAATCGCCCGTGGCGCGGAACGGCCGCACATTGAGGTCAACCTCGGTGATGATGTCGTTGATGATATCGGTGCCGACATGCTCGGCCTGCTTCAGCATCTGCTCCATCAGCCACGGGCCCTGGATCGGATCGGCGAAGCCCGGATAGTTTTCGACATCGGTGGTGATCATCAGCTGCCCGCCCTGCTGCAAGCCTGCTACGAGCATCGGCTTGAGCATGGCGCGCGCGGCGTAGACTGCGGCGGTATAGCCGGCCGGGCCGGAACCGATGATAAGGACAGGCGCGTGCTTGGTGGTCATCTAAAGCCTCTGCGGGGCAGACAATCGAGTGTGCCTTGGAAAACGACGTGAAATGTTGCTGGTAATGTAAGGGTTGCCAACCACACCAGCAAGACGATCAGGCAGTCGTCCCCGGAAAGCTTCGGCCTACAGGCTTATTCGCGCAATGGCCGCTTTCGTTACGGTTGCGAAATCGCCCGACCAAAGGGCTGGCATCGACACAAAAGTCGTTTAAGGACGAGAGCGCGAAAGATTCTTGCGCTAAGCCGAGACCGCCATGCCCCTGAAAGCCGACCTCGACGCCATCGACTGGAAGATTCTGCGCGAGCTTCAGGCCGACGGGCGCATGACCAATGTCGAACTGTCGAGCCGTGTCGGCATTTCCGCCCCGCCCTGCCTGCGCCGTGTCCGGCGGCTGGAGGAAACCGGCATCATCAGAGGCTATCGCGCCTTGCTCAACGCGCCGGCGCTCGGCATGGATGTCGTCGCCTTCTGCCTGATCGGCCTGCATCACCAAGCCGACGCGGAGCTCAAAACCTTCGCCGAGCGCACTCGCGGCTGGCCGATCGTGCGCGACGCCTGGATGGTCTCGGGCGAATCCGACTTCCTGCTGCATTGCGTGGCGAGCGATCTCGGCACGTTCCAGACCTTCGTCATTGAAGAACTGGCCTCGGCCCCCAATGTCGACACGGTTCGCACCGCGCTGACCATCCGCCGCGTCAAGGACGAAGGGCTGGTGGCGTTCAGCGCCTGATAAGCGAGATTAACTTCGAAAAAGCATGTGCGACGCCGACCAAGACATACCCCAACAGACACACTGCTACCTCTCCGACAACTGGCAAAAGAATGAAGCCGTCGCCAGGGCCGGGGCTCTCACCAGGGGACATCTCCGGCAAAGCTAAAAAGGCTAGCAAAATAGGTGAGCAAGCAAGCCAGACGAATGTGATGACATGCGGCAACCATTTGAGACGGAAAATGTTTTTTGACGCGAGAAACGCCGCGCCGATCACAATTATGTTGACGACGAATATGAGCCAGAAAGCGAATTCTGGCGCCGAAATCGTAGGGTATTCCGGGTCAGATTGCGTGAACATGAGCGGCCAAGGTTGAATATGCCATCCGGTTTCAGCTACGGAATCGGGAGTACTTTGACCCACCCTGCCAAGGGCAGGATCTGCTACCTGCGCTCCACCGTGAGAACAACAGGCAATCCCCAGGGCACATCTAGCGGTGCTTGAAGCAGTGAGACGTCGCCATCCGCGACCTGGGCTTCCCACTTGGCATAGTGTTTTAACCGGTAGTTCCCGGAGCGGACGCTGAGGCAGGCAACAGGCCCGCCATCGAGGTTTAGCGCCGTCTTGAGATCGAGGTCGGTCTGCAACAGGAAGTTTGCTAGCCGGTCCAGCGAGAAGAAAGCGTCCTTGGTCGAACCGACGATGATCCAGCCCTGACGATCTTCCGCGATAAAGGTGCGGTTGGCCAACCAGTTGCTCTTGGCGCGTACATTGTTGCGGCCGTCCTCACCGACAAGCAATGGATAGGAAACCATAGCGTTTTCGGCATTCTCCGTGACTGCGCGCCAGTCACGTGAATTGAGATCGACCACATGCGTGCCGGAGGCATTCACGAACCAGGCGCCGGCCTTCGCATCGTATTCATCCGGCCCGAGCCTCGCACCCATGCTGACAAAGGGCGTGTCGGCTTCGCCCTTCAGTCCGAAATAACTGCCATTGACGATCAGAACGGTGCCGCCTGTGCCTTGTGGATTGAGTGCCGCTTCCCACTGGTCGATGTCCTTGGCACCACTGGGCTCGTTACGGGCAACGAAACGGAATTTGGCTGGATCGAAACGGTTGAGATAGAGCCGGTCAATTTCACGGTCGCCCGCCATGACGGGGATTTCTCTGACCTGGAATCCAGGCTCGGTTTCATTCCATGAGCTGGCTCCAGCGGTCACATCAGGAATTTCCGATTTCAACGCAAGCTGCATGGCAGGCGAGAGACGCGCATCGTCGGGTGCAACGGCGATCCAGTAGCTTCCGCCGCGGCGAAGAAGTGCATTGAGCCCATACACGCCGTGTTTTTGCCAGACATACCCCACGGCTGAAAGCACAGCCAATATCAACAAGACAACGGCAACAGAGATTGCTTTCTTCAATGAATTCCCCTCGTTCTTCGATGGAATGACATCTGCAAATTTCTTGCTTGAATGATGTCTGATCTCTGCAGTTTTTCCGCAAAAGAGCGTGGTGCTTTCCTGGGGAATAGCGTCAAAGCAAAGAAATGGATCGGCTCGCCGTTTCTGCGAAACGGTGAAACGCTCAAGCTAACCCATTGAGATTGCGGCGTAACAGATCCGGAAAGCTAAATCAGTCTCGATCCGAGCGACTCGACAGCCCTCAAAAGCCCTTCCAGATCATCGGGGTTGCGCAGCGGCAGAACCTCGAAGCCCGGCTCATTACTTCTCTCGCCATCCACCAGCCAGCCGCGCGGCAGGCCGGCACGTTGTCCGGCCTGCATATCCGCGGGATTGTCGCCGACGATCAGCGAGCGTTTGAGATCGAGGCCGAGACGCTGCCGGGCCTGTAGCAGCATGCCCGGATTGGGCTTGCGCATTGGATGGTCGGCGACCGCCAGTGGCCCGCTGCCCGCCTCGTGGTAGGCGCAGGCCAGAACCATGTCGACGAAGGCATCGCCGGCGGCAAGCAGCTTGAGAACCCGGCCGTTGACCGCGGCAAATTCCTTCCAGCCGAAATAGCCGCGCGCGATGCCGGACTGGTTGGTGACGATGACCACCGGGATGTTGCCCCGGTTGGCCGCCGCGATGACCGGCACGATGCCGTCGCGCAGCGCCATTTTGGCTGGATCGTCGGGATAGCCGGTGTCGACATTGATGGTGCCGTCGCGGTCGAGGAACAGCGCCGGCGCGTTGGCTGGAAACACCCGCGAACCCACCCGCTCAACCCACAGGCCGGGCTCAGCCAGCGGGTATGGACCGTAGGCCCCGGTGTCAGCCATTCGACAGACGGTCTTCCACCACCTCGCAGAGATAGTGGTAGAGGCAGAGATGTCCCTGCTGGATGATCGGCGTCGAGGTCGAGGGCACGTTGAGCAGTATGTCGGTGAGCGGCTTGAGTTTGCCACCGCTGTCGCCGGTGAGGCTGACCACCGTCATGCCCATCATCCGAGCCTGTTCGGCGGCAGCCAGAATGCTCGGCGAATTGCCGCTGGTCGAGATGGCAAGCAGCACGCCGCCGGGCGCGCCATGCGCCTCGACCTGGCGCGAAAACACGGTGTCGAAGCCATAGTCATTGCCCCAGGCGGTCAGCATGCCCGCGTTTGCCGGCAGCGCAATCACATTGTAGGCCTTGCGCTCCTTAAGGAAGCGGCCGACCAGTTCGGTGGCAATGTGGATGGCGTCGCTGGCCGAGCCGCCATTGCCGCAGACCAGCAGCGCCTTGCCCGAGGAAAGCGCGGCGAAGACCGCACTCACAGCACGTTCCATCTCGGCGGTCAGGTCACGCTCGACTGTCGCGGTGATCGCGGCCGCCGAGCGGACCAGATAGTCATTCAGTCCGGACATGAAATCCCTCAGTTGGTACCGCCGCCGGCGCGCAATTTGCCGATCGTGCCGGTGGTGCTCTTGCCGGCGACAAGGTCGACCAGGACGACGCGCCCGCCCGCCTTCTGCACCACATCGGCGCCGACAACGGTTTCGACCGTGTAGTCGGCGCCCTTGACCAGAATGTCGGGCAGAAGCGCCTCGATCAGCGCCAGCGGCGTATCCTCTTCGAACACCACGACCGCATCGACCGAGGCCAGGGCGGCGAGCACGCAGGCACGATCATGCTGATCGTTGACCGGGCGCCCGGCGCCTTTCAGCCGACGCACCGAGGCATCGCTGTTGAGGCCGAGCACCAGCCGGTCGCACTGGCTGCGCGCCGCGTGGAGAAGACTGACATGGCCGGCATGCAATATATCGAAGCAGCCATTGGTGAAGCCGACGCTCAGGCCCTCGTCCTTCCACGCCGCCACCATGCGCGCGGCCGATGCGGCATCGAGGATGGCGTCCTTGTGGGCGGTGGGGCCGTGCGAGCGGAACAGCGCGCCGGTGAGTTCCTCCACGGTCAGCCGCGCGGTGCCGCGTTTGCCCACCACCACACCGCCGGCGGCATTGGCGATGGAGGCGGCCATGACGCGATCGGCGCCCGCGGCCAGAGCCAGCGCGAAGCTCGCGATTACCGTATCGCCGGCGCCCGAAACGTCGAAAACTTCGCGCGCCTGGGTGGCGATGTGGCGCGCCTCATCCGCGCCGACGACGCTCATGCCCTTTTCGCTGCGGGTGGCGACGACGAAGTCGAAGCCATGTGCCGAAATCAGCTGGCGTGCCGCCGCGACGATCTCGTCGTCGGCGAAAACCGGGCGACCGACAGCTTCGCCAAGCTCCTTGCGGTTGGGCGTGATGGCGGTCGCGCCGGCATAGCGCGCATAGTCGCGGCCCTTGGGATCGACCAGCACCGGTTTTCCCGCCTCGCGGCAGATGGCGATCAGGTCGGCGGCGACGCCGTCGAGCAAGATGCCCTTGCCATAGTCGGACAGAATGACGATGTCGGCGCGCGTGAGTGCGGCGCGAAAATGCCGGACCAGGTCCGCCCGTTCCTTGTCGTCGAGCGGCTTGATCTCTTCCTCATCGAAGCGCAGCACCTGCTGATTGAGCGCGCTGAAGCGGCTCTTCGACGACGTCATGCGACCGCGCTCCTGCGCCATATCAGCCGTATCGGCGCCGAGTTCGCGCAGCATGCGCACCAGATTGTCGCCGGCCACATCGGTGCCGATCACCGATATGGGAATAGCGCTGGCACCCAGCGAGACGATGTTGGCGACAACGTTGCCTGCGCCGCCCATCGTCGAGGTCTCGCCGCGCCCGTGCAGCACCGGGATCGGCGCTTCCGGCGAGATGCGCTCGATGACGCCGTTGACGAAACGGTCGAGGATGAAGTCGCCGACCACCAGCACGGCAACGTCGCCAAAGCGGGCAATGGCGCGGTGCAAAGGTTCGGGCGAAGGCGGATTGTGCTTGATCATGTCACTGGCAATGCGAGGGAAAGGCCGACCTCAATCACGCTGAAAATTGTCAATTTACGGGCCGGATCGTTCATGGCGAAGCCGATATACCGCAAATCCGCGCAGCGCAACGTCAGGGCGGCCGTCAGCTCTTCTGCAACGCGACGTGGACGCCCAGTCCGACCAGCACCGCCCCGCCCGCCCGCTGCATGATGCGCTGCGCACGGCTGGAGCGCTTCAGCCGGGCGATCACCATGCCTGCCAGCAACACGCAGACAATATCTGCCGAAGAGAACATTAAATTGACGATGGTGCCCAGCACGACGAATTGCAGCCACACCGGGAAACCCGCCGAGGCATCGATGAACTGTGGCAGGAACGCCATGAAGAAGATCGCCGTCTTCGGATTGAGCACTTCGACGGTGATGCTCTCGAAAAATGCCCGGCGCGCCGATTTGCGCTCGATCGCCGGCAGCGCCGTGTCACCGTCCCCGCGCTTGCGGAACAAGGACACGCCAAGCCAGATCAGATAGAGCGCGCCGATGAGCTTGACCGCCATGTAGAGCGGCGGCACCGCATGGAAGAGCACCGACAGCCCGGCGGCAGCCGCAAAGACATGGAAATAACCGCCAAGATGGATGCCAAGTGCCGCCGTCAGCCCCGACCAGCGCCCGCGCGCCATGGTCTGCGCGGCGGCATAGAGCATCGCCGGTCCTGGAATATAGGCAAAGATCGCCGTGGTGGCGAAAAACGCAATGAGCAGTTCGGTCGACGGCATTTTTTGTCCCCTAGCTTGCGGGCCTCGAATAAAGCGGCCGCTTCGCGGTCTCACTGTGGCGTCGTGGTGCTTCATCGACAGTACGCTTGGCCTCCCTTATAAGGACCGGAATCGCAAGCAACCAGAGGCGTTCATGATCATCGTCACGGGCGGGGCCGGCATGATCGGCTCCAACATCGTCGCCGCACTCAATGCCGAAGGCCATGATGACATCCTCGTCGTCGACGACCTCACCGACGGCCACAAGATCGCCAACCTGGCCGATTTGCAGATAGCCGACTATCTCGACAAGGACGAATTCTTGGCCACCTTGGAAGCCGGCGACCTAGGCCGCGTCGAGGCCGTCTTCCACCAGGGCGCCTGCTCGACCACCACGGAATGGAACGGCAAGTTCATGATGGACGTGAACTACGCCTTCTCAAAGCGCTTGCTGCATGGCTGTCTTTCGCTGCGCATACCGTTCCTCTATGCCTCCTCGGCTTCCGTCTACGGCGGCGGTTCGGAGTTTCGCGAGGACCCCGCACTTGAGCGGCCGCTCAACGTCTACGCCTATTCGAAGAAACTATTCGACGACTATGTCAGGCGCACTGTGTTCGACACCGATCATTCGCAGGTCGCCGGCTTGCGCTACTTCAACGTCTATGGCCCGCGCGAGGCGCACAAGGGCGCCATGGCCTCGGTCGCCTTTCATCTGTTCAATCAGGTCGGGCGCGGCGAAAACCCAAAGCTGTTCGGCGCCCATGACGGCTTCGGGCCTGGCGAACAGAGCCGCGACTTCATTCATGTCGGCGATGTCGCCGACGTCAATCTGTGGCTGTGGAAGCGCGGCTCGAGCGGCATCTTCAACTGCGGCACCGGCCGCGCCCAGCCGTTCCGCGCCATTGCCGAGACCGTGATCGATACGCTGGGCAAGGGCGAGATCGAGTTCATTGAATTCCCCGATCACCTCAAGGGCAGCTACCAGAGTTTTACCCAGGCTGATATGTCCCGTTTGCGTGCAGCCGGCTATAACGGGCAATTCCGCACAGTGGAAACCGGCGTCAGAGACTATGTCGAATGGCTGAAAGCCCAACGATCCTCGTGATCGGCCCACGCTGGGTGGGCGATATGGTCATGGCGCAGTGCCTGTTTTCAGCGCTGAAGGACGTCCATCCCAACGCCGCCATCGACGTGCTGGCCCCGGCCTGGGCGGCCCCGCTGGTCAAGCGCATGCCCGAGATTCGCCAGCAGATCGATTTCCCGCTGCAACCGGGCGCGCTCGAATTCACCATTCGCCGCCGCTTCGGCCGCCTGCTGCGCGGCCGCTACGACATGGCCTACGTCCTGCCGGGCAGCTGGAAATCGGCGCTGATCCCGTTCTTTGCCCGCATCCCCCACCGCTTCGGCAATCTCCGGGAAATGCGCTACGGCCTGCTGACCGACATCGTGCCGCTGCCCGATGCCGTCAAACGGCGCACCGCGCAGGCCTATTTCGGTCTTGCCCAGGGTGGCCATTTCCGGGCGCCGCACCTGACCGTCGATGGCGGCAATCAGAAAGAGTTGCTCGCCCGCTTCGACCTGCAGCCGGGAAAATTCGTCGCCATGATGCCCGGCGCCGAATTCGGTCCGGCCAAACGCTGGCCTAGCGAAAGCTATGCCGGCCTCGCCGGAGAGATGATGGCGAAAGGATTCGAGGTCGCGTTGTTCGGCTCGAAGAACGATCGCGACGTCACCGCCGAGATCGCAGCACTCGCGCCCGGTGTCGTCGATCTGGCAGGAAAGACGCGGCTGGAGGACGCCATCGACCTGATCGCCGCGGCCAGGCTGGCGGTGTCCAACGACAGCGGGCTGATGCATGTCGCGGCCGCCGTCGGCACACCGGTCGTTGCCGTCTACGGTTCGACCTCGCCGGAAAACACGCCGCCGTTGGCTGAACAGCGCGAACTGATCTGGTTGCATCTGTCCTGTTCGCCCTGCCACCGGAAGATCTGCCCGCTCGGCCACCTCAACTGCCTGAAGACGCTGGACGTTGCCCAAGTGGCAGCGGCGGCGGACAGGTTGCTGGAACTCCCGGCCGCCGCATGAAGGTTTTGATCGTCAAGACCTCCTCGATGGGCGACGTCACCCACACCTTCCCCGCCGTCGAAGATGCACGCCGCAAGCGCCCCGATATCGCCTTCGACTGGTGCGTCGAAGAAGCCTTTGCCGCCATCGTCGCGCTGCATCCGGCGATAGCAAAGATCCATACCGTCGCCATCCGGCGCTGGCGCAAGCATCTGTTCAACGCCGGCACATGGCGGGAGGCGACAAGCTTGCGCCGCGCTCTGCAAGCAGGCGAGTACGACCTCGTCATCGATGCTCAGGGGCTGCTGAAATCGGCCCTGGTGGCGAAACAGGCAGCGGCACCAATCGCAGGTTTCGACCGCGCGAGCGCGCGGGAGCCCTTGGCAACGTTGTTTTACCAGCGCAAATACGCCGTGCCGCGCAACCTGCACGCCATCGAACGCACGCGCCGGCTGTTCGGGCTGGCGCTCGGCTACGAGCCCGACCTTTCGACCCTGGCATCCGGGATTGTGCCGCCTCCGGGCCGCCTGGCCGGCATCGACGGCAAGACGGCCTTCCTGCTGCACGGCACCAGCCGCGAAGACAAGAAATGGCCCGCCGAAGACTGGATCGAAACCGCTCGCCTGCTGGTTGGTACCGGAATGACGCCGGTCACCACCTGGTCGAACGAGCGTGAGAAGGCGGTCGCCGAGGCAATCGCGAAAGCCGTGCCGTCAACGATCGTGGTGCCGAGATCGCCGCTGGCAGACATCGCCGCGATCCTTGGCCGCTCGACGCTGGTTATCGGCGCCGACACCGGTCTGACCCACCTCGCCAGCGCCTTCGGCCTGCCGACGGTCGCGGTGTTCCTGGCGACCGAGCCGGGTTTGACCGGCCCGCGCGGGCAATATGCCTCAACGTTGCTGGCCGCATCGGGGGAGCGCCTCGTGCCGGCACAGGTGGTGTCGGAAGCAGAAAAGCTATTAGCCCTTAAGCTCCAAGCTGCGGCATAGGACCTTCCAGAAATTCTGAGGTGCTAGATAAATTGCACCTGGACGATCTCGTAACCCCTGGCGCCGCCAGGTGCGTTGACCTCAATCGCGTCGCCGACTTCCTTGCCGATCAGCGCACGGGCAATCGGCGAGGAGATCGAAATACGGCCCGATTTCACGTCCGCTTCCTGGTCGCCGACGATCTGGTAGGTCTTCTTTTCCTCGGTGTCCTCGTCGACCAGCACCACCGTGGCGCCGAACTTGACCTTGTCGCCGCTAAGCTTGGTGACGTCGATCACCTCGGCCCGAGCAATATAGTCTTCCAGTTCGTTGACACGGCCCTCATTGAGGCTCTGCGCCTCTTTGGCGGCATGATATTCGGCATTTTCGGACAGGTCGCCATGCGAGCGCGCTTCGGAGATCGCCTCGATGATACGCGGCCGCTCTTGCTGCTGGCGCCAGCGCAGTTCTTCCTTCAATGACGCGAACCCCTCGCCTGTCATCGGGACCTTGTTCATGATGCCTGACCTTTCCTGCCGCCACCCCCGCATTTCGGGGAAAGCCTTGTCGATGGGTATAAAAAGAAAACGGGTCCGGCAGCCTCGGGCTAACGGAACCGTTTCACCGCAATTTTCCCCAATATAGCGATCCTCGCGCGTTTTTCACGCTGAAAAAGCAGGCTTTTTGAAAAATCATGAGCCGATTGTCCAATTGTCGTTACGGCACGTGCAGCGTGTTGCAGTGGCGACAACAAAAAACCGACTGCGATTGCTCGCAGCCGGCCCAGAGAAGCCGTTGGGGTGGGGTCAGCTTCTCATGAAATGGTAGATCTGTTCGGCCAGCATGCCGTATTCGCGGGAACCTTTGCCGGTCCGCTTCTCGATCTCGGCCAGCTGCTCCTGGGCGCCGGCCAGGTCGCCGATCTGCAGATGGGCCTCGCCGAGATATTCGCGCACCAGCGTGTAATCCGGGTTGATGCGCAGCGCTTCCTCGTAATAGCCGAGGCCGACGGTGACACGGCCGGAATGGCGATGCGAATAGCCGAGATAGTTGAGGATGCGCGGATCCTGCTTGTTGGCGGCAAGGCTGAGCACGGCAATCGCCTCATCATAACGCCCGGCCATGGCCAGGTCGTGACCAGCATCGTAGATGTTGTCGTCGTCCAGCATGCCGTACTTCGGCGCGACGCATTTCTGCTTTTTCTTGTCCCAGACCTGCCCCTTCTTGCACTGGGTGGTGGTCTCGGTACCACCGCCACCGCCGCCGGCCGCAAACACCGGAACCGCAAAGAACTGCAGCGCCACAAGCGCCGCAGCCGCCTGGATCAACACTCTTTTATGCATCGAAGCCTCCTTGAGGGATAATGACGATCTTGAGGGAAAATGACGATAATGAAAAGCTAACGCCGGGATGCAGACTTTTCATCCCGGAAACCCGCAGCCGCCGAAACTATTTGTGCGGCCGTGCCTAACCTGAATTCGGTCAAAGGCGGGAGCCAGGGATCAGAACATGACGTGACGCGCGCTGCAAATCCGCTATCATTCGGGAAATGATCAGCGGGGGTGCCCGAGAGTGCAACAGCGCCGTGAGCGGGAATGGGAGCTATCGATCGGCCCGGACACCGTGCGCCTGTTCATTCTCAAGGCAAAGGGACTGAGTGCTGCCGTCAACGAAGACTATGCCGACGGTGCCGAGCATGAGGTCGAGCTCGATGGTGAATCACATGCCAATCACCACCATGACGGTCTGGCGGAGGAAAGCGCGGAAGACCTCACCGAGGAAGAGCTGCGCGAGCTGATCAACGACCTCAACGTTGACGAAGCGGCCGAGTTGATCGCGCTGGCCTGGGTCGGCCGCGGCGACTATGACGCTGCGGAATGGTCCGATGCGGTTGCCGCCGCGCGCGACCGCGCCAACAAGCGCACGGCGAAATACCTGCTCGGCATGCCGCTTTTGGCCGACTGGCTGGAAGAAGGGCTGGAAGCGATTGGCGCGTAACGGCGTGGTTACCGTTCGTGATGGGCCGCAGGCAACCTCCGGGCGCTCGCGCCGTTGAGGACGATGGGGTCGCCTGTACTTTCCCGAACATGCAGGGTTGCACTGGTCATGGTCGTCACGGCTCTGCTGCTGACGCCCCTGCTGACGCAAGCCGACGCCAAACAGCGCAAGAAGCATTACACGCCGCTGTCACAGCGGTTGGAGCAGCTGTTTTCACCGCGGGTCGACTCGCATCCTAAGCCGCGCAGCAAGCACCGCCAGAAGCCCAGTCCAAAGCGGCACATCACGCCAAAGCAGGTGGAACAAAAGACCCCGGATAAAAAGCCCTCGCCCGCCGATGTTCCGGTGCAGCCCTCGCGCGTTGTCCCGCTGCCCGAGGCGCGTCCTTCAGAGGCGCCGAAGACCGGCGCGGCACCGATCGAAAAGCAAAAGGCCGAAGGTCCGAACACCCTTGGCGCGTCCGATCGATTCAACGAAGAAAAGTCCCGTTTTAAAAAGCAGGCGCGGCCCGGACCGTCAGCCCCGAAGCCGTCGACCGATAGGCAAAGCGAGCCCGAGCCGCCGGCCGCGGTGCCGATTCCGACACAAAAGCCAGACACTTCGGAACCTGAAGCTCAGCCGCCGGCCGTTGCCCCGCAACCACCTGAAAAACCCGATGCCGGCGACAAGAAGATGCTGCCCGATGCGCGCTCGGCCGATTTGCCCGATGCAAAAATGCCGGCGGCGGAAGTCGCCTGTCGCGAGCGGCTGACGGCCCTTGGTGTCGAATTCGAGGAGCATAAGGCGGAAAGCAATCCCGACATCGGCTGCTCGATCCCCTATCCCCTGGTGCTGAAGTCGCTCGGAAAATCCATCGCCATCGGACCCACGACCGAACTCAACTGCCCGATGGCCGAGGCGGCAGCCCGCTTTGCCGCCGAAATCATACAGCCGGCGGCGAAAGCCGAGTTCGGAGCCGACCTGAAATCGATCAACCAGGCATCGGCCTTTGTTTGCCGGCCGCGCAACGGCACGCGCCATCTGTCGGAACATGCCTTCGGCAACGCGCTCGATATTGCCAGCTTCACGTTGTCGGATGGCAGAAAGATCGAAGTCGGTCCAACGCCGCCCGAGAAGGACGGCAAATTCCTCAATGCGGTGCGCAAGGCCGCCTGCGGACCGTTCAAGACCGTGCTTGGACCGGGCGCGGACCCGGACCATTCCCTGCATTTCCATCTCGATCTCGAACCGCGCCGGAATGGTGGCACTTTCTGCCAGTAATGGCCCTCCAGTGATCGTCATGCCGGTGATGGTATGGCTGCCGCATTTCGGCCGCAGGCATGAACGGGAACGCTGAGTTTTCCTTTACCCTTGATCGTTAAAATCCCACCGATCAAGGACAGGATCCCGCCCATGGCCGCAATATTTCGCGCCGCGAAGGCAAAAAGCGCAGCGATACTGGCCACCGGTCTTGCGCTGGCCGCCGTTTCGGCTTGCAACACTGGCAGCGTGCTGTCGCTGCAGCCGGCCGTCGATGTCGGCTCGCAGACCGCGGCCGTGCCGCAATATGAAGGCATGCAGAAGCTCGTCCCGTCCAATCCCTATATGACTGCCGCCTATCCGCACATGGACGAGCCGATGTCGGAGTCGGAGCCGCAGCAGATGCCGGCCAGCGAAACCGATTGCCGTGGCGAACTGAAGCGCCTTCGCGTCGTCTACACCGATGTGCAGCCGATCCATGAGGGACAGTGCGGCATAGACTGGCCGGTCAAGGTCTCCGCCATCGGCGGCATCCAGATGAAGCCCGCCGCGACATTGACCTGCGACATGGCCGCAAGTTTCGCCGCCTGGACCAGCAACGAACTGGTTCCCTCCGCCCGCTGGCGCTATTTCTCGGGCGTCAAGACCATCCACCAGGGCTCAAGCTATTCCTGCCGCAACATCGCCGGCGAAGGTGTCCTGTCCGAGCACGGCAAGGGCAACGCCCTCGACGTCATGAGCATCGAGCTCAACAACGGCGACGACATCGACGTGCGCAAGCCCGGCCTGTTTGCCTTCCGCACCCGCGGCTTCCTCAACAATGTGCGTGCCGACGGCTGCCAGTATTTCACCACCGTGCTCGGTCCCGGCTACAATTACGATCACCGCAACCATTTCCATTTCGACATCAAGAACCGCAAAAGCGGCTACCGCGCCTGCCGCTAAGGCGTTTCACCGTTCAGAAATCAGTCGGGATTGGCGTTCCTGGTGGAAGCGATGATTTGCTGGGCCACCAGATCCTGGATGCGCCAAAGGTTCCTGTCGCGGATACCGCTCTCTTCCAACTTGCTGACGGTTCGGAACAGGTATTGAGCCGACGAGCCCCAATGCCCGGCAGCCCGCGCCAGCGTGTCGGCAACCTGCTCCAATGGCAGCCGGCCGGCATAGGCCCTGCCGTCTGGCGCGGCGACGAAAGCCAAGGCCCGCAACGGCCCATCCTTGGTCTTGACCTTGATCCAGCATGGCACGTTAGTCGGCGGATTGGCATCGATCTCGCGGCGCATCAACTGTCCAAGTTGCCCGACATGGTCTTCCGCGGGCAGCCGATAGACGATGCCGTTGCAGCTGCCGCCTCGATCGAGCGCCAGCATCAGCGCCGGCAAATCACGGGTTCCGCGCCAACGGGTCAGCGTCAGGCAGAACGAGCGGTGCCATCCTGGCGCCGTGGCCGGGCGCTGCTCGACATGGGCAAATTCGGGGTTCCAGATCAGCGACCCGTAGGCAAAGACCCATAGCGCTTCAGGCCGATGCTCCGACAGAAGTTGCTCGACAAGACTATCGAACTCCGCGTCTGTATGCTCGGTTGTTCCGGGCTCGGGACCCGGATCCGGTTCGACACGCTCGACCCTTGCGACAAGGTCCGCGGTCAATGCCATCGAGCTGCGACCCACCGGCTTCTTATCCATTCCTGCTCACCCCCCGCAAAAACGATGGCCGACGATAGAACGGCTGCTCGCCGCTGGCCATTGATTTCCAGGGTCCGTCAGGCACAGATACCGCACGGATCGAGCCGCTTTCATGAGCCGACGAAGCCTGCAACGACGCGCATTGACCTGGCTCGCCGCTCTTCTGGCGGTCTGGCTGGCCCTCGCCTATGTCGCTGCGCCGGAATTCTGGACGGTTCGCGACCGCGGCTTTCGCACGCAGACTTTCGAGATGGTGACACACACGCCGCAAGGCATTCCGGGCGACCCGATCAATATCGGCCTTGTCGGTACCGAAAAAGAGATGGTCCATGCCTTCGCCATGACCGGATGGGATACGGCCGATGGCGTGACGCTAAAGACCGCGATCGAAATCGGTGAGAGCGTGCTGTTCGACCATCCCTATCCTGACGCCCCGGTCAGCCGGCTGCTGTTCGAAGGCCGCGCCCAGGATCTCGCCTTCGAAAAGCCGGTCGGCGGGAGCGCCGACCGGCGCCATCATGTCCGCTTCTGGCGCAGCGATGCGACCGGCGACGACGGCCGAACGCTCTGGATGGGCTCGGCCAGCTTCGACCGCGGCGTTGGTCTCAGCCGCGATACCGGCGCCATCACCCACCATATCGCCCCTGACATCGACGCCGAGCGCGATCTCGTGATCCACGACCTGTCGGCGGCCGGCATGGTGACCTCGGCGAGCGACATCCCGGGCATCGGCGCCACCAGGACCGGACGCAACGGCGGCGGCGATCCCTATTTCACCGACGGCAAGGCTGTTGTCGGGGTGCTCAGGCAATTCCCCTGAACCACTGTCATTTTCCAAAAATCATCGCGGACTATTTTCCTGCGGCCCGCCGCAATGCTATTGAGCCCTGATGCTATACGTCGAAATCGCCACCGTGGTCGTCCTCATCTGTGTGAACGGCCTTCTGTCGATGTCCGAGCTCGCCATCGTGTCGTCGCGCCCGGCGCGGCTCAAGGCGATGATCGACCGCGGCGTCAATGGCGCCGGGCGTGCGCTGACGCTCGGCTCCAATCCCGGCAAATTCCTGTCGTCGGTGCAGATCGGCATCACTCTGGTCGGCGTGCTGTCGGGCGCCTTCTCCGGCGCCACGCTGGGCGACAGGCTTTCGGTGTACCTGGCCTCGACCGGCATGCGCGAAAACATCGCCGACCCGCTCGGCGTCGGGATCGTCGTCGCCATCATCACCTATTTCTCGCTGATCGTCGGCGAGCTGGTGCCCAAGCAGATCGCGCTGCGCGATCCCGAGCGCGTTGCCGCCCGCGCGGCGCCTGCAATGACCATCCTAGCCACCGTCTCGGCGCCGCTGGTGTTCCTGCTCGACATTTCCGGCCGCGCCATATTGTGGCTGCTTGGCCAGCGCGGCGAGAGCGAGGAGAAGGTCACCGACGAAGAGATCAAGATGCTGGTCGCCGAGGCCGAGCATCACGGCACCATCGAATCCGACGAGCGGCGCATGATCGCCGGCGTCATGCGGCTCGGCGATCGCGCCGTGCGCGCCGTGATGACGCCGCGCACCGAGGTCGACTGGATCAATTTGCAGTCCGATGAGGGCGCCATCCGCAAGCTCTTGATGGAGACCCAGCATTCGCGCCTCCCGGCCGGCGATGGCGGGGTCGACGTCATGGTTGGCGTTGTTCAGACGCGCGACGTGCTGGCCGCCCTGCTCGCCGGCCGCGCACTCGATCCGCGCAAGCATGTGCGCGCCGCCCCCATCGTCTACGACCAGGCCGACGCGCTGGATGTGCTGCAGAAGCTGAAGGAATCCGACGTGCCGATGGCGCTGGTGCATGACGAATACGGCCATTTCGAAGGGATCGTCACACCTGCCGACATTCTCGAGGCCATCACCGGCGTCTTCCGGGCCGATACCGACGCCGGCGACGAGGAAAACGCCGTCAAGCGCGAGGACGGCTCATGGCTGCTCGCGGGATACATGCAAGCCGACGAGATGGCTGACGTTCTCGGTATCGACCTGCCGGAAAATCGGGATTACGAGACCGTCGCCGGTTATGTGCTGTCGCACATGCACCATCTGCCGGCGACCGGCGAATGCGTCGACGCGCAAGGCTGGCGTTTCGAGGTCGTCGACCTCGACGGCCGCCGCATCGACAAGCTGATCGCCACCCGGCTGCCCAGCGGCCATCGCGAAGTGGTGCGTTGACGCTCTGCCGTCAAAGCGAATAGCGCGCTCAGACCGCGGCTTCGATCGGTTCGGCAAGCTTCGGATTGGAGCGCGAGGCGATCAGGCAACTGGCCACGATCAGGGCCGCTCCAGCCAGCGTGGTCCAGGTCGCCGCCTCGTCGAAGAACAGCCAGCCAAACACGATCGCCCAGATGAAGGCAGAATACTCCGTCGGGATCAGATATTGCGCTTCGGCCCGCGCGTAGGACCAGCTCATCAGGAACTGGCCGGAGAGCGACAGCGCCGTCACCCCGGCCAGCGGAAGCCAGAGATTGCCCGGCAGGGCAACCGCGAGCCAGGGAGCGGCGGGGAGAAGGACGGCGGCAACGCACAGGTTCTGGAACAGCATGATCTCGACTGGCTTGGCCACCAGCGCCTGCCGCCGCGAGAGGATCAGATTGTAGGCGTAGAACACCGTCGATGCGAGCACCGCCACCGTGCCAAGCAGGGCATCCCCGGTATAATTCCCTTGCCCGAACTGTCCGGCCATGATGATGACGACGCCGGCGATGCCCGCCAGCGACGCCCAGATCGCCTGGCGCTGTATGCGTTCGCCCAAAAGCAGCGCCGCCAGCAGGAGAGCGAACAGCGGCGCGACGAAACTAAGCCCGATCCCATCCGCCAGCGGCAATCTGGCAAGGCCCCAGAAGAACGACAGCAGAACGATGCCCACGACCACGGCGCGCAGCGAGTGTAGCCGCAGCACGGAAGGCGTGGGAAGGGAACGCGGCCCCGCCGCCCAGGCCGTGCCCGCGACCACGCTCGCAAGCATGCTTCGCCACAGCACCGTGTTGTAGACACCGACGGCGATCACCAGGATTTTCATCGCCGCATCCATGGCGGACAGAAGGAAGATCGCAAGTGCACAGACCAGCACCGGGGTCATGGGGGAAACGACGCCTGACAGGCTGGGTGACTTCACGGGGCATGCTCATGTGATGGATCGCAGCCGGATATATCAGGGGAGGACGGCCAGGCCAGATGGCAGGGCCGTGCATATGGCGGTCCAACCGATCTTCGCAGCCCCTCGATTTGAATTCGGTGCGTCGGCAGCGCCTTTCGCTACGGGCCCCAGCCTGCCCTCACCCATGATTGATCCGCTGGAAGAATGGCAAAAGCAGCCAAAGCCTCTATATCGATTGTCATGGATGCATCGAACGAACACGCGCTAAACGACGAGCTTCTCCAAGATATCCAGCGCCTGTCCTTTGAGTATTTTCTCAACGAGGCCAACCCTGCCAACGGCCTGGTCGCCGACCGCAACAAGCAGGCGTCGCCTGCCAGCATAGCCGCCGTCGGGCTCGCTTTGTCGTCCTATCCCGTCGGCGTCGAGCGCGGTTTCATGACGCGCGATGCCGCAATCGAGCGGACGCTCGCCACGCTTCGCTTCTTCTGGAACGCCCCGCACGGGCCGGAGCCCGATGCCACCGGCTACAAGGGTTTCTACTATCATTTCCTCGACATGAAGACCGGCCGCCGCGTCTGGAATTGCGAACTGTCCACGATCGATACCGCCCTTTTGCTTGCCGGTGTTCTGGCCGCCGGCGCTTATTTCGACGAGGACGATGAGCTCGAACTGGAAATCCGCCAGCTTGCCGATGCGCTCTACCGCCGTGCCGACTGGCGCTGGGCGCAGAACGGCGGCGCCACCGTCACCCATGGCTGGCGGCCTGGAAAAGGCTTTCTCCGCTACCGCTGGGAAGGATTTGACGAGGCGCTGATCCTGTACGTCCTGGGTCTCGGTTCGCCGACCCACTCGCTAACTCCCGAGAGCTACGCGGCCTGGCTGTCCACTTACAAATGGAAGACCATCTACGGCCGCGAGATGGTCTATGCCGGCCCGCTTTTCATCCACCAGTTCTCGCATATCTGGATCGATTTTCGCGACATCCGCGATGCCTTCATGCGCGATCACGACCGGGACTATTTCGAAAACAGCCGCCAGGCGACGTATCTGCAGCGCGATTACGCAATCCGCAATCCGAGGGGGTTCGCGGGCTATGGCGAGAATTGCTGGGGCGTCACCGCCAGCGACGGCCCAGGTCCGATCGCGCGGCGAGCCGATGGACGCCGCTTCTTCGGTTATCTCGCCCGCGGCGCACCGTTTGGCCCCGATGACGGCACGCTGTCGCCATGGGCGGCAATCGCCTCCTTGCCTTTTGCGCCGGAAATCGTGCTGCCGGCGCTGCGCCATTTCCACGAGATGGACCTGCGCGACGGCAACCCTTACGGCTTCACCGCGAGCTTCAACCCGACGATCGCTGCCGACGACGGTCGCGCCTGCGGTTGGGTATCGCCGGACCATGTCGGCATCAACCAGGGGCCGATCGCCCTGATGATCGAGAACTACCGGTCCGACTTCCTGTGGCGATTGATGCGCCGCGTGCCGGCCATCACCACAGGACTGCGCCGGGCCGGGTTTTCCGGCGGTTGGCTGTGACAGGCGGCGATCCTTCGCGCGGGATCGTCAAGGCATCAGCGCGACCTTGCCGGTCCGACTCCACCATCCGGCCAAGGGAGCCGAGAGCGCCTCTTCACGTGAATGAAAAAGGGCGGCGCAAACGCCGCCCTTTGGAAAAATCATCGATCCTTGGGAGGATAAGGCTCAGGCCGCCTGGGCTTCGCCGGCAATCGCGTCGGCCTGACGCGCTGCCTTGAGCACGCGGGCCCACCAGGCAACATCGTTGACCAGCGCCGTGGCAGCCTGGTTCAGATGCTCGATCTCCTCGAGCTTCTTCTCGCCCTGGCGCACCGCCAGGAAATCGCTCCAGGCAATGTGAACGGCGGATTTGACCGGCGCCATCTGCAATTCGACCGCGGCAAGACGCAAATGTTCGACAGCGCGCGAGCCGCCGACGCTGCCATAGCCGACGAAACCGGCCGGCTTCTTGTTCCATTCATTGGCGGCGTAATCGATGGCGTTCTTCAGCACGGCCGTCGGGCCATGATTGTATTCGGCGGCGGTGAAGATGAAGCCGTCGAATTCGGCGACCTTCTTTTGCCAGCGCTGGGCAACTTCGTTCTGCGACGGCGCCCAGGCGGACGAGGCGACCTCGTCGAAAAAGGGCAGCGGCCAGTCGCGCAGGTCGACGGTCTCGACGTCGATGTCGGCATGAGATTTCGCGATCTTGGCGATCCACTGGGCGGGCACATCGGCGAAACGCGCGGCGCGTGTCGAACCGACGACGATGGCGATTTTGGGCTTGGACATGGGGCTCTCCATATATGCAAAAGCTGGTATCGTTTGGATACCGGCGCCATATGAGATACTGACAAATGGCAGCGCAAGGAGGCACCGTTATGTTACTGAGGCACCCGCACAACACCGAAGACTGCCGCGCCGTCTCGGAAATCCTGCAGCGCGTCGGCGACAAATGGACCGTTCTGGTCGTCGGCAAGCTGGGCGGCGGACCGCTGCGTTTCAATGAGTTGCGCGCCGCTGTCGGCGGCATTTCGCAGAAGATGCTGACCACCACCTTGCGCGGTCTTGAGCGCGACGGCTTCGTCACCCGAACCGTGTTCCCGACCATCCCGCCACGCGTCGACTATGAGCTGACGGAGCTCGGCCATGAGCTGCTGGTGCCGGTCGGCGCGCTCGGCGAATGGGCGCGGAAAAACACCTCGCGGGTCCAGGCGGCGCGTGAAAGATTCGATGGCGTGCACGCCTGAAAACCGTTGCCCAGCAATAGTTTACGGATTTTGCCGTCGACGACCCGTACCCGGGTTTAACTGGATCCGCCCTTGCATCGTTGGTCACGCCATCGACATAGCTGCAGCGTTTCGTTCGCCGGCGCATCATCATTTTGAGGCTGACGAGGTCTTCCGCTGACGGGCCCTCAGGCCTTTGACGCAGGGTTGCTGCAACACACTGCGCCGCACGTCTCTACCCTTGCAGACCGCTGGGCAGTCCGCTCGTTGCCAACGGTCCGGTCTTGCGTGCAGGCAACGCTTGGAAGCTCTTTCCTGATCTCGGTATAAGCGGTCGTGCCAAGCAGGCAGATCACCGCGACGAGGGCCGCCACGAGCCAGCCGTTCAGCATGTGTTGACGCATTGTCTTCCCTCCGCCGCCCGCAGAATCGGATGTGAAGGCAACCATTGGATGTCGCGCAGCGCATCGCCCGCGCGGGGGATGTTACATAAGCGCAAGCTTGGCAGAATCGACGATGTCAACTTTCGGTTGGAATCGGCTTCGGCTTGCCGTCGCTATCCAGCGCCACCATGACGAAATCGGCGTGGGTGACCTTCTCCATCAGGTCGGAAAGGTAGCGTTGCGCCCAGGCCTCGACCTTGAGCGTCATGGAGGTGCGGCCGACGCGCTCGACATGGGTGTAGATGCACAGCGTGTCGCCGATCTTCATCGCCTTGGCGAAGGACATTTCCTTGACAGCCGCCGTCACCACGCGACCCTTGGCCCGCTCGGCCGCACGGATGCCGCAGGCAAGATCCATCTGCGCCATCACCCAACCGCCAAAGATGTCGCCGGCCGCATTTGCATCGGCCGGCATGGCGAGCGTACGCAAGGTCAGATCGCCGATCGGCCGTCCGTCCGCGTAATGCACCATCTGCCGGATCCCCTGAAACGATTGCCCTCGATCCCCTAGCGTCATGGACCCAAGAGGTCAACGCGACGGGCGAGGCTCCCGGCGCAATGTCGGTTCCATGGCAGCTTTTCCGGCCAGGCGTCTCACGGTCGCATTTTTCACAACGCATGCCGGAAGGCACCGCGACTTCGGAAGCCTGCCGCGGATAGGCTGCAGCCAGTTTTGCGGAGCCGCCAACACCAATCATGCAGACCTATGACTTCATCATCGTCGGCTCCGGCTCAGCCGGCTCGGTTCTCGCCGACAGGCTGTCGGCTTCCGGCCGTTACTCCGTGCTGGTGCTGGAAGCCGGCGGCAGCGACCGCCGCTTCTATGTCCAGATGCCGCTTGGCTACGGCAAGACTTTCTTCGACCCCGCGGTCAACTGGAACTACAAGCCCGAGCCGGACCCCGGCCTTGCCGGCAATGTCGACCATTGGCCGCGCGGCAAGCTGCTTGGCGGCTCAAGCTCGATCAACGCCATGGTCTGGATCCGAGGCGCGCGCGAGGATTTTGATGACTGGCGCGATGCCGGCAATCCCGGTTGGGGTTATGACGATCTGTTGCCGGGCTTCAAGGCGCTTGAGGACAATGAGGCCGGCGCCGATAGATGGCGCGGCACCGGCGGGCCGCTGCATATCACCGACACCACGAACGCCGTCCATCCGCTGACCAGGCGCTACCTCGCCGCCGGCCAGCAAGCCGGGCTGCCGCTCAACCCCGACTTCAACGGTGCCGCCCAGGAAGGCGTCGGCACCTACCAGATCTCCACCAAAAACGGCCGCCGCATGTCGGCCGCGCGCGCCTTCCTGCGCCCCGCGATGAAGCGCAAAAACGTCCGCGTCGAGACGAATGCGCTGGCGAGCAGGATCCTGTTCGAGGGCAAGCGAGCCGTCGGCATCGAATATCTGCAGAACGGCGAGACCAAGACGGCGCGGGCCGGCCGCGAAGTCATCCTGTCCGCCGGCTCGATCAACTCGCCGCAGCTCTTGCAACTGTCCGGCGTCGGCCCCTCGTCACTGCTCAAGGGGCTTGGCATCCCGGTCGTCCACGCCAACGAAAATGTCGGCGCGCATCTGCAGGACCATGTCGGCATCAACTATACCTTCAAGGGAAACGTGCCGACGCTCAACCAAATCCTGCGGCCCTGGTGGGGCAAGCTGCTGGTCGGCATGCAGTACATCCTCACCCGCTCCGGCCCGCTGTCGCTGTCGATGAACCATGGCGGCGGCTTCTTCCGAACCGACCCGGCGTTTTCGCGCCCCAACATGCAGCTTTATTTCCAGGCTTTCTCGACCGTCATTCCGAAGAGCGGCGAGCGGCCGATCCTGACGCCAGATCCGTGGCCGGGCTTTTCCATCGGCCTCTCCAACTGCCGCCCGTCCAGCCGCGGCGAGATCATGATCCGCTCCAGCAATCCGCTGGACTATCCCAGGATCGTCGCCAACGCCTATTCCACCAACGCCGATGTCGACGAGATGCTGGCGGCGGTGAAATTCGTGCGCAAGATAGCCTCGATGCCCGCCATGGCCGAGATCATCGCTGAGGAGGTTTTGCCGGGCCCATCGATCCAATCGGATGCCGACCTGATCCAGGATTTCAGGAAGCGCTCGGGCACCGTCTATCACCCGGTCTCGACCTGCCGCATGGGGCCGGACGCCGGGGCCGCCGTCGTCGACCCGCGCCTGAAAGTGCACGGGCTCGAAGGTCTGCGCGTAATCGACGCCTCGATCTTTCCCGCCAACATCACCGGCAACACCAACGCCGCCTCGGTCATGACCGGATGGAAGGGCGCCGAACTGGTTCTGGAGGACCAAAAATGAAGATCACCGACGTCAAGACCTGGGTAGTCGGCAACCCGCCGCCCGGCATCGGCGGCAAGTATTTCATCTTCGTCAAGCTGACCACCGATGGCGGCGTCGTCGGTTACGGCGAGGCCTACAACGCCACCTTCTCGGCTCACATAACAGCGAAGCTGGTCGAGGACATGGCCGAGCGTTACCTGATCGGCCACGATCCGCATGACATCGAGACCTTCTTCCGCCGCGCCTATTCCTCAGGATTTACCCAGCGCCCCGACGTTACCGGCATGGGCTGTTTCTCGGCGCTGGAAATGGCCTGCTGGGACATTGTCGGCAAGGAAGCCGACAAGCCGGTCTACAAACTGCTCGGCGGTCAGGTGCACGAGACGCTGCGCTCCTACACCTATCTCTATCCGCACACCGGCAGCGTCCATTCGGAGGACGCGCCGGACGGCCGGAACGTCTACAATGACCCCGAATTGGCGGCCGCCTGCGCGCTCGAATATGTCGAGCAGGGGTTCAACGCCGTCAAGCTCGACCCGGCAGGCCCCTACACCGCCTTCGACGGCCACCAGCCGCGCCTGATCGACATCGATGTCTCCACCCGCATGGTCAAGGCGATCCGCGAAGCCGTCGGCACCCGCGCCGATATTCTGTTCGGCACGCATGGCCAGTTCACCGCGTCGGGTGCGCTGCGCATGGCACGAGCCATCGAGCCCTACGATCCCTTGTGGTTCGAAGAGCCGGTCCCGCCGGACATGCCCGAAGTGATGGCGCAGGTCGCCCGCGGCACCTCGATCCCGATCGCCACCGGCGAGCGGTTGACCACGAAGTTCGAATTCGCTCGCGTGATCGAGAACCGCGCCGCCACCATCCTGCAACCGGACCTTGGCCGCTCAGGCGGCATTCTCGAAACCAAGAAGATCGCCGCCATGGCCGAGGCCTACCACATCCAGATCGCGCCGCACTGCTATTGCGGGCCGATCGTTGGCGCCGCCAACATCCAGCTGGCGGTGACGCTGCCCAATTTCCTCATCCTGGAATCGCTGAAGCAGTGGGACGGTTTCCACGCCACGCTCTTGAAGAAGAAGATCGAGTGGCAGGACGGCAATGTCATTCCGTCGAAGGAGCCCGGCCTCGGCGTCGAGCTCAACGAGGCGGTCTGCGAGGCGCATCCCTACACCGGCAAGGACCTGCATTTGCAGATGATGCAAATGCCGCTGATGCCGTGAGCGAACGCTACGCCTTCATCGGCCTTGGCCATCTCGGCGGTAACCTTGCCGCCAGCCTGCTCCGCAGCGGTTTTGTCGCCATCGTCTTCGACCGCGACCCTGTCGCCGTCGAGCGCATCGTGGCGCTCGGCGCCATCGCAGCGAACAGCCCGGCTGAAGCGGCAGCGCTAGCCGGCAACGCCATCACATGCCTGCCCTCGCCCAAGGTCAGTGAAGCGGTGCTGGCTGGTCCCGGTGGACTGCTGGAAGGATTGCCCAAGGGCGGCACATGGATCGAGATGTCGACGAATGGCCGCGACGAGATTCTGCGCCTCGCCGCCCTCGCCTCGTCCAAGGGCGTCGAAACGCTTGAGTGCCCGGTCACCGGCGGCGTGCATCTGGCCGCGGTCGGAAAGATCACCGCGCTTGTCGGCGGCGATGCTGCGCTTTACGAGCGCCATCGTCCGGCCATCGAAGCGATGTGCGCAAAGTCGTTCCTGATGGGTCCGGTCGGCTCGGCGGCGGTGATCAAGGTGATCACCAACATGCTGGCCTTCATCCATCTCGTCGCCGCCGGCGAGGCGCTGATGTTGGCCAAGCAAGGCGGCCTCGACCTCGCGCAATCCTACCACGCCATCGTCGCCTCCTCCGGCAACAGCTTCGTCCATGAGACCGAAAGCCAGCTCATCCTCAACGGCTCCTACGACATTGGCTTCACCATGGACCTGGCACTGAAGGACCTCGGCTTTGCGCTTGCGATGGGCAGGGAGTTCAGACTGCCACTCCAACTGGCGCCGCTTGTGAGTGAGATTTTCCTGATGGGCAAACAGGAATATGGCGGCGGCGCCTGGTCGACCCAGATCGTCAAACTGCTCGAGGATGCCGTCGACATGGATCTGCGCGCGCCCGGTTTCCCAGCCAAGCTGGAAAGCTAAGCCGGGTAGATATGTCCTGCGATTCAGGCCCTTGGCCGGTTCGCCGGAATCGCCGCTCAAACCACCTGAATCAATCCCTCAACGCCTTGATTCAATATCTCAGCGTCAGCGCTCCGGGCAGGATCTCAAACGTCGCGGGTATACGCCCCGGCGACTCGCCATCTATGTCGACCAGCGCGCCGTTTTTCTCGACATCGCCGAGCGGCTCGACCACCACTTTGCGGCCGCGCAGGATGGTGATGGCGGGATGGTTACGATGCCGTCCGTCATAGAGCAGGCGGATGTCCCAGATCAGCTTGAGCTTGCCGGCCGCGCGCAGGACGACGATGTCGAACTGGCCGTCGGCGAGTTCGGCGTCCGGGGCGATCATCATGCCGCCGCCGAAGAACTTTCCGTTGGCGACCGCCACCAGCGCCATGCGCGCCTCGACCGGCGTGCCGTCATCGACGGTGATCCTGACGTCCTGGAAGCGGTAGCGGATGAACTCGACCACGGTGCGCCAGAAAAACAGCGCCTTGGCCGACATCCTGCCCTTGCGCTTGTCGGCATTGACCGCACGGTCCGTGGCGCCGGACAGGCCGAGGCTGGCGATATTGATGAAGTGCCGGCTGGCCAGCGCGCCATGGTCGTCGATGTAGCAGATGCGCCCGGCATCGACCTTGCGCGCCTTGGCTTCGGCGATCCGCTTCAACGCCGCATCCACCTCTTTCGGCAGGCCAAGTCCGCGCGCGAAATCGATGCCGGTGCCGCAAGGCAGCAAGCCAAGTTCGGTTGTCCGGCCGCTCTCATCGAAAGCCTGCAGCAATCCGTCGGCCACTTCGCTGGCGGTGCCGTCGCCGCCGGCCGCGATCACCAGCCAGAAGCCGCTTGCCGCGAGGTCGAGCGCCAGCCGTTCGGCGTCGCCTTCGGCCTGCGTCTCGCGCAGCTCGAATTCGCCGAAATGCTTTTTCAGCGAAGCAGCCACCTCCGGCCAATGCCGTTTCAGTCGGCCGCCGCCGGCAATCGGATTGAGCACCACCCCGACTTTCAATACGCACCCTCCCCGCACCGAGCTGATAGGCTCGATGCTTTGCCGGCATTGAAGCCCGAGCCAGCGGGCGGAGCAAGGGGCGCAGCCGGTTCAAGTGTCGAAAAGCGGGGAAGGCTGTCTAAAACAGCAGTCGCAAAGATTCCGAGGTTCGTGGAAAACGATCCCCGATAATCCCGTTATCCACAGGCTCACGCCCATTCCCCAAATCCGTTACCCGGCGTAAGTTTAACCCATCTCAGGCGGCTGCCGATCGCCGCGCCGAAAGGCAAAGCGAAAAGGCGGATTTCCTGAGGCCCGTACGGCCCGAAGCGAGAGCAGGCTTGCTTGTTCGAGGGACGGATGCCGAGACCTACGGGGCCGCGGAAAGCGTGCGAACGCCAACGGCGGACCGATGCTGCCATGAAGGACGGCGAAAACCTTCGATGGCGCGCTGAGCGAAGCTCGCAAGGGTGGAGAACGGCGTGGTCTGGAACGGGCACTGCCCTCGGGCGGTGACTGGCAGGACCGTCAAAATCAAGGCCGGCATGGCGCGACGACTTCACGGAAGTTGCTGCCGCGACCGTGTCCTGATCTGACAGGGAGGCGCTGGGAGAAATCCCGGCGCCGACTGTCTTTTGGGCCAAGGGTCCGGTCGGCGAAGCGACGCGTGAAGATGCCGATACTTCGCTGGAGCGCGATTTCGGCGCTGACGGCACCATCTTCATCACCAGGCGCGGTCAGCAATTCACCGACATGATCCCGCGCCTGATCGACAGAGGCGTGTCCTTCGTCGAGATCGGTGGCAATGACGCGATCATGCTCACCGTGCTTTCGGCGGCGGACTTCGCTCCGCCCGAAGGCTCCCGCACGCTGTTCAGCCAACCGGTTCCGATCGATCCGGCCACCCGTCGCACCGGGCTGATCGTCGCCGTGCGCTAACCGCACATCGTGCTGCCGGCGCTGTTCGAAGCAGGCGCGAGGCTGGAATACGTCTACGACTGAAGACGCGCCCTGCACGCGGCCTGCCCGGCGGGCCAAGCTACTTCTTCGGGCCGATGCCCGGGATCAAATTGAGGCCAGCGTTTATATATTCCGGCCGTATGGCGCCGCTGATGAGCGTGAAGGTGGCGAGCATGATGCTAGCCAGCGCACCGTCATGCCATGGCCTGAGGGCCAGCGCGTTGACGGCATAGGCCCAGAATGGGAAGGCGAGCATCGACATGACGATGTTGGCTCCCGGAGCCTCCGCATTGTCGGCTGAATCGCTGACCGATTTCAGATACACCGGCGTCATCGCCAGCGCGACGATCAACATGATCCATGAAATGGTCCAGACGCTGATACCGGCCATTTCAATCTTATAGATGGCTGCCTGCACCTTACCCGGAATGTCCCCTGGATTGCCTTTGGTCTCTTCCGCCACCGCATCGGTCAACGCCTTGGCAACCGGCTGCTCAGTGGCATTGACCAGGATGGAATTGACGAAGATGAAAAATGCCACGACTTCGGCAGGCACGTACTTCGCAACCCGGTCGAGATAGCCGTCGCCGCCTTTCGATCCTTGATCTTCTTGGTTGTCATCGTCGACGCCGAGCGGAGCATCGCCTGGAATGCCCTCGAGCGTTGAATCCCTTTTTGGCACAGGCTCGGCGGACCGGACAATTCTTCCCATGACTAACCCCTCCTATATTGTTGTATCGCCCGTGAGTATCGTAGTAGAAAACTGGGCCAAGATACAGTTGTCGCGGCCATAGCCGACAAGATTTATTCAGGCTTCTTCCTGCAAATGCATCACGCTCCCGCCCTATCTGCTACCGGGTGTCTCGAAATCCACCTATAGTGAGCCGTACCCGAAAACGCATCCCCCGGCTCATCGCGTGATCGCGGCCAAAATCCCGCCTTGTTCGCGCGCGATGGAAGGACTGGCTGCCGGGGGGCAATCCGAAGGACAAGACCGTGATCAAGACCGCCCTTGTCGCCATGACCATTGTCGGCTGCGACTGCGACGCCAAGCTTTGCGAATATATCGGCGAGACGCCAGCGAAGTGGGCGACCATCGCCGACTGCGAAGCGGCGATGAAAAGCCAGATGCTGCACCAGAAGAACTTCGACTATCCGCTGGTCTCTGGCATATGCCGCAGCAAGGGGTCGGCGTCTTCTTCGCAACTGGCGGCGGCCGCATCCCGCCCGGAACTGAAGCCGGCCAGCCGGAATGTCCAAACCCCGTTGCCGCCGGAACTGAGCCATCGGCCGAGCGTTCCCGTCGGCTCCCCGACGACGGCCATGGAGGCAGCAGCGGTACGGCCCGTCGCCTACGAGCAAGTGGTCGATGGCGGAACAGGCGTGCTCTACCGCACCAGGAACGGCTACGCCGTGGTCAAGACAGATCTCAGCCGCGTCGCGTCGGCAACGGTCGGCATTGCCAAGCGGTCCGCGAACTGGCTGGCAGGGCTGGTGCCGAGCGGGTTGTGAGCGGCCTGCCGTTCGGACCATACCACGCTGTCGCACTGCCGTTGAAAACTCCAGATAGATGCATGATGGTGTCAGGCATCGACACGCAGGAGCGCCATTTCATGAAGCATGCAGTTCGAACCGTGCTGTCCCTGGTGCTGGCCTTGGCGCCGATTCCGGCCGGTGCGCAGGATTCCGGCCAGGGCGGCGACAAGGTTGTAGGCGTCGCCAGGGACGATCCGGACATGGCGGCGGCCATTGCGCAGGCGCGCGCCAGCCTCGATGAATTCCTGTCCTTGTCGGATGCGCCGCCAGCCGGGACAACCAGCTACAAATTGAAAGTCGAGGTCAGGGACGGAGACGCCTCGGAGCATTTCTGGATCATCCCCTTCCACAAGACCGCGACCGGCTTTGCAGGAACATTGGCCAATGAGCCGCAAGCGGTGCACAATGTCGTGGCCGGCCAGGAACTCGAAATCAACCGGGACGATATTTCCGACTGGGGCTACACCAAAAACGGTCGCCAGGTCGGCAGCTTCACCGTCTGCGTGATGTTCAAGACGATGGCGCAAGAAGACGTCGAATATTATCGCCAGAACTACGGCTTCGCCTGCTGACGCGCGGCAGCCTGGCTAATGCATGCGCCCAAACAGGACCGCCGTTTTGGGGCAACGATATGCATGAAAACAAGACCTGAAGCGCGTCGCATGAATTCGTTTCCACGCGCGGCGCTTTAGGCCTCGCCATCCGTCGCGCCGATCTTGCGCACCAGCGCCGCCGTCGCCAAGATCGCGCCCATATCGGCGATCATCGGCGCGATGTGCTTGGTGTAATCGAGCGGCACGGAAATGGCGGGCAGTTCGAAGAAATTCTTCGGCTGCGGCAAGAGCAGGAAGCCATCGCTGCCATTAAGTGCCACCCGCGCCGGATCATCGCGCCATGTCTCGTGCAGCCATTTCAGCGCCTGCGCCAACCGGCCGCTCACCAGCGGCTGCGCGGCGGCGACATTGTCGGTGCGAAATTCGTAGTCGCCGTCGAGCAGCGGATCGCCGCTGGACAGTTCCTGCATCTTGCCGGCGAAGATGCCGCGGAAGAAACCGACCACCGCGTTGCTGCGGCGCGTCGCAACCAATATGCCGGGGAACGGCGCGATCGTCTCGAACGCAACGATGACGCCCTTGAAGACCGTCGACGAGCCTTTGCCCGAACCTTGGCGCAACTCCGCCTCGTAGAGCTCGAACGGAAAATCCTCGTAGCGGCCTGACACGATGTCGTCGAAGCTCTGCCGGTTGAAGGCGCCGACCACGGCGCGCGGCAGCCGGTCGAAGGAATTCGGCGTCACGCTGTGCTGATAGCGCACATCCCTGATGAAGCCGAAGATGATCGGCAGCAGCGTGTCACGGAACGATTGCTGCAGCCGCGTCGCCGGCCTGATCGCCAGGAAG
Source organism: Mesorhizobium sp. M1078 (assembly GCF_040318615.1). Classification (NCBI taxonomy): domain Bacteria; kingdom Pseudomonadati; phylum Pseudomonadota; class Alphaproteobacteria; order Hyphomicrobiales; family Phyllobacteriaceae; genus Mesorhizobium; species Mesorhizobium sp. M1078. The sequence goes on from NZ_JAMYMP010000001.1 coordinate 99,369, forward strand.
TACAGCAGCAGCGCCGCGAAGAAACCGCCGACATAGAGGAACACATGCGGCGTCGAGAACCATTGCTCGTTCAAGTCGGCGACCTTGTTGAACAGCCAGGCCACCAGCACGACAAAAACCAGCAGCAGCCCCAGAAACACCGGCACCCGCCAGCGCACCTGGCGGTAGGCCGAAGCCCGTCCAGCCTCATAGATCTCGATATTCTTCCTGATGCCGGCGACCACCGCTTCATCAGGCATGAACTCAGCTGCTTCCATCGCCCCCTCGCAAAGTCCTATTATGCCTATGATAACGGGAAAGTTGTCAGTCGCCAAAGATCGCCTTCAGCCTGGCCTGGACCTTGCCCTTCACCCGGCCAGTCAGCGCCTCGACCGGAACCAGCCGCTCATGCCCGCCTGCGCGCAGCCGCATGAAGGGATGCATCCGGTACCCGGCGATCGCACCGCGCATGCCGAGATCTGCGCTGACATCGACGACGAAAATGCCGGCGATGCGGCCGGGCCAGGGCTGCCGCGCCAGCGCCGTGCCGAGGAAGTCGCCAAGCCCGTAAGCCACGAGCGTCTTGCCGACCCATTGCACCGGCTGCACGACATGGGCGTGGTGCCCGGCAATCAGCCCCACGCCGTGACCGGCCAGCAACCTCGCCAGCATTTGCGTTTGCGGCTGCGGAAAATGCCGGAACTCCCAGTCCCAGTGCGGCACCGCACAGGTGAGATCGATGTTCTTGTCGGCCGCGCCTCTCGGCCATGCCGCCGGATCGCCTTGCATCGAGACAAGCTCGGTGAATGGCCCGGCGTCACCATTGCGCCACAGTGTGAAGGCGGCAAAGCCGATCGTCAGCGGCCCGGCCTTGACCTGCTCGACCGGTCCTTTTTTCGCGGTGCCGATGGTGCGGATTCCAAGCCGCTTCAACGCCGCAACGGTCTCGTCGAAACCGGCGACGCCCTGGTCGAGCACATGGTTGTTGGCCAGCGACAGCACGAGCTTTTCACGCGCGATGCCTACGGCGGCAAGCGCCGCGGCAAGAAACCGCTCGCTCATCGCATGGTGAGTGCCAAGCCGCGTGCCAAACGCCACGCTCGGCCGCTCGACGACCGGACTTTCGCAATTGCCGATCACCAGATCGGCTGAGCCCAAGAGCTTTGCGATCGCCGGATCGCACTCCGGCGCACTATGGTTGGCCACCGCCGAAATATCGCCGACAAAGGCCAGCCGCACCTTCCGCCCTGGCGGTGGATCAATGAGTGTCGTCGCCGCGATGGGCGCAAAATCCCTGACATCGCCGCCAAGCGACGGCTTCAGGAAGCGCGGCAGCCATGACAGTTTGTAGGAAAGCGGATAGTTCGACACGCGACGCCCAATCGTTTGCCCAATCGGTTAGCTTGTGTAGACGGTCTGCCCGGGGAGTGTCGACCGTCAGTCCTTGAAACACTGCCGCCGGCAGACACGGCGCCAAATGCGTGTAATGTCTGCGCATCACATAGTGGAGGGATGAGATGACACGTTTTGCAGGCCTGCTGGCGTCCGCCTTCCTCCTGTTGCTGCCGCTATCTTCGGCCCGCGCCGCCGCGCCCGAAGCGGCAACCGCTTTGTTCGAGGCCAAAACGGTGACCGAGCGCAACCGTGCGCTCACAACGCTTGAGTCTGCAGCGAAAGGCGATCCGGCGTCAGCCTATGCCGCCGGCGCCGGCGAATTCTTCACCGCGCTGGAAATCCTCGCCGGCGGTCTGCACCGCCACGGGTTCGAAAGCCCGCAATCCTTCATGCTGCCGCTGATGCGGCTGCCGATTCCGGACAATCCCGATCCCGAACCGCTGACCTATGAGCAGTTCCGTGCCATTCTGGTCGCCTTCCGCGACCGGCTGGAGACATCCGCGGCCACTCTGGGCTCGGTACCCGCCGATGCCGATATCGGCATGGTCGTCGACCTCACCCATGCCGGCATCGATCTCAACGAGGACGGCAGTATCACGCCGGATGAAAGCATCGCGGCGGTGATGGCCGCGCTGTCGCGCGGCGGTATCTCGTCGGACGGCGCCTCTCCCTCGCTCACATTCCGCTTCGACCGGGCCGACGGTTTCTGGCTGCAGGGCTATGCCGAATTCCTGATGGCGCAGGCCGATTTCTGGCTGGCGCATGATTTCAGGACCATGTTCGACGGCTCGTTCCACATGCTGTTTCCGCGCGCCAAACTGCCGCTGCAGGACATTCTCGTGCCTCCCGCCGGCGACATGGGCAGCAGCATCTTCTCATCGGAATGGCGCATCGCGGATTTCATCTCCATGGTTCACCTCGTGAACTGGCCGGTGGTCGAGCCGGAGCGCCGTCAAGCGGCGCGCCGCCATCTGCTCGAAATGATCCGGCTGTCGCGCGAGGACTGGAAGGCGATCCGCGCCGAGACCGACAATGACCGCGAATGGCTGCCGGGACCGCAGCAGAAGGGCGAGAACCCGCTCACCGGGCTCGAAGTCGGCGAGGAGCAGGTCGAGGCCTGGCTCGCCACTCTGACCATGGCCGAAGACCTTTTGGAAGGCCGCAAGCTGCTGCCGCATTTCCGCATCACGGTCAGCACCGGCCAGGGCATCAACATGAAGCGTTTCTTCGAAGAACCGAAGCCTTTCGACCTGGTGCTGTCGATTACCGGCCCGGCCATCGCGCCCTACCTCGAGAGCGGTGAGATCGTGACCAGCGGCGAGTTCGACCAGATCCAGCGTCAGTTCGGTGGCGGTGGGTTTTTGACCTTCGCGCTGTGGTTCAATTGAGCAGGTGGCCCGGCTTTGCGTGACACAGCTCCTGACACCCTTGTGTCAGGAGCTTCGACCCGCTTAGCGTCCGTTGCCATTGCACTCTTTCCATTTTGGCGGACTCTGCCCATATTTGGGGCATGGCCAAACTTCCCGAGAAAAAGACACCGTCTCCGGCGGGTGACAACAGCGCTTCGCCGCCCAAGCGGCGCAGCCCGTTGACCGATTTCCTCGATGCCTCGGAGCCTCTGCACAGAGCCGGCTTTGCCGAAGCGCCGCAGGCCGACTTCACCGGCACGCCGCTGACCGGCTCGATTGCCGACTGGGCCGAGCAGATCGAGCAGGAGGCCGAGAAGGAAGGCCGTCTCACCGGTAAGGGCGATGGCAAATCACCAAAGTCCGCGAAGAAGATCCCGGAGCGGTCCGCTGCGCCCGGCCGCAGTTCGCGCGGGACCTCGATGGGTGGCGCGGCAACGGCGCGCGAACGCACCGCCGCCGGCCTCAACCCGGTCGCCGGTCTCGACATCTCTCTGGAAGACGCCGAGACGATGGCCTCGGGCAGCGTCACCGCGACGGTCGCGGCGCTGTCGGCGCTGATCGAATCCGGCAACCCCTTGCACAAGGACGGCGTGCTGTGGACGCCGCACCGCCCTGCCCGCCCGGAAAAATCCGAAGGCGGCATCGCCATTAAGATGGTGTCGGATTTCGAGCCGGCCGGCGACCAGCCGACCGCCATCAAGGATCTTGTCGAGGGCGTCGACAACAATGACCGCACTCAGGTGCTGCTCGGCGTCACCGGCTCCGGCAAAACCTTCACCATGGCCAAGGTGATCGAGCAGACGCAGCGCCCTGCTTTGATCCTGGCGCCCAACAAAACGCTGGCCGCGCAGCTTTATTCCGAGTTCAAGAAGTTCTTCCCCGACAATGCGGTCGAGTATTTCGTCTCCTACTACGACTACTACCAGCCGGAAGCCTACGTTCCGCGCACCGACACCTTCATCGAGAAGGAATCCTCGATCAACGAGCAGATCGACCGGATGCGCCATTCGGCCACGCGTTCGCTGCTCGAGCGCGACGACGTCATCATCGTCGCCTCGGTGTCCTGCATCTACGGTATCGGCTCGGTCGAGACCTACACGGCGATGACCTTCCAGATGCAGATCGGCGATCGGCTCGACCAGCGGCCGCTGCTCGCCGACCTCGTCGCCCAGCAGTACAAGCGCCAGGACATCAATTTCGTGCGCGGCTCGTTCCGCGTGCGCGGCGACACGATCGAAATCTTCCCGGCCCACCTTGAGGACCGCGCCTGGCGCATCTCGATGTTCGGCGACGAGATCGAGGCGATCACCGAATTCGATCCGCTCACCGGGCAGAAGACCGGCGAGCTGAAGAGCGTCAAGATCTACGCCAACTCGCACTATGTGACGCCGCGTCCAACGCTCAACCAGGCGATCAAGTCGATCAAGGAGGAGCTCAAGCACCGGCTGGTCGAGCTCGAGCGCGCCGGCCGCCTGCTGGAGGCACAGCGGCTCGAACAGCGCTGCCGCTTCGATCTTGAGATGCTGGAAGCCACCGGCTCCTGCGCCGGCATCGAGAACTATTCGCGCTATCTCACGGGACGCCAGCCGGGCGATCCGCCGCCGACATTGTTCGAATATATCCCGGACAATGCGCTGGTTTTCATCGACGAAAGCCACGTCACCGTGCCGCAGATCGGCGGCATGTATCGTGGCGACTTTCGGCGCAAGGCGACGCTGGCGGAGTATGGTTTTCGCCTGCCCTCCTGCATGGACAACCGTCCGCTGCGCTTCGAGGAATGGGACGCCATGCGACCGCTCTCCGTCGCGGTTTCTGCGACACCCGGCGCCTGGGAGATGGAACAGGCCGGCGGCGTGTTCGCCGAGCAGGTCATCCGCCCGACCGGCCTGATCGATCCGCCGGTCGAAGTCCGCCCGGCGAAAAGCCAGGTCGACGATGTCGTCGGCGAAATCCGCGACACCACGGCCGCCGGCTACCGCACGCTGGTCACCGTTTTGACCAAGCGCATGGCCGAAGACCTGACCGAATATTTGCATGAGCAAGGCGTGCGCGTTCGCTACATGCATTCCGATATCGACACGCTGGAGCGCATCGAGATTCTGCGCGATCTCCGCCTCGGCGCTTTCGACGTGCTGGTCGGCATCAACCTGCTGCGCGAAGGCCTCGACATTCCCGAATGCGGTTTCGTCGCCATCCTCGACGCCGACAAGGAGGGCTTCCTGCGCTCCGAGACGTCGCTGATCCAGACCATCGGTCGCGCCGCCCGCAACGTCGACGGCAAGGTCATCCTCTATGCCGACCAGGTCACCGGCTCGATGGAGCGGGCGATGGCCGAGACCAACCGCCGCCGCGAAAAGCAGATGGAATGGAACGCGGCCAACGGCATCACCCCGGAATCGGTGAAGTCGCGCATCTCCGACATTCTGGATTCGGTCTACGAGAAGGACCATGTCCGCGCCGATATCTCGCAGTTCACCGACGGCGCCGGTGCGATGATGGGCAACAATCTCAAGGCTCATCTCGACGCCATGGAAAAGCAGATGCGCGACGCCGCCGCCAATCTCGACTTCGAGAAGGCCGCCGGCATCCGCGATGAGATCAAGCGGCTGCGCGAAATGGAACTGTCCATCTCGGAAGATCCGCTGGCCAAATACGCCGACATGGAAAGCCCGGTCTCGGGCCGCGAGAAGGGCAAGCACAACAAGGGCGTGGCCAAGCACCGTACGGCTGAGGAACAGGAGCGTTTCCGCAAGTTTGATGAGGCACGTGCCGCCGAAGAGGCGGCCAGGGCTGCCCGGTCCAACCTCTTCCGCAAACCGGCGCTCGACGAAATGGGCGCCGAGGGCGCCGTGCCGGTGAAGAAACCGCTATTTGCCAAGCCGTCGATCGACGATATGGGGCCTGGTACCGACATGCCGACACCGTCAGGCGCGGTGTCGCGCTCGCTGTTCAAGAAACAGTCGGCGCAGGAAGCGCACGGCTCCGACTTCGGCATCCCGGGCGACGCCACCAAGCCGCTGTTCAAGAAGAACTCACTGGACGAGATGACGGTTCGGCGGACCGAAAAGCCGATCGAAGGAAAAGTGCCGGCCAAGCCGCAGCCAATCTCCCCCCAGGTGGGGGAGATGTCCGGCGGGACAGGCGCGAAGGATCGCGACGCCAAGCCAATCATTCGCCAGCGCGCCGGCATCGGCTCCTATGAGGACCCAGGCGACGCGCGTCGCGAGAAACGACGGCCTGGCAAGACGGGCAGGCCGGGAAAGTAGCACCTCTTTCCTTCTCCCCTTGTGGGAGAAGGGAAGAGCGCTCCACCGCGGCCGCATCCGTCGCCCACTTGCCTCCACCCCCGCCTTTGGTGTAATCGCTCCACACACTCAAAGTTTTGTCTTGAAAGGAGGGCTGCGTGTCTATCGATCACCATCATCAGCGTGGCCCGATTTCTGCCCTGCGAGTTCGCTTGCAGGGTTGACCAGGGACATTACGGGTTTTTTCCCGTTTCGATTTTTTGGTCTGCCCTTCGTGGTGCGCAAAGCTGAGCCTGATGGCCGGCAAGCACACCGTTCGGCGTCACCATGAGTGCGCCGCTGTTTTCCAACCTCGACCTCACCATCGGCACCGGCGACCGGCTCGGCATCGTTGCCGCCAATGGCCGCGGCAAGTCGACCTTGCTTAAATGCCTGACCGGCGCGCTGGAGCCGACCTCGGGCGACATTTCTCGCACGCGCGGCCTGCGTGTCGGCCATGTCGAGCAGTCGGTTCCACCTGCCCTTCTTAGCCGCACCTTCCATCAGGTGGTGGCCGATGCCTTGCCGGCCGAGCAGGCCGACAGCGAGATGTGGCGCGTCGACGTGGTGCTGGATTCGCTCGACGTGCCCGAGCCGATGCGCGAACGGCTGATGCAGGCGCTGAGCGGCGGATGGCAGCGGCTGGCGCTGATCGCCCGCGTCTGGGTCACCGATCCGGATGTGCTTTTGCTCGACGAGCCGACCAATCATCTCGACCTCGCTAAGATCAGCCAGCTGGAAAGCTGGCTGAACGCCCTGCCGCGCGAAGTGCCGGTGGTCATCGCCAGTCACGACCGCGCCTTTCTCGACGCCGTCACCAACCGCACGCTGTTCTTGCGCCCGGAGGACTCGCCGGTGTTTGCACTGCCCTATTCCAGGGCGCGGCAGGCCCTGGACGAATTGGACGCTTCGACGGCGCGCCGGTTCGAGCGCGACATGAAGGTGGCGCAGCAGCTGCGCAAGCAGGCCGCCAAGCTCAACAACATCGGCATCAATTCCGGCAGCGACCTTTTGACGGTGAAGACCAAGCAACTCAGGGAACGGGCGGAAAAGCTGGAAGATGCCACGGTATCGGCGCATCGCGAGAAATCGGCCGGCGCGATCCGGCTGGCCAACCGCGGCACCCATGCCAAGGTGCTGATTACGCTGGACGACGCCACGGTGGAAACGCCGGACGGCATGCTGCTGTTCAAGACCGGCAAGCGCCACATCTGCCAGGGCGATCGCATTGTGCTGCTCGGCCGCAACGGCGTCGGCAAGTCGCGTTTCGTCAACCTGATCCGCAATGCCATCTCCGAGCCTGACACGGTGCCGAACGTCAAGGTGACGCCGTCGACGGTGCTCGGTTACAGCGACCAGGCGCTGGCCGGCATCAGTGGCGACGACACGCCTCTGGCCATGGTCTCGCGCCGCTACGATGTCGGCGAGCAGCGCGCCCGTTCGCTGCTTGCCGGCGCCGGCGTTGTCATTGAGATGCAGGAGAAGAAGATCGGCGTGCTGTCCGGCGGCCAGAAGGCGCGGCTGATGATGCTGGCGCTGAGACTCGCCAACCCCAACTTCTACCTGCTCGACGAGCCGACCAACCATCTCGACATTGACGGCCAGGAAGCGCTGGAGGAGGAACTGCTCAAGCACCAGGCGAGCTGTGTGCTCGCCTCGCACGACCGTTCCTTCATCCGCGCCATCGGCAACCGCTTCTGGCTGATCGACAAGCGGAAGCTGACCGAAGTCGAAGACCCCGAGGATTTCTTCCGCTCGGTGGCTGAAACGGTGGGCTGAGGAACTACCACCATGGGCCGCACCGTGTTGCGGTCCATGCTTTCGCATCTCCCGCAAATATTTTCAGCGTTCTGTCGGATCGCCTGAACCTGCTGCGTCCTTGGGATGCCGACACGATGATGCCGGCTTCATCTGAGGAGAACGCATCATGTCCATCCTGTCATCCATAGGCCGCGTCGCCGCCCGTTACGCACAGAACCGCGCCCGCTATCGCAGCGAGCGCGAGCTTCTGGCCCTGCCGATCGAACTGCGCAAGGATATCGGCTGGCCGGAAATCCTCATCGACGCGCAAAACGGCCCGCGGATCTGCAGGGCGCCCTGACCATGCAGTCGGGAAAGATCGATGCAGGCCGCCGCGGGGCGATCGTTGCTCAGTCATGCGTATCGCCCGACAGCGGCGTCGCCTGCATCGATCGACGCTTTTCGAACGCCTCGAACCAGCGCGTCAGCCGCGCCCGCGCGCGAAAGGACGGCAGCTGGCGGAACGCCATCCAGGACAGCGTGGTGGCAAGCGCTATATGGCCGACATGGAGCGGTGTCTCGTCGTCCAGCGCGCTTTCGATCCAGTCATAGCTGGCCTCGATTTTTTCCCGGTAGCCTTCGGCAAGCGCTGCATAGCGCAACTGTTCGGGCCGCCTTTCCGTCTCCCAGCGCAGGCCTATGCCCGTCTGCGCCAGGCCTTGGGCGACCGCCTGCAGCCGCAACGCCTGCCAGCGCGCTTCGCCGTCCTGCGGCAGCAATTTGCGGCCGTCATGCAGCGTATCCAGATAGGCGCAGATGACATCGGAATCGAAGAGCGGCGGCGCATCCGGCCGCAGCAGCACCGGCACCTTGCCGAGCGGGTTTTCGGCGTAGACACGGGCATTGCGCAAGGTCGGGCTGGTCTCGTGATGAATGACCTCGAGCCGGTCGGCAAGCCCGACCTCATGGGCGAAGACGAGCGCCTTGCGCGCAAAGGGCGAATGGGTCTGGTAATAGAGGATCATTGTCGTCTCAGCGGGTTGGAGAAGCAGTCCCCTTTTCTAGCCTGCTCATACCGAGGATTGCGCTCTGATTGGGCGCCGCCGACGCAAGTTCATTTCACCCCAAAAATCGCATCGGCCCAAAAAATCGCATCAGACATGTAGGATCGCCGCCGGCTCGTTCGTCCTAGGGTTCGCAAGGCCAAACCAAATGCCCAGACCAAACCCAAAGAGGAACAAGACATGACCGACCAGACCCCCATTCAGCCGGCCGCGAAAGTTCTCGGTGGATTGACCCCCTATCTGCAGCTGGACGGCGCCTTCAAGGCCGCCGAATTCTACAAGAAGGCCTTCGGCGCCGAGCAGGTGTTCTTCTATCCGCCCGATGAGCAGGGCCGCACCATGCACATCCATCTCCACATCAACGGCTCGACGCTGATGATTTCCGATTTCTACCCCGAAAACGGCATGCCTGCCGTCAAGCCGCAGGGCTATACCATGCAGCTCCATCTCGGCGCCGACGAGATCGATGACTGGTGGAAGCGCGCGGTCGATGCCGGCTGCGAAGTCGCAGTGCCGCTGCAGCTGATGTTCTGGGGCGACCAGTGGGGCAACATGCGCGATCCCTTCGGGGTCGAATGGGCGATGAACGCGCCGGCGAAGAAAGACTGACCACTGCTGACAAAGCTCCTCACCGGCTGACGCCGGTAAGGAGCTTAGTGAGATACTCCAAGGAGAACCTGATGTCCTATGTCGATGGTTTCGTGCTCGCCGTGCCGAAGGCAAATATCGATGACTACAAGAAGCTGGCCAACCTCGCAGGCCCGATATGGAAGGAACACGGAGCGCTCGCCTATGTCGAATGTATCGCCGACGACGTGCCCTATGGTGAGTTGACCTCGTTTCCGCGTGCCGTTCAGGCAAAAGACGACGAGATCGTCGTCTTTGCTTGGGCCGTCTATTCGTCCAGGCAAAGCCGCGACGCGGTAATGGCCAAGGTGATGGCCGATCCCCGTTTGACACCCGATTTGGGGCCCATGCCCTTCGATATGAAGCGCATGATCTTCGGCGGCTTCCAGCCCTTCATCGAGCTTTAGCCGCTGCTCAGTCCAGCTTGTCCAGCAGCGGCTTCAACCTGTCGCCATAGCGCTTCCAGAGATCGACCGAGCCCTGATACATCGGCTGGCGCACCTGCGCGGCCGAGGCCGTGCGCACCGGGCGGTCGGTCTCGTGGAACGACAGCGCCTTGTCATCCCAGGACAGGCCGAGATGCCCGATCAGCGCCCGCGTCTGTCCCTCCTGGTCGGCCACGAAATCCTCGTAACGCACGTCATGGACGACGCCCGGCAGAACATCGTGCCAATGCGCCATGATGTCGGTGTAGATGTTGTGGAAATCGGCGAGCTCGCCCAGATCATAGCCGTAGCGGTGGTTGTCGCCGCGGAAATGCACCTTGTAGATCGAAAGGCAGGTCGCCGCCGCATCGCGCGCGCAATGGATGATCTTGGCTTTCGGCAGCATCATATGGATGAAGCCGATGAGCAGGAAGTTGCCGGGCATCTTGTCGGTGACATGCCTGAAGTTGGGATAGCGCTCATGCAGCATGTCGAGATAGGCTTGGCCCGCCTCCGCAAACTCCGCGTCGGATACATCGACCAGTCCCCAGGGGAAACCTCCCGGCATGGTCAGCGGAAATTGCTTGCCGACCGCGGTTTTCAACATGCTGAGCTCGCCCGCGCCATAGACTTGTGGATGGCTGGCGACGATCTGTTCGACCAGCGTGGTGCCGGAGCGCGGCATGCCGACGACGAAAATCGGCGTGTCGTCGGAGATTGCACTTGGCTTGTGCTTTTCGAAAAAGCCGGCGTTGAACACCGTCTTCATCGCCTCGAATTCGCCCCGCGTCCTGACCGGATCATAATCGATGCCCTTGCGGCGGATCGCATTGCCTTCAGCGAAATAGTCGAAGGCCCTGTTATAGTCCTTCAAATCGTCATTGGCCTTGCCGAGACCGAAGGACAGCTGCATGCGTGCCAGGCTGTCGGCCGGCGCCTTGGCATGCTGGGCCTCCATGCCGGCGAGTTCGGCGTCGCGCTCCTTCTGGCGCTTGACCTGCGTCAGCATCAGCCAGGCCTTTGCCATGCCTGGCGTGATCGCCAACGCCTGCCGAAACAGGTCTGCCGCTTCATCGAGCTTGCCTTTTTCCATCAGCCCGACGCCGAGCCCATGCAACAGGTCGGCATCCTTGGGCCGGATCGTCAGCGCCTCGCGAAAGGTCGCCAGCGCCTCATCCAGACGACCGGCTTCCTGCAACGTTTCGGCAAGCCCGATGCGGGCGCGGACATGGAATGGATTGCGCCCGATTGTGCCGCGATAGATGTCCTCCGCAGCCTCGAACTGGCCGAGCTGTTTCAACGCCGAACCCAGATTGTCGCGTGCCGCGAGCTGGTCGGGCTTGAGATCGACCGCGCCGCGGAAGAAATCGGCGGACGCGGCAACGCGGCCGAGATCGCGCATCACCGTGCCGAGATTGTTGAGGAAATCGGGATTCTTCGGCTGCAGACGCACAGACTGCTCGATCAGCTCCAGCCCTTCGGGGCTGCGCCCGGTCTGGTGCAGCAACAGGCCCAGGAAATGCGCCGCTGCCGGGTGATTGGCCTTGCGCGCCAGCACCTGCCGGTACAGCGTCTCGGCCTCCTGCCGGCGCCCGGCCTGATGCAGCTGCAGCGCCTGCTGCACATATTGGTCGAGGCCCAGCGGCGCCTGTCCGCCAGCTCCAGCACCCGCCGCTCTTCTCTGATCTCTGTTGATGGGAAACCTGCCGTGTTTTGTCCGCTTGCCGCGATCTAGGCCATCGGCGCTGCAGGTTCAAGGGAAGAGTGGGCTCGCCAAGGGCGCGGACCTCTTCGAAACTCTAGAGGAATTCCAGGAAAATGTAGCGTTCAAATCAGCCGGTGGCTCTCGGCGAGCCGGCGCTCCCGCCGTAGCGTGCCGTCGGTGTCGGCAATCTTGCGCCGTGCCGCTTCGTCGCTTCTTATCGTCAGGCGCACTGATATTGCCTTGGGGAAGAGGACGATTGGCTCGATTGTTGCGGTCGGACGATCCGGCGTTTTCATGAATCTCATATATTTTTGCCTTTCGTGAAAAATAATCTTAGGGGCACCGGAATAATTATTCCGATGCTCTCTAAATAAGAAATTGGCTGATATTGTTCCACGATAGCAGATTTATTAGAGGTTTATACGAGAAATTTTTTATACCGGTCGAGCCGTGGCGGAAATCAGCTTGAATAACCAACAATTTCGGATTATTGATCTGAGATCGTTTTTTGGGTCAAGCTTGGCATATAGCGGCGTCGGAGATACTCGACCCGCCAAACTCATTCCAATCGCCGATGGTTGAGTTCCCGGTTGATGCCGGAAAGCATCGACGAACCAGAGCCAAGCCAATGCCGGATCGCACCACCCGTTCCATCGCCCATTTCGCGGCACCCTTCGTGCTTAGCGGGCTGGAAGGGCAACTGCCGGCCGGCGACTATGACATCGATCACGACGAAGAGCTGATCGAGGGCATGTCGCGGCTTGCCTGGCGTCGCGTCGCCACCTTCATCCATTTGCCGGCAAGGGCGGTGAAGAACCCGGCCACCAGCCAGCTTGTCGCCATCGACTACCTCGAACTCGAAACAGCGCTGAGGCGCGACCAGGAGAACGCAGCATGATCCGCTTCCAGCAGAATGCGCGTCCGCGCACCGATACGCCCTCGCACCTCTTCGCCATCGGCCAGACCGTGCGCATGAAGAGCCGCAGCGGGCTCGCCCAGCAGACCGCCGAGCTGTTTCAGATCAAGAGCAGATTGCCGGTCAAGGATGGCTCGCCGCAATATCGCATCCGCAGCGAGGAGGAGACCTATGAGCGGGTCACCACGGAAGACAACCTCGAAGTAGCGGACGCCCCGGCTGTCCCCGACAGCCAGGCAGTCTGACACCGCACCCACCCAGCACGTACGAAGGAGCAAACAGATGGCCAAGGGTCAGCAGCGCAGCAATCGCGAAACGCGCAAGCCCAAGAAAGACAAGGTGGTGGCCAAGGCCGCCTCCCCGTTCGGTTCCTCGGTCAAGCAGGCAGAGAGCAGCCTGAAGCCGAAGTCGAAGGGCTGACCAGGCAGGGCGCGCCTGGCGCACCTGCCGGCAATGGACTGACGATCTCGGACTGACGATCTCGCCCAAAACTCTGCAACGGAGGCTTGCTTGAACTTCTTCATCGAGTTCTACCGTTCGCGCGACGCCGACGAAGCCACGCTCGACAAAGTGTCGCTGGAAGCGCCCAACCTGCGCGCCGCCCTGCAAGGTGCCACCGCGCTGTTCCATACGCTGGCCATGCCGCAGATCCCCGACCGCGTGCGCATCTGCGACGAGGACGGCAGCGAGCTCTACGCCGGCCCCGGCGTAGGTTTGAGATGAGCCTAATGGCAACCAAACGCTATAGCAGCTTGTTTTCGCAGCCTCGAAGCACGACTCATGCTAACAATCCCATCCGTTGTGGGAAGTGCCGGTCACATTCCAAGTCTTAGCGACCAAAGAACAAATCATGTACCATGTTCAAGCTTCTCAAGCAGAGCTTTTGCCTCATCGTAGTAAGCCTTCGTAGCGGGCTTTAATCTAACTGCTTCAACAAATGCTTCGTCTGCGCTAACAAAGCCTTCCCTCAATTCGAGATATTTCGCCGTAGCAGCTAGCTCCAAGCAGCGCCAGTGCTTCTTATTCATTAGATGAACCTGATCAGCCTTATCAAAAGGTCGACTAGTTTCATTCTCCTGAATAAATTCAACACCATCACCGGTTAATTTATACGAATATCTGGAGTTTCCGTTCGAGCTATCATCAAAATATTCCACATACTCTTCAAGGAGGCCAAAAGAAACAGCAAATTGAAGGGCATCGGACACCGTTCGGCTGTAAGGTCCATAGTGGTGATATTCAAAATCAGTTATATCAAAATCTTCCAACCCTAAGGCCGCAAGCAGGAAGGTCTCTTTCTGCAGCCGTATTCGGGTATCAAGAGCATCGCCGGATGCGTGCACAATTCGGAGGATGCCCAGCACGGTCTTAGGTCGTCCCATCGTCACTCTCCCATTTCTCCCTATGATAGCACGCGGAACAAACAATGAACATACTACTTCAACAAAACATCCCGAACTTGGTCGAGCACGATCAAACGAGGAAAATAGTGCTTATTTTTCAAAGCTTTGACTATCGCACTGTCCGCATCCTCCTCAATCGGCTGGTCCTTCTTTCCGGCTCCTGTCAGCCAAATTGATTCATCGAAGGATTCCGGGGTAAAATTATAGCCTTTGTAACTAGTCCGAGAGGGATCATCGACTGCGACATAAAATCCGGCAGCCTCCTCACCCACAATTCCAGCCGTTATCTCCAGCGCTTTTTCCCGTTTTGCGGTTATTTTTGCGTAACCTATGTCCTCTATAGAAATAGACTTAAGTAGACTCCGGGTCATAATCCTTGAACTTAGATCGGACATTACGAAATCTTTTGAATGCCTCCAATGCTCGATTAGCGTCCAAATAGTCGCGTCAGAGACCCGTCCATAGGCCACGATACTAACTTTTGAACCTTGCTCCAAAATGGCCACAAGTGGGTGAGCGATCCCGTCGACGGCAGGGAATATAGATTTGTCGCCCTTCTGAAAAAGCTCATACGCCCGCCGGAAAAGCGACAGAAGCATCTGCGTTGCGGCTCGAACCGCTTGGTGATAATAGATAGCCCTATACAGTTGATCTATTGTAACCAAATAAGCCTCAACTGCCTCAATCGCGCCTCTATCCACTGCGATGCTTTTTCCGTCATGAATATCGAGTAGTCTATAAGCCGTTCAAAATCAAAACCATGCCCCTTTATTCCGCAAGACAAGGCATCTCGCTGCGTGTAGTCAAGTCTGTCGGCATCCATCTGGCTTGACACGATCTTGAATTTCCAGTGATCCGCCGATCTCAGCTTGAAATCAAAAAAGGCAGAAACTCTATCTCGTAATTTGTCGTCAATTTGATCAAGAATAGTTCTTATGGGTCCATCAGAGTTTATAAATGACCTCGTCATAGTTTCATGATGAAACTCAATGCCATTTCCCTCTAATATTTCTTCTAACGTATGAGAAAAGGCTCCGTGGCCCACATCGTGAAGCAAGGAGGCCAGTAAAACCTCCATTTTGTCGTCTAGGTTTTCCTCCATTGTACGGTTTCGGCAAATGCGCTCGAACATCAACCGGGCAACGTGCTGGACACCTATGCTATGAGAAAAGCGAGAGTGTTCAGCGCCGTGAAACACGAAGTTGGCTAAGCCGTTCTGCCTAATAAGTCGAAGGCGCTGAAAGCACTCGGTATCAATGAGCTTTTGCAATGCCCAACTTATCTGCTCCGCTTTTGACAAGCCCTTTGCAGGCGCAGCCAAATTTACAGAGTCGAACCGAATTTGCAGGTGTACAGGGTCTCGGAAGAATTTTGGCCGCGACATCGGTAGTGCCCCCCGACACTAGTTAGCTATACTAATCGAAGATTCGCAATCCTTCAAAATATTGCGAATCGATCAGTGCACTGAATCCAGTCTCAATGCCTCAGTAGCGGACACTCGCTCGTCGAGGCGTTTGCGTTTCCCTCTCTCGTTCTGGCAAACGAGAGGCCCGACGTGTGCTCCCTCAAATGCCCCGACCGCCTAGACTCTGCACCTCTCCCGAGGAAGTAAGGAAAGTGCCTGCTCGCCTGCCAGCGGACCTTCTCGTGTTGGGTCCGAGAGGCCCCCTAGCACGGACCGTTGTCGACGACGCGATAGTCGGCGGCACGAGCCTCGCAAGCATTGGGGAAGGTGCGCAGCTCGCCATGCCGGCGGGCGCAGACGGGCGCGTATTCGCGGGTGCAGAACGTCGGCTCTTCGCTGCCGCCGCCGCCGCCGTCACGGCAAGGGCCGTCGCGCACGATGCGGTAGCCCGAGCGCTCCGCGAGGCAGGCATTGGCGAAGGTCTGGCGGTCGCCACCGCGCCGCGCGCAGACCGGCTCATATTGCTTGCTGCAGAATTGCGGTTCAGGCCGTGGCGGACGGGGTCCCGGCCCGTCATCGACGACGACGGTGCAGGCCGCAAGAAGACCCGACAGGAAGAGAATGGTAAAACCCTGGCGCGAGAAGATCGTCGCAAGAAATCTCATGAATATGCCTCCCTCGAGACCCCCCGTCCCGGCGCAAAACGCGCCTGTCGATCCTCGCCATTCCCTTGCCAAATGCAACCCCCGTTTGCGGCGCTGCGGAGCCATGCGATGCCTCGCCCCCGCATTGGTCTGGCCCTGGACCAGACCGCTGGACCATGCGTGGCCGGGCTCTGGCTGGTGAACTCTCAAGAGGCCGGGTTTATCGAAGCGCCTGCGTCGGGACGCGTCGATGGACGCGGCCCGCGGCGCTATCTTGCAACGATCACGTTTCCGTGCGATAAATTTTGTGTTCGGGCATTTGCGACCCGGAGAGCGGAACGTTTTGGACGACCTTTCCCCGATACTGTGAATCTCTGACGGCCCCGTTTTCGGCGGGGGGTTTTACCATGCGCAAATGCAGGACTGCCGAAGCAACCACCGGGACTTGCCCACGATGCCAGGCGGCGGGCAAACCACAAGACTGACACGGGTGAAGGAGTTTCCCCAATGGCCCAGACCGGCACCGTTAAATTCTTCAACGCGACCAAAGGCTTCGGCTTCATCACGCCCGACGGCGGCGCCAAGGATGTGTTCGTCCACATTTCCGCGATCGAGGCCTCGGGCCTGCGTACCCTCGTCGACGGCCAGAAGGTCACCTTCGACGTTGAACCCGACCGCATGGGCAAGGGTCCGAAGGCGGTCAACCTCCGCGCGGCCTGAACCGGCGGTGCCCGCGCGCCCGTCAGGGCGCTCGAAAAAGCACCTCAAGCGTGTTTGAACCGGCTTTGTCAGCCGTCCAGAGTTTCGAAGGCGCGACGTTTCTGGTCGCGCCTTTTTCATGTCCGCCGTCGCCGCAGGCAAAGGACGCTCTACCGGTCCATGGCGTGGCTGATCGCCGGAGCAATCGTCTGGCGCGAATTGCCTTCGGTGCAACAATCTATTTGACCAGCCTTCAGCGTTGCCGCCCTGGCCAAAACTTTCTCTTGCCGATAGCGCTAAAATAAAGGACAAATTTCCCTTCGGGCATTTGCCGGCCCGAAACTGGACTTTATGGGATCAAAGGGAGCTTCCCATGCCGCAGACCGGCACTGTCAAATTCTTCAATCATGCCAAAGGCTTCGGCTTCATTACGCCCGACGACGGGCAGAAGGATGTCTTCGTTCATATTTCGGCCGTGCAGGCTTCGGGTCTTTCCGGTCTGGAGGATGGACAGAAAGTGACATTCGACACCGAGCCGGACAAGCGCGGCAAGGGTCCGAAGGCCGTCAACCTGTCGGTCGGCTAAGCCGGCTCAAGACAGTCCGGACGGAGATTGACGAGGCGGAGCGCCTTGCGTACGCGCTTGGTTTTGCCGCAAGAACTGGATCGTATCAGCCAATTCCGTTCAGCCCCCGTTCAGCCACGGTCTTCTATTAATCGTCCCCCAGGCTGGACCGCATCCCCCGAAAACTATCCGGGCCGGCACGAAGGAGACCAAAATGAATCGCATTTTCAAGACCGCCATCCTGGGCGCCGCTCTCGCCGCGACCACCCTCGCCACCTTGCCTGCCGCCAATGCCAAGGACTGGAACCGCTGGCATCATGGCCATGGTCGTCATCATAATGGCGACGCGCTTGCGGCCGGTGTCGTCGGCCTTGCGGCCGGCGCTCTGATCGCCGGTGCGCTGAGCAACCCGCAGCCGCGCTACAGCAGCTATGACGACGACTATGACTATCGCGAAGTGCGGCCGGCGCCGGTGCGCCGTTACTATGCCGAACCGCGGGTCGTCTATGCCGACCGCTATGCCGAGCCGTGGACCCGCGACTGGTACGAATACTGCTCGGACCGCTACCGGAGCTTCAATGCCCGCAGCGGCACGTTCACCGGCAATGACGGTGAGCAGCATTTCTGCGTCGCGAATTGACGCTTCCCTGCCCCAAAAAAAGCGCTGACCGCAAGGCCAGCGCTTTTTTTGTTGGCAGAAAGACATCGCTAAGTCAGGAAGGGATTGGTCCGCCTTTCCTCGCCAAAGCGGCCACCCGGGCCGTGGCCGCAGATGAAACCGATCTCGTCACCGAGCGGCAAAAGCTTGTTCTTGATCGAGGCGATCAGCGCAGCATGGTCGCCGCCCGGCAGGTCGGTGCGCCCGACCGAGCCGCGAAACAGCACATCGCCGACATGGGCGAACTTCGCCGCGCGGTTGTAGTATACGACATGGCCAGGCGCATGGCCGGGGCAATGCAGCACCTCGAATATATGTGAGCCGAACGAAACCGTCTCGCCCTCGCTGAGGAACCGGTCGGGGACGCAGTTGCGCACCCCGGTAATGCCGTAGCGCTGGCCCTGGTTCTCGAGATTGTCGAGCAATAGCTTGTCGGCTTCGTGCGGGCCGACGATCTCGATGCCGAGTGCTTCCTTCAGCTCCATGGCGCCACCGGCGTGATCGATGTGGCCATGGGTGATCCAGATCGCAGCGGCGGTGATCGCATTGTCCTTCAGCACCGCCAGCACCTTGTCGATGTCGCCGCCCGGATCGACGACGACGCCATGCTTGTCATCCATGTCGAACAGGATGGTGCAGTTCTGCTGGAAAGGCGTGACCGGCACGATGCCGGCATTGAGCTGACCCATGATTGTCCTTTCGCTGTTCCAGCGTGATGTAGAGGCGTGGGCGAAGGCCGTCCACTGCTGAAAGGCAAACAGTCCGTCCTAAAACAGAAATGGGCGGCCCAACGGCCGCCCATTTGACGAAGCCTCAGTCTCAAGCAATTCCAGGAAAAGTGTAAAGCGGTTTTCCGTCCGGAATTGCGTAAAACAACAAACTAGATCATTCGCCGTGAAACGGTGAATGATCTAGTTGGCTTACTTCTTCATCGCGCCCATGACCGCACCGATGATGCCGGTCAGGATGGCGCCGCCGCCGGCGCCGCCGAGCAGGTTTTTGAGGTTCAGCGTATCGCCCAATCCGCCCGCTGCCGTGGCAGCCGCTGCCGGGTCGGCCGTGCCGCCGAGCAGGCTGCCGAGGATCGCCGCGCCGCCGACGCCGCCAACGGCGCCACCGATGATTTTGGTCAGCTGGCCCATCGCCGCATTCTTCAGCGCAACGCCGACCGCCTGACCACCGACAACACCTGCAATTACCTGTACAACGAGCGCAATGAGCGTATTCGTATCCATGAACCTAGTCCCTCCATAGCTGCCAGCCTCCCGGGCCGACACCATCATGAGACGCTGAATTATACGAAAGTCAAATGCACAGATGCTGAAATAAAGGGGCGGGCCTCAAAACCGCCCCTGCTTGCGAAAAAAGCTGTGACTTTCGTTATTCTGCGGCTATCGCATGCTTAGGTTGCACCGCAGCAGAATAGTCGTTCATCAAAGTCTTGGCGATCTCGCCGACCTCGAATCGGTACGGACCGATCTCTGAGACCGGCGTCACTTCCGCTGCCGTTCCGGTGAGGAAGCACTGTTCGAAGCCTTCGAGTTCCTCAGGCATGATGGCGCGCTCGACGACTTCAAGGCCGCGGTCCTTGGCGAGGCCGATGACGGTGCGGCGGGTGATGCCGTCGAGGAAGCAATCGGGCTTCGGCGTGTGGATCTTGCCATCCTTGACGAAGAAGATGTTGGCGCCCGTTGCTTCGGCGACCTGGCCGCGCCAGTCGAGCATCATGGCATCGGCATAGCCCTTGGCCTCGGCGGCATGCTTGGACATGGTGCAGATCATGTAGAGGCCGGCGGCTTTCGACTTCGACGGCGCGGTGCGCGGATCGGGCCGGCGCCATTCCGCCAGATCGAGACGGATGCCCTTGAGCTTCTGCGCCGGGTCGAAATAGCTCGGCCATTGCCAGATGGCGATGGCGCAGTTGATGCGGCTGTTCTGCGCCGACACCCCCATCTGTTCGCTGCCGCGCCAGGCGATCGGCCTGACATAGGCGTCCTGGAAACCCTGCTTCTTCAGAAGCGTGGTCGAGGCGTCATTGAGCTCGGCCACGGAATAGGGAATATTGAAGCCGAGCAGGCGCGCTGATTCATGCAGACGCTCGTTGTGCTCATTGAGCTTGAAGATGGCACCGCCATAGGCGCGCTCGCCCTCGAAGACGGCGCTGGCATAGTGGAGGCCGTGGGTCAGCACGTGGATCTTGGCGTCGGCCCATTTGACGAACTCGCCGTTGATCCAGATGAAGCCGTCCAGTTGGTCGAAGGGAACGGATGCCATGGAAACCTCCCGCGGGCGGCGACCCGCATATCATTGGTGTTGTTTTTGGTGCGCGACAGCCGCGTCGGGCGGCCCTTGAAGCGTAAGCGGAGAATCGAACTCTGGCAAACTCAGGAAGTTCCGGAAAAACTGCACTCCCTTGCCTTTTCGTTCGCAATCCGCCCAAAAGCTTGCCAAAAATTACCATTGCAGGGAAATTACGTCAATAGTACTGACATAATTTCCCTCTATGGACGGAGAAATGATGACGGATCGAAGCCCAGCTGCCGGAAAACCGATCAAGACGCCTATCACCGACGAAGACGGCATCGACTTCGCCATCATCGAACTGTTCTTCTTTGCCTATCGCGATTTCACTTCCGATCCCGACCAGATCCTGGCCGATTACGGCTTTGGCCGCGCCCATCACCGGGTGCTGCATTTCGTCAACCGCCGGCCGGGACTGACGGTCGCTGAACTGCTCGACGTGCTCAAGATCACCAAGCAGAGCCTGGCGCGGGTGCTCAAGCAGTTGATCGACACCGACCATATCGTGCAATTGCAGGGTCCGCGCGACCGCCGCCAGCGGGAGCTCTATCCGACAGCCAAGGGGCGCGCCCTGGCGCTGGCCCTGGCGCGGCCACAGTCACGCCGCATCCGTGCTGCATTGGAAGATTCCGGAGCCAGCGAGCGTCCCTTGATCGAACGATTCCTGGAAGCCATGGTCAATCCGGAACTAAGGGCGCAGATCGACATTGTGCCTGCAAACATGTCAGGGAAAAGCCATGGAGACCATTGAGAGGGTGGACCAGCCGACGGCGCCGGACGATGACGCGCCGCATCTGCTTGTGGTCGACGACGACACCCGCATTCGCAATTTGCTCAAGCAGTATCTGACCGAAAACGGTTTTCGCGTCACAGTCGCCGGAAATGCCGGCGAGGCCAGGCGAAAGCTCGCCGGACTCGACTTCGACCTCCTTGTCCTCGACGTCATGATGCCCGGAGAGACCGGCGTCGACCTCACCAAGGCGCTGCGGGCGGAGAAGAACGTGCCGATCCTGATGCTCACCGCGCTATCGGAAACCGACAGCCGCATCACCGGGCTCGAGGCCGGGGCCGACGACTATCTGCCCAAGCCCTTCGACCCGCGCGAGCTGATCCTGCGCATAAACAACATCCTGCGCCGTGGCGGCCCGGCGACGACGCCCAAGGTCGAGCAGCTGGTCTTCGGCCCCTACACCTTCCAGATCGCCAGGCGCGAGCTGAAGCGGGGCGGCGAGGCGCTGAAGCTGACCGACCGCGAGCAGGAGATCCTGGCGATCTTTGCCGCGCGGGCCGGCGAAACGATCCCGCGCCATGAACTTGTCGGCGACGATTCGGAAGTCGGCGAGCGCACCATCGACGTTCAGATCAACCGGCTGCGCCGCAAGATCGAGCGCGATCCGTCCAATCCGGTCTGGCTGCAGACGGTGCGCGGTATTGGGTATCGGCTCAGCGTGGAATAGAATGCCGCTGACGGCCGCCCTTTGGCCATAGATATGTGGCCATCGACCAGCGGCCATTGACCCAGCGGAAGGATAAATGGCGACCACGCAACTGGAACGGCCGGAACAGGGCGGCTTTGGCGCGCGCGTATCACGCGCGCTGAAAGCAATGCCGCGTGCCTGGAAGCGGTTCTGGCGGCTGGTTGCGTTCTATATGCCCAAGCGGCTTTATGCCCGCTCGCTGATCATCGTCATCGCGCCGATGATCCTTCTGCAGTCGGTCGTCGCCTTCGACTTCATGGAACGCCACTGGGCAACCGTGACGCAGCGCTTGTCGCAGGCCACCGTGCGGGACATCGCCGCGATCATCGACATGATCGAGACCTATCCGCACGATGGCGACTACGCGAACATCATCCGCATCGCCCAGGACCGCATGCAGTTGAAGGTCGACCTCTTGCCGCCCGACCCGTTGCCGGCGCCTGGACCCAAGCCCTTCTTCTCGATCCTTGACGACGTCCTTTCCACCGAGATCACCCGCCAGATCAACCGCCCGTTCTGGATCGACACGGTCGGCAATTCCAACATCGTCGAGGTCCGCATCCAGCTCGAGGGCAAGGTGCTGCGCGTCTTCGTGCGCCGCAGCCAGGCCTATGCCTCCAACACCCACATCTTCCTGATCTGGATGGTCGGGACGTCACTGGTGCTGCTGACGATTGCCATCCCCTTCCTTCGCAACCAGATCCGGCCGATCCTGTCTCTGGCCGAGGCCGCCGAAAGCTTCGGCAAGGGCCGGCCGATGCCGCGCGATTTCCGCCCACGCGGCGCCGAGGAGGTTCGCCGGGCCGGCTTTGCCTTCATCCAGATGCGCGAGCGCATCGAACGCCAGCTGGAACAGCGCACCGCCATGCTGACCGGCGTCAGCCACGATCTCAGAACCATCCTCACCCGCTTCAAGCTGCAGCTGGCGCTGGCCGGCGGCAAGCCCGAGACCAAGGCCGCGCTCAACCAGGACATCGACGACATGCAGTCGATGCTGGAAGGCTATATCGCCTTTGCCCGCGGCGAAGCGTCGGAAGATGCCGGCCATTTCGATCTTGAGGCCTATTTCCAAAAGCTCGGCGACGAGGCGTCGCTGCACAAGCGCAAGCTATCGACCGTGCTTGCCGGTGATCCGGACGTGCATGTGCGCCCGCACGCTTTCGCCCGGCTGTTGTCCAATGTCGCCGGCAATGCCTTGCGCTATGCCAAGACGGTGGAGATCAGCGCCGATCACGGCCGCGGCTCACTCGTCGTCACCATCGACGATGACGGTCCGGGCATTCCGCTGGAAAAGCGCGAGGACGTGTTCAAACCGTTCGTGCGGCTCGACGAAGCGCGCAACCTCGACGCCAGCGGCACCGGCCTTGGCCTCTCCATCGCCCGCGACATCGCCCGCAGCCATGGCGGCGACATCACGCTGGAAGACAGCCCGCTCGGCGGCCTGCGGGCGGTGATCAAGGTGCCCGCCTGACCAAAGCATGATCTGGAAGGCGGGCTCGGCCAAAAACCACCTTCATCCGCCCGTCATGAAACCATGGTCAAGAGCGCGCATGAAGCGCGCGACCTCAGTTGATTCGGCTCAGCCGCCTTACTTCGACCTCGTGCCTGCCCGGGTGCGGTGGAGCGAAGCGAGGGCAGCCGGGCCGTACCGCTATCGCATCAAGGCAACCGTCGATCCGAGCAAAGGACCGCCATGCGCATCCTGATGGTCACCGACGCCTGGCGGCCGCAAGTCAACGGCGTCGTCCACACGCTGGAGCGGCTCACCGAAACGCTGAAAACCTTCGACGTTGCGGTCGACTTCCTGACCCCGAACATCTTTCGCACCTTGCCGTTGCCGACCTACCCCGACATCAGGCTGGCGCTGACCACGCCCGGTCATGTCGCGCGGCTGATCGAGGCTCGCAAGGCCGACCATATCCATATCGTCACCGAAGGCCCGCTCGGCATCATGGCGCGGCGCTATTGCCGCAATGCCGGCCGTCCCTTCACCACCAGCTATCACACCCGCTTTCCCGAATATCTCAGCGCCCGCCTGCCGGTGCCGGAGAGCTGGGCCTATCGCTGGCTGCGTGATTTCCACAATTCGGGACAAGGCACGCTGGTCGCCACCCAGTCGCTGGCGGAGGACCTTGCGTCGCGAGGCTTCACCAAGCTCAGGCCGTGGACGCGGGGCGTCGACACCGATCACTTCCGCCCGGACAAGAAGAAGGACCTCGGCTTTCCCGGCCCGGTATTCCTGTGCGTCGGCCGCGTCGCCATCGAGAAGAACCTGAGCGCCTTCCTCGATCTCGACCTGCCCGGCAGCAAGGTGATCGTCGGCGAAGGACCGGAACTGGCCAGGCTCAGGGCGAAGTACCCGCAGGCGCACTTCCTCGGCCATCGCCCGAACGATGAGCTGGCCGAGATCTACGCCTCGGCTGATGTTTTCGTTTTCCCCAGCCGCACCGACACGTTCGGCAACGTCATCATCGAGGCGCTGGCCAGCGGCACGCCGGTGGCCGCCTATCCGGTCACCGGACCGATCGACATTGTCGGCGACGGCATCGGCGGCGCGGTGTCGACCGATCTGCGCGAGGCCTCGCTCGCAGCGCTCAATGTCGACCGCGCCGAGGCGCGCGAACGCGCCATGCGCTACAGCTGGAAAGCCTGCGCCGAAATGTTCATGGACACGGTCGAAGACGCGCTGAGCACAAGGCGCAAGCTGGCCGCCTGACGCAATCTTCCTAAAACAACCTGCCGCCGTCCGGCACCTTGCGCTCGATGGCGCCAAGGACCACGGCGCCTTCCTCATCAGGGAAGCCGAGCGTGAGCACTTCCGACATGAACGGACCGATCTGGCGCGGCGGGAAATTCACCACCGCAAACACCTGCCGTCCCACCAGCGTTTCCGGCGCATAGTATTTCGTGATCTGTGCCGAGGATTTCTTCACGCCGATCTCAGGGCCGAAATCGATCTTCAGCTTGAACGCGGGTTTGCGCGCCTCGGGAAAAGGCTCGGCCTCGACGATCGTGCCGGCACGGATGTCGACACGATCAAAATCGGCAAAGCTGATCTCGGGCTTGCGCGCGCTGCTCGAACTCATGGAAGCTCAAGCGTTGCCATAGGTCTCGAACAGGACGCCGGCCAGCGCATCCTTGGCCGAGGTTCCCGACCAGACAACGAACTGGAAGGCCTGGAAATAGCACTCGCAGGCTTCAAGCGCCGACGACAAAAGCACCTCGACCTGCTGGCTCGACGGTTCGACCCCGCCGGCAAGCAGCAGCGACTGGCGAAACATGATCGCGCCCTCCTGCTCCCAGAGATCGAAATGGCCAAACAGCATCTGCTCGTTGATCAGCGACAACAGCCGCATCACTTCCAGCGCGCGGGCTTCCGGCACCTTGATGTCGAAAGCACAGGCCAGATGCAGCGCCTCGAAATCCTCCATCCATGAGAAGGAGACGTGATAGTCGGTCCAGCTGCCGGCAACCGAGATCGAGATTTCGTCATCGCCGGCCCGTTCGAAGGACCAGTCATTGTTATGGGCGACCTGCTCGATGACATCCACCGGATGGATTTCGCGGGAGAATTCGAGTTCGAGAAGTTCCATGGAATGCTTCCTGTGTTCAGGGGAGCGCCACACGCTCCGCGGGGCACACACGACGAACAATCTTGTCTTGAACTCGGACGGCCAGGACTTCACGACACAAAAACCCCGGACCGGACCCCACCGCCCGGCCGCATGACCCTGCTCCGAATCATGCAACAAATTCAGTCTATTGATCGGGAGTCGCGTGAACAGCCTAATTTTTCGCACTGCGTCATCAGCATGTGGAAAGGCGCTGTCACAAAGATTCATGCATCGCCGGTAAACGATTCACGGCAAAGCATTTTTTCGGATTGTGCTTTGTGGAAAAGTTCAAATTTTATTTTTTTGCTTTGGGCTTTGCCGCAGCCACAGGTGCGGCCTGTCCGGTCAATTCGGCAAGCCTGGCCTCGAGCGCATCGATGCGGGCGGCCAGCCTGGTGTTTTCTTCGCGGGCCTTGGCAGCCATGTCGCGGGCAGCCTCGAACTCCTCGCGCTGCACCACATCCATGGTGTTGAGGATGCGCTCGGCCTGCCCCTTGAAGGCAGTCTCCACCTCGCGGCGCACGCCTTGTGCGGCACCCGCGGCATCGGTCATCAGCTTGGCGAATTCATCGAGAATGCGGTTCGGTCCGGTCGACATGGCAAATCCTCGCTTGCTGGAATTGACGTAGTGGCACTGCCTGCGGAATGCAAGAACGTTGAAGCGGCTTCATGTCGGACGCGATTTGGCTCACGGTCCGGCCGACAGATTGCCATTATCGCAAATGGATTCGTGGAACGACGGTTGCCGTGACGGACAGTGCGGACTTGGAGAAGCGCTTTGCAGCACTCGATGCAGCACTCGCAAAGGGCATTTCGGATGCCAGTGCGGGCCGGGTCTAGCCTGGCGACGAGGTGCTGGACAGGCTTGAAGCCAAATACAGGGCAATGGCAGAGAGAACCACGTGAAGTTACTGGTCTTCACAGACCAGCGGCCTAGTTTTCCTCACGACTTGCTCAGGCAAGAGTCACTCTCATTCAGGATCAACCAATGGCAACGCCCCCGCGCCGACCGACCAATCCGATGGAAGCCGCTGAAGCGGCCTTCAAGCCGGTCAAGAAACCCGCGCCTCCCATTCGCGAACCCTCCGCCGCACCAAACGTTCGCGAGCTTGTCTCGATCAGGATCGATCGCGCCGTGCTCGACCATTTCCAGGAAGATGGCCCCGGCTGGCAAGACAGGATCAACGATGCGCTCAGGCAATTGGTCGCCGGCAAGCCGCAGGGTTGAGCCCGTTATCTCTGACGATCAGGCTGCCGTCACCTTGCCTTGACCCCGCCAAAACCCTGCCGCATGGTCCGCGCCCTAACGCGAGCCCTCCCGGGAGATCCTGTTGAACGACTATTTCCTGCTGCCGATGGCGTCGCTGTCCTTCCCCAACATCGACCCGATCCTGGTTCAGATCGGCCCGCTGGCGGTGCACTGGTACGGCATCGGCTATATCGTCGGCATCCTGTTCGCCTGGTGGAACGCCAAGCGGCTCGTCACCAACACAAGGCTGTGGCCTGATGGCGTCTTGCCGATGAAGCCGATCGACCTCGACGATTTCATCGTCTGGGCTGCCGTCGGCGTCGTGCTTGGCGGCCGCACCGGCTATGTGCTGTTCTACGATTTAAAGCGCTATATCGACCACCCGCTCGACATCTTCGCCGTCTGGCAGGGCGGCATGTCGTTCCATGGCGGCCTGCTTGGGGTCATCCTCGCCATGACGCTGTTTTCCCTCAAGCGCGGCATCCGCACCTGGACACTGTTCGACGTGGTGGCAGCCGGCGTGCCGGTCGGGCTCGGCCTCGTCCGCATCGCGAACTTCGTCAATGCCGAACTCTGGGGTCGCGTGACCGACGTGTCGTGGGGCGTCGTCTTCTGCAACGAGCGTCTCCAGCAGACCGTGGCGGGTTGTGTCGCGGGCCTGGAGCCTCGCCATCCGAGCCAGCTCTACGAAGCGCTGCTCGAGGGCGCGGTGCTGTTCCTGGTCCTGCGCTTCCTCACCCATTCGCGGCTGAAGCTGAAGACGCCGCGCTTTGTCGGCGGCGCCTTCATTTGCGGCTACGGCCTGTCACGCATCTTCGTCGAGTTCTTCCGCGAGCCCGACCAGCAGCTCGGCTACCTCCTCGGCGGCTGGCTCACCATGGGCATGGTGCTGTCGCTGCCGATGGTGCTGGCCGGTATCTGGGCGATGGCCACAGCCAAACCGGCGCCGCAACCACAGCCGGCATGACACGGCTGAAGACCCGCATCGTCGACCT
Source organism: Mesorhizobium sp. M1078 (assembly GCF_040318615.1). Lineage (NCBI taxonomy): Bacteria > Pseudomonadati > Pseudomonadota > Alphaproteobacteria > Hyphomicrobiales > Phyllobacteriaceae > Mesorhizobium > Mesorhizobium sp. M1078. The sequence goes on from NZ_JAMYMP010000001.1 coordinate 126,924, forward strand.
GATCGGCGCGCTCGGCCCCCTCCCCGTCAACGAGTACATGGCGCTCTGCCTGTTCGATCCCAGCGACGGCTACTACACCACGCGCGAGCCGTTCGGTGCCGCCGGCGACTTCGTCACCGCACCCGAGATCAGCCAGATGTTCGGCGAACTCGTCACCGTCTGGCTCTATCAGGCCTGGCTGGCGATCGGCCGCCCCCTGCCGGTCACCATCGCGGAGATCGGGCCTGGCCGCGGCACGCTGATGAAGGACATGCTTCGCACCCTGACGCGGCTCGATCCGGCTATCGCCGCCGGAGCCTCCTTCGCTCTGGTCGAGACCAGTCCGCGGCTGACTGAAATCCAGAAGCAGATGCTTGCCGAAACTTCGGTTGAGCTCGGCTGGCACAAAAACATCGCCACACTACCGCAGGCGCCGTTGCTGATTGTCGGCAACGAATTGTTCGACGCTGTGCCGATCCGCCAGTTCATCCGCGCCGGCGCCGGCTGGCGCGAACGGGTGATCGGCCTCGACGTCTCAGACGAGTTGAGCTTCTTCGCCGGCGCCGGCTCGGTCGAGGCGACGCTGCTGCCGGAAGACGCCGCCGAGGCGCCACAAGGCTCTATTTTCGAAATAGCACCGGCCCGCGCGGCACTGATGGCGACCATTGTCGAACGCATAGCCGACCACGGCGGCGCCGGGCTGTTCCCTGATTACGGCCATCTCCAGCCCGGTTTCGGCGACACATTGCAGGCCGTGCGCAGACACGCCCCAGAAGATGTGCTGGCCAATCCCGGCGAAGCCGATCTCACCGCCCATGTCGACTTCGCGGCACTGGCCGCCGTCGTGCGGGCACATGGCCTCGATGTGGAATTGGCGACGCAGGGCGACTTTCTGCTTGGCATGGGATTGCTTGAGCGAGCTGGCCAGTTGGGCAGCCAGGCAAGCCAAGAGGCACGACAAACCATTGCCGATGCTGTCGAGCGCCTGGCCGGATCCGACGGCATGGGCACGCTGTTCAAAATCCTGAAAATCCTGCCGCATCAGCCAGTCTGACCCTCAGAGATCGTTACAAGCCGTCCCGCGACGCCGCCTATGGTCGCATGCCTGCTTTTGGCCAATGCAAAGTCGACGCGGCAGCACTGTCGCAATCACTCGGCCGAACTTCGCCTTGACGAAAACGCCGGCGCGGACAACAAACCCATCCATGCTGAATCAGACCAAACCGGATCCTGTTCGCTCGCCGCTGCTGGAAGCGGCCAAGCCGCGAGGTATCCGCCATGGCTATTTCACCCGTATCGGCGGCGTCTCCGGCGGCATCTATCAGGGACTTAACATCGGCACCGGCTCGGATGACGATCAGATGCTGGTCGCCGAGAACCGCCGCCGCGTCGCTGCCTGGATGGGTGTGCCGGCCAGCCATCTCCTGACCGCGCATCAGGTCCACTCGCCCGATGTCGTTGTTGCCAGGGAACCCTTTCCCGGCCCGCGGCCCAAGGCCGACGCCATCGTCACCGACCGGCCGGGCATCGCCATCGGCGCCTCGACGGCCGATTGCGGCCCGGTGCTGTTCGCCGATGCGCAAGCGCGCATCATTGGCGCTGCACACACCGGCTGGAAGGGCGCTTTCACCGGTGTGCTTGAAAACACCATTGCCGCGATGGAAAGCCTCGGCGCCCGCCGTGAGCGCATCATTGCGGTTCTCGGTCCTTCGATCGGCCCCGACAATTACGAGGTCGGGCCGGAATTCGTCGCCCGTTTCGTCGAAGCCGATGCCGAAAACATCGGCTATTTCGCGCCTTCGGCCAATCCGGCGCATGCAATGTTCGATCTCAACCTCTATACGGTCGACCGGCTGAAGAAGGCTGGCGTGACCGCGCAGGGGCTTGGCCGCTGCACCTATGCCGAGGAGGATCTCTTCTTTTCCTACCGGCGCGCGACGCATCGCAAGGAACCGGACTACGGTCGGCAGGTTTCGGCAATTGTTTTGGAGAACGGATAATGGCGCTGCATTTCGAACGGTCGGAATTTGACGCCCGGCGTGACCGGTTGATGATCGAGATGACGGAAAAGAAGCTCGATGCTGTACTGCTTTTCGCCCAGGAGAGCATGTACTGGCTAACCGGCTACGACACGTTCGGCTTCTGTTTCTTCCAGTGCCTGGTTGTGAAGGCTGACGGCTCGATGGTGCTGCTCACCCGCTCGGCCGATTTGCGCCAGGCGCGCCACACATCGATCATCGACAACATCGTGCTGTGGACCGACCGCGACGGCGCCAACCCGGCGGTCGACCTGCGCAACCTGCTCAACGACCTCAATCTCCTCGGCGCCCGCATCGGCGTCGAATACGACACCCATGGCCTGACCGCCTTCAATGGCCGCCGCGTCGACGAGCAGCTGCAGACCTTCGGCCAGATCGCCGACGCCTCCGGTATTGTCGGCCGTCTGCGCCTGTTCAAGAGCCCGGCTGAAATCGCCAAGGCCGAAAAGGCCGCCAACCTTTCCGACGACGCGCTCGACGCGGCCCTGCCGCTGATCAAGCAGGGCGGCGACGAAGCGCTGATCCTTGCCGCCATGCAGGGCGCGGTGTTTGCCGGCGGCGGCGACTATCCGGCCAATGAATTCATCATCGGCTCGGGCATCGACGCGCTGCTCTGCCGCTACAAGGCCGGGCGCCGCAAGCTGACCAAGAACGATCAGCTGACGCTCGAATGGGCCGGCGTGTTCCATCACTATCACGCGCCGATGATGCGCACCGTGCTGACCGGCAAGGCGTCGAAGCGTCATCAGGAGCTGTTCGACGCCGCCCGCGCGGCTCTTCTGGCGGTCGAGAAGGCGATGACGCCCGGCAACACCTTCGGCGACGTCTTCGACGCGCATGCCCGCACGCTGGAGGCGCACAGCCTGACCAAGCATCGGTTGAATGCCTGCGGCTATTCCGTCGGCGCCCGCTTCACCCCGTCCTGGATGGACATGCCGATGTTCTACCAGGGCAATCCCGAGCCGATCGCGCCCAACATGACATTGTTCGCGCACATGATCATCATGGACTCCGAAACCGAGACGGCGATGACGCTTGGCCGCACCTACCTGACCACCGAATCCCAGCCGAAGCCGCTTTCACGCCATGATCTCGACTTGATCGTACAGTGAATCCATAATGGTTGGTCCACGCGGGGGCGTTCACGACTAAGGAGTTTTCGGGCAGATGAGACGATCGCATGTGACGACCGTGTCATTGCTCGCAGCGCTTGTGCTAGCCGCTTGCACCAACGCCAAGGACGTCCTTGAGCCGTCCGCCATCACGCCGCCGGCAGCCTCGGCTCAGCCCTTGGCTGCCCCGGGCATTGCGCCCGCCGCCACACCAGCGCCGGCCGTCGGCGCCACGACACCCGCCAACCCCGCGCAGAGCGCCGCCGCTTTGTCGAAGACCCGGCTGCAGATCGCGCCGATCGTCGGCGCCTCGGTGGAAGCGGCAACGCCGCTGACGGCCGAACTGCAGACACGCGCCAAGCAGCGCGGCATCACCCTTGCCGGCAGCGCCGACCAAGCCGCCACCCATGTGCTGAAGGGCTACTTCTCGACGATGACGGAAGGCAAGGACACCACCGTTATCTATGTCTGGGACGTCTATGACCCCGCCGGCAACCGGCTACACCGCATCAATGGCCAGCAGAAGGCGCCCTCGGTCAATGCCGCCGAAGGCTGGCCCGCGGTTGCACCCGCTACCATGCAGGCGGTCGCCGACCAGACGATCGACCAGTTCGCGGCCTGGCTCGGCGGCAGCGCCGGCTGATCCGCCTGTTACCGGCTTCCGTTCACTGTTGACGTTTTTGAGATTAGCCGGCGGATTCCCGTCAACGAGGCTTGCAATACCGGCACGGCTCGCTACAAGCCCGATTAAGAGGACCTCCCCATCCTTCGCCAGGAACGGTGCATGAAGCTTTTCGCGGGCAATTCCAACCGGGTGCTGGCCGAAGCGGTCGCCCGCTATCTCAATGTCCCGCTGGGCAAGGCCAGCGTCAGACGCTTCGCCGATCAGGAAATCTTCGTCGAAATCCAGGAAAACGTGCGCGGCGAGGATGTCTTCATCCTGCAGTCGACCTCGTTCCCGACCAACGATCATCTGATGGAACTGCTCATCATGATCGATGCCTTCATGCGCTCCTCGGCCAAGCGCATCACCGCGGTCATCCCATATTTCGGTTACGCCAGGCAGGATCGCCGGGCCTCGGGCCGCACACCGATCTCGGCGAAGCTGGTCGCCAACATGATCACCCGCGCCGGCGTCGACCGCGTCTTGACGCTCGACCTCCATGCCGGCCAGATCCAGGGTTTTTTCGACATTCCGACCGACAATCTGTTCTCGGTGCCGGTGATGGCCCGTGACGTGAAGGCAAAATACAAACAGCTTGCCAATGTCGTCGTCGTCTCGCCCGACATCGGCGGCGTGGTGCGCGCCCGCGCGCTCGCCAAACGCTTCGACGCACAACTGGCCATCGTCGACAAGCGCCGCGAACGTCCCGGTGAATCCGAAGTGATGAACATCATCGGCGCGGTCGCCGGCAAGGATTGCCTGCTGATCGACGACATCGTCGATTCCGGCGGCACGCTGTGCAACGCCGCCGATGCGCTGCTCGCCAACGGCGCTACCAGCGTCACCGCCTATATCACCCACGGCGTGCTGTCGGGCGGTGCGGTCGCCCGCATCAGCGGCTCGAAGCTGCAGGAACTGGTGATCACCGATTCCATCCAGCCGACGCAAGGCGTGCTCGACGCCCCGAATATCCGCGTCATCTCCATCGCCGACCTGATGGGCGAGGCGATTTCGCGCACAGCGACCGAAGAGTCCGTGTCGAGCCTGTTCGATTAATCCATGTTGCCCAAAAGCGTGCCCCCGGGCCTGGCTCGGGGGTAATCTCGTTTTTGGAATCTGCCCCAAACCGTCGTGAAAGGAGCCAGCTGATGCGCAATCGAATCAAGGCTGCAGGCATCGCAGGAATGCTTCTCGCAATCGGCATCGCCAGCGCGGCCTATGCGCCGACAATCGCTCCGGTTTCGACCGCGCAGGCGCAAACGGAATATCTTCCCACCGAAAAGGATTTCATCGGCAAATGGAGCATCGCAGGGTCCGCAATCCGGCCACCGCGTGATCTGAAAGAGCCGGCGAAGCCCGACCAGGAAGCGGCTGCGACCGAATTTCAGCAGACTGTGACCGCCTTTTATGGCGCCTTCGACTATCTGGAGATCACGGCGGACGGCCGCTACAATTTTCACCAACCGGGTGACCCGGCATCGGGGCCTTGCGTCTGGTGCGGGACATGGTCGTTCAAGAACGATTCCGTGTGGCTCGAACTGGACACGGCACCCAGGCTCGACATCTACACCGAGGGCGGCGACATGCAGATGACCTACACGGCCGAGCCTGAAGAGACGTCACGATACAAATGGCTTGTTTTCAGCTGGACCAAGGCTGATTGAACTGAGGGGTGAGGCGTTCTCGCGCACGCCAACCGAAGCATCGGTGTCAAGCCCGATCTCCTGAGGCGGGCAGTCAGTCCATGGTTGCATTGTGCGAGGAGTTCACCATGGCCATACTGCCCCTCCAATCAACGGAGGAGTAGCAGATGCGGCGTAGGACTTTGCTCGGGCTCGCGGTTTCCATTGCAGCCACCCTTTCAGTACCGGCGGCCTGGGCCGCCGATTTTCCGGACCGGACCATCACCATGGTTGTCCCCTTTTCCGCCGGTGGCTCGACGGATCTGGTCGCGCGCCTGGTCGCCAACAAGATGTCCGAAAAGCTGGGCCAGCAGATTGTCGTCGAAAATGTCGGCGGCGCCGGGGGCAGCATCGGCGCTGCCCAGGTCGCCCGAGCCGAACCGGACGGCTACACGATCCTGATGGGCACGGTTGCCACACACGCTCTCAACCCGCTGATCCTGAAAACAAAGCCCTACGATGCGGAGAAGGATTTTGCGCCGGTATCGTTGCTCGTCCTGGTGCCGAACGTCCTGGTCGTGAACCCTGAATTCCCCGCCAAGGACGTCAAGGAACTGATCGAGCTGCTGAAGAAGGATCCGGACAAATACGCCTATGCCTCATCCGGCAACGGCACCCCGCTGCATCTCTCGGGCGAGCTTTTCAAGACGATGGCCGGCGTCAGCATGCAGCACATTCCCTACAAGGGCGCCGGACCGGCCTTGAACGACGTTATCGGCAATCAGGTGCCGATGATGTTCGACAACCTCCCCTCTTCATCGGGCCATATCAAGAGTGGGACGCTGAGGGCTCTCGGCGTTACCACCAAGGAGCGCGTCCCCTCCTTCCCCGACGTGCCGGCCATTGCCGAAACCATTCCTGGCTATGAAACCTACAGCTGGAACGCTCTGTTCGCGCCCGCAGGCACGCCGCCGGAGGTCGTCGCCGTTCTTCAGAAGGCGGCAGTTGAAGCCCTGAAAGACCCTGATGTGATCGCCCGCATGGCCCAGTTCAGCGCCTCGATCGTGGCCTCCACCCCGGAAGAGCTTGGAGCGCATGTGAAGGCCGAACTCGCCAAATGGGAACCGATCGTCAAGGCCAGCGGCGTTCAGCTGGACTAGGGCCTACGACAAAGTGGCTGCGGGCTTTTCCTGGCGCTACGGCGCCGGGGCCTCAAGCCGAGGCTGAGCCCGCCGCATGCCTTCGTCGCGGGCGCCGCGCATATAGCCGCGCGGCGAGGCGCCGAGCATGCGCTTGAACATGGTTATGAATGCCGGCACGCTGTCATAACCGAGGTCGAGCGCCACCCTGGTGATCGGCTCGCCGTCGGCGAGCCTGGGAAGTGCCGCGAACAGGCAGGCCTGCTGGCGCCATGTCGACAAGGACAGTCCGGTCTGGCGGTGGAAGGCACGGGTGAAGGAGCGCCGGCTCATCCCCGCGGCATCGGCCCACTCGTCGATCGTGGCATGCGGCGACGGCGCCGCCACGAAGCGTCGGCAGAGCGCCGCCAGCCTGGGATCAGACGGGAACGGCAGGCCGAGCGGCCGTTCCGGCAAGGTCGGGATCTCGTGCAGCAAGAGGTTCATGATCAACCCGCCGCGGCCTTCCAGTTCGCCGCCTTGCGGCAGCTTTTCCGATTCGACGATCAGGCTGTGCATCAGCTCGGTGATGCCGACGACGCGCAAACCTTCCGGCAGGCCCGGGATCGCGCCCGGCATGACATAGACCGAGCGCATCGAGACATCGCCCAGCATTTCGACGGAATGCTCGGTGCCGGCCGGTATCCACATTGCGTGGTCGGGTGGCACCATCCAGCGCCCGTACCTGGTCGTCACCAGCACGACACCGACCAGCGCATGCAGCAACTGGCTGCGGCTGTGGCGGTGTTGCGGAACGTGGTAGCCGTCGGGATATTCGGTCGGCAAAGCCACCGCCGGCCCGGAAACCTCCTCCAGCCACTGCCAGCGGCTTTCGTGCAATCGGCCGAGATCGGCATTGCCGGCCCGGAAGATATCCCTGCGATGTGGCATCGGCTATGGCCCACTTGCGAAACTATTGGACCAAACCACGAAAGAAGTCGCCTCGCAAGCAGCTTATAAGGCAGCCATCCCCAAGGCGCTCCGCGGGGGCGTCGCCCCATGCGCTTCAGACGAGCGTCCTTAAGGCGGTCCGCGGGAGCGGCCACCAAGCCTGCCCGCGGGCAAACACCCGCCAAAAGACCTCGGAGCCTGCCTTGACCGATACAGCCACCAGCATTGCACCGCAGCCAAGCGCCAGCCTCCCTTCAGCCCAAGCGACCGCCTTCACCGTCATTCTGGCGGTGAGCTTTTGCCACGGCATCAACGACATCATGCAATCGCTGCTGCCGGCGATCTATCCGCTGCTGAAAGAGAATTACGGTCTCGATTTCTGGCAGATCGGTCTTCTGACCTTCACCTTCCAGGTCACGGCGTCGCTGCTGCAGCCGGTCATCGGCATGATCACCGACAAGCGGCCAATGCCCTATTCGCTGCCCTACGGCATGGCGTCCTCGCTGATTGGCCTGATCGTTCTGGCCTATGCCGGCCACTATGCGCTGCTTCTGGTCGGCGCCTCGCTGATCGGAATCGGCTCGGCGATCTTCCATCCGGAATCCTCGCGCATTGCCCGCTTTGCCTCCGGCGGCCGCTTTGGCCTGGCGCAATCTTTGTTCCAGGTCGGCGGCAATTTCGGCCAGTCGATGGGGCCGCTGCTCGCTGCCTTCATCGTTGTGCCCTTCGGCCAGACCAGCATTTCATGGTTCGCCGTCGGGTCTCTGATCGGCATCATCGTTTTGTCGCGGGTCGGCGGCTGGTACAGCCGGATGCGCGCCGCGCAGGGCAATCGCAAGGCGGCAAGCTTCGTCTCCCCCTTCCCGCGCAAGAAGGTGATGGGAGCGCTGGCAGTGCTGACGCTGCTGGTGCTGACCAAGAATGCCTACATCGCCTCGCTCTCCAGCTACTACACCTTCTATTCCATCCATAAGTTCGGCGTGTCGGTGCAGATGAGCCAGGTCATGCTGTTCCTGTTCCTCGGCGCCTCGGCGCTGGGCATCCTGCTCGGCGGACCGTTCGGCGACCGCTACGGCCAGAAGGCGATGATCTGGTTCTCGATCGTCGGCGTGCTGCCGTTCACGCTGGCGCTGCCCTACGCCAATTTCGAATGGACGATGGTGCTGACGGTGCTGATCGGCCTGATCCTGTCCTCGGCCTTCTCCAACATCGTGGTGTTTGCGCAGGAGTTGGTGCCGGGACGTGTCGGCACCATCGCCGGGATCTTCTTCGGCTTCGCCTTCGGCATGGGCGGCATTGCAGCCGCCGTGCTCGGCGTCGTCGCCGACATGAAGGGCATCGATTTCGTCTTCCAGATCTGCTCGTATCTGCCGCTGCTCGGCCTGCTGACGGTGTTCCTGCCCAACATGAAGGAAGCCAGGAAGGCGCAAGCGGCGGCCAGATAAAACCGGTCGATTTTGCGGATTTGACGCAGGGCGCGGCATTGCTGCCCTCTGTGATTCTTTCACCATGCGCTGGTTGAAAAGCCTGCTAGAGATAGTCATCAACGAAGGCTTGGGGCCTTCGACGTCTCTGGGGGATGACATGCGCAAGATCGTATTGGCCGTATTGGGTGTGCTTCTTGTTACCTTGCCGGCGACGGCACGCATCGTTCCCTTTCCGCCGGGTTTCAAGACGCAGTCCGTCGAAACCAACGGCACCAAACTCTATGTGCGCGTTGGCGGCAAGGGTCCCGCCGTCGTGCTGCTGCACGGCTTTGCCGATACCGGAGACATGTGGGGCGCCGCGGCCATCGCCCTCGCAAAGGACCACACCGTCATCGTGCCGGACCTGCGCGGCATGGGTCTGTCGGCCCACCCGGAAGCGGGCTACGCCAAGAAGAACCAGGCCGTCGACATCGCCGGCGTGTTGGATGCCCTGAAGATCGACAAGGCAGATCTCGTCACCCACGATATCGGCAACATGGTCGGCTATGCGCTCGCCGCTCAGTATCCCAAGCGCATCACCAAATGGGTTATCATCGACGCGCCGCTGCCCGGCATAGGCGACTGGGAAAAGATCAAGCAAAGCCCGCTGCTTTGGCACTTCAACTTCCGCGGCCCTGATATGGAGCGGCTGGTCGCGGGGCGCGAGCGCATCTATCTCGACCGCTTCTACAACGAGCTGTCGGCTGACCCCAAGAAGATCGACGAGGCGACGCGCAGGCACTACGCCAAACTCTATGCCCGCCCGCATGCGATGCATGACGCTTTCGAGCAGTTCAAGGCGTTTGACCAGGACGCGATCGACAACCAGGCGATGCTTGCCGCCGGCGGCAAACTGACCATGCCGCTACTGGCTGTCGGCGGTGAAAAATCCGCTGGCACTACGCAGGCCGATCTCCTGCGGCTTGTTGCGACCGATGTAACGAGCGGCATCGTGCCCGACTCCGGTCACTGGATCATGGAGGAAAATCCCGACGCGACCGTCAAGCTGATCACTGGTTTTCTCGATAAATAAGGCACCGCCTCGCTGACATTTCGATGAAAGCAAAGGCACCCGCCCGGCGGCGGGTGCCTTGCTTATCCGACTGGACGATGTCTATTCAACTGAACGGTTCTACGCCTTGAAGAAGGCCAGGAGGTCGGCATTGATGACATCGGCATGGGTCGTCGCCATGCCGTGCGGGAAGCCCTTGTAGACCTTGAGCTCGCCCTTTTTGAGCAGCTTGACAGCCAGCAGCGCGGAGTCGGCGATCGGAACGATCTGGTCGTCGTCGCCATGCATCACCAGCACCGGCACGTCGATGGCCTTCAGATCGTCGGTGAAGTCGGTTTCCGAGAACGCCTTGATGCAATCATAATGCGCCTTGGTGCCGCCCATCATGCCCTGGCGCCACCAATTCTCGACGACAGCCTGCGACACCTGGGCGCCGGGGCGGTTGAAGCCGTAGAACGGGCCGGCCGCAACATCGTGGAAAAACTGGGCGCGGTTGCCTGCCTGGGCGGAGCGGAAACCGTCGAAAACCTCGATCGGCAGGCCGCCGGGATTGGCCGCCGTCTTCAGCATGATCGGCGGCACCGCGCCGAGCAATGCGGCCTTGGCGACACGGCCACCGGAGCCGTACTTCGCGACATAACGGGCCACTTCGCCGCCACCGGTGGAATGGCCGACATGGATGGCGTCTCTGAGGTCGAGATGCGCCGCAAGTTCCGCGACATCGGCGGCATACGTATCCATCTCGTTGCCGGTATCGGTCTGGGTCGAGCGGCCATGGCCGCGCCGGTCATGGGCAATGACGCGGTAGCCCTTGGAAAGGAAGAACAGCATCTGGGCGTCCCAGTCGTCGCTGCTCAGCGGCCAGCCGTGATGGAAGACGATGGGTTGTCCCGTTCCCCAATCCTTGTAGAAAATTTCGGTGCCGTCCTTGGTGGTGATCGTGCTGCTGCCGGGCTTGGTCATCTCGCTCTCCATTGATTGCTTCCGCGATAATCAATATCGCGATAACCATAAGATTAGCGCAGGTCCAAATCCTTGTCTACAGAAAAATATATCGCGATATCATTTTTCGTGGTACATATTGACGTGCTCAGTCGGCAAAGGAATGCCTCGTGCCTCTCCCGTTGGACAACCAGCTCTGCTTCACGCTTTACGCCACCAGCATGGCAATCAATCGCACCTACAAGCCCATGCTGGACGAGATGGGCATCACCTATCCGCAATACCTCGTGCTGAACGCACTTGCCGAAGCCGGCGGGATGTCGGTCGGCTCGATTGCGCACAGGCTCGCTTTGGAATCGAGCACCATCACGCCGCTGGTGAAGCGCATGGAACAGGCCGGTCTCGTCACCCGCCAGCGCAGCCAGACGGACGAGCGCCAAGTGCAGGTCGACCTGACGCCTGCCGGCCGCGCGCTGCTCGTCCAGTGCAACTGCCTCAACGAAACCCTGATCGAACGCTCGGGCATGACGATGGCTGAACTCGATGCCTTGAATCGGCGGATCCAGGCGCTGCGCGAAGCGTTGAGCAGCAAGCCGGACTAGCTGCCCTACAAACACGCCAGGCTTAATCCTTGCCGGCCAGCCAGCGCACGACGTTGCCCATCAGCTTGCCGTAGAGCGGCCATCCCAAAAAGTCCTGCGACAGCCAGTGTGGGCCGATGTCGGTCGCCCACGCGACGGTGCGGCCACGGCCATGCTCACGAACCGCAAGCAGCGGCCAGTCCGTGCCGCGATACTGGCAGGTCGCCAGAAGCTGGGACGAGCCGTCGCGCCTGAAATCGAGTTTGTTCATGCCGAGGATCGGCGGCAACGGACCCGCGACACCGGCAAGGATCGGATGCGACGCCTGAAGGATCGACGGCTGCAGGCCTTGCGGCACTTCCAGCCCGTCCGAGAATGGCAGGCAGCGCACGGGCAGCACGTCCTCGACCGGGGTGTCGTGGAAACGCGCCGTGCCGAACAGGCCTTGGAACCCCATATAGCCGCCGGCCAGCATCAGCCCGCCGCCGCCTTCGACATAGGCCTTGAGGACGTCGAGGCGGTTGACGCCGATGCGCCCGGCGCGGGCCTCCGGCGTGACCAGCAAGGTCAGCGCGCCGACATCGGAGATCACCACCGCCTGGTATTCGGCCAGCGCGTCGAGGTCATACGGAAATTCGGCCGCACAGCGATCGCCACCGATCTGCGTCACCGCTATGCGCTCTGCGGCAAGGGCGGCATTGAAGGCCGTCGCGCCATTCACCCATGTCGCACTTGTCAGAACGTCGCCGCCGGCAGCGACCGACGTCGTCGCCGCGAAGGTCTCGCCTGCCAGCAAGAGTTTCATCGTCGCCCTCACGCTTTTCGACTGACAATTGAACGAGCGGGCGCCGGCTTGAACCGGCGCCCGCCGGGCCTTGGGAGGCTTAGAACTTAAACTCGGCCAGGTTTTCCGGCGTCACGATCTTGGCCGGGCCAAGGATCAGTTCGCCGCTGGCGCCGATCGTGTACTCGCCGAGCCTGCCTGCCGTGAACTTCTCACCTTCCTTGCCGGTGATCTTGCACTGCGCCAGCGCCTGGGCCGCCTGATAGGTCAGGTAGCCGAGATCGGTGACATTCCACCAGATATCCTGGGCAGCGCCATCCTTGATGTATTTCGAAATCAAAGTGGCCGGCGCAAGGCCGGTCAGCTTGACCTTGCCGATCATACCGGCTTCCTCGAGTGCGCGCGCGGCCGCCGGAAGGCCTATGCCTGCCGGCACGATGATCACCTTGAGATCCGGAAACGCCTGCACCAGCGCCAAGGCCTGCTGCTGGTTGACCTGCTCGCTCTCCTCGCCATAGGCGACCTGCACCAGTTTCATCTTGGCGTATTTCGGCTCTGCCGCCATCTTCGCCTTCATGAAGTCGATCCAGGCGTTCTGGTTGGTCGCCGTCGGCGTCGACGACAGGATGGCGAACTCGCCTTCGCCGCCGCTGAGGTTGAATGCGCTTTCCAGCATCATTTCGGCCAGACTGTCGCCCTTCACCTGGTTCACGAACACCGCGCGCGCATCGGCCGCGACGTCGGAATCGTACGAGATCACCCGGACGCCTTGCTGAACGGCGCGCTTCAGCGCAGGCGCAACGGCATTGGCGTCGTTGCCGGCGATAGCGATGACGCCGACCTTCTGCGACACAAGGCTGTTGATGAATTCGATCTGTGCCTCGGCCGTCGCCTGCGACGGGGCGACCTGGGTGGCGGTGCCGCCAATTTCCTTCGCCGCCTCTTCGGCGCCGCCGAAAGCCACCTTGAAGTAGGGATCGGTGTCGAGCTTGGGCAGGAAGCCGACGGTCACCGGTTCCTTGGCGCATTCCTGGCTGTAGGTCAGCGAGGCCGGCGCAAGCAGAACCGCGGATGCGAGCAGGGCTATTCTAAACGCTTTCATTGTGTCTCCTCCGTCAGAATTCGGGCTTGAAGAAAGGGGCCCGAGATCACCCCTTGGTTTCGCGCAGGACGCGCGATCTTGACAGCCGCTCCTCCAGGGAGCGCCAGTAATTGCCGACCAGCAGCGAGCCGATCAGAAGCAGGCCGATGATCATGCCTTGAGCGTCGCCGCCGATCTGGTTGAGCGCCAGCACATTTCGGATGATGGCGATCAACAGCAGCGCCAGCATGACCCCCGTGAGCCGCCCCTTACCACCGAAGACGCTGACGCCGCCGAGCAGCACGATGGTGATGACATCGAGCTCCATGCCGAGCGCATTGTTGGCGCGGGCGTTGGAGAGGCGCGCGGTGTAGACGATGCCGGCGATGGCTGCGACCATGCCCGAAACGACGAACAGCTTCAGCACCATTTTGCGCGTATCGATGCCGGAATAACGCGCCACTTCGGGGCTGCCGCCGAGCGCATAGATGCGCTTGCCGGTCGGCGTCTTCTGCAGCACCACCGCGAAGATCGGCGCCAGCAGCAGGAACGGCACGATGGTCCACGGGATTTGTGTGCCCGGCAGGTTGCTGATGCCGAAATCGACGACCGCCGGCGGCAATATGTTGACCGAACCGGTGCCGAGCAGGATGTAGCCAATGCCCCGATAGAGCGCCATGGTGCCGAGCGTCACCACCAGCGACTGCAGCCCCAGCCCTGAAACCAGATAGCCATTGAAGGCGCCGAGCAGGCCGCCGAAGACCAGCGTCAGCGGAATGGCCGCCAGCGTCGGCACGCCGCCCTGGACGAGCAGGCCAAACACCACGGATGTCAGCGCCAGCACCGAGGCGATCGACAGGTCGATCTCGCGGGTGATGATGAGCAGCGTCATCGGCAGGATCAGCAACGCCTTTTCCGAGGCGCTCGCCGCCAGCTGAGAAAGGTTAAAGCCGGAAACGAAATTCGGCACGAAGACCGCCGCATAGACGAAGACAGCGAGGCAGGCGGTCGCCAGCAGCAGATCCCAGAAGTCGATCGAGCGGATAAACTTTTTCATCTCGCCCTCGCCTGTCTTGCCTGTTCGGCACGCCGCGCGATGAAGGTGTCGATGCCGATGGCAACCAGGATCACCAGGCCATAGACGCCCTGCAGCCAGAGCGGGTCGACACGCACCAGCGTCAGCCCGTTCTTGATGACCAAGAGCGTGAGCGCGCCAAGGATGATGCCGAGCAGCGTGCCCGAGCCGCCGCGGATGGCGACGCCGCCGACCACCGCAGAGGCGATCACCGTGAGTTCGAAGCCGAGCGCGACGCGGGCATCGATGGTGGCATAGCGCGAAGCCCACAGGGCGCCGCACAGGCCGCCTAGCAGGCCGGCCATGCCGAAGGCCAGCAGGATGCGCCGGTCGACCGGAATGCCGATCAGCCTTGCGCCGTCCGGGTTGGAACCGGTGGCAAACAGCTCGCGCCCGGTTGCGGTGCGATAGAGCAGCACATAGCCGGCGCACAGGATGACAATAGCGATGATGACGATCAGCGGCACGCCTGCGATCTTCAGCCCGGTCATGTCGAGCCAGGCTTGCGTGACTTCGTCGGCGCTGACCTGGTCGCCCGCCGCCCAGATCGAGTTGAAACCGCGGAAGATCGACATCGAAGCCAGCGTAACGACGATGGCCGGGATCTTTCCCCTGGTAACGACAAGGCCGTTGAGCAGTCCGGCAAAGCCGCCGACGGCGCAGGCGGTGATCAGGCCGATGCCGATGTCCAATCCGGGATAGGCCTGAACCATGCTGGCCGCCATATAGGCGGAGAGGCCGATCACAGCTGCGATCGACAGGTCGATGTTGCGGGTGATCAGCACCAGCATCTGCGCCAGTGCGGCGACAATCAGCAAGGCCGCGTCCATCGACACAGCGGTGAGGTTCGCCGCGCTCACCATGCGCGGGTTGATGATGGTGACCGGAATGGCGACGGCGAGCATCGCCGCAAGCAGGCCGAATTCCCGCCGCTTCAGAAAATCGAACGGTCCTTTTGCCTTTTCCTCCTCGGCGGCGCGTTCTATCTGCGCTGCCTGGCCGGCACGTTCATCGGTCCTGGTCGCCGATTCCAGTACCTTTTCCTGCGTGGCTTGCCCACTCAGCAGTCTGGCGGCCTTCGCGCAGCACGATAATGCGGTCGCACATGCCGATCAGCTCGGGCATCTCTGACGAGATCAGCAGGATCGCCATGCCTTGCGCGGCAAGGTCAGCGATCATTGCATGCACTTCCGCCTTGGTACCGACATCGATGCCTTGCGTCGGCTCGTCGAGGATGAGCACGCGCGGCTCGGTGCGCAGCCATTTGGCCAGCACCACCTTCTGCTGGTTGCCGCCGGATAACTCTTTCACCGGCTGCCCGTAGCCGGAAAAGCGCAGCTTCATGCGCTTCAGCCAGTCCGCCACCAGACCGATGGCGCGGTCGGTGCCGTAGAGACCGCGTTGTGCGGCCTTGTCGAGAACAGGTAGTACCGCATTGTCGAGGATGGAGAAATCCATCACCAGGCTCTGGCCCATGCGATCTTCCGACACATAGGCGATGCGCGCATCCATGGCGTCGCGCGCCGAGGCGAACTGCACGGGCTTGCCGTCGATCAGGATTTCGCCGGCGTCGGGCCGGTCGATACCGAACAGCACGCGCGCAATCTCGGTGCGTCCGCTGCCGACCAGGCCGCCAAGCCCCAGCACCTCGCCGGCGTGAAGCTTGAGGTCGATACCGGCAAACCCGCCGGCGCGCGAAAGTCCCTTCGCCTCCAGCACCAGCGCGCCTGAGGCATGGCGCCGTTCGGGATAGAGGTCGGTGACTTCACGCCCGACCATCATGCTGATGGCGGCAGCACGGCCAAGCTCGGCCTTCGGCTTGACGCCGATCAGGCGCCCGTCGCGCAGCACCGCGATGCGGTCGGCGATGCGGAAGATCTCGTCCATACGGTGGCCGACGAACATCATCGCCACGCCGTGCAGCCTGAGATCGGCAACGACGGAAAACAGCCGCTCGACCTCGCGCTGCGACAGCGCCGCCGTCGGTTCGTCCATGATCAGCACGCGCGCATCCAGCGATAGCGCCCGGGCTATTTCGACCAGTTGCTGTTCTGAGGTACGCAGGGTTCCCAGCCGCGTTGCCGCCGGCACGTCGAGCCCGACGGTCGCCAGCACCTTGCGCGCGCCGGCCAGCATGGCGGCATTGTCGATGCCGCCAAAGCGGTCGCGCGGCATGTGGCCGAGATAGATGTTCTCCGCCACCGACAGATCGGGAAACAAGCCAGGATGCTGGTGCATGACCGCAATGCCGGCCGCCTGCGCGTCATGCGGCGAATGGAAGACGGCTGATTTGCCGTCAACCTCGACATGACCGCTGGTGGGAGAATGCACACCGGCCAGAAGCTTCACGCAGGTGCTCTTCCCGGCGCCGTTTTCGCCAAGCAGCGCCAGCACCTCGCCGGAGCGCAATTCGAAGGAGGCGTCCTTGAGCGCAATCGTGCCGCCGAAAGCCTTCGTCGCCTGAACCAGGGCAACAGGAACAGCCCGCACCACCGCAGCGTCACTTTGTGTGCCCGAGTGCAGCACGTCTCCTCCCTGACCAGTTATTTTTTCAATTTGCTATATTAAATAGCGCAAAGGCGCAACGGCAAAATTGACTTCCATGGTTCCGACGCGCACTGTCGCCTCTCGCACAGGCATCGCAGGATGCTTCGGCCGAAGGTGGTTTCGGCCTCTTGCGGTAAGAACGGCGACATTTGAGGAGACGCGGGTTTTGTCAGGGAAAGGCAGCAATTCTGTCAAAGTTCGCCACTACAACGAGCGTTTCGTGCTCGACGCCGTCCGTCGCCTCAAGGAAGCCTCCAAGTCCGATCTGGCGCGCGCGGCCAGCCTGACGCCGGCGGCCGTCGCTGCCATCGTCGACGGCTTGGAATCATCCGGATTCGTAAAGCAAGTGGGAAAAAGGTTCGGGCAACGCGGATCGCCCTCCACGCTTTACCGGCTGACACCGGAACGCATCTACAGCGTTGGCATCAAGATCGGCCGGCGTGCGCTTGAAGCCGTTCTGGTCGACTTCGCCGGTGAAATCCGCGCAAGAGAGTCGCACGAATACCGCTTCCCCGATCCTGATCTGGTGCTGAAGGCCGGCAACATGGCGCTGGCCACCTTCGAAAAGCTGGTGGATGGGCTTGGCGATGCCAGCATCGTCGGCGTCGGCATTGCCTCACCCTATTTCCTCGGCGGCTGGAGCGAGGAACTCGGCTTTCCCGGCGATCTCGGCAGCCGCTGGGAGGCGATCGACCTGACGACATGCTTTGCCACGCCGGCGAAGACGCCGGTGTTCGTGGAAAACGACGCCACGTCGGCGGCGCTGGCCGAACTTGTCCAGGGCGCCGGCGCCCGCTTCCGCGATTTCATGCACATCTCGATCGACACTTTTGTCGGCGGCGGCCTGGTGCAAGGCGGCAGGGTCCATACCGGGCCGCATGGCAACAGCGCTGCCCTCGGACCCTTGCCGGTCTCGCCCTCAAGCCTCGATTCGGTGGCGGCGAAGCCTGCGCGCTACCAGAGCCTGCTGCATCGCGCCTCGATCTATGTGCTGGTCAATCACCTGAGGTCGCGCGGCGTGGTGATCAACCGCGTGCGAGAGCTCGATCCGTTGCCGCCCGAGGCGCGCGCGCCCTTGTTCGAATGGATCGACGATTGCGCGAGCGCGCTGGTCGAGGCGATCATCGCCATCACCTCCATCATCGATATCGAGGCCATCGTTCTCGACTCGATCCTGCCCAGGCCGATCCATCTCGAACTGCTGGCAAGGGTGCAGGCCCAGTTCAACCAGGCCAGCGCCATCGGCATCGTGGCGCCGGAGATCGTGCCGGGGCAATTCGGCCCCGAAGCGTCCTCGATCGGCGCCGCCATGCTGCCGTTCTCGGCGCTGCTGGCGCCCGACAGCGGCGTGCTCATGATCGGCAAGGACCGGACGAAACTGCTGAGCGCTCTGTCCACGCTCGGTGGCGCCAAGGGAAACGGATCAAATCCGCCCACCGACCTGCCGGCCTGAGCGCAATGCGGCGCGCCCAACGCAGGCATCGGCCGCCCTTGCCCGCCATGGCTTGCACGCCTGCCCGCCTTCCGCTATAGAGCCGCCACCCGCGTAGACACCCTTGGAGGCAACGCGGCGGAAGGCTGCCTTCCTTGTGATCCCGAACAAAGCTCCGCGTATGCGGTTTCTGGCATTCGGACATCCAGGCCTGGCGGCTTTCGACGTTTACGGTCCAGGCACACTGCCACCGCAAACGCTCCATAAAACGCGAAAGGAAATGCCATGAGCCACGATACTTACGAGCTCAAGGCCGAAGCGCGCGAACAGGTCGGTAAGGGGTCCGCCCGTGCAGTTCGCCGCAACGGTAAAGTGCCTGCAGTTATCTACGGCGACAGACAGCCTCCCCTGGCGATTGCGCTGAACTACAAGGACGTCTTCTACAAAATCCATGGCGGCGGGTTTTTGACCACGATCGCCACGATCGATGTCGACGGCAAGAAAATCCAGGTTCTGCCCAAGGATTTCCAGCTCGACCCGGTCAAGGATTTCCCGGTCCATGTCGACTTCCTGCGCATCGGCAAGGACACCGAGGTCAACGTCGACGTGCCCGTCCACTTCATCAATGAAGACAAGTCGCCCGGCATCAAACGCGGCGGCGTGCTCAACATCGTGCGTCACGAAGTCGAGTTCCACTGCCCGGCCAATGCGATCCCGGAATTCATCACCGTCGATCTCACCGGCGCCGACATTGGCGATTCGATCCACATCTCGGCGGTTACCTTGCCGGCCGGCGTCAAGCCGGTGATCTCCGATCGCGACTTCACCATCGCGACCATTGCCGGCTCCTCGGCGATGAAGCCGGAGACGGAAGAGACGGCGGAAGCGGCAGCCCCCGAAGCGGCGGCTCCTGCTGCCGAAGAGAAGTAATTTTCGGGCCCGGAGTTCACGATGCTTGTCTTTGCAGGCCTCGGCAATCCGGGCGCGAAATACGCTGATAACCGGCACAATGTCGGCTTCATGGCGGCGGACGCAATTGCCCGCCGCCATTCGTTTTCGCCCTGGTCGAAGAAGTTCCAGGGCCTGATCGCCGAAGGCACGATTGCCGGCGAAAAGATTCTCCTGATCAAGCCGCAGACCTTCATGAACCTGTCGGGACAGCCGGTCGGCGAAGCCCTGCGCTTCTACAAGCTCGGCCCCGAGGCGCTGACCGTCTTCTACGACGAGATCGACCTGCCGGCCGGCAAATTGCGGGTCAAGGTCGGCGGTGGCGCCGGCGGACACAACGGCATCCGCTCGCTCGACCAGCATGTCGGCAAGAACTTTCGCCGCGTGCGCATCGGCGTCGGCCATCCCGGCGTCCGGGAAATGGTGCATGGCCATGTGCTCGGCGACTTCGCCAAGGCCGACCGCGAATGGCTGGACGTGCTGCTCAACACCATCGCCGACGATGCCGGGCTGCTGGCCAAGGGCGACGACAGTTCCTTCATGAACCGGGTGACGCTGGCCTTGCGCGACAAGCTAACGCCAACCGGCGACGACGACCGTCCGCCACCCAAGGCGCCGAAGGCTGAGGGCCCGAAAGCTCAAAGCCACATCCGCCAGGCACGGCCACAGCAGGCGGCGGCCAAGCTGCCGGAAAGCGGCCCGATGGCCGCCATGCTGAAGAAACTGTTCGGCAAGAAGGACTGAGCGTCGATAGGATCGGGACCGCGGGGCTTGACGTTGCTCACTCCTATCGCCCATAGCCCTCATCAAATTTCTAGTTTCCCGATAGGACCGGACACATGGGTTTCAAATGCGGCATCGTTGGCTTGCCCAACGTCGGCAAGTCGACGCTTTTCAACGCGTTGACCAGGACGGCGGCGGCGCAGGCCGCCAACTATCCGTTCTGCACCATCGAACCGAACACCGGCGAGGTGGCGGTGCCTGATCCGCGGCTGCAGAAGATCGCCGCAATCGCCAAGTCTAAGGAGATCATCCCGACCCGCATCTCCTTCGTCGACATCGCCGGCCTGGTGCGCGGCGCCTCCAAGGGCGAAGGGCTGGGCAACCAGTTCCTCGCCAACATCCGTGAGGTCGACGCCATCGTGCATGTGCTGCGCTGTTTCGAGGATGACGACATCACCCATGTCGAGGGCAAGATCGACCCTGTCGCCGACGCCGATACGGTCGAGACCGAGCTGATGCTCGCCGACCTCGACAGCCTCGAGCGCCGCATCGTGCAGATCCGCAAGCGCGCCGGCAGCAAGGACAAGGAAGCAACCACCGTGCTGCCGATGATGGAGGCCGCACTCGAGCTCCTCCAGGCCGGCAAGCCGACCCGCATCCTGCTCAACGGCATTTCAGCGGAAGACCTGCGCATCCTGCAGGGACTGAACCTCTTGACCTCGCACCCCGTGCTCTATGTATGCAACGTCGCCGAAGCCGACGCCGCCACCGGCAACGAGCACACCAGGGCCGTGGAAAAGATGGCGACCGCGCAGGGCGCCGGCACCGTGGTGATCTCAGCCGCGATCGAAGCCGAAGTCGCCCAGCTCTCCGACGAGGAAGAGATGGAGTTCCTGTCCTCGCTCGGCCTCGACGAACCTGGCCTCAACAAGGTCATCCGCGCCGGCTACGATCTGTTGCATCTCATCACCTATTTCACCGCCGGGCCGAAGGAGACGCGCGCCTGGACGATCCACAAGGGCGATAAGGCCCCGCAGGCGGCCGGCGTCATCCACACCGATTTCGAGCGCGGCTTCATCCGCGCGCAGACCATCGCCTACAACGACTACATCACGCTAGGCGGCGAAGTGGCGGCCAAGGAAGCCGGCAAGGCGCGCGACGAAGGCAAGGAATATGTCGTCCAGGACGGCGACGTCCTGCTGTTCAAGTTCAACACCTGAGACGCCGAGGCATCTCGCGGCTCGCGCGCTGACGGCGGCCGATCACGGCTTCGTCAAGTGGAGGAGCCGGCATGCCGCTTCGCTTGACTGCCCTTGGCACCGGGTCTAAGGCCCTCTGCATCCGACTGGCCGTGGCCGTGGGAACTGCCGCGCGTGCAAGACCCATCGCTATCGAACGGAACCTCTTGGGCTCAACCAATGGAGAGCGGCGATGATCAAGGCCTTCGTCGTCGACAATGACCGCCTGCGCCCCGCCGACGATCTCGTGGCCAATGGCGATCACGTCGTCTGGGCCGACCTTCTCAACCCGACCAAGGAAGAAGAAACAGCGATCGAGACCTGGCTCGGCGTTGCCATCCCGACGCGCGAGGAGATGGAGGAGATCGAGATTTCGAGCCGCCTCTACATCGAGGACGGCGCCTACTTCATGACCGCCACCTTGCCAGCGCAGACCGAAATCGATGATCCCTTGATGTCACCGGTTACCTTTGTGCTTGCCGGCCCGAGACTGGTCACCATCCGTTATCATGAGCCGAAGGCGTTCAAGACCTTTCCCCTGCGCGCCGAGAAGGTGGCGACAGGCTGCACCACCGGCAACACCATCCTGATCGGCCTGCTGGAGGCGATCGTCGATCGCCTAGCCGATATTCTCGAACGCGCCGGCCGTGACATCGAGACGATCTCGCGCGATATCTTCGAAGCGCGGTCGACCAAGGTGAACAAGCGCAATCGCGACTTCCAGGAACTGCTCAAGGCCATCGGCCGCAAGGAGGACATTGCCTCCTCGATCCGCGACAGCCTTATCTCGCTGCAGCGCCTCACCGGCTTCCTTGCCCATGTCGCGACCCAGATCAAGATGAGCAAGGACGTCCGCGCCCGCATCAAGACAGTATCGCGCGACGTGCTGTCGCTCGCCGACCACGCCACCTTCCTGTCGCAGAAGATCTCGTTCCTGCTCGACGCGACGCTCGGCATGATCTCGATCGAGCAGAACGCCATAATCAAGATCTTCTCGGTCGCCGCCGTCATCTTCCTGCCGCCGACGCTGGTAGCTTCGATCTACGGCATGAATTTCGACGTCATCCCGGAGCTGAAATGGGAGCTCGGCTATCCCTTCGCCATCGGCCTGATGATCCTGTCGGCGATCCTGCCGTTCTGGTATTTCCGCCGCCGCGGCTGGTTGTAGGCCCAATAGAATTCGCTTGACCAAACGCCGCCCGGACGGCATCCGGATGCCCGGTGATCGTACAACCGGATTGGGATCATGACCGCAAAAAGCTGGGCCTACGAGGATTTCACCGAGGGCGCATCGATCGACCTCGGCGCCAAGCAGGTGAGTGCGGCCGAAATCATCGAATTCGCCACCGAATTCGACCCGCAGCCGATGCATCTCGACGAAGCCGCCGGCAAGGCCAGCATCCTTGGCGGCTTGGCCGCCTCCGGCTGGCACACCTGCGCGATCTTCATGCGCATGCTGTGCGACGCCTTCCTGCTCGACTCGACCGCGCAAGGCGCGCCCGGCATCGACCAGGTCAAATGGAAGAAGCCGGTGCTGGCCGGCGACACGCTGGCCGGCAGCACCAGCGTGCTTGCCAGGCGCCTGTCGAAATCCAGGCCTCAGCTCGGCCTCGTCACCTTGCGCAGCGAACTGTTCAACCAGCGCGGTGAAAGCGTCTTCGAACTTGAGAACACTGTCATGTTCTTGACCCGCGAGGCCGGCGCATGAGCCTCGACGCGTTCTTCCGCATCGGCGATACCATCAACCTCGGTTCGCACACATTCGAAGCCGAGGCGATCAAGGCGTTCGCCTGCAAATACGATCCACAGGTCTTTCATGTCGACGAGGAGGCGGCGAAGAAAAGCGTGTTCGGCCGCCTCTGCGCCTCGGGCTGGCACACCGCGGCCACCTGGATGAAGCTCAATCTCAAAAATCCTATGGACGCTTCTCAATGGACCGGACCCGGCCCGGTACCAGAATTCGGCCCCTCCCCCGGCTTCAGGAACCTGAAATGGCCAAAGCCGGTCTATGCCGGAGAAACCGTCACCTTCATGCGCACGGCCCTGTCCCACCGCCCGCTTGCCACCCGCCCCGGCTGGCGCCTGCTGGCGCTGCGCTCGGAAGGTTCCGATTCGGCAGGCGACAAGGTGCTGGAGTTCGACAGCGCCGTGCTGGTGAAGGCTGGGTAGTGAATAGTGAATAGTGAGTAGTGAGTAGTGAGTAGTGAGTAGTGAGTAGTGAGTATTCAATATCAGAGTGAGGTGAGTAAGCCTAGCGCCTGTCATTGAACGCTGACATTCACTATTCACTATTCACTATTCACTATTCACTATTCACTATTCACTATTCACTATTCACTATTCACTAATGCCCCTCAAACCCGATCAACGTCCGCACCGGCACGCCCAGCGCTTCGAGCTTCGCCCGTCCGCCGAGATCCGGCAGGTCGATGACGAAGCACGCGGCAAGAATATCGGCGCCGATCTGCCTTAGCAGCTTGACCGCCGCCTCCGCCGTGCCGCCGGTCGCGATCAGGTCGTCAACCAGGATCACCTTCTCGCCCGGCGCAACGCCGTCCTTGTGCATCTCCATCTCGTCCAGCCCGTACTCCAGGCTGTAGGCGACGCGTACCGTCTCGTAAGGCAGCTTGCCCTTCTTCCGGATCGGCACGAAACCGGCCGAAAGCTGGTGCGCGACCGCACCGCCGAGGATGAAGCCGCGTGCTTCGATGCCGGCGATCTTGTCGATCTTCTGCCCGGCATAGGGATGCACCAGCTCGTCGATGGCGCGGCGGAAGGCGCGCGCATTGCCGAGCAAAGTGGTGATGTCGCGAAACAGGATGCCGGGCTTGGGGTAGTCCGGAATGGTGCGGATCGCGGCGAGCAGCGTGTCTTCGAGCGAGGATTTCATGGGTCGAGATTACCTGAAACGGAGGTTGTTGCGCGACAATTGTTCGATCGAACTGCAGCCCATCAGCTTCATGCCGCGCTCGATCTCGATCCGCATCTGCTCCAGCGCCCGCTCGACGCCCGGCCGTCCGGCCGCCGCCAGGGGGAACAGATAATAGCGGCCGACGCCAACAGCCTTGGCGCCGAGCGACAGCGCCTTCAGCACATGGGTGCCGCGCTGCACGCCGCCATCCATGATGATGTCTATTCTGTCGCCGACGGCATCTACGATCTCGGCCAGCTGGTCGAACGCCGCCCGCGAGCCGTCCAGCTGCCGGCCGCCATGGTTGGACAGCACAATGCCGCTGCAGCCGATCTCGACGGCGCGCTTGGCATCCTCCACCGACATGACGCCCTTGAGACAGAACGGACCTCCCCACAGTCTGACCATCTCGGCAACATCGTCCCAGGTCATCGACGGATCGAGCATCTCGGTGAAGTAGCGGCTGATCGACATCGTGCCGCCGCCCATGTCGACATGCTCGTCGAGCTGCGGCAGCTTGAATCCCTCATGGGTGAAATAGTTGATCGCCCAACCCGGCTTCAGCGCGAACTGCAGCATGCCGGCAAGGTTGAGCTTGAAGGGGATGGCAAAGCCGGTGCGCTTGTCGCGCTCGCGGTTGCCTCCGGTGATGCTGTCGACGGTCAGCATCATCACTTCGACTCCAACCGCTTTCGCCCGCTGCATCATCGCCAGGTTGAGGCCGCGATCCCGGTGGAAATAGAACTGGTAGACCTGCGGGCTGCTGCTGATCTTGCGCGCTTCCTCAAGACTGACAGTGCCGAGCGAGGACACGCCGAACATCGTGCCGAATTTGGCCGAAGCCTTGGCCACCGCGCGCTCGCCTTGATGATGGAACAGCCGCTGCAAGGCGGTCGGCGAGCAATAGACGGGCATGGCCAGCTTCTGGCCCATCACCGTCACCGACATGTCGATCTCGCTTACCCCGCGCAGCACGTTGGGAACGAGGTCGCAGCGCTCGAAGCTCTCGGTGTTGCGGCGATAGGTGACCTCGTCGTCGGCCGCGCCATCGATGTAGTTGAAGATTGGCCCAGGCAACCGCTGCTGGGCCATGCGCCGGAAATCGGAAAAGTTGTGACAGTCGCGTAGCCGCATCATCGATTCCCAGGTGTCTTATCGCCGGCAATCCTTCATCACCGGTCGCGCGTGCATACCAATCACATGGCGCCCTGCCAACGGACTTGTTCGACCAGGCGGGTGGTTGCACCCAAGGCGACAGCCCCCTGCCCGCTTCGGCAAGCAAAAAGGGCGCCCGAAGACGCCCTTTCCGATTTCACAGGGGTAGCGGCGGTTAGTGGGCCACGCCTTCCCATACCTTGCGCTTGGTCAGATACATCAGCGCCCCAAACAGAAGCAGAAACACCAGCACGCGGAAGCCGGTCTTCTTGCGGTCTTCCATATGCGGCTCGGCCGCCCACATCAGGAACGCCGAGACGTCGCGCGAATACTGGTCGATCGTCTGCGGCGAACCGTCATCGTAGGTGACCTGGCCGTCGGAGAGCGGCTTGGGCATCTTCAGCGACACGCCGGACATGAAGTATGGATTATAGTGGGTGCCTTCGGGGATCACCATGCCGGCAGGTGGCGTCTCGTCGTAGCCGGTCAGCAGCGAATGGATGTAGTCCGGGCCGCCCTGCGCATATTGCGTGAAGATGTCGAAGACGAAGCGCGGGAAGCCGCGCTCGACGCCGCGCGCCTTGGCCAGCAGCGACATATCCGGTGGGGCAGCGCCGCCGTTGGAAGCGGCAGCCGCCTCCTCATTGGCGAACGGCGCCGGGAAATGGTCGGACGGCTTGCCCGGCCGGTCGAACATGTCGCCGGCATCGTTGGGTCCATCATGGATGGTGTACTCGGCCGACAGGGACTTGATCTGCGCTTCCGAATAGCCGAGGTCCTCCAGCGTGCGGAACGCCACCAAATTCATCGAGTGGCAGGCCGAGCAGACTTCCTTGTAGACCTTCAAGCCACGCTGCAGCTGCGCCTTGTCGTAGGTGCCGAACGGACCGGCAAAAGTCCAGTCCATCTCCTTCGGCTCGTGGATCGGGAAATGCGTCGGTGCCGCCGCGTTGTGCGCCTCTTCAGCGGCGATCGCCACACTGCCGACGGCTCCGATGCCAGCGGCAAACACGCCTAGCAAGGCGAGCGAGGTGAGAATCTTTTTCATGCCAAATCCCCTTAGATTCTCACTCAGCCTTTGGTTTCCGGCGCCGCGGTCGCACCGGCCGGATGTCCCCCTCCGGCACCCTTGTTCTTCTCCAGCACCGCCTCGCTGATCGAATTCGGCAGTCTGCGTGGCGTCTCGATCAGGCCAAGCACCGGCAGGATGACGAGGAAGAAGGCGAAGTAGAACAGTGTCGCCGCTTGAGCGTAGCCAACATAGTTGCCCGAGACCTCACCTATCAGGAGGGTCAACAGACCGCCGCCTTCCGCCGGCTGCGAGCCAAGCCAGCCAAGCAGGACAGCGTCGGCGACGAACAGCCAGAAGAACAGCTTGTACCAGGGCCGGTAGACCGCCGAGCGCACCTTGGAGGTGTCGAGCCACGGCACCAGGAACAGCATGACGATGGCGCCGAACATGCACAGCACGCCACCGAGCTTGGAGTTGATCGGCCCGATGTTGAAGGTGATCGCGCGCAGGATCGCGTAGAACGGCAGGAAGTACCATTCCGGCACGATGTGGGCCGGCGTCTTCAGCGGGTTGGCGATCGTGTAATTGTCCGGATGGCCGAGAAAGTTCGGCAGGTAGAAGACGAAATAGGCGAAGAAGAACAGGAACACGATCATGCCGAATGCATCCTTGATGGTCGCATAGGGCGTAAAGGCAACGGTGTCGGTCTTCGATTTCACCTCGATGCCGGTCGGGTTCGACTGGCCGACCACGTGCAGCGCCCAGACGTGCAGCACGACGACGCCGGCGATCATGAACGGCAGCAAATAGTGCAGCGCAAAGAAGCGGTTGAGCGTCGGGTTGTCGACGGCGAAACCGCCGAGCAGCAGTTCCTGGATCCAGTTGCCGACCAGCGGAATGGCGCTGAAGAAGCCGGTGATGACGGTGGCGCCCCAGAAGCTCATCTGACCCCAAGGCAGCACATAGCCCATGAAGCCGGTCGCCATCATCAGCAGATAGATGATGCAGCCGAGGATCCACAGCAGCTCGCGCGGCGCCTTGTAGGAGCCGTAATAAAGCCCGCGGAAGATGTGGATGTAGACGGCGACGAAGAAGAACGAGGCGCCGTTGGAATGCATGTAGCGCAACAGCCAGCCCGAATTGACGTCGCGCATGATCTTCTCGACCGAATTGAAGGCGAGGTTGGTGTCGGCGGTATAGTGCATGGCCAGCACGATACCGGTCAGGATCTGCGCCACCAGCATGATCGTGAGGATGCCGCCGAAGGTCCACGCATAGTTAAGGTTGCGCGGCACCGGATAGGCGATGAAGCTGTCATAGACCATGCGCGGCAGCGGCATGCGGGCGTCGAACCAGCGTTCGATACCGGTCTTGGGCGTATAGGTCGAGTGTCCCTCGCTCATCGAAATATCCCCTGCCTCAACCGATAAGGATTTTGGTATCGGAAATGAACTTGAATACCGGTACGGCCATGTTTTCCGGCGCCGGGCCTTTGCGGATGCGGCCGGCGGTATCGTACACCGAACCGTGGCACGGGCAGAACCAGCCGCCGAAATCGCCTTCCTGGCCAAGCGGAATGCAGCCCAGATGCGTGCAAACCTGCACCATCACCATCCAGGCTTCCTTGCCGGGCGTGGTGCGGTTGGCGTCGGTCGCCGGCGCATCGGCGGGCAGATTGGCGTTGCGGGCGATAGGATCCTTGAGGTCGGCAAGGTTCACGGCTTCGCCGTCCTTCATCTCCTGCTCGGTGCGATTGCGCACCACGACCGGCTTGCCGCGCCATTTGACAATCAGCGACATGCCAGGCGTCAGCGAGGCGACATCAACCTCGACCGAGGCGAGCGCCAGCGTCGAGGCATCGGGGCGCATCTGGTCGATGAACGGCCAGGCAACGGCGCCTGCGCCAACGACTGCGGCCATGCCGGTGGCGACGTAGAGAAAATCACGACGGTTGGGATCCTGGGTGTCGGTTGCGCTCACGGGTGCCTGATCCTTTCGCCTCTTCCGAGCCGGCGGCCGAGCTTTGTCCCCGCTCCATCGCGCCGGCCCGACAGCGCATGGCGAACAAGCTAGCGAATTCCTCCGGCATTTGGATTTCGGTTTATGCGTGAAGCCCGTTTTTGTCCAGCGGGCTGAAGCCACAAGGGCAGATTGTCGCGGGGACAGAACAGCGCGTCAGTTGGCCAGATGCCCAAAGGTCGGCAAAGGCGGCTAAACAACAGGGAAATATCAGCAAATCCGAGGCTCCCCGCCTGTCTCGACAGGACAGGTTGCCGTGATCTAGTCTCGCCGGCATGGCACATATTATCGACCGCGAGACCTGGACCAGGACGCCCGGCCGCTGGCAGGGCGAACTGCAATGCGGCGCCTACGGCTCCAACTCCTGCCTGATTTTCAACTATCAGGAAGAGATTGGCGGCGGCCCACGCCTGCACACGCATCCCTATTGTGAAATCTTCATCATCCGGCAAGGCACCGGCCTGTTCACGATCGGCGACCAGCAGATCGAGGCCACGGCCGGCCAGATCCTGATCGTCCCTCCCGATACGCCGCACAAATTCACCAATCTTGGCCCAGGCCCGCTCGAAACGACCGACATCCACGAAAACGGCAGCTTCATCACCGAATGGCTGGAATGATCGTTTGCCGGCCGGCGGCTTTCAGCTTGCACCGAGCCTGACCAGCACGGCCCTTGGGATATCGTATTCGCGGATGACCGACTCATGCCGGCGCAGGCCGCAGAGTTCACGCTGGATGAAATAGGCGTGCACCGCTGCGGCAGCCTCCTTGAGCAGCCGCGATCGCTGCTCCTTGTCGTCGTTGTTCTGACGGAGCTTGGCCAGCGTTTCCTCGACCCGTTGGCCGGCACGGCCGAGCGCTGCGGCCTTTTCAGCCAGTATCTCATGGCCGAGGGCGTCGAACGCGGCCTCGGCAGCCGAGGCGCCTAGGGATGGCGGACGCAGTGACATCTCAGCCTCCTTTTCTGTCTTGAGAGAGCATCATCCGGTGCGTGACGAATTCTTCGCCCACCACCGGCTGGAAGCCAAGCCGTTCATAGAAGCCAAAGGCTTCTTGTGGCGCGCGGGTGTTCAGCACGGCAAAATGCTGACGTGCCCTGTCAATGACGGTCTCGACCAGCATGCGGCCAAGGCCGCTGCGGCGATGACGCGCGCTGACGAACAGGTGCCTGACCCGGCCGTGGTCCCGGCCTTCGAAATAAGGATCGATGTTCAACCCGCACACACCAGCGAGTTCTCGGCCATGCCATGCGCCAAACAGCGCCTCGCCTCGTTTCAGGAACTTGTTGCGGCCGCCTGCCCAGCCATCCGCCAGACGCACCAGCATCCAGTAGCCCTCCAGCCGGCTCTCCTCCTTCAGCGCGTCGAAGGCCGGCGCGGATGGCCGCAGCCGCTTGAGGACGTAGCCAGCATCAGGCGACCCTGCCATGCCCTACTCCGCAGGCCGTGTTTCTTCCAGCACGCTTTCCTCGTGGTAGAGGAAGCCGCCGGACTGCCGCTTCCACAGCCGCGCATAGAGCCCGTCGAGCGCCACCAGCTCGTCATGCGTGCCCTGTTCGACGATGCGGCCTCCGTCCAGCACCACAAGACGGTCGAGCGCGGCGATGGTCGACAGCCGATGAGCGATGGCGATGACAGTCTTGTTCTCCATCAGGCTGGCGAGATTCTCCTGGATCGCCGCCTCGATATCGGAATCGAGCGCCGAGGTCGCCTCGTCGAGGATCAGGATCGGCGCATCCTTGAGGAAGACGCGGGCGATCGCGACGCGCTGGCGCTGGCCGCCCGACAGTTTCACGCCGCGCTCGCCGACAAAAGCCTCGTAGCCGGTACGGTCCCGGTTGTCGCGCAGGCCCAATATGAACTCGTGCGCCTCCGCCTTCTTCGCCGCCGCGATCACCTCGGCGTCGGTCGCGTCCGGCATGCCGAGCTTGATGTTGTCGCGCAGCGAGCGGTGGAACAGCGCCGTGTCCTGGCTGACCACGCCGATATTGGCGCGCAGCGAGTTCTGCGTCACCTCGGCGACGTCTTGCCCGTCGATCAGGACTTTCCCACTCTCGAGGTCGTAGAGGCGCAGGATGAGGTTGGCGAGCGTCGTCTTGCCCGCACCGGACGGCCCGACCAGCCCGACCTTCTCGCCAGGCTTGACGACGAGATCGATGCCGTTCAGCACGCCAAACCCCTTGCCGTAGTGGAACTCGACATTCTTCACCTCGATGCGGCCGCCGGCGACGACAAGCTCCTTCGCATCGGGCGCATCGACAAGGCCAAGCGGCTGCGAGATCAGCGCCTTGGAGTTTTCCAGCACGCCGAGGTTTCGCAAAATGCCGTTGAGCTGCATCATCACGCGCCCGAGCAGCATGTTGAGCCGTAGCACCAGGGACAGCGTGAAGGCGACGGCGCCGACAGTGATCGACCCTTCGACCCAGAGATAGACGGCAAAGCAGCCAATCGCGGTGATCATGATGCCCGACAGCGTCGTCAGCGCCATTCGCACGCCGGTCAGCCGGCGGGTGAAGGGCCGTAGTGCATCGAGATAGATGTCGAAGCCGTTCTTGATGTAGCGGTCGTCGCCGTCGGCCGAGAACAGCTTCAGCGTCTGCACGTTGGAATAGGAATCGATGATGCGCCCATTGATCATCGAGCCCGCTTCGGCCGTGGCCTCGGCATGCCTGCGGATCGAGGGCAGATAGAGCTTGGCCAGCCAGGCGAAAGCGAGGATCCAGATCACCACCAGCACGGCCAGGCGCAGATCCAGCCCGGCGACCAGCGCCAAGGTCGTCACCGTATAGATGAGCATGAACCAGATGACCTCGATGAAGCTCTCCATCAGGTCGCCGGTCGCCTGCCCCGCCTGCCAGACTTTTGTCGCGATACGGCCGGCGAAATCGTTCTGGAAGAAAGTGTAGGACTGCCGCGACACATGCCGGTGTGCCTGCCAGCGCACCAGATTGTAGAAGCCCGGCGTGATCGTCTGTTCGTTGACCAGCGCCGACAGGCCGACGACGACGGTGCGGATGACCAGCACCACTGCGATCATGAAGACAAGCTCAGGCCCGGCGGCGGTCCACAGCGCGTGCCAGCTGCGCTCGCCAGGAAGCTGGTCGAGAATATCGACCAGCCGCCCGACGAAGTAGAAAAGCCCGGCCTCGATCAGCGGCGCGATGCCGCCGATGACCAGCATGGCGAAGAAGGCGAACTTCGCCTGGCCGACATAGTGCCAGAGGAAGCCGCCGACGCTTGGCGGTGGCCGAAGGTCCGCCGGCTCCCTGAACGGATAGACCCAGTCCTCGAACCAGCGATAGACGGCTGTCATCATGCTGACGTCATCACTCTGCGGCTTCACCCTTCACGCCGATGTCGTTGGCAACGGCGTCATTGGCGGCATCGACCGGACCGTCGTCGAGCAGGAACCCGCCCGACTGGCGCTGCCAGAGCTGCGCGTAGAGCCCGCCGCTGGCAACGAGTTCCTCGTGCGACCCTTCCTCGATGACACGGCCCTTGTCGAGGACGACGAGCCTGTCCATCGCCGCGATGGTCGACAGCCGGTGCGCAATGGCGATGACGGTCTTGCCTTGCATGAGCTTGTAGAGATTCTCCTGGATGGCGGCCTCGGCTTCGGAATCCAGCGCCGACGTCGCTTCGTCAAGGATAAGTATCGGTGCGTCCTTCAACATAACGCGAGCAATGGCGATGCGTTGCCGCTGGCCGCCGGACAATTTGACGCCGCGGTCGCCGACATGAGCATCGAGCCCTTTACGTCCGGTGTGATCCGAAAGCCTGCCGATAAACTCCAGCGCCTCGGCCCGCCCGGCTGCCTCGACAAGCATTTCCTCCGTCGCATCGGGCCGCCCGTAAAGGATGTTGTCGCGCACCGAACGATGCAGCAGCGAGGTGTCCTGCGTCACCATGCCGATCTGCGCGCGCAGCGAATCCTGCGTCACCGAAGCGATCTCCTGGCCGTCGATCAGGATCCGGCCGTTCTCGAGGTCGTAGAACCGCAACAGGAGATTGACCAGCGTCGACTTGCCCGCGCCCGAGCGCCCGACAATGCCGACTTTTTCGCCGGGCTTCACCGTCAGCGACAGGTTCTCGATGACGCCCTTCTGCTTGCCATAGTGGAAACGAATGTCGTCGAAGCGGATCTCGCCCTTGGTGACGGCAATGTCCTTCGCCCCCGGCCGGTCTTCGACCAGGCGCGGCAGCGAGATCGAGGCGATACCGTCTTGCACCGTGCCGATGTTCTCGAACAGGCTCGACATTTCCCACATGATCCACTGCGACATGCCCCACATACGGAGCACGAGGCCGATGACCACGGCGACGGCGCCGATCGTCACCGCCTGGCCGAGCCACAGCCACAGCGCCGTCGCCGTCACCGAAAACAGGAGCAGCGCGTTGAGGATATAGAGCAGCCCGTAAAGCACCGTCACCAGCCGCATCGACCGGTAGACCGTGTCGAGGAAGCCTGCCATGCCTTCTTTGGCGAACGTTGCTTCGCGCCGTGCATGAGAAAACAACTTGACCGTCTGGATGTTGGTGTAGCTGTCGACGACGCGGCCGGTCATAGTCGATCGCGCATTGGCCTGCGCCTCGCCGACCTTGCCCAGCTTCGGGATGATATAGCGCAACAACCCGATATAGCCGAGGAGCCAGACGCCGAGAGGTGCCGCCAGCCGCAAGTCGGCCGAGCCGACGATGAACAGCATGCCGAGGAAATAGACGATGACGTAATTGAGCACCTCGATCACCTTGATGACGCATTCGCGCACGGCGAGTGCCGTCTGCATCAGCTTGGTGGCGATGCGGCCGGCAAATTCGTCCTGGTAGAAGCTCATCGACTGCTTCAAGAGATAACGATGCACCTGCCATCGGATGCGCATGGGGTAGTTGCCCATCAGCGTCTGCTGGTTGAGCAAAGAATGCAGCCATACCGTACCCGGCAGCGCGAACAGCACGACGAAGGCCATGCCGGCGAGCTTCCAGCTCTCGGTCTGCAGGAAGGTTTCGCGGTTCTGCCCGGACAGCCAGTCGACGATGTGGCCCATGAAGCCGAACATCCACACTTCCGCGATGGCAATCGCCGTCACCAGCACCGCATCGAC
Source organism: Mesorhizobium sp. M1078 (assembly GCF_040318615.1). NCBI lineage: Bacteria > Pseudomonadati > Pseudomonadota > Alphaproteobacteria > Hyphomicrobiales > Phyllobacteriaceae > Mesorhizobium > Mesorhizobium sp. M1078. The sequence goes on from NZ_JAMYMP010000001.1 coordinate 160,436, forward strand.
GATGATGTATGGCCAGGCGCCGCGCGTATAATGCACGCAGAAGGCAACCAGCGTCTTCGGCGGCTCGACCGGTTCCGCTGCGGGGAACGGATCGAGCCTTCTTTCAAACCAGCTAAACATAGGGATGCTCACAAAACTGTTGTCCGCTCATGCGGCGCGGGAAAAATCCCCGGGGCGCTCCGCGTCCCCAGACCGTACGTCGGCGGGGACTGACGGCCCGGAATCACCCGGGCCATCGGTCCTGCTTCGCGCAATATAGGGACTTGCGGGCTTTTCACCGACAGAAGCCTTCGACTGAACTGACGGCACGCCGCCGCCAGTCCGGTTTTTCGCGCCCGGCCGGATCAGCCGGATGATCCGGCGCACCAGCGACGGCCGGCTGTGGTCGGGAACCGCACGCGAGAAATCGACATCCGGCAACATGCCGCGATGCGGACGCCGGCGCGTCTGCGCGTGAACCGCCGACGAATAGGTCTCGCCGACCAGCAACGCCCAGGTCGCCGTCTTGCGTTCGTGCAGGCTTCTTGAACCAGGTATCTTATAGGGATCGAACATCGGTCCGTCCTCCGTGTGAAAATAGACATAAAAAGGCGAAGCAATGTCGTGCGCCGGCATTCGGCCGGAGGCACGGATTGCATCCGTCGGGACACGAGGATAGGCCTCGGTCGCGACATGCTCAGCTGGGGCGCTTGGCCCCTTTAACCGGTTGAAAAACATCGCAGGATTCCTTCGAGAGCCGAAAATTGGGTTCGGCGGGAATCGGTGCGATCAGATCTAAGAAATCAGGTAAATCGTCGTACCGAAACCGCCGGAAGGCAGGTAAGCCCACGGGAGGGGCGCTGGATGTGCATGGTCATCATGAAATACCCCTCCATCGGTTCGGGTTGACAATGCGTGCGGTATAATCGACTTCGCAGAAAATGGCCACCCGCAGGTCCAGCAATTTCCAAAACCAGCCACCCGCTGTGGCCGATCTGCCACTTATTAGAAAGACGCGGAAATGAACCACCGTCTCCGCATCGCCCTCTACCAGCCTGACATCGCCGGCAACACCGGAACTATCCTGCGCTTCGCCGCCTGCCTCGGCCTTGGCGTCGACATCATCGAACCAGCCGGGTTTCCGCTCTCCGACAAAGCGCTCAAGCGTGCCGGGATGGACTACCTCGAAATGGCTGCCCTGACCCGCCATGTCGACTGGAACGCCTTCGAGGATTGGCGCAAGGGCGAAGCCTGCCGGCTGGTGCTGCTCACCACCAAAGCCGCGACCCCCTATGCGGGCTTCAGCTTCGCCCAAGGCGACATCCTGCTGTTCGGCCGCGAATCCGCCGGCGTGCCGGATCCTGTCCATCAGGCGGCGGATGCGCGGCTGACGATCCCGATGCAGCCGGGCACGCGCAGCATCAACGTCGCGCTGTCGGTCGCCATGGTCGCCGGTGAAGCCATCCGGCAGCTCGGCTAGACCCTTCAGCGCGTTGTCGTCATCGCCAACGGCCGTTGCGTCTTGCATCATTCTCACCCAGGCGCACATCGCCTTCTCCTCAATTGCCCTATCGACGTTTCCTGGCTACAAGCTCAACTTAAGTTGAGGTCAAGCGGAAAATCGAGATGGCTCCGGTAAAGGAATTGACGGTCGGCCAGGTGGCGATGCGCAGCGGCGTGGCGGTGTCGGCGCTGCATTTCTACGAGGCGCGCGGGCTGATCCGCAGCCACCGCACGTCGGGCAACCAGCGGCGCTATGGCCGCGACGTGCTGCGGCGGGTGGCGATCATCCGGATCGCCCAGGAGGTCGGCATCTCGCTGGCCGAGATCGGCGCCGCACTTGAATCGCTGCCAGAAGGCCGTACCCCGACGCGCGAGGACTGGAACCTGTTGTCGACCGGCTGGCGCGACGACCTCGATCGCAAGATCACTCAGCTAAAGAAGCTGCGCGACGGCCTGACCGACTGCATCGGCTGCGGCTGCATGTCGATCGACAAATGCCCGCTGCGAAACAGGGAAGATCGCTTGAGTGCGCAAGGGCCGGGCGCAAGGCGACTGCTTGCGGAATTCTAATCCGCCGCAGGCAGCCGCCGTATCGTGAATTCGATGACGTCGCCTGGCCGTTCGAACCAGCTTTCGATCTCGGTCCAGTAGGCCTGCTTGGGAAAGCGTTCGAACCATTCCTTGGCTTTGAGCCGCGCATCGGGGCGCGGCAAGACAAAGGTCTCCCGCAAAAACCCGTCACGCGGCATGCGCTCGCGCTCGGCGCGTGAACGATCGAGCCTTTTCTTCAGGCCATGCAGCGGCGGTCTTGCCGGCGTGCGCATGAAAGAACTCCTGGGCCGAACCAGATGACACTTGACCCTTGCCCCTAAGAGATTAGGGATCGCGCCCGGAAAAGGCTAGTGCTCCGATTCCAACATTCGCCTTCCTAATCCCCAGTCGCCGTTGCGAACGTTGGAATCACAAGGACCACTAGCAAGTTCATGTTTCTGGTGGAGTTTTCGAATTTGACATTTGCGTCGTGCCCTGCGCCACGCTGTGTGCAAATCTCAAATTCACTCCACTAGGTCCTTTGTCGGCTGCGACCGGAGACAGCATTTTGGAACGACCAGAAATACCGGCAGGCCTGCCAGCCGACATCGAACAGAAGAAAATGAAGGCCAGGCTCTGGTTCGAGACGCTGCGGGAGCGCATCTGCACCACCTTCGAGCAGATCGAGCAGGACTTGACCGGTCCGCTGGCCGAATGGTCGCCCGGCCGCTTCGAAAAGACGCCGTGGGAACGAGACCATGGCAAGGGCGGCGGCGGCGCCATGTCGATGATGCGCGGCCGCGTCTTCGAGAAGGTCGGCGTCCATACTTCGACCGTCTATGGCGAATTCTCGCCCGAATTCAGGAAGCAGATGCCCGGCGCCGAGGAAGACCCGAGCTTCTGGGCATCAGGCATTTCGTTGATCGCGCATCCCTGGAACCCCAACGTGCCGGCCGTGCACATGAACACCCGCATGGTCGTGACGTCGCGCCACTGGTTTGGCGGCGGCGCCGATCTGACGCCGGTGCTCGACCGCAACCGCACGGAAGATCACCCCGACACGGTCGCCTTCCATCGAGCCATGCAGTTCGCCTGCGAGAAGAACGCTGCGATCGCCGACCACCCCAAATTCAAGGCCTGGTGCGACGAGTATTTCTATCTGCCGCACCGCCACGAGCCGCGCGGCGTCGGCGGCATCTTTTTCGACTGGCTGCATTCGGGGGAGGAGAAAGGCGGCTGGAATGCCGATTTGAACTTCGTCCAGGATGTCGGGCGTTCTTTCCTTGTCGTCTACGGACACCTGGTTCGCGCCCATTTCAACGAGAACTGGACCGACGACGACCGCGACGAGCAGCTCATTCGCCGCGGCCGCTACGTCGAATTCAACCTTCTTCACGATCGCGGCACCATCTTCGGCCTGAAGACCGGCGGCAATGTCGCTTCGATCCTGTCCAGCCTGCCGCCGGAGGTCAGGTGGCCGTAAAAAATCGGTGAGCGAAACGTGAGCCGCATTGACGTCCCATTCGCCGAATCTGGGCAGCCAATGTGGCATCGCCATTATCTTTTTCGTCTAATAGGCGATTGAAATAAAACGACTATTTGTCGTTTCGGGCCGGGAAGCGCCGGCGGTTCAGTCCCGAACCGCGACACGACGCTACCGGACGGCCCTGAACAAGGCGGAGCATTTTCCAAACGGATGCCCGCATTTCCAGGAGTATTACATGCGAAAGCTCATTGTTTCGGCAGCCGCCGCTGCCCTTCTCGCTTCCGGCTCGATTGCCTTTGCCGCGGTCAAGCACACCACGGGCACGGTCAAGACCTATGATGGCACGGCCATGAGCCTCGTTCTGGACGATGGATCGACCTTTACGCTGCCCAAGACCTTCAAGGATCCTGGCCTGAAGGCAGGCGAAAAGGTCCGCGTTTCCTGGGACATGAGCGGCAAGAACAAGGTTGCCGAGTCCGTCAAGATCGAGAAGTGACCGGGACAAGACCGAACGTTCTCGCCTTGGCTTAGCCTGGCAAGAGGGGGCGGAGCAGCGCTGCTCCGCCTTTTTCGCCCCCACGGCAACCAAACTCGTGGAACCGTGTTATGCTAGCTCCCCCGTGCGCGCCCCCGAAACCGACTGCTGTGACAGGGCGCGGAACAGAGATGGCGGAGCTTCGTGTGCCCATGAGAGGCACAGGCTCCAAGGAGGAAAAGGAGAAAATCCCATGAAGGAATTCCATTGCGGCTCGCTGGTTCCCGGCTGTGAGTGGCACACCCGTGCCGGTGAGGAAGCCGAGGTCATGCGCCGCGCCGTCGACCATATGCGCGAGACACATGGCGAAACGGTCATTCGCGAGACGATGATCGAGGCGATCCGCTCGCGCATCGAGAAAGTTCGCGACGCGGCCTGAGCAGTCCTATCTGGCCTTCAAGGCTTCCGCGGCGCGCTCCAGCAGCGCGTCGCGATCGAGCGCAAAGCCGGACCAGATCCATTCCTTTTCCAGGTTTTTCAGGATCGCACCGAGTATTGGCCCCGGCGACGCGCCAAGCGCCGTCAGATCGCCGCCCTTGACTGGGAACACCGGTTTTTCCCATTTCAGCGCAAAAGCGAGCAGGCGCGAAAACCCGCCGGCCTGAACCAGCGAGTCATTGTCCTCGAGAGCCCGCGCTCGCGCCGACGCCAGCGACAGCCGCAGGCGATCGAGAAAACCCTGGCGCTCGCCGGAATAGAGTTTCTTGGCAAGTTCCGCTTCGCTTGTCTTGGGCTCGACGGCAGCCGTCAGCGCCCAGTGGCGCAGGCGCTCCGCCTCAGTGGTCGAAAGTTTCAGCCGCTCGGCCAGTGTCTTCATCCGCGCCGCATCGGGCGGCACGATCGCCTCCAGCCTGAGCAGCGGCTCCGGCGCCCAGCCCAGATCCTTCTCTGTCTTGGTCAGCCCATGAATGGCATCGATGCCCCATTTCTCGCTTTCCGGCAGGGCGCTGGTGAGCACGCCGGCCTGGCGCATCCACAGCAAGGCGCGCGACGGATCTGGGGCCGATAACAACTTCTTCAGCTCGGACCAGATGCGTTCGGCCGAGAGATGGGCGAGACCGTCCTTGAGCCGGGCGCAGGCCTTCAATCCCTCGGCATCGGGCCGACCCTCGCCATACCAGGCGAAAAAGCGGAAGAAACGCAGGATGCGCAGATAGTCTTCGCGGATCCGCTGCTCGGCATCGCCAATGAAGCGCAGCCTTCGTGCCTCGATATCGCCGACGCCGCCGACCAGGTCCACGACCGTCCCGTCAGCCTCCGCATAGAGCGCGTTGATGGTGAAATCGCGCCGTTCGGCGTCGGCCTTCCAGTCGCGGCCGAACGACACTTTGGCGCGGCGGCCATCGGTCTCGATGTCGGCGCGCAGCGTGGTGACCTCATAGGGCGCGCCGCCGGCAATCACCGTGATCGTGCCGTGCTCGATGCCGGTCGGCACCGCCTTGAAGCCCGCCGCCTCGGCGCGGCGAACGGTTTCCTCGGGCAGGCAAGTGGTAGCAACGTCGATATCGGCGACCGGCTGCCCAATCAGCGCATTGCGCACCGCGCCGCCCGCGATGCGGGCTTCCTCGCCGCCCTGCGCCAGCACGGCAAGCAGCCGCTGCAGATGCTTTTCACCCAGCCAGTCGGCTCTGCCCGCCAGCGATATCGGATCACTCAAGCATAGAGCCTTTCATAGAGCGTGCGGATGATGCCGGCGGTGACGCCCCAGATGCGCTGGCCGCCATAGGGCATATCGTAGAAGAACCATTCCAGGTCGTTCCACATGCGGCTGTCCCTGGTGTGGTTGGCCGGATCCATCAGGAACGAAAGCGGCACTTCGAAGGCGGCGTCGACCTCGTCGGAATTGAGCGACAGCGTAAAACCGGGCTCGACGATCGCCAGCACCGGCGCGATGCGATAGCCGCTGCCGGCGACATAATCGGGCATGCGGCCGATGATCTCGATGCGGTCATGGCCGAGGCCGATCTCCTCGAAGGTCTCGCGCAAGGCCGCTGCTTCCGGGGTCGCATCGGTGGGATCAATGGTGCCGCCAGGAAAAGCCACCTGCCCGGAATGGCTGCGCAGTTTTTCCGCCCGCTTGGTCAAAAGCACGGTCGCATCGCGTCCATGATCGACGACCGGGATCAGCACCGCGGCGTCGCGCAGCGCTTTGAGCTGCGTCAACCGTGGATGGCCGGGGTTGAAGCGATGATCGCCATAATCGTCGCCGGCATGGGCCTCAGCTTGCGCCGCGACCCGCGCGCGAAAATCCGCTGTGGAAAACGGCGGCGGCCTCACCTGATCCATCATGCGCTCAGCCTCTTCAGTTTTTCCGCCGGCATGATCGGATAGATTTCGCCTTTCGAGCGCACGGCAAACATCGTCTTGCCGCCGATATCGATCTCCTCGCCATGCTCGACCAGTTCGTACATCACCGGCCGCGCCACCAGCGCTTCCAGCCGCCCGCGCACCAGCACATAGGGTTTTAGCCCGCCGGTCTCGTTCTCGTCGACGAAGCGCAGCGGATGGCCAGGTCCGGCCTCGACGACATCGCCGACATTGGTGCGGAAAGTGATGGTCTGCTCGGCGCCGGCGCCGGAAACATCCATTTCAACCGCGATGAAAGGCGCGTCCACGACGCGGATGCCGACCCGTTCGACCGGCGTCACCAGATAGGTCCTGCCATCCTCGTCCTTGCGCAGCACGCTGGAAAACAGCTGCACCAGCGGCATGCGGCCGATCGGCGTGCCGAGATAGAACCACGTTCCGTCTTGTTTGATCTCCATGTCTAGATCGCCGCAAAAGTCGGGATTCCAGCGCTCCACCGGCGCCGCGCCCTTGCCGGCGCGAGCCGCACGCGAGATCAACGCTTCGAGACCGCGCGCCTCGGTTGCGGCAGCAAGGCTGTGCTCGCGATGTTCGGAGCGTTCCGTCATGGTCACGAAATAGTCACTGTTGTTCCGCTTGTCAGCCTAAGTCTGTGATTTAAATTCATTCGTAGGCGCCAGGCGAAGCCGAATCGCGGCATTCTAAGGCACTACAGTGCAAGCCGGTACTTCCAGCACAAGGATCGATGCGGCATGAGCGTAATGGTCAAGGAAAGCCCAATCAGCGAAAAGGACATGATCGCCCAGGCCGAGACGGCGCTGGCCGATATTTCCAGGGTGCGCGACGGCGTCGGCCGTGTCATTTTCGGCCAAGAAGTGGTGGTCGAGCGCACGCTGGTGGCGCTGCTTGCCGGCGGCCATGCGCTGCTGGTCGGCGTGCCCGGCCTTGCCAAGACCAAGCTGGTCGAAACGCTCGGTGTCGTGCTCGGCCTCGATTCGCGCCGCATCCAGTTCACGCCCGACCTGATGCCGTCCGACATTCTCGGCTCCGAAGTGATGGAGCAGGACGAGGCGGGAAAGCGCTCCTTCCGCTTCATCTCCGGCCCGATCTTCGCGCAATTGCTGATGGCCGACGAGATCAACCGCGCCTCGCCGCGCACCCAGTCGGCGCTGCTGCAGGCAATGCAGGAATATCACGTCACCATCGCCGGCATTCGCCACGACCTGCCCGCACCCTTCCATGTACTGGCGACGCAAAACCCGCTGGAGCAGGAAGGCACCTATCCCCTGCCCGAAGCGCAGCTCGACCGCTTCCTGATGCAGGTCGACATCCTTTATCCCGAAATCGAGGCCGAGCGGCGCATTCTGCTGGAGACCACCGGCATCGAGGACGCCAAGGCGCAAAACGTGCTGCAGCCGGCGCGGCTGAGGGAAATCCAGACGCTGATCCGCCGTATGCCGGTGCCCGAAAGCGTCGTCGACGCCATCCTCAAACTGGTGCGTTCGGCGCGTCCCGGCCAGGACAATGCCGAGACCGGCAAGCATGTCGCCTGGGGTCCCGGCCCGCGCGCCAGCCAGGCGCTGACGCTGTGCGCCCGTGCGCGCGCGCTTTATGACGGGCGGCTGGCGCCGTCGGTGGACGACATCCGCGCGCTGGCCGAACCGGTGCTGCAGCACCGCATGGCGCTGACCTTTGCCGCCCGCGCCGAGGGCACGACCGTGCGCGACGTGGTAGCGAAACTGGCCAAAGGAATCTGATGGCGCGTATCGGCGAAGTCCAGGCACCGGCAGCGACGCGCGACGCGCTCGCCAGGGGACGGTTGCGGGCTTCGCTGGTGCCGGACCTGCTGGTCGAGGCACGCCGTATCGTCAATACCGTAATTGCCGGCTGGCATGGCCGCCGCAAGCGCGGCATCGGCGAGAATTTCTGGCAGTTCCGCCCCTATGTCGAAGGCGATTCCTCGCGCATCGACTGGCGCCGTTCGGCCCGGGACGACCACACCTATGTGCGCGACCGCGAATGGGAAGCAGCCCACACGGTGTGGCTTTGGGCCGACCCATCGCCCTCCATGCTCTACAAATCGACTGGCGCCAGCGTTTCCAAGGAATCGCGCGCGCTGGTGCTGGCACTGGCCATGGCCGAATTGCTATCTCGCAGCGGCGAGCGCATCGCCTGGCCCGGCCTGACCGATCCGTTCACCGCCCGCAACGGCGCCGAGCGCATCGCGGCGCCGTTGATGCACGCCGCCGACCCGCCGGCAAAGCCTGACCTGTCCGCCATCCGCCGCTTCTGCGACATCGTCGTCGTCAGCGATTTCCTCGACCCGGTCGAGGAGACCATGGAATGGCTCGATGTGCTGGCGCGGCATGGCGTGCGTGCGCATCTGATCGAGGTTGCCGATCCGGCGGAGGAGACCTTTCCCTATGCCGGCCGCACCGAATTCACCGATCCCGAGACCGGCGACAAGCTGACCGCCGGCCGCGCCGAAATGCTCGGCGACGAATATCGCCTGCTCTACACCGCCCGCCGCCAGGAGCTGGCCAGCTGGTGCAAGCGCCTCGGCTGGAGCTATACCGTCAATCACACCGACCGCCTCGCTTCCGAGGCGCTGGTGCGCATCCACATGGCGATGACCGCCGATGGCGCATTCGTGGGAAGGGCCGGCGCATGAGCTGGCTGCCGCTCTCCTTTGGCGCTCCCATGGTGTTGTGGGGCCTGCTGGCGCTGCCGGTGATCTGGTGGCTGCTCAGGCTCACACCGCCCAAGCCGCAGTCCGAAATGTTTCCGCCGCTGAAGATCCTCGCTCGCGTGCTGAAGCGCGAGGAAACGCCGCAGCAGAGCCCGTGGTGGCTGACGCTGCTGCGGCTGTTGATGGCAGCCCTTGTCGTCGCGGCATTAGCCGAACCCGTTTTCAATCCGCGCGAAAAATTGCCGGCCGAGGGCGCCGCCCTGGCGCTCGTCATCGACAATGACTGGGCGAGTGCCGCCGACTGGGGCAAGCGCGTCGCCACCGCCCAGCGGCTGATCGCCGATGCCGGTTCGAACGGCGTACCGGTCGTCATCGCCTTCACCGCCGAAAAGCCGAACGCCGAGATCGGCCCCTTCGATGCGGCGGCTGCTCTCGACCGGCTGCGCGCCGCCAAGCCGAGGCCGATCCCGACCGACCGACCCGCTGTCTATGCCCGCGTCGCCGGCGTGCTGGAAACCTTGCCCGGCGCCAGCGTTGCCGTTCTCACCGACGGCCTTGCGGCAAAGGGCGACGAGGCCGCCTTCAACACACTGCTGTCGAAAAACGCCGCCCGTGTCGTCTGGGCCAATTCCGACCGGCTGGCGCTGACTGGGCTCACTGGCGCCGAAAATCAGGTCGACGGCTTCGCCCTGACCGCCATCCGCGCGCCCGGCGATCCGGCGCCGGCACAAGTCACCGCCGGCGCCTTCGACGATAAGGGCCGCCGCATCGCCGACGCGACGCTGACCTTCGCGCCGGGTGAGACTACCGCCACCGGCACGATGGCGGTGCCGTTCGAAATGCGCAACGACTTCGCCTCGATCGCGCTCGACGGCGAACGCCAGGCAGGTGCGGTGCGCGTGCTCGACGAAAGCTCCAAGCGCCGCCGCGTCGGACTTTTATCGCAGGCCGAGGCCGACCAGGCGCAGCCGCTTCTGTCGCCGCTCTATTACATCAGGCGCGCGCTGCAGCCTTTCGCCGATCTGGTCGAACCGTCGAGCGTCGATCTCGCCGACGCCATCCCGCAGCTTCTCGACCAGAAGCCGGCGATGATCGTCATGGCCGATATCGGTACCATTCCGCCGCAGGTCCATCAGCGGCTGGTCGACTGGGTCGACAATGGCGGCACGCTGGTGCGCTTTGCCGGTTCGCGGCTGGCCGCCGCCGGCAATGACGATGATCTGTTGCCGGTCAGGCTGCGCACCGGCGAGCGCTCGCTTGGCGGCGCGCTGTCATGGACGACGCCGCAAGCGGTGACCGAATTCCCGAAGAACGGCCCGTTCGCCGACCTCGCACCGCCGGCCGAGGTCACGGTGAGCCGGCAGGTGTTGGCCGAACCGACGCCGGACATCGTCGAACGCACCTGGGCAACCCTTGCCGATGGCACCCCGCTGGTGACCGGGTTGAAGAAGGGCAAGGGCACGCTGGTTCTGTTCCACATCACCCCGGAAGCGACATGGTCGACGCTGCCGATCTCCGGCAGCTTCGTCGAGATGCTGCGGCGCATCGTGCAGCTGTCGCGCAACCAGGGTGCGGCGGTTGCCAACGCCGAAGCCGCTGCTACGTCGCTGGCGCCTTATCGCATGATAGCCGCCGACGGCACTTTGGTGCCGCCGACGCCGGACGCGCGACCGCTGGTCCCCGGCGCCGGCACGCTGCCGGTGACGTTCGAGAACCCGCCCGGCGTCTACGGCTCGGAAACCGGCGTTTTCGCCCACAATCTGCTCGACCCGGCCACCGCCTTCGCGCCGCTGGTGCGCCCGCAATTCACAGTGCCGGTGACCAATATCCAGTACGCTTTCGATGAATCGCGCGACCTCAAGGGATCGCTGGTCACAGCGGCACTTGTGCTTATGCTGCTCGACACGCTGGCGGTGTTCTGGATGGGCGGGCTGATGTCGCGCCGACCGCGCCGCGGCCGATCGGCCGCAGCAACGACGGCTGCGCTGCTGCTTGGCCTCGGCATGCTGTTTGGCCATGCCGACCTCGCCCGCGCCGACGACGCCAAGCCCGGCGATGCCGCGGCAATCGAGGATATTGCCAAGACCCGCATCGCCTATGTGCTGACCGGTGTGCCCGGTGACGATTCGATCAGCCGCGCCGGGCTCGAAGGCCTGACCCGCTTCCTGATCGAGAAGACCGCGCTCGAGCCGGGCGCGCCGGCGGGCGTCGATATCTCGAAGGACGAGCTTTCCTTCTATCCGCTGATCTACTGGCCGATCGATCCTTCCGCGCCGATGCCGAGCCAAGCCGCGATCGCCCGCATCGACGCCTATATGCAGCAGGGCGGCACGGTGCTGTTCGACACGCGCGACCAGTTCGCCAACGGCATCGGTGCGGATTCGGCGAGCCCGGCGACGGAACGGTTGCGCGACATTCTCGGCAATCTCAACGTGCCGCCGCTGGAGCCGGTGCCCGCCGACCATGTGCTGACCAAATCCTTCTTCATCCTGCCCGAATTTCCCGGCCGCTTCTCCGGCAGCCCGCTCTGGGTGGAAGCCTCGCTCGAGGCCAGCAATGCCGAGAATCGGCCGGTACGCGTCGGCGACGGCGTCTCGCCGATCCTGATCACCGCCAATGATTTTGCCGGCGCCTGGGCCGTCGACGGGAATGGTGACCCGCTTTTGCCGACCGTGCCATCGGATCCGATGCAGCGCATCTATGCGCTGCGCGCCGGCGTCAACATCATGATGTACATGCTGACCGGCAACTACAAATCCGACCAGGTGCACGTGCCGATCCTGCTCGAACGGCTGGGGCAGTAGAATGGCGGTATTGGCTAATTTCGTCTCGATCCTGTCTCGAGCCGGCGGCGCAGCCTCACCCTCCCCCTTTTGGGGAGGGTCGGCTCGCTGTCGCAGCGAAGCGAAGACAGTGAGCCGGGGTGGGGGTGCAGCGCCAGCGCTCTGTCGCCTACCCCCACCCCGCTCCGCTACGCGGATCGACCCTCCCTACAAGGGGGAGGGTAAACGATGAACTGGTCGATTTCCTTCGAACCGCTGCTGTCCTGGCCCTTGCTGGCTTTGGTGCTCGCACCGCTGCTGGTGCTGGCGGCTGTCGGCTTGTGGTTTCGCCAGCGCGGCGCGATCTTCCGCTTCGCGGCGCTGATTGCGCTGGGCGCAGCACTCCTCAATCCGGTCTTCCTCGATGAGGAGCGCGAGGCGCTGAAGAGCGTCGTTGCCGTCATCGTCGACCGCAGCCAGAGCCAGGATATCGGCGACCGGACCAAACAGACCGACGAAGCGCTTGCCGGTTTGCAGCAGCGCCTTGGCCGCTTCAAGCAGTTCGACGTCCGCGTCGTCGAGGCCGGCAAGTCGGAAGCCGCCGACGAGCGCACCGAGACCAAGCTTTTTGCAGCGCTTGAAGGCGCGTTCCGCGACGTGCCGCCCTCGCGCATCGGTGGCGCCATCATGATCACCGATGGCGAGGTGCATGACGCGCCGGCCGCCCCCGACTTCAATGCGCCGCTGCACGCGCTGATCACCGGCAACGAGCACGAGAAGGACCGCCGCATCCGCTTCGAGAACGCGCCGCGCTTCGGCCTCGTCGGCAAGCCGCTCGACATGACCTACCGCGTCATCGCCACCGACGGCGAAACCGGCCCGGTCGATGTCCGCGTCTCGGTCAATGGCGAGCAGGTCGCGGTCGAAGAGGCGACCATCGGCCAGGCGATGCCGCTGCAGGTGACCATCCCCGGCGCCGGCCGCAACATCGTCGAACTCTCCATTGACCGCGAGCCGGGCGAACTGACCGACGCCAACAACCGCGCCATCGCGCTGATCGACGGCATCCGCGAGAACTTGCGCGTGCTTTTGGTTTCCGGCGAACCGCATGCCGGCGAGCGCACCTGGCGCAATCTGCTGAAATCCGACGCCTCGGTCGATCTCGTCCATTTCACCATTCTGCGGCCGCCGGAAAAGCAGGACGGCACGCCGATCAACGAACTGTCGCTGATCGCCTTCCCGACCCGCGAGTTGTTCGTCGAGAAGATCAAGGATTTCGATCTCATCATATTCGACCGCTACCAGCACCGCGACGTGCTGCCGATCCTCTATTACGACTACATCTCCGAATACGTCGAAAAGGGCGGCGCGCTGCTGATCGCCGCCGGGCCAGAATATGCCGGCGACTCCTCGATTGCCCGCACCCCGCTAATGTCGTCGCTGCCGGCAATGCCGACCGGCGAAGTCATCGACAAGGCCTTCTATCCGCGCCTCACCGATCTCGGCCAGCGCCATCCGGTAACGCGCGGCCTCGACGGCTCGGCGACCGAGCCGCCGCGCTGGAGCCGCTGGTTCCGCACCATCGGCGTGCAGAACCCCGAAGGCGAAGTGGTGATGAAGGGCGCCGACAACCGCCCGCTGCTTCTGCTCGATCATAAGGGCGAAGGCCGCGTCGGCATGCTTCTGTCCGATCAGGGCTGGCTATGGGCGCGCGGCTTCGAGGGTGGCGGGCCGCATGTCCAGCTTTACCGCCGCATCGCCCACTGGCTGATGAAGGAACCTGAACTTGAGGAAGAGCGGCTGACCGCCGGCGGCCGCGGCATGATGCTGGAAATCCGCCGCCAGACGATGAGCGACGATCCCGGCCCGGCGCAGGTGATCACCCCTTCGGGCAAGGCGCTGATCGTCAAGCTGGAGAAGTCCGAACCCGGCGTTTTCCTGGGCAGCATCGAGACCAAGGAGATCGGCCTCTACCAGATCGGCAATGGTGACCTGACCGCACTCGCCCATGTCGGCCCGGTCAACGCGCCGGAATTCTCCGACGTCGTCTCTACCGAGGACCGCTTGAAGGCTCCGACTGAGGCCACCGGCGGCAGCGTGCGCCGGCTGGCGGCCTCCTCCACCCTTGGCCAGCTCACCGGCAGCGTCGCCCTGCCCTCCATCGTCCCGGTCCGCGCCTCCGGTGCGGCCTCGGGCGCAGACTGGATCGGCCTGCGCAGCACCGACGACAGCGTGCTCAAAGCCGTCTCGCGCGTACCCCTGTTCGGCGGCTTCCTCGGCCTTTGCCTGCTGCTGCTGGCCATGGGCGCGATGTGGTACAGAGAGGGACGGTAGCACCGCTTATCCTTCTCCCGGTTCACGGGGAGAAGGTGCCCGAAGGGCGGATGAGGGGCAGCGCGAGCCTGAGGCTGTTGGCAATCTCCTCGGCCCGCGCAAGCGAACTGTCATCGACCTCGGCGCTGCCCCTCATTGTCTCAACCTACTCCTCCGGCTCCGTCGTAAACAGCAGCGGGTACCCCTTGGCCTTGGCCGCGTCGATGGCCCGTGTCGCCTTGGTCTCGGCGACATCCCTGGTGAAGACGGCAACGACGCAAACGCCGAGCCGGTGCGCGGTGATCATCACCCGGTTCGCCTGGTCTTCGCTGAGCTTGAACTCGCCCTTCAGCACCGTCACCACGAATTCGCGCGGCGTAAAATCGTCATTGATGAGGATGACCTTGTAGAGCTTCGGCCGCTCGGTCTGCGGCTTGGTCTTGGTGCGGGGTTTGGAACTGATTTCAGGCATCGGGAACCGGTATCGCGCGAGGGGTCGCTCTCACTTTGTCATGGGGGAAAGCCGTCGTCCATTTTGATCGGCGCGCCAAACCGGCTTCCCGGAAGTGCTGCCGTTCACAAATTTAGGAAGTGTATGCTGCGGTTCAACGGCCCTGGCGATTAGCGACGCGACGAGCCTGGAATTGCCGTGCGCTGGATGCCGCATCCGGCCTTGATCCGGCCGCCTTGTATTCGACCCAGGCGACCGCGAGCCAGCCGAAGAAGCAGGCCAGCGCCGCGCCGGTGATCACGGTAAGCAGCAGGCTTTGCCATGGTGTGATGTATTGCCAGCTGCTGGAGATTGCCGGTGCAAACAGCGACGGCTCTGTGCGCCCGCTCACCGGATCGGGCACCGGGCTGGCGGTGAACTGGATCAGCACCCTGACCATTGCCGAGGCCACAAGGCCGCCGATGGCCATCGAGCGCAGAATGGATGAAAGCCGCTTCTTCATGCGGGCTATCCTACCGGATCTGCATTGCAAACGGGTTAAAGTCCTGGGTGGCCGGCACCCATCAACGGGTAATCATGCTCACACGACAAGGCCGCTCCAGCCGGGGGGTGCTGGAGCGGCCTTGTTACAGACAAGCCTGTTGGCTGTCTGGATCAGGCCTTCGGGGCGTCCGTCTTGACGACCTTCTTCGCCTTCTTGTGCTTCTTGACGGGCTTCTTGGCGACGACCTTCTTCACCGGGGGCTTGGCGGTCGTGGTCGCCGGAGCGGTGGTCGTGGAAGCAGCCGGAGCAGCGGTCGTGGTGGCAGCGGCATTGCCCAGAGCCGGCATTGCGAAAGCGAGAGCGACGGCGAGACCGGTGGCGGAGAGGATGGACTTTTTCATGGCTTCATTTCCTTCTTTGTGCGGGTCGAGTTTCGAGTGTCACTGAACCGGGTCGATCGGTGTCACTCCAAGCAGCTTCAAAGCGTTCGCGAGCATCCGGATACCCTGTGCCTGTTTCTTGTTGGCGCAGAACCGGTTTCCCTTTCTTTGCAGTGCTTTCGCCGCGGTGACCTGCGTTGCCGCGGCATGGGTTTCGAGGGCTTCGTCTACCTGGCGATTGAGATCGATGCAGCGCTCGCTCCTTGTGATCGGCGTCACCTTTGCGGTTGTGGCTCCGATCGCGCCTGTGACGAGCGGAATGCTGAGCAGCGCACCCATCAAGCTGATCGTGAACCTGTGCATTGGTGATGTCCGTTACTCCGGAGACTTCGCGTCGCAGCCGATGTCCTGACCGCCACGGCACCCTTTATGCCCTTGATTTTTTTCGGGAGTTTTTCCGGACTATAGAATTTTGTTTCTGAATTGTTTCTGGCAAATCGGCTTTGCGGGCGATCATCGCCGCTGGCCAACATGTGGCCAGAATTCTATCGTGTGGGTGACGCCACAGAAGCAGACTCAGAAGGCAGCCGCCGACCGGCCGCCAGCAATGACAGGATCGCCGTGAAATCCGATGCGCACATACTGATCGTCGACGACGACAAGGGCATTCGCGACCTGCTTCAGGAATTCTTCCAGAAGCGCGGCCTGCGCACCACGGTTGCCGCCGACGGCGTCGAGATGGAAGACATACTGCGCCGCACGCAGGTAGACCTGATCGTGCTTGATGTGATGCTGCCAGGAAAGAGCGGGCTGGAGCTCTGCCGCGACCTGCGCGCCAGCTACTCGACGCCGATCATCATGCTGACGGCGGTCACCGAGACCACCGACCGCGTCGTCGGCCTGGAAATGGGCGCCGACGATTATGTGCCCAAACCCTTCGATCCGCGCGAGCTGCTGGCCCGCATCCGCGCCGTTTTGAGGCGCAATGGTGCTGCCGAGCCGAAGCGCGCCACCACCAAGCAGATCCATCATTTCGCCGGCTGGACGATGGACTGCTCGCGCCGGCGGCTGATGGCGCCGGGCGATGTCAGGGTCGAGCTGACGATGGCGGAGTTCAACCTGTTGCAGACCTTCGTCAAAAGCGCGCAGCGCGTGCTCACCCGCGACCAGCTCATCGAGCTTTCCGGCGGTGACAGCGACTATTCCTTCGACCGCAGCATCGACATCCTGGTCAGCCGTCTCAGGCGCAAGATGGAAGACGACCCCAAGACGCCGAAACTGATCCTGACCGTGCGCAGCGGCGGCTACCAGTTCCTGCCCGAGACCACCTCCGAATGAGACGGTTCCTGCCGCAAACCCTGCCGGTCTGGGTTTTGCTCATCGTCATTGCCGGCCTGCTGATCAGCCAGGTCGCTACGCTCTATATCGTCTCGCGCGATCGCGCCGTCGCCAATGACGAGGTCGATCTCTACCGGCTTAACGACCGCGCCTATTCGCTGGTGCAGCTGATGCATGACGACACGCCGGAGCAGCGCAAGCTGACGGCCTCCGGTCTGTTCAACGCCACCTATGCGCTCACCGTTTCGGACACGCCCGCGGTCACCTCGTCGATCGCCGGCGACGACGAACTGGCCGAACTCGAGGACATCCTGGTCGGGCGGCTGTCGAAATTCGGCATCACCGACGCCCGCGTCCGGCGCGATCCGGCAACCCAGGCAGCCAACGCGCCTGGCGGTGTGGCCGTGACCAAGGATGTGGGCGCGGTGGAGCGTGACCTGTTATCGCTGGCGGCCAGCTTCGCCCAGAGCGACAAGCTGACGGCATCTGTCCGCTTCGCCGACGGCCAATGGCTGAATTTCACCGAGCCCAACACGCCGGTCGGACCGATATTGAGCTTCGACAGCCTGCCGCTCTATTCGCTGATCGCGGCCCTGGTGGTGATCATGTCGATCTGGTCGCTGCGCCGGCTGACGGCGCCCTATCGGATGATGGAAACGGCGGTCAACCGGATCGGCACGGACCTGAAGAGCCCGCCGATCGCCGAGACCGGCAGCCGCGAAATCCGCGCCGCGGCCAAAGCCGTCAACGCCATGCAGGTGAGGCTGCGCGACTATGTCGAGGACCGCGAACATCTGGCCGCCGCGCTCGCCCACGATCTGCGCACTCCGCTGACCCGCATGCGGCTGCGCCTCGAGCTGTTGCGCAGATCGACGGCGCGCGAGGCGCTCGCCCACGACCTCGCCGACATCGAGAGCATCGCCAGCTCCGTCATCGACTTCGCCACCTTCGAAGTCACCGAGGAGAAGAGCGAGCGGATCGATTTCTGGTCGCTGGTGGAATCGATCGCCGACAGTTTCGAGGACGTCACGTTCGACCATGACGGCGCCAGGCCGCGTGGCATGATCTGCATGGCGCGGCCGGTGGCGCTCAAGCGCTGCGTCAACAATCTGGTCCAGAATGCCGTGACCTACGGCAAGAAAGCCCATGTCAGCCTGCGGCAGTCGGACGGCACGGTCACGCTGGTTATCCGCGACGAGGGGCCCGGCATACCGCAGGCGCAGCTCGACCAGGTGTTCGGTTCCTTCGTGCGGCTGGAGCAATCGCGCAACCGCCAGACCGGCGGTCTCGGGCTAGGCCTGACCATTGCCCGCAACATTGCGCGTGCCGCCGGCGGCGATGTCAACCTGTCCAACCATCCTCGCGGCGGCCTGCTGACGGAGCTCAGCCTGCCGCTGGCGGCATAAGGCAGCAGACTAGCGTCTCGATGGGCACCGGGGGTGGATCAACCAACCCAACCTTGCAATAGTGCGGCCGCTCGAACAGGAGGAGATCGCCGCATGCTTTACGCCATCCTGGCCTATCACGTCGAACAGACCATCCAGTCCCTGACGCCGCAGCAGGACGCGGCGCTGATGCACGACCTGCTCGAGGTCAATGCCAGATTGACCCGCGAAGGCAAGCTCGGGCCGGCGGCAAGACTGGGCGCGACCGCCGACGCCGTCACGCTGCGTGGTCCGGGAGACGGCATCGTCATCGACGGGCCGTTTGCCGAGACCAAGGAACAATTGCTGGGTCTTTATGTCCTCGACTGCGCCACGCAGGAGGCGGCGATTGTGGCTGCGCGCGACTTGCGCCGCGTGAACCCCTCGGCGGTGTACGAGATCCGGCCGATCACATTTTACCTTCCCGGCCTGGCGTTCCCCGTGATGAAGGGCGATTTCCAGGAGGCCGCCAGCGGCTGAGAGCCGCTTGCCCTACCCCATGGCCGGTCAGGCAGAAGCGATCTCGTTGCCCAGGCGGACCGTTTCGGCGACGAGAAGGTCGAGATCCTCGCGCCGGGTCCGGTGGTTGTTGATCGCCACCCTCAGGCAATGCTGGCCTTGCACCGTGGTATCGGAAATGGCGGCGATGCCTTCTTCCTGCAGCCTCAGCATGATCTCGATGTTGAGCGCCTTCGAGCGCTCGCCATCGAGCCCTTCCGCGCGATAGCGGAAGCAGACGATGTTGATGCTGGTCGGCGCTGTCAGTTCGAGCGCCGGTTGAGCCTCGATCAGGCCTGAGAGATACTGCCCCTGCGCAATGTTCTGGTCGATCAGACGGCCGAATTTTTCGACGCCGTGTTCCCGCAGCGCCATCCACACTTTCAGCGCCTTGAAGCCGCGTGTCGTCTGCAGACCGTAATCGTGCAGCCATTGGCCGGAGGCGAGGCCGCGCGGTGTCGATTCCAGATATTCCGGCGTCACCGCGAAGGTCTTGCGATGCGCCGAGGCATCCCGCACCAGCGCGCAGCCTGCCTCGAAAGGCGCATGCAGCCATTTGTGCGGATCGAGCGCGATGGAATCGGCCCATTCGATGCCGGCGACGCGATGTGCATTCTCAGGCGCGATCGCGATCAGCGCGCCGATGCAGCCGTCGACATGGAACCAGAGGTCCTCCTCATGCGCCAGCTTGGCCAGCGCCTGCAGATCGTCGATGGCGCCGGTGTTGACAGTGCCGGCGTTGCCGATGATGCAGGCCGGCTTGAACCCGGCCGCGCGATCTTCCGATATCGCAGTCCTCAAACCTTCAATGTCGATGCGCAGGCCGGCGTCGCTGGCAATGCGGCGCAGCGCCTTGTTGCCGAGACCGAGCGCTTCCATCCCCTTGCGGTGACAGGAATGGACCTGGTCCGAGCCATAGAAACGCAAAGGCTTTTCGATTGCTCCAACGCCGTGCTCGCGCACGCCGATGCCGGCCTTGGTGTTGCGCGCCACGGTGAGCCCGATGATGTTGGCCATCGAGCCGCCGCTGACCAGCGTGCCGCTGGCCGAAGCCGGCATGCCCATCATCTGCTTGCACCAGTCGACCACCTGGCCGTCCATCAGGGCGGCGGCATGGTTGCCGCCGCCGAGATTGGAGCCCTGGATTGCCGCCAGGAAATCGCCGATCGCGCCGGTAAAATTGCTCGACCCCATATACCAGGACCAGAAGCGCGGATGGATGTTGCCCATCGGATAGGGCATCACCTTGTCCACGACATCGCCATAGATGTCGGCAAGCGGGGTCGGCGATTGCGGCAGCGAGGCGGTGAAGAAATCCCTCACATCTCCAGGCATCTCCTGCCACACCGGCCGTTGCCTGACATCGCGCAGGTAAGCGACGGCATCGTCAACGATCCGATGCGACAGGCTTTGCACATCGGCCCAGTCCGAGGGGTCAAGCGTTTCCTCGGTACTGGTAGCCGAGTGTCCAGGCATCGCGTCCATGCAATTTGCTCCCGCGTCATCATGCCGGGAACTGGCAACCGGGCGTCGAGCGCGAGAGAGCAAGCTCTTCCGCATTCATCTCGGCCTCGATGCCGTCGAACAAAGGCGTGGTCATGTAGCGTTCACCGGTATCGGGAAGCATGCACAGGATCACCGATCCGGCCGGCGCTGTGCCGGCGATCTGGCGCGCCACGGCAAAAGCCGAACCGCCGGAAATGCCGGTGAAGATGCCTTCCTGCTGCGCCAGCGCCTTGGCCCATTTCATGCCCTCCGGCCCGGCGATCGGCATCACCTCGTCATAGAAGTTGCCATCGATGGCCTCCTGCAGGACGTGCGGGATGAAATCCGGCGTCCAGCCCTGGATCGGGTGCGGTTCGAAAGCCGGATGGCTGGCGGCCGGCGCTCCGCCGGCGCCACGCATCTGCCGCTTGCCGCTGCCGACAAGCTGCGCGTTGGCCGGTTCGGTGAGCACGATCCGGGTCTCAGGCCGCTCGCGGCGCAGCACCCGCGCCACGCCGGCGACGGTGCCGCCGGTGCCGTAGCCGGTGACGAAATAGTCGAGCCGCGAGCCGGCGAAATCGTTGACGATCTCGCGTCCCGTGGTAGCTTCATGAATGTCGGCGTTGGCCTTGGTCTCGAACTGGCGGGCCAGGAACCAGCCATTGGCTTCGGCCAGTTCCACCGCCTTCTTGTACATGCCGAAGCCTTTCTCGGCGCGCGGCGTCAGCACCACCTTGGCGCCCAGCATCCGCATCAGCTTGCGGCGCTCGACCGAGAAACTGTCGGCCATCGTCACCACCAGCTTGTAGCCCTTCTGCGCACAGACCATGGCAAGACCGATGCCGGTGTTGCCGCTGGTCGCCTCGACAATGGTCTGTCCAGGCTTGAGCGCGCCGGTGCGTTCACCTTCCTCGATGATGTTGAGCGCCAGCCGGTCCTTCACCGACGCCGCCGGATTGAAGAACTCGGCCTTGACGTAGATGGTGGCGTGCGCCGGTCCGAGATTATTGACGCGGATGACCGGCGTGTCGCCGGTGGTGTCGAGAATGCTGTCGAACAGGCGGCCGCGGCCGGCCGTGGTTCTGATTTTCTGCTGATGCAACATGGGTAAACTCCTGGTTCTTGCTCACGGGCCGGTTACACACCGGCGGTTTGAGCGGCGAGATTTCGACACCTTGCCGCACTACAGGTCCTTGACGTGCGGCAGTGTGGTAAACACCACATTCGGCGCACAAATTTTGCGAGCCGGGTGCACTTTGTCGTGCTCGGTGGTAAAGCAGGGGCCGACAGGTCAGCGTGGGAGCAGGCGTGGTATCTGGCGTGGAATCGAGCCTGGCGAGCAGCTATCAAGGTGTTGTCGTGCGCCTGTTTGGGCCGCCGACGATTGCGCGCGACGGCGTCCCGGTGGTCTTGCCGGCATCGCGCAAGCTGCGCGCGCTGCTGGCCTATCTGGCGCTGGCGCCCCATCCGGTCGGACGTGGCAAGCTCTGCGAGTTGCTGTGGGATGTTCCAAATGATCCCAGGGGTGAGCTTCGCTGGTGCCTGAGCAAGCTGCGGGCCGCGCTCGACGAACCGGGCCGCCGCAGGATCGAAACATCGGGCGATACGATCGCGCTCGACCTCGACGGCATCTCAGTCGACGTTCTGGATGTCGCGGCGGCGGCTGCCGCAGGCATCGAAACGCTCGAGCCGACGCGACTGCAGTTGCTCTCCGACCTGTTCGTCGGCGACTTCCTCGAAGGGCTGGAGATCGACCGCAGCCCTCTCTTCAACAGCTGGCTGACCGCGCAGCGCCGCCGTTTCGGTTCCTGCCAAGCTGCTATACTGGAACATCTGGTCAAGACGCTGCCGGCCGATTCCGAAGACGTCTCCGCCCATCTCGAAAAATGGCTGGAATTGACCCCGTTCGACAGCAGCGCCCATGTCGCACTCCTGGTGAGGCTGGCGCGGCGCGGCCAGTTCGGTGCCTGCGAGGACCATCTTGCCGCAGCAGCATCGCTCTTCCAATCGGAAGACCTGGATTTCGGCCCTGTGCGCCAGGCGTGGCTTGCCATTCGCGCGGAACGTCACTGCGCGACTTTGCCGGCACAGCCTGCGGTAGCGCCGGTGGCGGGCCACAGCCCGATCGCGCGTGCCCCCACCGAAGCCGCGACACCGCACAAGGCTTCGCTTGCCGTCATGCCGTTCGCCGAAGATGCCGGCGGCGTTCGTGGTGGGCTAGCCGACGGCTTGACCCATGACATCATTACCCGCCTCGCCAAGCTCAGGGATTTTTTCGTCATTGCCCGCGGCTCGGTCTTTGCGCTGGCGGAAAAGAACATCGCGCCGGAGGATGCCGGCCGCCGGCTGAATGTCGACTATGTCGCCACCGGCTCCGTGCGCAGTCTGGCGGGCCGGCTGACCGTCACCGTCGAGCTTGTCGAGGTTCGCACGGCCAGGATCGTCTGGGCCGAGACCTTCGAGCGCAAGCCCGAGGACATCTTCATTGTCCTCGACGACATCGGCAACAGCATCGTGGCCTCTATCTCATCCGAGATAGAGATGGTCGAGCGCAACCGCGCCATGCTGAAGGCGCCCAATTCGCTCAACGCCTGGGAGGCCTACCATCGCGGCCTCTGGCACATGTATCGCTTCACCCGCAGCGAGAACGACCTCGCACGGCATTTCTTCGACATTGCTGTCAGGCAGGATCCGACCTTCACCCGCGCCTATGCCGGCCTCTCCTTCACCCACTGGCAGAGCGCCTTCCAGCGCTGGGGCGGCCGCGATCAGGACAGCGCGCTTGCCTTTGAGGCAGCCGGCCAAAGCCTTTTGGTCGACGATCATAATCCCGCCGCGCACTGGGCGATGGGCCGGGCGCTGTGGCTGCGCGGCGAGGGTGATGCGTCCGTGGTAGAACTGCAAAGAGCCGTCGACCTCAGCCCGAACTTCGCGCTTGGCCACTATGCGCTGTCGTTCGTGCATTCGCAGTCGGGCGACCCGCACGCGGCGATCGGATCGTCGGATCATTCGCGCCATCTGTCGCCGTTCGACCCGATGCTGTTCGGCATGCTGGGCGCGCGCGCCATGGCGCATGTCCGCCTCGGCCAGTTCGACGAGGCAGCCGATTGGGCACTGAAGGCGGCCGCCCGCCCCAACGCCCATGTCATCATCCTGTCGATCGCCGCTCACTGCCTGGCGTTGGCTGGGCGGCTGGACGAGGCGAAAAACTTCGCCGCGGCCATCCGCAAGACGCTTCCGGATTACCGAGCCGACGACTTCATCGACACCTTCCGCTTCGACCGGGATGCCACAGCCCTGTTCAAGCTCGGCGCCGCGCGTATCGGGCTGGCTTAGCGCCGCAACACCGCGCTCAGCACGTCGCGTATGCCGATCGCCCCGACAAAGCGCGACTGGTCGTCGAACAGCGCCACGGGTGCGGTCTGCGAGCGGTGCATGGCCAGCATCACCGTCTTCAGCGAGGTCCCGGGATTGGCCCAGAACACTTGCGCCGTCTCCTCCGGCTGCGCCTCGACATCGGCGCATGAAACCCATACCGCCGGTTTGCCGTCGCGTTCCGCCGCCGCCACCAGCCCGTGCTCGTCGATCTTGAAGCGCGTCGTCTTGCGCCGGTCGAGCCACACCCAGCCATTATCGCCGTGCTCGAGGTCGCGGCTGTCGCGCATGACGTTCCAGGCGGTCAGCACCGACAACGGATTCACATTGGCGATGAAGTCGCGGACATAGTCATTGGCGGGCTTGAGCACGATGTCTTCCGGCGCCCCGGTCTGCACGATGCGACCGCCCTCCATGATGGTGATGTGGGTGCCGATCTTCAGCGCCTCTTCCAGATCATGGCTGACGAAGATGATGGTCTTCTTCAGCTCCGCCTGCAGCTGCAGCAATTCGTCCTGCAGCTTGGTGCGGATCAGCGGATCGAGCGCCGAGAACGGCTCGTCCATCAGCAGGATCGGCGCCTCGGTGGCGAAGGCACGGGCCAGGCCGACGCGCTGCTGCATGCCGCCGGACAGCTCATGCGCGTATTTCTTCGACCACTGGTCGAGATTGACCAGTTTCAGCTGGCGTTGCACGCGCTCCTTGCGCTCTTGCTCCGGCACGCCGGCGAGTTCGAGGCCGAGGCCGACATTCTCCTCCACCGTACGCCAAGGCAGCAGGCCGAACTGCTGGAACACCATCGCCACCTGCTTCTGCCGCAGCCGCCGCAGCGTCGCCTGATCGCAGGTCACGACATCGACGATATTGTCGCCGTCCTTGACCAGCACCTGGCCGCGCGACACCACGTTGAGCCGGTTGACCGCCCGCAGCAGCGTCGACTTGCCCGAGCCGGACAGGCCCATCAGCACCGAGATTTCGCCCTCATGCACGGTCAGGCTGGCGCCGGCGCAACCCAGCACATTGCCGGTCTTTTCAAGGATTTCGGCGCGCGTGGCGCCGCCATCGATCAGCGCTAGCGAACCGGCCTGGTCGGACCCGAAGACGATATCGACATTTTTGAAATCGACGGCGACGGTCATTTCTTGCCTCCAACGCCGATACGCGTCATCCGGTCGAGCACGATGGCGAGTACGACAATCGCCAGGCCCGCCTCGAGCCCGAGATCGATGCGGCGCGAGCCGAGCGCGCGGTTGATTTCAGTGCCGAGGCCGCCGGCGCCGATGAGTGCTGCAAACACCACCATCGACAGCGACAGCATGATCGATTGCGTCAGCCCGGCCATGATGGTCGGCAGCGCTGAGGGCAATTCGACCTTCCACAGCAGCTGCTGCTTGGTGGCGCCAAACGCCTCGCCGGCCTCGATGATCGACTTCGGCACCGAGACGACGCCGAGATGGGTGAGCCGGACCGCGGTCGGGATGACGAAGATGATGGTGACGATGAGGCCGGGCGCGTTGCCGAGACCGAACAGGGTCAGGACCGGGATCAGGTAGACGAAGGTCGGCAGCGTCTGCATCAGGTCGAGCACCGGCAGCATGATGCGGTAGACCTTCGGCTTGTGCGCGGCCCAGATGCCGAGCGGCACGCCGATGGCCATCGCCATGGCGGCGGCGGCCACGACCAGCACCAGCGTCTGCACCGTCTGCTTCCAGAGGTTCTGGTTGATGATGAAGATCAGGCCGAGAAAGACGCCTATGGCCAGCGGGCGCGAGCGCTGCAGCAGCCAGGCGATGATGGCGATGATCAGCGCCAGCAGCACCGGCGGCACCATCAAAAGGATGCCAACCAGCCCGTCGAGCAGGAAATTGAGGCCATTCGAGAAGGCTCTGAACACGGTGTCGAAATTGTCGGTGAGGAAACCGAAGAACGCCTTTCCCCAGGCGCCGATCGGTATCTTGTGATCAACCATGAATTTCGAAATCGGATCCATATCGCCCCTCTCATGCGAGAGACCGCCTGCTTCCGGCCTCCGCTCTCATTAGGTCATCTTCTCACAGGATATGAAAAAGGGCAGCCTTTTCTAGATTGGCTGCCCTTCCTGGTTCGGCTTGGCCGAATTAGTCGGCTCAGCTTCCGAGCGCGGTCTTGACCGCCGCTGCCGCATCGCCGCCATCGAAGGTGGTGACGCCGGCAATCCACGGCGCAACCGCGTCAGGGTGCTTCTTCAGCCAGTCGGCTGCGACCGTGTTGGCGTCGCCGCCCTTCAGGATCGCGTCCATCATCTCGCCTTCCATGTCCAGGTTGAACTTCAGGTTGGCGATGAACTTGCCGGCATTCGGGCATTCGGTGGTGTAGCCCTTGCGCACATTGGTGTAGACGGTGGCGGCGCCGAAGCCGCTGTCGCCCATGCCGTCGAGATAGGTGAGCTTCATGGCGCCCATCACCGGATGCGGCGTCCAGCCGAGGAACGCGATCCACTCATTGTTCTTGATCGACTGCTCGGCCTGCGTCAGCATGCCGGCTTCCGAGGACTCGACCAGCTCGAAGCCTTCGAGATTGTCCTTCGGGTTCTTGATCATGTCGAGGATGATGCGGTTGCCGTCATTGCCCGCCTCGATGCCGTAAATCTTGCCGTTGAACTTGTCCTTGAACTTGCCGATGTCGGTCAGCGACTTGACGCCGGCCTCCGCGACATAGGTCGGTACGACGATGCCGTAGCCGGCGCCGGTCAGGTTGGTGCCGATCGTCTCGACCGAACCATCGGCGGTGTAGTCCTTGATGTCGTTGGTCATCGACGGCATCCAGTTGCCGAGGAAGACGTCGAGATCCTTGTTTTTCAGCGACGCCATGGTCACCGGTACCGATAGCTGGATCGTCTGCGGCTCGTAGCCGAGCGCGGTGAGCAGCACCGAAGCGACGCCGGTGGTTGCCTGGATGTCGGTCCAGCCGACATCGGAAAGGCGCACCGCCTTGCAGCTCTCCGGATCGCCGGCAAGTGCAGCGCTCGTGGACAGAAAAGTCGCCAGGCCGAGGCCGGCGACGAAGGTGTTCATACGCGACATTGGCAGTCTCCCATTGTGATTCTTTGGCGAAGCGTAGTTACGGTTTCTCTGCCCGCCTTGTTTCGTCAGCCAAACACCATTCTGGTGTGGTTTCAAGCGCTAAGACAATCACGATCAACGGCGCGGACTGGCCAAACAGCGACACGCCCGCCACTTTTTCGATTGCAGACGGCTTTTCCCATCAAATGCAGCGGTGCCCTCTCCCCGCGCCGCGCCAACTCGGCTTAAAAGGACGGCATGGCCAAGCTCTACTTCCACTATGCGACGATGAATGCCGGCAAAACGACAATGCTGCTGCAGGCGTCCTACAATTATCGCGAACGCGGTATGACGACGATGCTGTTCGTCGCCGGCCACTACAGAAAGGGCGACACCGGGCTGATCTCGTCGCGCATCGGCCTGGAGACGGAGGCCGAGATGTTCCGCGACGGCGACGATCTCTACGCTCGCGTCGCCGAGCATCACGAACATACGACGGTGCATTGCATCTTTGTCGACGAGGCGCAATTTCTCGAGGAAGAGCAGGTCTGGCAGCTCGCCCGTATCGCCGACCGGCTGAACATCCCGGTGATGTGCTACGGCCTGCGCACCGATTTCCAGGGCAATCTGTTTTCCGGTTCGCGAGCGCTTCTGGCCATCGCAGACGATCTGCGCGAAGTGCGCACCATCTGCCGCTGCGGCCGCAAGGCGACGATGGTCGTGCGTCTCGGCGCTGACGGCAAGGTGGCCAGACAAGGCGAACAGGTGGCGATCGGCAAGGACGTCTATATCTCGCTCTGCCGCCGCCACTGGGAAGAGGAAATGGGCCGCGCCGCGCCCGACGATTTCATTGGCTTCACCAGAGGCTGAACGGCCGGGACAACATGAAAATTCTGCAGTTCACAGTTGATTGCCCGTTTCCGCCGGTCTCCGGCGGAGAGATCCGGAACGCCGCCAATGCACGCGCCCTGGCATCGATGGGCGAGGTCCTGACGGTAAGCCTGACTGGCGCCCCGGCACCCTCCACACCGCGGAACATCCCTCACCGGATCATCGAGGCAGCGCGCGGCAGGGCGCCCTGGGGCAGGCGCAGCCCGCACCCGACCGTGCATATGATGCCGGACGACGAGCTGGCCGAAGCCGACGCCATCTGGAGGGAATTCGCGCCCGATCTCGTGGTGATCGAGGAGATCGTGCTTTCGCAGCTGCTGACGCTGGCGCCGAAGCATCGCGCGCGCACCGTCCTTGACCAGCACAACATTGATTCCCGGACGGTGTCCGACCGGATCGCCGGCCTGACGCTGTGGCAGCAAATTCGAGACTGGCGCCAAAACAGGCGAAGGAAGGCAGAGGCGCGCGAAGCCGACAGGTGTGCGGCTGCCCTGGCCGACCAGGTCTGGGTTTGTTCGCGGGCGGACGAAGCGCTTCTGTCCGCTCTCGGCCCCGTCAACGACGTCAGGTTCGTCGCCAACCCCATTCCAGACGAGAGCGTGCTTTCCCTGCCGATTGCTGCCGAGCGCTTCAGTGAGCTCAGCCTGTGCTTCATCGGGCATCTCGGCTACTTCCCAAACATCGACGCCGTCAAGCAGATCGGCCGCGCGATGGCGCCGCGCCTCGCCGCCTCCGGCCGGCCCTGGTCGATCACCGTCGCCGGCAGAAACCCGCGCGATGTCGTGCGCGGTCTATGCACCAGGCATGGTCTGCGGTTGATCGAGAACCCACCGCATCTGCCGGAATTACTTGGGCGTGCCGGCTATGCGCCGATCCCGCTGCGCTTCGGCGGCGGAACCCGCATCAAGGTGCTGGAGGCGATGGCGGCGGGCCTTGTCGTCGCCGCCACCGAAAAGGCCGTCGAAGGGCTTGGCCTGCAGGCGGGCAGGCATTTCCTGTCCAGCGACGATGCCGGCAAGTTGGCATTGAAAATCATCGATCTCGCGACACGCCCGCAAGCGGCCGCCGAGATGGCGGAGATCGGCCGCGCTTTCGTGCGCGACAATCATTCGTCGGCGGCGATTGAAAAGCAGGTCAAGCAGGCGGTCGCGGCTATCCCGCGCACGGATTGAGCCCGGCTGCTATCCACCGGCATACGGCGTTTGTTAAGGCCTGCAGCCTATTTTGCCCTCAGCCAGAGCCAGCCGGGAACCGCCATGCTTCGAGCCATTTCATCAGGCCTTGTCATTTACTTGGCCGGTATCCTCGCCGCGCTGACCGACGGCGATGCAGCACTTGGCAAGAAAGTGTTCTACCGCTGCATGGCCTGTCACGAGGCGGCAAGCGACCGCGACAAGGTCGGCCCGCATCTCCTCGGTATCGTCGGCCGCATCGCCGGCACCGCCCAGAACTTCAACTATTCGCAGGCCATGAAGGACGCCGGCGCGGCCGGCCTGGTCTGGGACGAAGCCAACCTCAAAGTCTATCTCGGCGCTCCCAAGCTGAAGTACCCGGCAACAGGATGGGCTTCTCCGGCCTGAGCAGCGACGAGGACATCGCCAACGTCATCGCCTATCTGAAGGCCGATCCGAAGCCTTGAACGGCGCGATGGGTAGCGTGATGGCGACGGCTTCCGCCAGCTGTCTCGCGCTTGCAACTCGTTGAGTCCTCTGTCGAATTCAGGACACCCACACTGTCCGAAATCGACTTCTTCGCAGCCGTCAAAGTTCAATGACGGTTGAACAATACTTGGCCGGCTGGTTAATCACGCCATGACCCCGCCTTCATTGCCTTTCAAGACGACCGCGTATGTTTTTGTTTTCGGGGCGGGTCTTGTCTTGCGTCTTTCAATCCCCTGATACCCCACATATATTCGCCGCTGTTCGCAGCCAGCGACCGGAAGCCGAAGCGGGAGGCCCCTATGGCGACATTGCAGAATTTCGATGCCGAAATTGCCAAGACCAGGCAGGTCGTGCAGGACATGCGCTCCAAGATCGAGCAGTCCGGCACGGTGCTTGATACGCTGGCCACCGCCGACAAGAAGATCGGCGACGCCAATTTCGACATCGAGAATGCCCGCATCGAGGACGTGCTGAAGCAGCAGAAGGTGATGGAAGGCAACATCGCCGACCTGATCATCGGGCTGGAAGACGCCACCAACGTCTTCGGCACCGAATTCGAGAGCATGAAGAACTACACCGGCTGGGAAAGCTTCGTCGGCGTCTTCTCGGCGCAACGCAAGCAGCGCATGCGCACCGACCGCGTCCGCAACATGTCGCTGGCCGGCAATCTGCAGGAGCTTCTGGTCAAGTCCGACACCATCGTCGGCATCCTGAAAGCGCAGAAAGAGGTCCTCGACCAGCGCTACAAGACCTCGGAAAACAGCCTGTCGCAGGTGATCGAGCGCCGCAAGGTCACCATGACCAACCTCGAGGCGGTGCAGAAGCGCATCGAGGAGGTCAATCCGCTGCTGCTCGACATCGAAAACAAGATCGCCGCTTCTACCAGTCAGAAGGAGCGCACGCAGCTTGAGGGCGAGCGCTCGAAACTGGCGACCGAATACAATGAAAAGCAGGCCAAGGAGCAGGAGCTTCTGGCCGAAAGCCAGACGCTGGAACGCTACACCTCGATGTTCCAGACCTTCGTCGATTCGCTCAACAATCAGATCGCAGCGCAGTCGACGCTGATCAACAAGCTGACCATCGATACCGAGCAGCGCATCGTGCTCTACAAGGCACTGGAAGATTCCTTGAAGACCGCCGCCCAGCAGGATGTCGCCCACAAGATCAACACGCTGGGCAGCCAGGTTGACAACACCGCCGAAGAGACCATGGCCGGCATTGGCGCCGCCTCGCAAAAGCACATCGGCGATCTCCTCGAAATGCACGAGAAGAACATGGTCGCCAGCTCCGACATCCAGCGCCGCAAGAAGCTCGCCGACGACGCCTTCGCCCGCCG
Source organism: Mesorhizobium sp. M1078 (assembly GCF_040318615.1). NCBI lineage: Bacteria > Pseudomonadati > Pseudomonadota > Alphaproteobacteria > Hyphomicrobiales > Phyllobacteriaceae > Mesorhizobium > Mesorhizobium sp. M1078. The sequence continues at coordinate 190,905 of NZ_JAMYMP010000001.1, forward strand.
TTTCGACGACGTGATGAAGAAGCACAATTCGGCCAACTACGTGCAGTCGTAAGGAGCGGCTGCACGCGGGCACACCGGCATGACTCCCGAAAACGAAGCGGCGGCGCGCTATTTTTCCGCCATCACGGCGGCACTCAGCGGCCTCGAAGTGTTCATGCGCGACGACCGCTCGCCGCTTTACCGGCACGGCATCGTCGCCAAGATTGTCGCCGAATACATTGCCCGGCTGGACAAATCGTTTTCCTGCTGGCGCAACCGGCTCGGCTTCATGGACACGTTCCGCATTTCGCGCGCCGACAGCGGCTATCCCGTCTTCCAGAACCTGCTCGAACTGGAAAACGACCGCCGCCAGGCCGAGGCGCGGCTGGCCAACATTCCGCTGGCCGGCGAATTGCGCGAGGAAATGGCCGACTTCATCCTGCGCCACAAGGAATTCCCCGAAGCGCTGCAGAAGTCGATGGCCGAGCGGCTCTATCTCGAGGACGTCAAGAGCGAACAGACTTTTGGCCCGTTCTCGCTGGCGCAGACGGCCAAGGTCTCGGTCAATCCAAAGACCGGGCGCCCCTATTACCTCGTGCACTGGGCGAGCTTCGACGGCAGCGCCAACCTGCCGCTCGTCTACATGGTGACGGTGGAGGATTCTTCCGAAAGCATGATCCGGCAGCTCGTTGACAGCAACGGCAAGCTCAATGAACGGGTCGACATCCCGCTGCCGGTGGACGGCCTGCTCAACCCCGAACTCGCCCATCGCTTCGACGATTTCACCGAGAAGAATTCCGCCTACACGCTTTCGCCCGCAACGATTGCGGTCAATCTCGACAAGGATTTCGAGCCGCTGCACCCTAAGCAGCTGCGCCGCGTCGTGCTCGGCCCCTTTTATTCCGCAGGCATTACGGACAACAATTCGACCGTGACCGAGGTGCTGGCCAAGGTGCGCAAACCGGAAAATGCCTGGCTGCTCACCTGGACCATCCAGGAGGTCTACTCCAAGGGCGAGAAGCCCGGCCGCAAGGGCCTGTTTTCGAGCGAGAAGACCACGCAGGAATTCTTTATCAACACCGACGATCTCGAAGCCGCGCGCCAGGGTGTGTCGAGCTACGAGAACCACGCCCTGATCCCGCACGAAGCCTATCAAGCACTCTACGCCGCCGGCGAAGCTCAAAAGATCTTTTCCGGTTACAAGGTTCACATCCTGTCAAATGGGCAGGTGATTTCAGATGTCTGACCGTCACATCGCGGAGCATCCTTCATGGACACCGGCCTGACCACCATTCCGGAAGCGGCTATCGAAAAGCACCGCGCAACCGCGCAAAGCTTCATCACTCGCGTCGTCGTGCTGGAGGATCCTTCACGCGAATCCGGCACCGCGCTTGCCGGCACCAACCGCCGCTTCGTCTCCACCGTCTCGGTCGGCTCGGTGCGCCGCACACGCGAGGTCGAGCTGACCAAGACCGTGGCCGCAATCCATCCCGACGACCAGCTGATGAGCATCCCCCAGCACACGCTGCTGTTCCGCGCCCGCCGCGGCCTGGCGATTGCGCTCGCCATCTCCGACGTCTTCGCCGAGGGCTCCGACCTCGAAAGCCTCCAGGCCAAGAACACCCGCGCGCCTCTTGAGGGCGATGAGGCGGCGACCTTCAAGAAGCTTCTGTCAGCCTCGGCTTACGTTTCAGCCTTCAGCCTCGCCTCTTACCTGTTCCAGCTGATCGACAGCGACGGCGAGGCTCCCAACGATATCCCCGAACCGGACTTCCTGTTCGACACGCCGCAGGACGCGGTGAAGTCGATCGTCGCCGGGTTGGACAAGGCGATTGCAGGCTCCAACGACGACGGCGACCTGACGACGCGCGCGCGAGCTTTTGCACGGGTCGCCATTGATGGGCTGCTGGCCCGCAAAGGCCGCTTCGACGGCATCGGTCCGTTCGAGAACGCCCATATCCGCATCGACGCCGACGATTTCACCCTCGACGGCTTCGACGTCGCGCCCGGCAAGCGTTCGAAACCGCTGGTGATGACCTTCAAGAAGCCGGAAGAGGTCGTCGGCAACCACATTGCCAAATACCAGTCGGTCAAGCTCGCCAAGATGCTGATGGCCTACGATTTCGAGCGCGAGTTGAACCCGTTCGTCGAACTCGGGGGCTTCCTCTTCACCTTCATCGGCGACGGCGCGCCGGGCACCGGCAAGACGACGCTGATCCAGATGATCGCCGGCCTCGTAAACGGCTATTGCCAGGTCGCCGGCTATCCCTTCGCCTATGAGAATTTCGGCGTCGACCAGATCTCGTCCTACCAGGGCAAATCCGGCCAGAATTGCCGCCAGTTCATCAACAATGTCTTGAACCCACGCGTCATCGGTTTCGGCACCGTCGACGACATCGACCAGGTGGCGGCCCGCCGCTCCGACGACCGCGCCTCGGCCGGCCAACAGGAAATCACCGGCGTCTTGATGGACGCCTTTGCCGGCGCCGGCACGGTGGTGCGCGGCAATTGCTCGTTCGGCATGTTTTCCAACTATCCCGAAAATGTCGACGATGCGCTGCGCCAGCGCGCCGGGGCCCGCTGGCTGGTCGACGGCCCACAGAGCCGCGACGACTATATCGACATCTTCGTCCTGCTTGCCGGCAAGAACCACAAGATCCCACTCGGCGACCACAAGCTCTACGCCGCGCAGGAGATCCAGCGCGCGGTGACCGAAGCCTATGAGGAGCACGAGAAGCCTCAGGAAGACGGGCTGATGAAGGTCTATGAGCGCTACATGAAGGAGAATGGCGCGCCGAAATCGATGGCCGACATCGGCACCTATCTGCACCTGATCAAGGATGCCGAGCCGCGCTTCACCGGCCGAGCCATCAAGAACGTCACCGACGCCATCAAGATGCGCGCCATGGACATCGAGCTGCCCGACGACTGGTTCGAGAAGCCGGAAGCCTTCATGCACAAGGGCTACGACGAGAAGAAAGCCATGATCGAGGAACTGCGTGGGCCGTTCTCGATGGACATGGTCATGCAGGAGATCAACCGCTACGCCGACTCGGAGTTCCGCTATTCCGACAAATCCGACGACGCCGCGGTGGAGAAGCTGCTGCGCGACGCACGCCTGCGCGAACGGGCGGGGCGCGAGATGGAGGAGATGAAGAAGAAGGGGCTGTGGAATGCGTGAGCTTCCTTCGTTGCCCGCGGGTGCTGAAAGGCTTGGCGCTAACGCTGACGCCCACCTCTCCCCGTCCTTCACGGGGCGAGGGCAAGGGTGAGGGGCGGCGCATGCGTGGACCAGAGATCGCTACGACCATACTGGCAGCTATCGAACAGCGCCTCGATCGGCACATCCGGACCAATGATCTTCGATTTATTGCCGCCAAAGGCCATGGGGAGACATGTCCTTGAATGCTAGCGCTGCCCCTCACCCTTGCCCTCTCCCCGTGCAGAACGGGGAGAGGGAGGCGTCAGCGTTGGCGCTTCGCCACAACAGGCAACGCCACTCGGAACGTTCTGCATGAGCCACGCCAAAAAGCCCGACCTTCTCCGCGACAATGAGCTGATCTACGGCCGCTTGCTCACCGTCGACGAGCCGCACCTCATCCAGCGTTACAACAAGGCGCTTGTCGCCTTCGGCCTCAAACCGACCAAGCTGAAGAGCTTCCAGATCGACCGCACCGGCTTCTCGCCCGAAGTGGCCGAGGAATGCGGCGATTACGATTATCTCGACCCCAACGAGGTCAACCGCCGCTTCATCATCCTGACGCCGTCGCAGATCGATCTGCCGGTGGTGCACACCGCCTTTTCCAACACCTCGCAGCTGATGTTCGAGTTCATGTCCAAGAACCAGCGCGCCATCGATGCGCTGACGATCAAGGATGTCATCTACGGGGAGATCGAGGATTCCGTTCCCCTGGTCAACGACATCGAGGATCTGCTGTCGATCAGCCAGGTCGAGTTCAGGGTGCTTTCGGCCGAGGACGTGCTGGGCAAGGCCGCCGAACTCGGCAAGCTGGTCGACCGGCTGAAGCAGGAGCCCGATGCCTGGCGCGACAACACCATGCTGAGCCGTATGGTGGAGCTGGCGAAGGTCTGCGGCGATATCCGTGAGAATGCGCTGGTGCCCGACCAGGTGATCTTCCGCCACAACGCCTACTGGACCAGCCATTTCGGCGGCGTCTACGTCTTCGTCGATCCTGATATGACCACCGTCATCGGCGACCCGGCCGCCCCCGGCTTTCGCCGTTCGCGGCCCTGGCAGGTCAGCTATCTCTCGATCAACGATGCCGACAAGGTGTTCAAGTTCCTGGCCAGCACCGGCCGCATCGAACTGCCCCGTGCGTCATGGGTCGAAAGCTCGGGCTATCTCGAGCATCGCGCCGAGATGGTGGTGCGCGCTCTCATCCGCGACACAGAGCCGAACCGCAATTTGACCGAGGTCGACAAGGTCTGGCTGCAGACCTGGATCCATGGCCATGCCGATCTGATCACCAAGGACGGCAATTTCCCCTTTCTCAACGCCGCCAAGCGTGAGATCGCCCAGCTCGGCCATCTCAAGATCGAGGATGTGTTTCCGCAACAGCGCTTCCTGGTCGTGCGTGGCAAGCCCGACCATCCCGACGCCTGGCTGACCAACCAGCTGATCTCGGATTTCGTGCCGCAGGACTTCGTCTCGCGTTACGTCTTCAACAAGCCGGGCTTCTACAAGGACTATGACGGCTACAGCGACGCCTGGCGGTCGCATGTTGTGGACGTTCTGAAAACCACATATTTGAAAGACAAAGTGGCGTTTCGCACGCGCCTTTACGGCCTGACTGACTGAGGGGTGAACGAGAGCCATGCTTGATCCGATCGTGAATTTCTTCACCCGCATCTTCCAATGGATAGGCCGCGGCATCGGCCTCGTCATCGGCGCGATCCTGTGGCCGTTCCTCTGGGCTGGGCGCTGGTATACGCAGCGCGGCTGGATCCTGAAGGCTGTGGTCGGCCTCGCGCTTCTGGTGTTGATCGGCCTCTACGCCAATTTCTTCTACGCCACCCAGTGGTGGAACAAGTTCGATCCCAACTACGTCGACAAATACACCTTCGAGAACCGCAACATTTCCGCCGGCGAACAGGTCGCCGCCGGCGCCGGCACCGACACCGCCAAGACCTGCGGCAATTCGGGCATCGCCCAGGTGGCGGCCGACCTGACGGACTTCAACGTCAACCAGAATGCCTGGATCTCGTCGATGATCCTCTACAAACTCGGCCTGTTCGGCATCGACTGGGACAACACGCCGTTCATGGACAACAAGGCCTCGTTCCAGCGCGGCATCAACCAGGCGGTGCGGCGCACCGCCACCGAGCTTGCCGACAATCTCGGGCGTGTTCGCACCACATCGCAGATCGACGGCGACCTGCAGGATGCGCGCGGCAATCTGCAGTTCGACGAGGAGACCTGGTATTTCGGCCTCAACCCGTTCGGCCCCAAGACGCCGACGCCGAGCTATTATCGCGATGCCGTCACCAAGCTGCGCTCCTTCAACGCCCGCCTCGGCAGCTGCCAGGCGACGTTCGATGCCCGCGCCGACAATCTGAAGCAGTATATCGACCGCATCTCCTCCGACATCGGTTCGACCTCGGCGATCCTCAAGGAGCGCGCCGAAAACCATAACAATGGCTGGTTCGACTTCCGCGCCGATGACCGCTTCTGGTTCGCCTATGGCCAGCTCTATGCCTATTACGGCCTGATGAAGGGCGCCCAGGCCGACTTCGAGGACGTCATCAAGGAAAAGCATCTCGGCAATCTGTGGGACACAATGGATGCGCAATTCGTCTCGGCGCTGCGCATCCAGCCCTTCATAATCGCCAATGGCCGTGAGGATGGCTGGATCATGCCGACGCACCTGACGACGATGGGTTTCTACGTGCTTCGCGTGCGCTCCAACATGGTCGAGATCAGCAACGTCCTGACTCAGTAGCGTTCACTGCTTCCCGGTGAGCGATGGCGAATTTGCGCCGTCGCCTCTGTCGCATTCCGTGCATTGGGCGGCTGTTTTGAGACGGCGGAACGTCGCGTCCTCTGGCTTCTATACGGCGCGGCAACGGAGCCAGGAAGAACCGGCGACAGGTGGGCCGGCCGCAGAGACACTTTCTTCATAGGAAACATAGTTGCATGCAAGTTGAGGCCGCGGCAGCGACAGGGTTAGAACATGCCCGCGCCCGGGTTCAACATGCCTGCGAGTGAGATCAAACCCGTCCCCTCCACCGTCCAATCCGAAGGAAAGCCGTCATGGCCGAAGTGAAGTCCGACATCGAGATCGCGCGCGGCGCCAAGAAAAAGCAGATCCAGGAGATCGGCCAGAAGATCGGCATCCCGACTGAGCACCTTTTGCCCTACGGCCACGACAAGGCGAAGATTTCGGCCGAATTCATCAAATCGGTGAAGGGCAACAAGGACGGCAAGCTGATCCTCGTCACCGCCATCAACCCGACGCCGGCCGGCGAAGGCAAGACGACCACTACCGTCGGCCTTGGTGACGGTCTGAACCGCATCGGCAAGAAGGCGATCGTCTGCATCCGCGAGGCTTCGCTCGGCCCGAATTTCGGCGTCAAGGGCGGGGCCGCCGGCGGCGGCTACGCGCAGGTCGTGCCGATGGAGGACATGAACCTCCACTTCACCGGCGACTTCCACGCCATCACCACGGCGCACAATCTTCTGTCGGCGCTGATCGACAACCACATCTACTGGGGCAATGAGCTCGGCATCGACACCCGCCGCGTCGCCTGGCGCCGCGTCATGGACATGAACGACCGGGCGCTGCGCGAAATCATCTGCTCGCTCGGCGGCGTCGCCAACGGTTATCCGCGCGAGGCAGGCTTCGACATCACCGTCGCCTCTGAAGTGATGGCTATCCTGTGCCTGTCCACCGACCTCAAGGATCTGGAAAAGCGCCTCGGCGACATCATCGTCGCCTACCGCCGCGACAAGACGCCGGTCTATGCCCGCGACCTCAAGGCCGACGGCGCCATGGCGGTGCTGCTGAAGGACGCCATGCAGCCAAACCTGGTGCAGACGCTGGAGAACAACCCTGCCTTCGTGCATGGCGGTCCGTTCGCCAACATCGCCCATGGCTGCAACTCGGTCGTCGCCACCACGACGGCGCTGAAGCTCGCCGACTACGTCGTCACCGAAGCCGGCTTCGGCGCCGACCTCGGTGCTGAAAAATTCTTCGACATCAAGTGCCGCAAGGCGGGTTTGAAGCCGGCGGCTGCCGTCATCGTCGCCACGGTGCGCGCCATGAAGATGAATGGCGGCGTCAAGAAGGAAGACCTCGGCAAGGAAAACATCGAGGCAGTCAAGAAGGGCTGCCTCAATCTGGGCCGCCACATCGAGAATGTGAAACAGTTCGGCGTGCCTGCGATCGTGGCGATCAATCATTTCACCACCGATACCGAGGTGGAAATCCAGGCGATGAAGGATTTCGTCGCCTCGCTCGGCGCCGAGGCGATCCTGTGCAAGCATTGGGCCAATGGCTCTGCCGGCATTGAGGAGTTGGCGCGCAAGGTCGTCGAGATCGCCGAATCCGGCGCCTCGCAGTTCGCGCCGCTCTATCCCGACGCAATGCCGCTGTTCGAGAAGATCAACACCATCGTCCAGCGCATCTATCGCGGCGACGAGGCGATCGCCGACAAGTCGGTGCGCGACCAGCTGCATGCCTGGGAGCAGGCCGGCTACGGGCACCTGCCGGTCTGCATGGCCAAGACCCAATATTCCTTCTCGACCGACCCGAACCTGCGCGGCGCGCCGACCGGGCACACCGTGCCGGTACGCGAGGTCAGGCTTTCGGCGGGCGCCGGCTTCGTCGTCGTCATCTGCGGTGAGGTCATGACCATGCCCGGCCTGCCCAAGGCGCCGTCCTCGGAAAAAATCTTCCTCAACGAGATCGGCCAGATCGAAGGCCTGTTTTGAAAATTTCGAGATCGTTGCGAGATCCAAGAAGGGCGGCCACTGGCCGCCCTTTTGCTTTTCGGGGACAGATTTGCCTATGCAGCGTTGCGCGCCAGCGCGCGCTGGTTGGACGCATAGGGCGTGTCGCGTTCGGGCAAAGCACCGGTCTTCAGGCAATCGATCCATTCGGCGGTCTTGAGCACGGCCGCAAAGCGCGACTGCAGGATGATGGACACCACGCGGTGGATCTCCTCGGCCGAGGCGTAGCCGGCGCTGTTGGCGTAAGGCAGCGAACCGGTGGCGTCGGACAGGAACTCGACCGCAAAGCCGACATGCGCGGCGTGGATGATGCTCGACAGGTCGCAATTATGCGTCATGTAGCCGATCACCGTTATCGTATCGATGGTATTGGCGCGCAGCCACGCCTCGAGGTCGGTGCCGGCAAAGGCGCTAGGCAGTGACTTCTCGACATAGTGGTCGCGGCTTCGCCGGGCGATCTCGGGATGCAGTTCGCCGCCATGGCTGCCCTTGGCGAAGACTGGCGAGGTCTCGGGCGCCATCTGCTTGACGACCACCACCTTCACGCCGGCCGCAGCGGCGGCATCCATAGCGCGCGCGACATTGACGACGCTGTCGCGGAACGGCGGATACTGGATGGCGAGGTTGCCGCCATCATAATCGTTCTGGACATCAATGACGATGAGCGCGCGGCGCGGCGTGATATTGGCGGACATGGTGTTCTCCTTCGGGCTTGAATGGGATAGGTCGAAAATAGGCGGATCGCCCGACTGCCAAAAGTGGCCCGATTGACATCATTCGAAAGAATTGGGACAATGCGCTTTTCGCTTGCTGGAAACACGCATGGCCGACCCGATCATTGCCGTTCTCGCCTTTGACGGCATCAGCCCGTTCCACCTCTCCGTGCCGTGCGTGGTGTTCGGCACCGACCGCACCAAGCTTGGCCTGCCGCGTTTCGACTTTCGCGTCTGTGCACTCGAGGATGGGGCTATCCGCACCGATGCAGGGCTGACGATTGTGGTGCCGTACCGGCTTTCCGCATTCGACGATGCCGAAATCGTCATCATTCCGAGCTGGAAAGATCTCGACGCGCCGCTTCCCGAAGAACTGGCGGAGGCCCTGCGTCGCGCGCACCGGCGCGGTGCGCTGATCGTTGGCCTCTGTCTCGGCACCTTCGCCATTGCCGCCGCCGGGCTGCTTGCGGGCCGGCGTGCGACGACACATTGGGCCTCCACCGACCGGCTGCAAACATTATACCCGGACATCGAAGTCGACGCCGACGTGCTCTATGTCGACGACGGCGACATCGTCACCTCGGCCGGCGTCGCCGCCGGGCTCGATTGCTGCCTGCACATTGTGCGCGCCCGCTATGGCGCAGAGGTAGCGCTGCGGCTGGCCAGGCACATCGTGCTGTCGCCGCACCGGCAGGGTGGGCAAGCGCAGTTCATCGAGCGCCCGCTGGCGAAAACCCCGGCCACCGACCGCTTCACCCTGGCGCTCGACACGGTGCGGGCAACGCTCGGACAAACGCACAACCTCGACCGCGTCGCGGAGGCCGCGGGCCTGACCCGGCGCACTTTCACCCGCCGTTTCCAGAAATCGATCGGCACCAGCTTTGGCGAATGGTTGGCCGGCCAACGCATCGAACTGGCGCAACAGCTGCTGGAGGCGACGGAAAAATCGATGGACATGGTGGCCTTCGAAGCCGGCTTCGGCAGCGCCACCTCGCTGCGCCAGCATTTCGCCGCACGGCTCAAGACGTCACCGGCCCAATACCGGCGTGAATTCTCGCGGCGAGCCGGTCCGGACGAGCGTATAGCACGCACGGCTTCATACTGACCGCCCACGACGAGTTCAGCCCCGCTTGACCGCCCGCGCCGGATTGCCGACCACCGTGGTGTTGTCAGGCACGTCGCGCGTCACCACCGCGCCGGCGCCGACTATGGCGCCATCGCCGATGCTGATGCCGCCGAGGATGATGGCGCTGCCGCCGATCCAGGCGTCATTGCCGATGGTGACCGGCCGGGCAATCTCCAGTCCCGACTGACGGCCCGCGGCCTCCTTGTGGTGCTCGGCGCAGTAGATCTGCACATTTGGGCCGAGAAGCGTCCGCCTGCCGATACGCACCGGCGCGGGGTCGAGGATGGTGCAGCCGGCATTGAGGAAGGCGCCGTCGCCGAGATGGATGTTGAAACCGTAGGCGCAGTGGAAAGGCGCCTCGCCGGGAGCCTGCGCCCGCGCTGCCGAGCAGCGCCAATAGCGTCGGGCCGATATTGCCGCGTTGCTGGGGCGGCAGCGCGTTGTGCTCGAACACCGCATCGCGCGCGATCACGCGGAGCGCCTCCAGTTCGTCGTCGATGCAGGTGTACCATTCGCCTGCAATCATCCTTGTGCGTTCGCTTCCGGCCATCACAGCGACTCCGTCCCTTCGTCGTGTTCGACTGTTTACCAAAGTACAATGCTCGCTGATGGAAGAAGCACCATCGCCTACTCTCGTCAAACGCAGGACCTATGCTAGCTTGCCCTCGTGGGCCAGTCCCGGGCCTGCTTTCGAGGGGATCTACATGCTCTATTTGCTTGCACTTCTGATCGGCGTCATTGCCGGTCTTCGCGCCATGACCGCGCCGGCCGCAATCGCCTGGGGCGCGTATCTCGGCTGGCTGCCGGTGGCCGGCACCTGGGCAAGTTTCATGGGCCATTGGGCCGCCGTCGGTATCTTCACCATCCTCGCCATCGTCGAACTGGTCACCGACCAGCTGCCCTCGACGCCGAGCCGCAAGGTGCCGCAGCAATTCGGCGCCCGCATCCTGCTTGGCGCCTTCAGCGGCGCGGTGATCGGCGCCACCGCCGGTTCCACCATTGGCGGCCTGATTGCCGGCGCCATCGGTGCTGTCATCGGCACCTATGGCGGCGCCGAAGCGCGCGGCCGGTTGGCCGCCGCCTTCGGCAAGGATTTGCCTGCCGCCCTCATCGAGGACGCGGTGGCGATCATCGGCGGCCTGCTGATCGTGGCGGCGGTGGTATGACTGCCCAAGCCTCAGACGCCAAAACATACGACGCCATCATCATCGGCGCCGGACAGGCCGGCCCTCCTCTCGCCGGCCGGCTGACGTCAGCCGGCATGAGCGTGGCGCTGATCGAGCGCAAGCTGGTCGGCGGCACCTGCGTCAACACCGGCTGCATGCCGACCAAGACCATGGTCGCCAGCGCCTATGCGGCGCATCTGGCGCGGCGTGCCGCGGACTACGGCGTGACGTTCTCAGGCCCTGTCGGCGTGGACTACAAGAGGATCAAGGCGCGCAAGGACAAGGTCACCAACGACTCCCGCAGCAATCTGGAGACGTGGATCGCCGGCATGAAGGGCTGCACGCTTTATCGCGGCCACGCCCGCTTCGAATCCGCCAACACCGTGCGCGTCGGCGACGACCTTCTGACCGCCGAAAAGATCTTCCTCAACACCGGCGGCCGCGCCTCGGTGCCCGACCTGCCCGGCGTCAACGACGTCGACTACCTCACCAACTCCTCGATGATGGACCTCGACGTTTTGCCGCGCCATCTTATCGTCGTCGGCGGCAGCTACATCTCTCTTGAATTCGCGCAGATGTTTCGCCGCTTCGGCTCTGAAGTCACCGTCATCGAGAAGAGTTCGCGCCTGACCGGCCGCGAGGACGAGGACGTGTCGGCGGCCATCCTATCGATCCTCGAAAACGAAGCCATAGAAGTCCATGTCGGCGCCGACGACATCCGCTTTGCCAGACAGGGCAAGGACATCGCCGTGACCTTCTCATCCGGCAAGCCGCCGGCGGTCGGCTCGCATGTGCTTCTGGCACTCGGCCGCACCCCCAACACCGACGACCTCGGCCTCGACAAGGCCGGCATCACGGTCGATCTGCGCGGCTTCGTCACCGTCGACGACCAGTTGCGCACCAGCGTGCCCGGCATCTGGGCGATGGGCGACTGCAACGGCAAGGGCGCCTTCACCCACACCTCCTTCAACGACTATGAGATCGTCGCCGCCAATCTGCTCGACGACGATCCGCGCAAGGTCAGCGACCGCATCGAGGCCTATGCGCTCTACATCGATCCGCCGCTCGGCCGCTGCGGCATGACCGAGGCGGCGGTGAAGAAATCCGGGCGCAAGGCGCTGGTCGGCCAGCGACCAATGACCCGCGTCGGCCGCGCCATCGAAAAGGGCGAGACGCAAGGTTTCATGAAGATCCTGGTCGATGCCGACACCAGGGAAATCCTCGGCTGCTCCGTGCTCGGCCCCGGCGGCGACGAGGCAGTGCACTGCGTGCTCGACCTGATGTACGCCAAGGCGTCGGTCGATACGCTGGCGCGCGCCGTGCATATCCACCCCAACGTCTCGGAGCTGTTGCCAACCATCGCCCAGGAGCTGAAGCCGCTCGCCTGACATAGCCCCGCGTCAAGCTCAGCGCTTTCTGCATTGGTGCGTTGCAGCAATGTGCATTGCGCGCGGCAAGGCTTCTCGTTCAGTCTGAATTGAACCGATTCAGTCTGGATTTTCCATGCCTTTGCCGATCCTTGCGCTTGCCATTGCGTCCTTCTGCATCGGCACCACCGAATTCGTCATCATGGGCCTGTTGCCGGAGGTTGCGGCCGATCTCGGCGTGTCGATCCCCTCGGCCGGCCTGCTGGTCACCGGCTATGCGCTGGGCGTCGTCTTCGGCGCACCCATCGTCGCCATGGCCACCGCGCATCTGCCGCGCAAGCCAGTGTTGGTCGCGCTGACGGCGATGTTCGTCGTCGGCAATCTGCTCTGCGCCATTGCGCCCAATTACTGGCTCCTGATGGCCGCGCGCGTCTTCACCGCGTTCGGTCATGGCGCCTTTTTCGGCATCGGTTCCGTCGTTGCCGCCAGCCTGGTGCCGCGCAACAAGCGCGCCAGCGCCATGGCGATGATGTTCGCGGGATTGACGCTCTCCAACATTCTCGGCGTTCCTGCCGGCACCGCGCTTGGCGAAGCCTTCGGCTGGCGCTCCACCTTCTTTGCCGTCGTCGGCATCGGCCTGATCTCTGTTGCCGCCATCGCCTGGCTGGTGCCATCCAATGTCGTCGAACCGAGCGGCGGCGGCCTGCGCAGCGAACTGCGCGTGCTGGGCAAGCTGCAGGTCTGGCTCGCCATGCTGATCGCCTCGCTGGCCTCGGCCAGCCTGTTTGCCGTCTTCACCTACATCAAGCCCTACCTTACCGATGTCTCCGGCCTGTCGACCTCCGCGGTCACCTGGGTCCTGCTGCTGTTCGGCGCCGGCATGACCATAGGCAACATCATCGGCGGCCGGCTGGCCGACTGGAAATTGATGCCGACGGTCATCGGCACGCTGCTTTTGATGGCAGTTCTGTTTGTCGGCTTCATGCAGTACGGCGCGATCGCCAGCGTCGCCGTCGGCGTCGTCTTCTTGTGGGGACTGCTGATCTTCGTCGTCGTGCCGCCGCTGCAGATCCGCGTCGTCGAAGCGGCTTCGGAAGGGCCGAACCTCGCCGCCACGCTCAACCAGGGCGCATTCAATGTCGGCAATGCCAGCGGCGCCTGGATCGGCGGCGTGGCTCTGTCGGCCGGCGTTTCCTATGCTCATTTGCCGCTGGTCGGCGCGGTGCTGGCCCTGCTGGCGGTCAGCGTAGCCGTTGTCTCGCAGGCGCTCGAAGGATCGGCGCCGATAACGCCGGTTCCGGCCGCCGCCGAATAATTCCATTGCGCCCATGGCGGCGCGAACTGGACCAATCGACAGCCCTTCGGCAAAAGTGCATGTGTTCTGCCTCTTATCCTGGAGGCATCCCATGCAGAAATCGATCGAACGCATCGCCGGCGATACCGAAGGCGTTTCCTACGAATTCCCGGTGTTCCGCCTCGCCGGCGCCGACAAGGCAGCACCTTCGGCCTATCTGCAGGCAGCACTCCACGCCGGTGAATTGCCTGGTGTCGTCGCCATCGACGCGCTGATGCCGGCGCTGAACAAGGCCGAAGCGGAAGGCCGCATCAAGGGCAGCATCACGGTCGTGCCTTGGGCCAATCCGATCGGCCGCGCGCAATATCATTTCGGCGAGCACCAGGGCCGCTTTCATCTCGGCACCCGCAACAATTTCAACCGCGGCTTTCCGTTGCTCGCAGCACCGGACGCCAAGCTTTTGCCCGACACCACGCTTGGCACCCCCGACCAGCGATTGAAGACCCGTCTGGTGCAGCTGTCGCTCGGCCACGACATCGTGCTCGACCTGCATTGCGACGACGAGGGCCTTGCCTATCTCTACGTCCACGCCAGCCTGTGGCCGGCGATGGCCGATTGCGCCGCCGCCATGGGTATCGACGCCGTGGTGTTGTGGAGCGAGGACACCGACGGCACCTTCGAGGGCGCCACGATCATGCCCTACCAGAACGTCCCCGCCAACGTGGCGAAGCTCGACCGCCGCGTTGCCACCACGGTAGAATACCGTGGCATGCTGGATGTCGACGGCGCGCTGGCAAGTTCCGATGCCGAAGGCCTTTACCGGCTGCTGGCGGCGCGCGGCGTCATCGCCGATACCGCCCTTCCCGCACCCGGCGCGTTCAAGGGCCTCGTCGCGCCGCTGGAGAACATCGACATGATGCCGGCGCCCCGGGCCGGCGCCATCCTCTACGACGTCAAGCCCGGCGACCGCGTCGCCAAGGGCGCGCGCCTCGCCACCATCGTCCACACACCGGGCGAGGCCGGCGGCCGCACCGAAGTGCTGGCGCCGCAGGACGGCGTCATCCTGACCCGCCGCTCGCGCCGCATCATCCGCGCCGGCGAGGATCTCTTGAAGCTGGTCGGCGACAAGAAGAGCGCCGACGCGAGGTCAGGCACGCTGGAGGACTGAGCTAACCCGAAATCGCCAGCCGCGCCTTGGCCTCCAGCCATTCGGCCATCTGCCGGTACGGCACCGGGCCGTGGCTGACACGGGCGACACCAAGCTCGGCCAGGCGCTGGCGCGGCGGCACATGCGCCAGCGCGATGATGTTGACCGGCAGCACGGTGGCCTTGCACAGCGCCTCGATCAGACCCTCGTCGCCGAGCCCCGGCGCAAAGAAGCCGCTCGCTCCTGCCTTTTCATAAGCGTGCGCCCGCTCGATGGCCTGGTCGAGCAGCACGCTGTCATGCGCATCCGGCTTGGCCTTGAGGAAAATGTCGGTACGGGCGTTGATGTAGGCGGGAATGCCGGAAGCCTTCACCGCCGCCGCTGCCGCCTCGATCCGCTTCACCTGTATGGCGATGTCGTGCAGGCCGGCGCCGCCGACGATCTGGTCCTCGAAATTGAAACCGATGGCGCCGGCCTGCAGGGCACGTGTGACCGTCTGGGCGACAGTCTCCGGCTCGACGCCGTAGCCGCCTTCGAGGTCCATGGTCACCGGCAGGTCGACTGCCGCCACGATGCGCCTGATGTTGTCCAGCGCTAGCTCCAGCGGGATTTTCTCGCCATCGGCATAACCAAAAGCAGCCGCGACCGGCCAGCTTCCGGTGGCGATCGCCTTGGCGCCCGCCCTCTCGACGATCTTGGCCGAGCCCGGATCCCAGGCATTGTAGAGAACGATCGGGTTGCCCTTGACATGAAGGGCATGGAACGTGCGTGCGCGCTCGATCTGCTCGGTCATTGCTGTCTTCCCGTCTTTCCGATGTTGGACGAACAGTCTAGGCAGGACCCCAAGCCTTGGCGATGTGCCATGGGCTGCGGAAGCGGCGGCCACAAACAGGCCTTTCAAACCTGTTGCGCATCCGGCTTTTCGCCGCTATGGATTTCGCCCATGAACATGCGCTCGATCAAGACCATTTGGTGGTGGGCCCGCTGACAGCGGCCTGTTCGAACGCGTGCGCGTGAAAATAGAGGGTGGCCGCAACGGAATGTCCGGGCGGCCATTTGTTTTTTCAAAGCCAGTCCCGGGTCCGTTGCCCCAACAAGCCATATGGAGACGGCAATGACGATCAAGGCTCTGGAAAACGGCGCGGAAAGCTTCGTGACCGCAGGTGGTGTCACCATCACCCGCGAACGCCACGACAAGCCTTACGCCGGTGCGATCGACGCTTATGTCGACGGCTTGAACTCGCGCCGTGGTGCGGTGTTTTCCTCGAATTACGAATATCCGGGCCGCTACACACGCTGGGATACGGCCATCATCGATCCGCCGCTGGTGATTTCCGCGCGTGGCCGCGCCATGCGCATCGAGGCGCTGAACGGCCGTGGCGAAGTGCTGCTGCCGGTGATCGGCAAGACGCTGGCCGGCATTACCGAGGTGACGATTGCTGAAACCTCGAAAAAGCTGATCCGCCTCGATGTCGCCAAGCCCGGCCGCGTCTTCACCGAGGAAGAGCGCAGCCGCGTCCCCTCTGTGTTTACTGTGCTGCGCGCCATCACCGCTTTGTTCAAGACCGATGAAGACGCCAATCTCGGCCTTTACGGCGCCTTCGGTTACGACCTCGCCTTCCAGTTCGATCCAGTCGACTACAAGCTCGAGCGCAAACAGAGCCAGCGCGATCTCGTGCTGTTCCTGCCTGACGAGATCCTGGTCGTCGACCATTATTCGACCAAGGCCTGGACCGACCGCTACGACTATTCCGGCGACGGTTTTTCAACCGAGGGGCTGCCGCGCGACGAAATCGCCGAACCGTTCAAGACCGCCGACCGCATCCCGCCGCGCGGCGACCATGAGCCTGGCGAATACGCCAATCTGGTGCGCAAGGCGATGGATAGTTTCAAGCGCGGCGACCTGTTCGAGGTCGTGCCCGGGCAGATGTTCTACGAACGCTGCGAGACGCAGCCTTCCGAAATCTCGCGCAAGCTGAAGTCGATCAACCCGTCGCCCTATTCCTTCTTCATCAATCTCGGCGAAAACGAGTATCTGATCGGCGCCTCGCCCGAAATGTTCGTGCGCGTCAACGGCCGCCGCGTAGAGACCTGCCCGATCTCCGGCACCATCAAGCGCGGCGACGACGCCATTTCCGACAGCGAGCAGATCCTGAAGCTGCTCAATTCCAAGAAGGATGAATCCGAGCTGACCATGTGCTCGGACGTCGACCGCAACGACAAGTCAAGGGTCTGCGATCCGGGCTCGGTGCGCGTCATCGGCCGCCGCCAGATCGAGATGTATTCACGCCTGATCCACACCGTCGATCACATCGAAGGGCGCCTGCGCGAAGGCATGGATGCCTTCGACGCCTTCCTGTCGCATGCCTGGGCGGTCACCGTCACCGGCGCGCCGAAACTGTGGGCGATGCGCTTCATCGAGCAGAACGAAAAGAGCCCGCGTGCCTGGTATGGCGGCGCCATCGGCATGGTCAATTTCAACGGCGACATGAACACCGGCCTGACACTGCGCACCATCCGCATCAAGGACGGCATTGCCGAGGTGCGAGCCGGCGCCACATTGCTCTTCGACAGCATCCCCGAGGAAGAAGAAGCCGAAACCGAACTGAAGGCATCCGCCATGCTCTCCGCCATTCGCGACGCCAAATTGGGCAATACCGCAGGCGCCGAACGCACCACCGCGCGCGTCGGCGACGGCGTCAACATCCTGCTCGTCGACCACGAGGACTCCTTTGTCCACACACTGGCCAACTATTTCCGCCAGACCGGTGCCAATGTCTCGACCGTGCGTTCGCCGGTGCCGGAAGAAGTCTTCGAACGGCTGAAGCCCGATCTCGTCGTGCTGTCGCCCGGACCGGGCACGCCGAAGGATTTCGACTGCGCCGCGACCATCAAGAACGCCCGCGCCCGCGACCTGCCGATCTTCGGTGTCTGCCTTGGCCTGCAGGCGCTGGCGGAGGCCTATGGCGGCGAACTCAGGCAGATGCACGTGCCGATGCACGGCAAGCCGTCGCGCATCCGCGTCTCCAAGCCTGGAATCATCTTCTCCGGCCTGCCCAAGGAACTGACCGTCGGCCGCTACCACTCGATCTTCGCCGATCCGGTGCGGCTGCCCGACGATTTCATCGTCACCGCCGAGACCGAGGACGGCATCATCATGGCCTTCGAACACCGCAAGGAGCCGATCGCCGCCGTCCAGTTCCATCCGGAATCGATCATGACGCTCGGCCACAATGCCGGCATGCGCATCATCGAAAACATCGTTGCGCATCTGCCGCGCAAGGCCAAGGAAAAGGCCGCTTAGAAACGATGGCGGCAACGGACAACATGGCGGCGATCGCAGCGAAGGCAGCGGCCAGGCAAAGGATCGCCAGCCTTGCCTTCTGGTCGATTGTCATCGCCTGCGTGGTGCTCGCGCTCAAGCTTGCCGCATGGTACGTCACCGGCTCCGTTGCGCTCTATTCGGATGCGCTGGAGTCGATCGTCAACGTCATAGCCTCGGCCGCCGCCTATTGGGCGGTCCTGGTCAGCTACAAGCCGGCCGACCAGGACCATCCGTTCGGCCACCACAAGGCCGAGTATTTTTCGGCGGTGCTGGAAGGCGTGCTGATCGTGCTCGCCGCGCTTTTGATCCTCAACGAGGTCTGGCGCTCCTGGCAGACGCCGACCCCGCTCGAACAACCCTGGGAGGGCTTGGCGATCAACGGCGTCGCCACCGTCATCAACGCCTTCTGGGCCTGGACGCTGATCCGCGCCGGGCGCAGCGCAAAATCACCGGCGCTGGTCGCCGACGGCCGGCACATCATGACCGATGTCGTGACCTCGGTCGGCGTCTTCGGCGGCCTCGTCGGCGCTATCCTGACCGGTTGGCAGATCCTTGATCCGGCGCTTGCCGTCATCGTCGCGCTCAACATCCTGTGGCAGGGCTGGCACGTCATCGGCTCGTCGATGAACGGGCTGATGGACCGCGCAGTGGACACGACCGAACACATGCACATTCGCGACATCATCTCGGCCAATTGCAAGGGCGCGCTGGAGGTTCATGACCTCAAGACCCGCATCGCCGGCCGCGCCACCTTCATCGAGTTCCACCTGGTCGTCAACGCCGACATGACGGTCGGCGCCAGCCACGTCATTTGCGACCGTATCGAGGACGCGCTGAAGGCCGAAATCCCCTCGGTGCGCGTCACCATCCATGTCGAACCGGACGACGAGGCGAAGCTGCCGAAAGGCACGACGGCGGTGCCGTTCGCGTGAGGAAAAACTCAGGGCATCATCCTCGGGCGAGGATCTGCCGACCTCGCCGGATCGATTGCGCCATTACCGCCATGTGGGGTAGCCCGCCAATGGCTACATCCAGGCGTTGATTGCCTCCAAATCGGGCAGCGCCTGCTGCTCAAGGGCGCGCCAGCTCGGCCTCGGCAAAAGCGTAGTCAGGCGAACCGTCTAAGTTCGTCAATCCAACTCGGCAAGCGAAGTCCGATCCAAGGTAGCACCCGCTTGCGATCGGCTCATCATGTGTCGGTCGAGATGTCATCCCATTCCTGCCCCATATACCCAATCAGCCAATTGAGCGCGTAATGACGTTCGACAACCACGTCTCGTTCCAATCCTGCCGGCACGGCTTTCCCATTCACCCGCGCATCCATCACAGCCCAATTGTACCGATAGATCAGATCGGCAGCATCGAGAAGCTCGCTTTGCGGGCGCAAATTGGCCCGCTTGAGCAGCCCTTCCGTGTCGAGGTCACGCAACACCGAAACCATACGCGACACATCGCAAGGCTTGTCTGGACGCCCAAGGTTTTTGAAGACTTGCAACGCCCACAACATCACGAAAGCCCCTTCATAGCGCCAGCTAAAATTTGCGCGATCTTGCTCGGTTGCAACGGGGTTACCGACAAACGCTTGCTCTTTGGGCGTAAAAAACCCTTCGGCTCCAAACTGGCTGATCAAGTTGCTTAAAAGATTTCGATCATTGGTCTCCGCTGTGACGGCCACGATCACCAGTGCGATGGCGCGTTTAACCACCTCGTCCTTCGTTCGTCGCCGACTTTCGGCTTCGGTTTCGATCGTCGGCAAATGGTCGATGAACGGCACGCCCTCCTTCTTCAACTGTGCTGTTGAGGCCGCCTTGCGAGCCTCAGCCTCGCCTTCAGCGTTGGCGGAACCGATGAAAGCCAAGGAAGTCAGAAAACCAAGAAAGCTGCGACGCATCATATTCATTTCCAAATGGCTGCTAAAGTGACTAAGGCGCACACGCCGACTGCGGCATGGCCTCCAACCGGTAAACCTTGTCGTCCGACTTCGTCTTGCCATCCGCCGTCTTCGAGCACAAATCGACGATCGCCAGGCTGCTGTTGGGATTGGCGAGCATCATGGTGCCGTTGGCGCCGCGCTTGAGGAAGATTTCCTTTTGCGCGATATCGCAGGAAAAATTGCTCATCTTCGAACTGGCCGCGCAGCGCCATTGATCCGCTTCACCCTGGCAGGAATAGGTCTGCGTGACCTTCGTCCCGTTCTTCCTGGTGGTCACCGAAACGGCGACATCGGAGCCGTCGGGCCAGTTGGCGACATCGCCTGAGGCAAAGGAGGCGAGTTCGACCGGCCCGCGGAAGACCCGGATCGATTGCGTCACCTGGTCGGGATGCGAGGAGAGATGCGCGGCATCGTAGTCTCGCCCGAAACAGAAAGGCTGGTCCGGCTTCAGTCGCTCGCGCAAGGGAGCCCCAAGCGCCGGATCGATCGGGTCGATCTTGGCGAATTCAGCCTGGCAGGTTGCGGCCGGCATCGGGTCGAGGCGGAAATTGTTGTCCTCCGAGCCCAGAGCCTGCCGGTCATATTCGGCTTCGCCCAGTTCGTCTTCCGATCCGGCGTCGAGATAGAGATCGGACGAGACATCGGTAAGGATCAGGCGGCCTTTGTCATCGAGCTTCAGCGACGCCATGGTGCGGTCGCAGTCCATGCCGCAGCGGACCGGACCTGACTTGCCGTCCTCGGACTCGTGATTGCACCAGCCGCCGGCCCATTGCGGCGCCTTGGCGCCGCGCACCGTGGTGGTGAGAAAACCGTTGTAGGAGGTGTCGGCGTTTGCCATCGGCTCTTCGTTCGGATGGCTCACCGGATCATGGCCATAGAGGAAGAAGATCCGCGCCACCTTCTGCTTTGGATGCGCCTTGAGGTGCGCCGCATCATAGACGCGGCCGAAACACGCATCGGCGCCATTCGGGCTGAGTTCGGGTAATTTAAGCGCATCGCCGGCAAGGGCCGAACTTGCAAGCGCGCCGAGCAGCACGCAGCCAAATCCAGCGCTGGCAACAACCTTCCACTTCCTGAACGCCATGTGACCCCTCCTCGCATCGACAGGACGTAACGTCAATTTATGCTAGTATCATGGCCGCAGCCATGCAATTTGCGGTGAGCGCAAGCCGAGAGGATGCCATGCGTCGACGCGACATGTTCCGGGCCAGCCTTGCCGGCGCCGCCGGCCTGTTCGGGCTGAGCCGGGCGGCCGCCGCTGAAGACAGACCGAAGGTCGCCTATCACCTCAGCGACCTCGATAAGGTCAACTTCGTGCTCGGCAACATCAACAACCACTATGAAGGCACCGGCGGCAATGTCGACATCGTGCTGGTCGTGCATGGTCCGGCCCTTGCCGGCTTCAAGTCGAAAGGCATATCGGCGGCGATCTCGGGACGCTTTGCCGGCCTCGTCCAGCAGGGCCTTGAGCCGCATGCCTGCGGCAACACCATGCAAGGCATGGAGATCACGCTTGCCGACCTGCTCGAGGGCTTCCACGCCGCCGACAAGGGCGGTGTCGTCAAGCTCGCCGAACTGCAGCGCCAGGGCTACGCCTATCTCCGGCCCTGAGCCGCCGCGGGCTTGAACGTGAAGGCCATGAGAGCCTACGAAGGGCGGCCAAACATCCCGAAGGAAAGTGCTCATGACCGCGACCACCCTCGTCATCCCCGATCTTGCCGGCAAGGCGGTGCTGGTCACCGGCGCTTCGACCGGCATCGGTGCCGCCCTTGCACTGGCCTACGCCGGCCAGAAATGCCGGGTCGCCCTGCACTACAATTCGAGCCGGGAGGCCGCAGAAACGCTGGCCAAAAACATCCGCGACAGCGGCGGTGAGGTGTTCCTGACACAGGGCGACTTCTCACAGGCAGCCGATGTCGAGCGTGTCGTCGAGGAGAGCGCCGAAACATTCGGGCGGCTCGACGGGCTGATCAACAATGCCGGCGGCATGCTCGGCCGCGTGCCCTATGCGGAGCAGACCGAGGCGCACTACGACGCGGTGATGGACCTCAATGCCCGCTCGGTGCTGACGGCCTCGCGCAAGGCGATGCCATGGCTGAAGAAGCAGGGCGGCTTCATCGTCAACACCTCGTCGATCGCGGCGCGCAATGGCGCTGGCGGCGGCGCCGGGCTGTACGGTTCGGCCAAGGCCTTTGTCTCCAATGTGACGCGCGGCATGGCCAAGGAACTGATCGGCTTCGGCATCCGCGTCAACGCGGTGGCGCCGGGCACCATCGCGACACCCTTCCATGAGCGCTATTCCACCGACGAGCAGATGAAGGGCATGGTCGCCACCATTCCTCAAGGGCGTGCCGGCACGGCCGAAGACTGCGTCGGCGCCTATCTCTTCCTGTCCTCCGATCTCCTGAGTGGTTACATCACCGGCCAGGTGATCGAGGTGAACGGTGGCCAGTTGATGCCGTGAGCCGGCAATTGCATACTGCGTCTCGCAACCATGCATGTCGTGCGCACGTTTGCTGAGGTTGGAAGAAAGGGGAGAGGCAATGTACGGATTGATCGGAAAGATGCGGGCGGCGCGCGGCCAGCGCGACGCGATCATGGATGTGCTGCTAGCCTCGACCGGCGCCATGCCGGGTTGCCTGAGTTATGTCATCGCCCGCGACCCGGCCGATGCCGACGCGATCTGGGTGACCGAAGTGTGGACCGACGCCGCAAGCCACAAGGCTTCGCTGCAGCTGCCGGAGGCCCAGGCAGCGATCGCCAAGGCCCGGCCGATCATCGCCGGCTTCGAATTCCAGGTCGAGACCCATCCGGCCGGCGGTTTCGGCCTGCCCGCCATCAAGAACGAGTGACATCCCAACGCGGGGTCGGGGTCGTGAATTTCGTCCGAGACAGCGTTCGCATTTTTCTCTTCCAGGTCTAAGACCCAAACATGGACTCTTCGCCAGACCAACCGGCCGTCGAACGCATGGCGCGCATGCGTCCGGTTCGGCAGT
The DNA here is from genome assembly GCF_040318615.1 of Mesorhizobium sp. M1078. NCBI lineage: Bacteria > Pseudomonadati > Pseudomonadota > Alphaproteobacteria > Hyphomicrobiales > Phyllobacteriaceae > Mesorhizobium > Mesorhizobium sp. M1078. Next base: position 213,920 of record NZ_JAMYMP010000001.1, read on the forward strand.
GGCTGGTGCTGCTGATCGTCTCGCTGCTGTTCGCCGGCGCGCTGGAATACGCCGCACTGCCGGCGGCGCTGCTGATCGGCCCGATGCTGGCGGCGATCCTTGCCGGCACCAATGGCGCCACGGTGCGCGTGCCGCGGCCGCTGTTCGCCGCCGCCCAGGCCTTGGTCGGCTGTCTGGTCGCGGCGTCGATCTCCACCGACATTTTTTCGGTGTTCTACAAGGAATGGCCGCTGGTCCTTGTCGTGGTGCTGGCGACCCTTGCGGCGTCCAGCCTGCTTGGCTGGTTGATCAGCCGCTGGCGCATCCTGCCCGGCACCACCGCGGTCTGGGGCTCGTCGCCGGGTGCTGCCACTGCCATGGTGCTGATGGCCGGTGCCTTCGGCGCCGATCAGCGCCTCGTCGCCTTCATGCAGTATCTGCGCGTCATCTTCGTCTCGATGACGGCAGCACTCGTCGCCAAGATGTGGGTCGACACTTCGGGCATCGAGGTACCAGCCATCGTCTGGTTCCCGCCGATCGAACCGGCAGCCTTTGCCGCCACGCTCGGCGTGGCGCTGGTCGGCGGCCTGCTCGGCCGGTTGTGCCGGCTGCCGTCACCCTTCTTCCTCGGCACCTTCATCATCGGCACCATCGTCCATCTCGGCTTCGGCGTGGCGATGCAATTGCCGCCATGGCTGCTGGCGCTCTCCTATGCGATGGTCGGCTGGTCGATAGGGCTGAATTTTACCCGGGCGATCCTGCGTCATGCGACACGGGCGCTGCCGCAGATCGTCGGCTCTATCGTCGTGCTGATCGCCTTTTGCGGCGGGCTAGCCTGGCTGATCAGCCACGTCCTTGGTATCGATCCGCTGACCGCCTATCTCGCGACCAGCCCCGGCGGCATGGACAGCGTCGCCATCATTGCCGCCGCCGCGCAGAACGTCGACATATCCTTCGTCATGGCCTTGCAGTCGACCCGCTTCCTGGTCGTGCTCATCGCCGGGCCGAGCATAGCGCGGCTGGTGGCGAGAGCCGTCAGGGACTGAGATTCAAATATCCAGGGAAGAGGAAAAGTGCCCATGAAACGTCGTGTGAATGCCGTCGATCTCTCAGGCCGGGTCGCCGTGGTGACCGGCGGCGCGCAAGGCATCGGCCTTGCTGTCGCCCGGCGACTGCTGTCATCGGGCGCCAGCGTCGCCATCTGGGATGTGGACGAGACCGCCATGGCGAAGGCCGTTTCCGAACTCACCCCGCTCGGCCGGGTCGAGGGTTTGCTGTGCGATCAATCGCTGATGGAGGCCGTCGACAGCGCCGCGACCGAAACCGAGCGCTCGCTTGGTCCGGTCGATCTGCTGGTAAACAATGCCGGCATCGCCGGACCGGCAGCGACGGTGGCGGATTATGATCCTGCCGCCTGGCGCCAGATAATCGACATCGACCTCAACGGCGTCTTCTACTGCTGCAAGCGCCTGGTGCCCGGCATGATCGCGCGCAGCTACGGCCGCATCGTCAACATCGCCTCGGTCGCAGGCAAGGAAGGCAATCCGAATGCCGCCGCCTATTCCGCCGCCAAGGCCGGCGTGCTCGCGCTGACAAAATCGCTCGGTAAGGAGTTGGCTGGCCACGACATCGCCGTCAATGCGCTGACCCCATCGCCCGCCCGCACCCGCATCCTCGAACAGCTCACTGAGGCCCAGGTCGCCTACATGCTGGGCAAGGTGCCGCGAGGCCGGTTCGTCGAAGTCGAAGAGGCGGCTGCGATGATCGCCTTCATGCTATCGGACGAAAATTCCTTCACCACCGGCGCAACGTTCGATCTCTCCGGCGGCCGCGCCACCTACTGAGAAGCGCCGCTGTTCCTTGCTGTCGCCGTCGCTGTCGGCCGCGAAGGACTAATTCAAGAGCCGCTCAGCGTCGCGGCAAGCCGGTCGGGAAGAAAGTCGACGAAGGCGCGAACCTTTGGCGACAAATGGCGATTGGACGGCCAAAGCAACCGGAACTGGCCGCGGCCGTCGACATGGTCGTCCAGCACCGTGCGCAGCAGGCCGTCACGCAGCGCCTCGCGGACCAGGAAATCGGGCATCGAGCTGATGCCGAGCCCGGCCATCGTGGCGCCCTTCAGCGCCTCCGTGTTGTTGCAGGTCAGCATCGAGCGGACCTGCGGCTCGGCGCTGCCGCCGATGAACGGCCAGCCTTGCAGCTTGCCGCTGTTGGGAAAGCGGAAGCGGATGCCGTAATGGTTCACGAGATCGTCCGGGCGGCTCGGGTTGCCGTGCTGCTCGATATAGGAGGGTGCCGCACACAACAGCAGCCGGAAGGGTGCAAGCGGCCGCGCCACCAGGCGCGAATCCGGCAGGTCGCCGCTGCGGATCGCGATGTCGACGCCTTCGTCGATGAGGTCGACGATGCGGTCGTTAAAGTCGATGTCGAGTTCGATTTCGGGATAGCGCGCCATGAACTCGGACAGCACCGGGAACAGCAAATGATAGGTCACGATCGGCGTCGAAACGCGCAGCCGCCCATGCGGTGTTTCGCGGCTCCGCGACAGCATCGCCTCGGCATCGTCGATGTCGTCGAGGATGCGCCGCACCCGCTCGTTGAACAGCTTGCCCTCTTCGGTCAGGCCGATGCGGCGCGTGCTGCGCTGAAGCAACCTTACGCCGAGATCCTGCTCGAGCCTGGCGACGCTCTTGCCGACGGCCGATGCCGAGATGCCGAGCGTGCGGCCCGCAGCGATGAAGCTGCCGAACTCAGCCGTGCGGGCAAAGGCCAGGAGCCCATTGAGGCGTTCCATCGCATCTCTCCATTCGAGCGTTTCAGTCCGGTATATCTGGAGATTTAACACTATTTTTCTCGAAGTGTCGCGAGCCTATCTTCCCGTTGCGACCGGCGCAGCAAGCTTGCGCAGGCCGGCGGATCCTGGTTCAGATAGGAAATCCATGACCTCGAAGACCACAAACGGCGCGGTCGCGCCATGGCTTGTCCTGTTGTCGGTATGCCTTGCCGCCATGACAATGCCCTTGACCTTCACCGGCCCGGCCGTCGCGCTTTCCCGCATTGCGGCCGACCTCGGCGGCAGCCCGATCGCGCTCAACTGGGTGACCAACGCCTTCATGCTGACCTTCGCCGCCACCTTGATGGCATCAGGCGCGCTGGCCGACAATCATGGCCGCAAGCGGCTCTTCCTTGTTGGCCTCGCCACCTATGTGCTGGCATCGCTGGGATCGATGTTCGCCCCTGATATCGTCTGGTTCGATGTGCTCAGGGCTGCGCAAGGGCTCGGCAGTGCCGGCGCCTTTGCCGGCGGCGCCTCCGCTCTTGCCCAGGAATTCGATGGGCCATTGCGGCTGCGCGCCTTCTCCTTCCTCGGCACCAGTTTCGGCATCGGCCTCGCTTTTGGGCCGATCGCGTCGGGCCTGCTCATAGATGCTTTCGGCTGGCGATCGATCTTCGTCTTGGTGGCAGTGCTCGCGATTGCAGCCGCTTTGCTCGGCCTGCGCACCATCAGGGAATCGCGCGATCCGGATGCGACCGGCCTCGACTGGGCGGGAGCCGGCACCTTTACGATCGCGCTGGCATCGCTGACCTACGGGGTGCTGCAAGCGCCGCAGAGCGGCTGGACCGATCCCCTGGTGATCGCGCTTCTCGTGGCGGCCGCCCTTTGCTTTGCCGCTTTCGTCGTCGTCGAGCGGCGCGTGCGCCGGCCGATGCTCGATCTCTCGCTGTTCCGCTTTCCCCGCTTCGTCGGCGTCCAGTTCCTGGCGGCCGCTCCCGCCTATGGCTTCGTCGTCCTGCTGGTGCTGTTGCCGATCCGCTTCATCGGCATCGAGGGGATGAGCGAGATCAAGGCGGGGCAGTTGATGATCTGCCTGTCGGGACCGCTGTTGATCCTGCCACTGCTCGCCGGCCAGGTAGCGCGCTGGATCGCTCCGGCAACGATCTGCGGTGTCGGCCTGCTTGTGGCCGCCGGCGGCCTTGTCTGGCTGAGCCTGACACCGCCTGTCGTCGCAGCGCTGGTGGCGCCGCTGATCCTCATCGGCATCGGCATCGCCCTGCCCTGGGGGCTGATGGACGGACTTGCGGTCGGCGTCGTGCCGAAAGAGCGTGCCGGCATGGCGGTCGGCATCTTCAACACCGCCCGCGTCGCTTGCGAAGGCGTGGCGCTGGCGATCGTCATGGCAGTCCTGTCGGGTTTCACGGCAGCCCAACTGGCGGCTCAGGGAACGGCATCTTCCCTGGATGCAACCGCCGCCGCGCAACTGCTGGTGACCGGCAACATCGGCGAAGCGGCAGCCCACTTGCCGGGTGCCGGAGCCACGGTCCTGGTCCAGGCCTATGAGATCGCGTTCGACAGGCTGCTGATCGTGCTGGCGGCAATCACCATCGTCACCGCCCTTGTCGTCTTTCTCGGCTTGCGCCGTGGATCGGCGGTGGAACACGAGACCATTGCTCTGCCGGTTTGCCAGGAAGGGTAGCTGAGCCGCGTCAGGAGATGACGAGGCTCGCTATGCGGTGGCCGTCCAGCACGAAGGTCATGTCACCCTCGCCGTTGAAGCCATTGCCTTTCACGGCAATGCGGACGCGGTAGCTGCCCTCGACCTCGGCGATGCGGACAATGCGAAGATTGGACTTCACGCCGATATTGTCCGACTGGTTCCAGCGCGCGATCTGCTGGCGGCCTTGGAAGGACCGCCCCCAGTCGGTCAGGACGCGTCGGCTGTGAACGTGTGGAGAACGGCTTCGCTATCACCCGCATTGGTGGCCTCGATAAAGCGGCGGATAGGTTCGGGTGTGGCCATCAATCGAGCCGGTGCATCAGATCGTCATCCAGCCAGCGGCCGAAGAAATAGACCAGCTGCTTGTGCCACCATGGCCAGTCATGACTGACATCGCCGCCCCAATAGTCGACCCAGGCGGGAATGGATTTGTCGCGCAGGATCTGTTCCAGCCTGCGCGTCTCGACCAGCATCCGCTCTTCCCAGGCGCCCTGCCCGCAGCAGAAGATCATCCTCAGCGCCTTCAGCCGGGCAAGCAGTTTTGGGTCTACGATGCCGGGCAGATAGTCGAGCGGCGAATTGTAGAAAATGTCGCCTTCCAGCACCTTGCCGAAGAAGTCGCCCGCCGAATAGACGCCCGACAGCGCGATGACGCCGCTGGCGAGTTCGGGAAAGCGAAAGACGAAGTTCGAGGAATGATAACCGCCCATCGAACAGCCGGTGAACAGCGGCTTTAATTTGCGCCCGCCATTGGCTTGCTCAGCGGTCGCCAGAAACTCCGGCAGCGCCTCCTCGCGCACATATCGGAAATAAGCCTCGTGGCGACCGATACGGTGGGCGGCGCCGGCATGCTTGTTGAAGAACGATTCCGAATCGACGCCGTCGACCGCAAACAGCTGGATGCGGCCGGTATCGATGAATTCGGCCAGCGCTCCAACCCCGCCGGAATCCTCGAACTGGTAGAACCGCCCCTGCGACGTCGGGAACACCACCACCGGCCGGCCGGCATGGCCGTAGCGCTTGTATTCCATGTCGCGGCCGAGATTGCCGGAGAAACCCTTGTGATAAGAGATGTCCATCGCGTCTAAGCCTTTTCCGCGTGGATGTAGGCGACAGCCGCGCGCAGTGCTGCTTCGTCCTTCGAGCGCATCTGGTAGGCGTAATTTCCCATGGCGCGGCTGAAAACCTTTTCTATCGGCTGATGATGGACGATCTTGTCGCGATGCGCGGCTAGCACGTCCTCATGGCTGTGCAAATAGTGGAGGTGCTGCTTGCGGCTGGCATAAGCGGTGAAATACTTGCCCTCATAAGGACCACCGGCGGCATCCTTCACCACCATGTCCGCCCAGGCCGCGTAGACGTCGATGTCGAACGTGTAGTTGATCGCATCGGTCATCCAGGCGCCGGGCGGCCGCATGTTGACCTCAAGCGCGATGACGCGGTCGTCCTTGGTTTCGAACAGCTCGATGTGGAAGAAGCGCTCGCGCACGTCGAACGCCTTGAGGATTTTGCGGCCGGCCTCTTCGATCGCCGGTCGGACCTTGGGAAAGCAGGTGTAGCTCATGTGGCGATCCTTGTTGACCACTTCCATGATGCTCTGGTCGTAGCGGTGGCTGGCCGCCAGCACCACCTCGCCGTCACGGTTGACCAGCCCATCGAAGGTCACCACCAGCCCCTCGATGAATTGCTCCATGACGAAGGTCACGTCCTCGGGCTTGTCTCTGAAGAACTGGTCAAGCTCCCTGGCGTTGGAAATCTTGAAGGTGTTCGAGGCGCCGGACCCGGAATCGGGCTTCACCACCACGGGATAGCCGACGCGGCGGATGAAGGTCATGGCGCCGGCCCGGTCGGAGCATTTGCGCTGGGCGATGGTGTCGACGCCGCTCTTGCGGAAGAATGCACGCATGCGGCTCTTGCGCTTCAAATTCTTCACGAAATCGAGCTTGGTGCCGTAGATGTTGAAGTCGGTGCGGATGTTGGCTTCCAGCTCCAGCCAATGCTCGTTGAGTGACTCGAAGCGCTCGATGCGGCCCCATTTGTGGATGAAATGACCCATGGCCCGGAACACCGGATCGTAGTCCTCCATGTCGGCGATGCGGTAATATTCCGACAGGGCCACCTTCAGCTTCCCGTCCAGCGCCTCATAAGGCGCATCGCCAATGCCCAGCACCGTAGCGCCGGCCCTTTTCAGCCGGTCGCAGAAATCGGCGCCGTTGGCGGGAAAATGCGGCGAGAAGAAAACAAAATTCACGGATGATCCCTCCGACGGCGAAGCATTGCGGCCCCGGCTACACGCAAGTCTGGCGCATTTGCCGCGCATGGGGAAGAGTGCTCGCGAGTGGTGGAATGGCAGCCCACTTGCCTGTCCATGGCGGCTCCTGTATGAACCCCGCCATGAACACGCGCGTCTCCTCCGTCGCTTCCCGTCCGACCGGCTTTGCCGGCGAGACCGTGCGCGCGCTGGCATCGACCCTGCTTCTTCTCGGCCTTATCGGCGATCGCCGGGTTCGCTGAAGGAGCGCCCGGCGGTCGAACCGCCGCTTACGCGCACGCTCCTTGGCCAGTTCAGAAATTGGCAATTCACATCAAGCGAACGAAAATCTGATAAGGCGCTGCTCGCCCTGGAATCCGTCCGAAGACCGATCCGCGAGCCGCCGGGAGAACAAGACGATGAACGCACGAGAAGACATCCGCGCCGGCGAAGCCGAAAGCGTAAAACGCGCGGCCGGCCACATGCCGGGCGCGGCCCGAAAATACCAGCCCTACCCGACGGTCGGTCTCACCGACCGCACCTGGCCCAACAAGGTCATCGACAAGGCACCGGTCTGGTGCTCGGTCGATTTGCGCGACGGCAACCAGGCGCTGATCGATCCGATGGGTCATGAGCGCAAGGCGCGCATGTTCGCCCTGCTGCTCGACATGGGTTTCAAGGAGATCGAGATAGGTTTCCCCTCGGCCTCGCAGACCGATTTCGATTTCGCCCGCTGGTGCATCGAGGAAGGCAATGTGCCGGCTGATGTTTCGCTACAGGTGCTGGTGCAGTGCCGTCCCGAACTCATCACCCGCACCTTCGAATCTCTGAAGGGCGCCACCAACCCGATCGTGCATTTCTACAATTCGACCAGCGAGTTGCAGCGTCGCGTCGTCTTCGAGAAGGATGTCGGCGGTATCAAGCGCATCGCCACCGACGCGGCCAAGATGATCACCGACATGGCGGCCAAGGCCGGCGGCGGTTATCGCTTCGAATATTCGCCCGAAAGCTTTACCGGCACCGAGCTCGAAGTCGCGCTGGAGATATGCAACGCCGTCACCGAGATCGTGAAGCCGACAGCCGACAACAGACTGATCATCAACCTGCCGTCGACGGTCGAGATGTCGACGCCCAACATCTATGCCGACCGGATCGAATGGATGTGCCGCAACCTGGACGACCGCGAGAACCTGCTGATCTCGCTGCACCCCCACAACGATCGCGGCACCGGCATCGCCACCACCGAGCTCGGCCTGATGGCGGGTGCGGACCGCGTCGAAGGCACGCTGTTCGGCAATGGCGAGCGCACCGGAAATGTCGACATCGTGACGCTGGCGCTCAACATGTACACGCAAGGCGTCGATCCCCATCTGGATTGCTCCGACATCAACCGGATGAAGGACGTCTACGAATATTCCAACCAGCTGAAGATCTCCGAGCGCCATCCCTATGTCGGCGAACTCGTCTACACCGCCTTTTCCGGCTCGCACCAGGACGCCATCAACAAGGGCATGAAGGCCTTGAAGAAGGCCAACACGCCGGTCTGGGAAGTGCCCTATCTGCCGATCGATCCGGCAGATGTCGGACGCAGCTACGAGGCGATCATCCGCATCAACTCGCAGTCGGGCAAAGGCGGCATCGCCTATGTACTGCAGGCCGATTACGGCCTCAATCTGCCGCGCAACCTGCAGATCGAGTTCAGCCAGGAGATCCAGGCGATCACCGACGCCGAAGGCAAGGAAGTGCCGGCAAAACGCATCCATGACCGCTTTATTGAAACCTATGTCGACCAGCCCGGCGCACGACTGAAGTTCCTCGACCATCACACCTATCCCGATACCGAGAAAAAGGGCCGGCGCGTGGTCGAGGCGGTGATCCTCGACAACGGCAAGGAGACGACAATCGCCGGCTCCGGCACCGGCCCGATCGACGGCTTCGTCGATGCGCTGTCGCGTCATGTTGGCGTCGACATGTCGGTGCTTGATTATTCCGAACATTCGCTCCAGCGCGGCTCGAACGCCTCGGCGATTTCCTATGTCGAGATGGAATATCCCGGCGGCAAGCTGTTCGGCGCCGGCATCAACACCAACATCGTCGCCGCCTCGCTGGAAGCCGTTGTTTCGGCCGCCAACCGGATAATCGGCCGCAAGGCCGGCTAATATTTTCCCGGGCGCCGAATGTCCGCGGCGCCCGGAAATCCCCCATTTGCCGAGGGAAATTCCGGTTTTTTGGTGTCAACCACCGGCAACTATCCGGTGTGTTACGCGATCGCATAACATAAGCATGCTTGTATGGAAGTGCAGGCTCTATATGATTGCGCCTCAACCTGTGCCGAGTTCGAGAGGATCGACACTTGCAGCATGCCACGCCTGCCGCCCCCGCAGTGCGCGAGACACTGGAGCGACTGCTCGCCAGCGAAACGTTCGGCCGTTCCGAGCGCGCGCGCAAGTTGCTGCGTTATCTTGTTGAGCGCGAGCAGGCCGGCGAAGCCGACAGGCTCAAGGGTTTCTCCATCGCCATGGACGTCTTCGGCAAGGACGGCGATTTCGATTCGTCGACCGACGCCGTTGTCCGGGTGCAGGCAGGCCGGCTGCGCGAACTTCTCCAGCATTATTTCGCCAATGAAGGCATAGCCGAACCGGTTCGCATTGCCATTCCGCGCGGCGGCTACGTGCCGTCCTATGAGCTCAACGCCATACGCCTGCCGGTTGGGCAGGAGCCGCTTGCGGCGGCGGTAGCCGCCTTGCCCGGATCGCCCGACCAGGCGGCTCTTGACGCCGTTCCCGCTGCCGCGACAGCTTCGGGGGTTACAGAACCTGGGCCTTCGCTGGCGCGCCATCTCCAGTTCTTCTGGGTCGCCATGACGCTGGTCATTCTCATGCTGGGCGTGCTCATCCTGCGCCAGGGCAGCGGCGCATTGCTTGCCAGCAGCGATCCTACCGCGGTGGTCGAGACCGCGGGCGTAACGAGCAGCATCGCATCGCCGTCGATGGAGGCCCTGCCCCTCGTCTTCATCGCCGTGAAGGCCACCGGACCCGAGGCCGGCCGCGTCGCCGCTTCGCTGCGCGCCGGCCTTGCCGGTTTCGACACGATCGACTTCATCGGCCGCGACGCCGACAGCAAGCGCGATCCGAGCACCGACCCGACCAGCTTCGTTTTCGATGTCCTGCCGGGACCAATGGCAGGTGACGTGACGCTCGAACTGCAGAGCGTGGCGACCGGCCGCGTGCTTTTGTCCCGCAGTCTGACGGTCGCCGACAGCGCACCTGGCACCGTCGAGGATCGTATCGCCGCCATCCTCAGCTCGACCATTCCCGCCTCCGGCCCGCTCTACAGCTACATCGAACAGAACGGCATTCAGACCGGGCTGACGAGCTGCCTGATCCTCAACGACAGATACTATCTCGACCAGAGCACCAGGACGCACGAGGCTGCCTATCGCTGCCTGGACAAGCTCGCCGGCCAGGGTGCGAAATCGTCCTTGGTCTATTCGGAACTGGCCTCCCTGACCCTTGAGGCCGCCACCGATCATTACGCCTATCCGCCTGGCGCGACGGTCGATCAGGCAATGTCTTTCGCCCATCGCGCCATCCAGATGGGACCGACCAGCCCTTATGCGCACCGCGCCTATGGCTACCTCAACTCGCGCCTCGGCAACACCGAGGAATCGATCCGCTGGATGCGCAAGGCCTATGAGCTCAACCCCTACGACCTCGGCATGGCTGCCGCTTACGGCTATGGCCTGATCTTTGCCGGCAAATATGCCGAGGGAACACCGATCCTGACCCATGCCGTCGAGACGTTCAGCGGCCATCCGACATGGTGGGATTTTGGGCTTTTCGCCGGACAGTTCATGCTGGGCGACATGAACAAGGCCGCGATAGCCAGCGAGTCGCTGCGCACGACGGCGATGAAATCGCATTATCTGGCGGCGCGGCTGATCGGCGCCAAGGCTGCCGGCCGCGAACAGCTGGCAGCCAAGCTTCTGGATGAGCTGACCACCAAATTCCCGAAATTCGCCGCCGATCCGCGCGCGGCCTTCGCCGAGCGCAAATATCCCGCCGATCTGACCGACCGGCTGGTTGAGGCGCTGCGCGCCGCGGGCCTCGGCAACGCCAGCTAGTCTTTCCGGATCGCGAAAACTTTACTGGCCATCGGTCTGGACTGGGAGCAATCCAGCCTCGATTCGAATTTCCTCTCCAGTCTTGCAATAATCGCACATTTTCATGGTCTCATCCCTCTATGTTGCCGAGCGGGGCGCCGGGCCGAAGACGGTCGTCCTGCTGCATGGCTTCGGTGGTTGCCATGATATCTGGCGCGAGGTGACCGCGTCGCTAGGGCCCGATATCAGGACTTTGGCCTACGATCTTCCGGGACACGGACTGTCTCTCGAATTCCCTGGCAGCGGCCCGGCCAAAACAGCGGCGCGAGCGGTTCTCGCGGATATCGCCGCACGCGGGATAGCAAGGGTGCATGTCGCCGGTCATTCGATGGGCGGTGCGGTCGCCTCCCTGATGGCGCTTGCCGAGCCTGACAGGATAGGCTCGCTGACGCTTCTGGCGCCGGGCGGTGCTGGGTCAGAGATCAACGGACCGCTGTTGCGCCGCTACGCCGCGGCCGCCGACAGACGGGAAATCCGCGCCTGCCTTGCCGCCATGTCGGGACCGCGAAGCCCGCCGCCCGAACGCATCGTTGGCGTCCTGGCGGACCTACGCCGTCGCCCCGGCCAGTTGCGCAAGCTGATTGAGATATCGGCCGTCATGACCAGGAACGAGCGGCAGGGGGTCATACCCGGCGAACAGCTGGACACCCTCGACATGCCGGTGATGGTGGTTTGGGGAACGGACGATCCGGTGCTGCCCTTTACCCAGGCTGATTGTCTGCCGGCGCATTTTCATATTCATCACGTGCTCGATGCCGGCCATATGCTGGTCGAGGAAGTGCCTGATGTGGTCGCCCAGGCCGTGCGCCGAAACATGGCACGCCGCGGCAGGCGCCTGCGTCCGACATTCGAGGCCGCGGCGAGCTAACTTACTTGCGCCCCGCATCTCGCCAGTGCATTTTGCCGCCGCCTGTGTTAACTCGCAATTAACCATATCAGCGAGGCGACGCCGATGAAGGACACTGGCGAAAACATCACCCCCATCGACACCTCCCGCAAACTGTCCGACGCCGTTCGCGATGTGAAAAATGCCTTAGCCGATCGCGACGATGTCGTGGTCGACATGCGCGAGGCGCACCGGATGCGGCTTGATCTGCTCGCCGCCGAGCTCGCCCCGGTCTTTGCCGACGTGCCCGCCGACATGGACAATTTCGACTTCGTCGTCTCCTCCGGCCTGCAGCCCCGCCTGTGGATCGACGCCGTCAGCCATGTCGCCATGGGGCGCGACCGCCGCACCTACCGCTTTCTCAGGGATACCCGCATCGGCCGCGTCGTGCTCGCCGAATCGACCGATATGAAACCGGTCGCCGATCAGGTCACGCGCTATGTGGCGGAGCGTATCGTCGAGCGTCAGCGCATGATGGAGGGCGGTGTCGAGCCGGCCGTCGCCGACCTGAAACGCGCCGCCGTGCCGGAAGCTGAGCCGCCCTTGCAAGCAGCCGTGCCCCGCAGGGGCTGGTCGACGTTCCTTTCCGGTCTCGGCTTGGTCGCCGCCGGCGCGCTTGTTGGCCTGGCGGTGGCGGCCGCGCTGTTTTGGGATCGCCTGATGGCGATGAAGATCAGCTTCTGATCAACGATCTGGAGGCCTCGGTGTCTGCGCGCCGAGTTCAATGACCTGCAGGTCCGATGGCGGCAAGGCCGGCCCGGTCAGGCCGCGCCGCGTCAGGCGAATCAGCCAATTGCCCTTCTCCCCGTCAATATCGAGCAGATTGTACTGTGCCGCCGGGTTCTTGCTGCCTGGCGACTGCCCGGCGGCGGCGACGCCGACGACCGGAATCCTGGCGCCGCGCCCGCCGATGAAGAACAGCGACGGCAGATGCGAATGGCCGTGCAGCACGAGTTCGGCGCCATGCCTATGAACGGTCTTGTGGAAGCGGGAGATGCCGAACAGGCGCTTTTGCTGGGCGACGGCGCCGCGCACCGGCGGATGATGGATCATGATCACCCGCAACAGGCCGCGTTTGTTCGTTGCGTCGAGCACTGTCGCCAGCCTTTGCGCCTGACCTTCGAGGAAGAAGCCGTTGGCCATGAACGGCGCCGTGGCGCGCGCCGTCGAAACGCCGATCAGCGCGACATTGCCGCGTACGCGCAGATAGGGAAAAGCGTTGCGGTCGATCGGCGCAGTCACGCCGTCGCCGCTCATCCACGCCGCCCAGGAGCGGCAGACCTTGTCGAAGGCGCCCGGCACATAGGCGTCGTGGTTGCCCGGCACCACCGAGACATCCTCCGGCGAACCCAGCGTCTCAAGCCAGTGCTTGGCCATCTCGATCTCGCCGTCGAGCGCCAGATTGACCAGATCGCCGGTAACGGTGAGGTGGTCGGGTGTGCTCGCCTTCATGTCGGCGACGATGGTGTCGATGACGGCATCGTGCATATGGCGGCGGCGGTTGCGCTGCCAGTTGACGTAGCCGACGACGCGCTTGGACGCGAGTTCGCGATAGGTTACACCGGGAAGCGGCCCCAGATGGACATCGGAAATATGCGCGAGCCTGAACATCCTTCCTTCATAGGCGACGCGCTCCCCGCTTTCCACTCACTGTTTCCTGCCCATCCACGGTTTCGCTAGTCATGGCTATATCGGACCCGGAGCAGGCGTTTCGCCAGACCGGCTGGGCAGGCCTCAGGGCAAGGCTGTTCCATCTCTATTTCCTGCTGCGGCGGCCGATGACGCTGGGCGTGCGCGGCCTGATCCACGATCGCGCCTCGAACACTGTCTTCCTCATCCGCCACACCTACGTTCCCGGCTGGCAATTGCCGGGCGGGGGCGTCGAAGTCGGCGAGACGCTCGGTGAGGCGCTGGTGCGCGAACTGGCCGAGGAAGGCAACATCGCGCTGACAGCCCAGCCGGTGCTGAAATCGATGCATTTCAACCGCCGCTCCAGCCGCCGCGACCATGTCGGCCTCTATCTCATCGAAACCTTCAACCAGACCGCGCCGAAACTGCCGGACCACGAGATCGCCGAAGCAGGCTTCTTTCCGCTCGACCGCTTGCCGCATGGCACGACGCCGGCGACGCTGCGGCGGCTTGCCGAGGTTTTTGAAGGCGAGCCGGTATCGCCGTACTGGTAGGCTGTCAATCCGATGCTCACGCCGCCTGCCTGAACCGCGCCCGGTCGTGCGGCGCGCCATAGCCGAGCCCAGGCCCGACCGGCACGATGCGCGTCGGGTTGATGCTCTCGTGGCTGCCGTAATAGTGCATTTTGATGTGGTGCAGGTTCACCGTGCCGGCGATACCGGGCACCTGGTAGAGGTCGCGCAGATAGTTCGAAAGGTTCGGATAGTCGGCGATGCGGCGCAGATTGCATTTGAAATGGCCGACATAGACCGGGTCGAAACGCACCAGCGTGGTGAACAGCCGCCAATCGGCCTCGGTGACACGCTCGCCAGTGAGATAGCGCTGTTTTGACAGTCGGCCCTCCAGCGTGTCGAGCGCCGCGAACAGCTCGCCGAACGCCTCTTCATAGGCCGCTTGCGTGGTGGCAAAGCCGGCGCGGTAGACGCCGTTGTTGACGGCGGGAAAGACCAGCGCATTGACCTTGTCGATCTCGCCGCGCAGGCCTGGCGGATAGGAATCGAGAGCGGCATCGCCCCACTCGTCGAAGGCCGAATTGAGCATGCGGATGATTTCGGCGGATTCGTTGGAGACGATGGTCTCTTCCTTCTTGTCCCACAGCACCGGCACCGAAACCCGGCCCGAATAGGCTGGATCGGCCTTGGTGTAGATCTGATGCAGGAAGTCGAGGCCGTAGAGCGTGTCGCCGGTGGCGCCATCCTCGGCCAAAAACGTCCAGCCCTCAGCACCGAGGAAATGATGCACGACTGAAACCGGGATGATGTCTTCTAGCTTCTTCAGCGCGCGAAAGATCAGCGTGCGGTGCGCCCACGGACAGGCGAGCGAGACATAAAGATGGTAGCGTCCGGGCTCGGCCTTGAAGCCGCGCGTACGACCTTGCGCCGGCGCGCCGTCGCGCGTGATCCAGTCACGCCACTGCGTCTCGGCGCGGATGAACCTGCCGCTGCTATCGACATTGGCCGGACGGTCCTGCCATTTGCCTTCGACCAGCAATCCCATACGAAATCTCCTTGCGTGCCTTGGCCAATGTAGTCGCAAGGCGGCAATGCCGAAGCCGTCATCTGCTGAACAGAGCGTCACTCGTATGAAACGCCGGATGAAAACAGCCGATTGCAGCCGCCGGAAATTGATGCTAGCGGACACTCCGCATGTTCGATCTTGGCTTGATCCGGTTTGACCGACGACGAAAGGGCGCCCGCGCTTAGAAAGCGCTGACTGGCGAACGCTGCCGCTTGCAGCAACCTTTCCTCTTTATCGGACCGCGAAGACCATGAGCCTTGCCGACGTGAAATACCTGCCGGAAACTCCGGCGCATGATCCCGAAATCGAAGCCATCAACGACGAAGCCTTTGGCCCCGGCCGTTTCGTGCTGGCCGCCTACAAGATTCGCGAGACCGGCGGCCACGAGCGCTCGCTATCCTTTGTCGCCATGGATGGCGACATCGTCGTTGCTTCGGTGCGCATGACCCGCATCGCCGCCGGCGCCGGACGCGCGCTGATGCTCGGGCCGCTCGCCGTGCGGCCCGCCTTCAAGAATCTCGGTATCGGCCGCCGGCTCGTGGCGATCGCGCTGGAGGCGGCCGCCAAGGCCGGCGCGCCGGCGGTGATCCTTGTCGGCGACGAGCCTTATTACGGCCCGCTCGGCTTCAGAAAGATCCCCCGCGGCCAGATCTCCATGCCGCGCCCGGTCGACCTCGACCGGCTGCTGTCGCACGAGATCGTGCCCGGTGCCGTGGCGCGGCTCTCCGGCGAGGTCGGCCATGCCAACCTGGCCAGGATCGCCGAGCAGGCACCAGTGATGGCCTGAGCTCCAGGATCGGTCGCGGCAGCGGCCGCGATGGATCCCCATTGGTCAGGTTGCACCATGGCGGCGACCTCCGTAGCATGACCCGGAGCAGCACGGAGCATGCAGCATGAACCCGAACGGCCAGATTGCGATCGTAACCGGCGGCGGCTCCGGCCTCGGCGAGGCAACCGCCCGCGCGCTGGCCGACAAGGGCGCGCGCGTCGCCATTTTCGATATCGGCATCGACCGGGCATCGAAGGTGGCGGGCGACATTGGCGGCGCCGCCATCCAGTGCGATGTGAGCAGCGCCGACAGCGGTGCGGCCGCGGTCGCCGAGGTGGAAAAGAGACTTGGGCCAGCGCGCATCCTGGTCAATTGCGCGGGCATTGCCATCGGCGTGAAGACGATCGGCAAGGATGGTCCACATCCGCTCGACCAGTACCGCAAGGTGATCGAAATCAATTTGATCGGCACCTTCAACATGATCCGCCTCGTCGCCGACCGTGCCGCCAAACTCGAACCGCTGCAGGGCGGCGAGCGCGGCGTCATCGTCAACACCGCGTCGGTGGCCGCTTATGATGGCCAGATCGGCCAGGCCGCCTATGCCGCATCCAAGGGCGGCGTCGTCGGCATGACGCTGCCGGTTGCCCGCGACCTGGCGCGCTCCGGCATTCGCGTCTGCACCATCGCGCCCGGCATCTTCAAGACGCCAATGATGGCCGGCATGCCGCAGGAGGTGCAGGATTCGCTCGGCGCGGCCGTGCCCTTCCCGTCCCGCCTCGGCGAGCCGTCCGAATATGCCGCGCTCGCCCTGCATATCGTCGAAAACCAGATGCTGAACGGCGAAACCATCCGCCTCGATGGGGCAATCCGCATGGCGCCGAAATAGACGGCCATGGCGGCCGGCGCAGTGAAGACCGGTCCGCTGGCCGGCCTGAAAGTCATCGAGATGGCTGGGCTCGGCCCGGTGCCTCTGGCCGGGCTGATGCTGTCGGAGATGGGGGCCGAGGTGCTGCGCATCGAGCGCACCGGTTCGGACCAACCCCTGCTGCCGCTCTCCGATGCGTACAATCTCGACCGTCACGGCCGCTCCATCCTGCACGTCGACCTCAAGCAGGCCAAAGGAACGGAACTGCTGCTGCGCCTTGCCGAAAAGGCCGATCTGTTTGTCGAAGGCTTTCGCCCCGGTGTGATGGAGAGGCTTGGTCTCGGCCCGGGTGCTGCATTGGCGCGCAATCCGGCGCTGATTTACGGCCGCATGACCGGCTTCGGCCAGGACGGGCCGCTCGCAGGTCGCGCCGGCCACGACATCACCTACCTCGCCTATTCCGGTGTGTTGCATGCCACCGGCCGGGAGGAAGGCCGGCCGGTGCCGCCGCTGAATCTGATCGCCGACAATGGCGGCGGCGCCATGATGCTGATCGCCGGGGTGCTTGCAGCGCTGTTCGAGCGCTCGCGCTCCGGCAAAGGCCAGGTGATCGACGCAGCGATGGTCGAGGGCGCTTCGATGCTGGCGGCCCCCATACACGCCTTCATGTCGGCAGGTCTGTGGAGCGACCGGCGCGGCGCCAACCTGCTCGATTCCGGTGCGCCCTTCTACGACACCTATGAGACGGCGGACGCACGCCACGTTGCGGTCGGCTGCCTTGAGCCGCGCTTCTTCGCCGCATTCGCAAGGCTGCTGCCGCTCGGCGAGGATTTTGTCCGCGGCCAATACGACAAGGCGTTGTGGCCGGACATGCGCGCGGCCATTGCCGACCGGTTCCGGCAGAAGACACGCGACGACTGGGACGCGCTGTTTGCCGCAAGCGATGCCTGCGTGGCGCCGGTTCTGTCGCTGGCCGAAGCCAGGGATCATCCGCACAACCGGGCGCGTCACGCATTTGTGAAAGCAGGTGCGCTCGAGCGGCCCGCACCCGCGCCACGCTTCTCGGCCTCGCAGCCGGCGCTTTCCGGCATGCCTGAAGATGACGATCAGCGACCGCAGACCGTGCTGGCGCGCTTCGGCTTTTCGACAGCCGAGATCAAAGCGCTTGTCAAAGCCGGCATGATTGGCCAATAACTGGATTTAGAAAATCAACTTACCTGGTGAGCATTTTGGACCAGCCGAAGAAGGACGTCATTCGCGCGACGGACGCCGAGGCGATCAGGCTGGCCGCAACGCTGATCCGCAGCGCCCGTTTCGGCGCCCTCGCGGTGATCGAGCCGTCGACCGGCGCACCGCTGGCCTCCAGGGTCGGAGTCGCCACCGACATCGATGGCACGCCGCTGATCCTTGTCTCGGCGCTGTCAGCCCATACCGGCGCCATGCTTGCCGAGCCGCGCTGCTCGCTGCTTGTCGGCGAACCCGGCAAGGGCGATCCGCTGGCGCATCCCAGGATAACGCTTGTCTGCCGGGCGCAGCCGCTGGAACGCGGGTCGAGCGCGCATGCCCGCGCCGAGCGGCGCTATCTCAACCGCAATCCCAAGGCAAAGCTCTATGCCGAGCTCGGCGATTTCTCGATCTTTCGCCTCGAGCCGGAGCGCGCCAGCCTGAATGGCGGCTTCGGCAAGGCCTACCTGCTCGACCGTGCCGATCTCATCACCGAGGGGCCGATCGTCGACGAGCTGGCCGCCAGCGAACAGTCCGCTCTCGACCACATGAATGCCGACCATCTCGACGCCATCGCCGTCTATGCCCATCATTTCGCCAGGGTTGAAGGTGATGGTTGGACCATGACCGGCTTCGATGCCGATGGCATGGACCTGGCATCGGGCGACACCGTTTGCAGGGTCAATTTTCCGCAGCCATTGAAGAGCGCGCGCGACCTGCGGCCGGTTCTGGTCGACCTGGCCAAAGCCGGTCGTGCGCCAGCTACGCAAGGATAATCGTCATGAATCAAAAGCACGTCTTGAGATTTGGGCGAAATGATCTACGATTCAGGCGACGCTGAATCAGCAGCGTGATCCATAGCTGAATTATAGCAGCCAACGCTATTTGCCCCCATAGCGTTTGGATGAGCAGGAAAACATGGGGCATCGATGGTCTCGACCAAACTAATCGCCAATGCCGAATCGGCGGCGACATTTCTGACCCTTATGGGCAACGAAAAGCGGCTCTTGATCATGAGCTATCTGGCCGACGGTGAAATGTCGGTCGGCGCCATCGCCGAAAAGGTGATGCTCAGCCAGTCCGCTTTGTCGCAACATCTGGCCAAGCTCAGGGCGCTCGATCTTGTCGAGACCCGCCGCGACCGGCAGATGATCTACTATTCCTGCAAGTCCGAAGCCGTGCGCGAACTGTTGCGCATGCTGGACGGCATTTTCGGGATAGGCGACTTGTCCCAAATGGCAACGCGTCTGCGCCGCGCCGGGACTTGACCTGCAGGGCTTGACCTGCGGCTCCGATCGCTCCTTACCTCGCTGACGATTTTTCGCCGGCCGAGGTATTGATGGATCCTATCCAGATCGACGACGCGCGCGATCCGCGGGTCGCCGCCTATCTCGACATCCGCGAGCGCGATCTCACCGGCCGCCATGGCCGGTTCGTCGCCGAAGGCAAGGTGGTGCTGGACGTCCTGCTGTCAGCCGGACGCTTTGCTGCGGAGTCGATCCTGGTTCTCGAGAACCGGCTGGCCGGGCTCGACGACATCCTGCGCAAGGCCCCTGCCGACCTGCCGGTCTACGTTGCGGCAAGCGCCGTCATGGACAGGATCGCCGGCTTCCACATGCATCGCGGTATATTGGCGATCGGCAGCAAGGGCATGCCACAGCCCGCCGAGGCCTTGCTCGACACCTTGCCTGCCGAAGCGTTGATCGTCGTTCTCATCGGCATCGCCAACCATGACAATATCGGATCGATCTTCCGCAATGCCGCCGCCTTCGGCGCCGATGCCGTCTTCGTCGACGCCACCTGTTGCGACCCACTGTATCGCAAGGCGATCCGCGTCTCCGTCGGCGCCGCGTTGAAGGTGCCCTTTGCGTCCTTCGGCGACACTGAAGCTTTCATCGCGAAGCTCGGCGAGTTGGGCTTCGGCCAGGTCGCTTTGTCGCCGCGTGGTGAGGCTGACATTCGCGATGCCACGCGACCGAAACGACTGGCGCTCTATCTCGGCACCGAAGGCGAGGGCCTCCCGGAGAGGCTGCTCACTCGCCTGCGGACGGTGCGGATCGCGATGTCGGAAGGGTTCGACAGCCTGAATGTTGCGGCCGCCTCAGCCATCGCGCTGCATCATTTTTCGCGCTGATAGGGGTAGTCGGGCAATTTCAAGCCGAGGCTCGAAACTCAGCTCGGCGAGTCCGCCTTCTGCAACGCCCGGACGCGATCGGCGAGGCTGGTGGTTCCTGACCGCGTTTCCTGCGGCGCCGCCAGCGCCTTGGCGATCGGTGAATCGGGTCCTTCGAGCTTGGCCGTCAAATGGACGACCTCAGCCGCCAGATTGTTCATTTGTTCGCGCAAGGCAGAACCGGCATCATTGCCGTTGCCGGGGCCATTCCCGGGCTTCGCGGATCCAGAACCGCCAAGCTCCGCCTTCATCCGCTTGTTTTCGCGGGCCAGCGTCGTCAGCCTGGCTTCCAGCCGCTCTCGGTCGCCTTCGAGCTTGGCGAGCGTCTTGTCGATGTCCTCGTTCCTGGCGCGGGCACTGTCTTGCGCACCAACCTGGCCAGCAGCCGCGGCGGCTCCCGTAGCGTCGCCCTTCAGCCGTTCGCGAAGGCGGGCCAGTTCTTTTTCGCGACGATCGAGCTTGTCCTCGCGATCGGCAAGCGTGGCGAGCAGGCGCTCGAGCTTTCTGTCGAGGTCGGCGGTTCTTTTCTTTTCGGCCTTCAAGGCATCGCGCGTGGCCTTAGCTTCGGTGACGACTTCCTGATGGCGCTTGTCGGCCTCCTTGCGCTGGCCGCGCAGCACTGAAATGTCGTTGGCGAGTTTTTCCAGCTCGGATTCGCGTGCCACGAGTTCAATCTGACGATTGCTGGAGGAGAAGGACGCGTCGTCGTACATATGTTCGAGCTTTTCCAGCTCAAGCGCGCGCTTCTCCATCATGCGCTCTGTTTGTGCAAGCCTGTCCGACAGCTGTCGTATCTGCTGCTCGCGATGCAGGAGCAATTCGTTTTTTTCCCCGAGCTCCGAAAGCGCCTGCTTCTTGTCCTTGCGCTCGACCGCCAGGCCTTTCAGCGCCTCGCGGCCCCGATTGATTTCGACGAGTTGCTCATTCGCCTGCTCACGCAGCGTCTTGATGCTGATTTCGAGCCGGCGCGTCGTCATGGCGAACTCGGCCCGCAAGCTGTCCTTGTCGGCCTGGATCTCGGCCAGCGTTCGCGGCACCGACGCCTCGACACGCTTGCGTGTCAGCGCGACCGCCCTCCGCCAGATGGCCGGCGCGACCAGCAGTGCCAGAAAACCTGCACACAGAAAGCCGAGGGCGAAGAACAGGATCGACTGAACCAAGGTGACTACCCGTTACGGGCGGGCCGCTATCCGGCAACCGCCAAGTCTGGACTTTGCCATGTTCGCATGACGCAAATCCAGCGCTGCGGCAAGGGTTTGCCGCAGCTGCAGCGGGTCAGAATCTGTTGATCGGGTCGAAGTGTGGTCGGAATCGCTCAGAAGGGATTCCAGGTCGGCCTCTGCGTCAGCTTCAGATAGCCGAGATTGACGCCAAGCCGCGCGCCGACGCCGGTGCGGATCGGCACCAGCAGCACCCTGTTGTTCTGCAGCACGTTGAAGCCGACGCCGGCCACGACATAGGCCGAACCGGCAACGCCGCCGAACCGATTGTAGAGATTGCTGACGTCGTCGAGGTTATAGACGAGCATCATCACCCGCGATCCCTCGCCGCCGAAATCCCAGCCGAGCGAAGGCCCTTGCCAGAACACCTTATGGTCGCCGGCATTCTTGGTGTAGAGCGTACCTTCGCCATAGGTCAGGCCGCCGATCAGCGCGCCGGAGCCCTCTTCGCCGAGCAGATAGCCATTGGGCAGGCCGTAGGAGGCAAAAATCTTCTCGACGACGGTGGCGAGACCGCCCGACGTCGCGCCGAAGAACTTGTGACCGGAATCGACGATCTCCTGAGCGGTGTATTCCTGTGCCCGCGACGCAGAGGTTGAGAAAGCGAGAGCGCCCATGAGGGCAATCGCCATGAAGAAGACGCGGACAAACGTCCGGTCGTAGAATCGGGAAACCATGCTTCCAATCTCCGTCAGGGAGCACTTTCGCCGACG
The DNA here is from genome assembly GCF_040318615.1 of Mesorhizobium sp. M1078. Lineage (NCBI taxonomy): Bacteria > Pseudomonadati > Pseudomonadota > Alphaproteobacteria > Hyphomicrobiales > Phyllobacteriaceae > Mesorhizobium > Mesorhizobium sp. M1078. Next base: position 235,865 of record NZ_JAMYMP010000001.1, read on the forward strand.
CCTCGCACCCCGTCCGGCTCTTTAGGCGGCCGTTAAGGATGACTGTTACGGGCAAACTATGCCGTAATCCTTTTTCAACCATTAACCTCCCACATGAACATGGCGGTTCGAAGGCTGTTTCTGACTGTCTGCGCGGGCTCCCATCCTGTGCAAAGCTGCCGTTTTTTCTCACGAGAATTGTGGATTGTTGCTGCACGCTCGGGCGCTGTGTATTCAGAATGCCTGGGGGAAAGAGCGTGATTCGGGTGGTGAGCGTGGCTGTCGGCCGCGCGGCCACCAGGATGTGAATTTTAGCAGGGATTTTTCGCCGATGGCTGAGCTTTTCTCTCTCTCCGCACCCGATCTCGCAGCCTTGTTGTGCAGCCGAGTCTGCCACGACATCATTTCGCCGGTCGGCGCCATCAACAACGGCCTTGAACTCCTGGACGAGGGCGGCGCCGACGAAGACGCCATGAAACTGATCCGGCAGAGCGCCAGAAACGCTTCGGCCCGCCTGCAATTCGCCCGCATCGCCTTCGGTGCCGCCGGTTCGGCGGGCATGATGATCGACACCGGCGATGCCGAGTCCGTCGCCATCGCCTTCCTGAAGAACGAGAAGCCGGAATTGATCTGGAACGGGGTTCGCGCCCTGCTGCCGAAGAACAAGGTCAAGCTGCTGCTCAATTTGCTGCTTGTCGCCAATGCCGCCATCCCGCGCGGTGGCAGATTGGTGGTCACGCTGGAAAACCTCGACACAGAGCCGCGCTTTGCGCTTGCCGCAAGCGGCCCGATGCTGCGCGTGCCGCCGAAATTCCTCGAACTCCATTCCGGCAACAAGCCCGAGGAGCCTATCGACGCCCATACCGTCCAGCCCTACTACACGCTGCTGCTGGCGCGTGAGGCCAACATGACGATCTCGATTCACGCGACCGCCGAAGAGATCGTGCTGTCCGCGGCCTGAGCGAAGCCGCTCGGCAGGACGTCCGAGCATCAAGAACAATCAAGTATCTTTTCCCGCTGATATTTGCGGCAATTCAGAACAAGCAAGTTTCATTGCCGGCAACGCCCCTGCCGAATGGGGCTGCAAACGACATGTTTGTAAAAACTTTACCTAACGGCTTTTCTGCTTCTTTACCAGATTGGCCTAGTGTGCATCCCGATACCCGGATGCCGCCGGTTCGCACCATGGCAAAGAGGACCCGGAAATGAAGCGCTGCATGTTTGTCGACGATTCGAGCGTCATCAGAAAGGTTGCAAAACGGATTCTTGGCGGCTCCGACATGGTGGTGATCGAAGCGGCAACTGGACTTGATGCTGTCGAGATGTGCGCTGCCGAGATGCCTGATGTGATTGTCGTCGACGGCGCCCTGCCGGACATGCAAGCGGTCGACGTCATTCGCCAGGTTCGCGCCATGGAGAGCACGATCAAACCGCAGATTCTGATCTCGCTGGTCGAGGTCGATGTTGCCTCGATCATGAAGGCAAAGCGCGCCGGCGCCCAGGGTTATCTGTTGAAGCCGTTCAACCGGCCGCAACTGCTCGAACGTTTTCGTACCTTGAAGGTTGCCGCCTGACTCGGCACGTCCTCGGCCAAGAAGGACAGCAAAAAACCCGGCCTGAGCCGGGTTTTCTCATTAAATTCAATTGGATGATGTTCGCTCAGGCGCTGACGCGGATGTCTTCCGGCTCGCGCAGCACATAGCCGCGACCCCAGACCGTCTCGATGTAGTTCTGGCCACCGGATGCTGCGTCGAGCTTCTTGCGCAGCTTGCAAATGAAAACGTCGATGATCTTCAGTTCCGGTTCGTCCATGCCGCCATAAAGGTGGTTGAGGAACATTTCCTTGGTCAGCGTGGTGCCCTTGCGCAGCGAGAGCAACTCCAGCATCTGGTATTCCTTGCCGGTCAGATGCACGCGCTGGCCGCCGACTTCGACGGTCTTGGCGTCGAGATTGACCACCAGGTCGCCGGTGGTGATGACCGACTGGGCATGGCCCTTGGAACGGCGCACGATGGCATGAATGCGGGCGACCAGCTCGTCCTTGTGGAACGGCTTGGTCATATAGTCGTCGGCGCCGAAGCCCAGGCCGCGCACCTTGTCCTCTATACCGGCCATGCCGGACAGGATCAGGATCGGCGTCTTCACCTTGGACAGGCGAAGTGTCCGCAAGACTTCGTAGCCGGACATATCGGGAAGGTTGAGGTCGAGAAGAATGATATCGTAATCATAAAGTTTACCGAGATCGACACCTTCTTCGCCGAGGTCGGTCGTGTAAACATTAAAACTTTCAGATTTGAGCATCAGCTCGATGCTCTGAGCGGTTGCACTGTCGTCTTCTATCAGCAGAACGCGCATTTCATTCCCCTTTTCTGCCGCCGGACCATGTCACGACCCATCCGGGACCGGAGCAGTGATTGCCTGAACAGAGGCTGCCATCGAATGGTTAACAAAACCTAATTCCGCACCAAGGACGGTACCAGATTTTTTAACCCCTTTCTACACCCTCTTGAATCTAATGATGAATCACAGAACCAAATCGCTAATGCAACACATTAATAAGTCGGACTAAGTGACTCAAGGGACTCGCTGGCCGGCTTCCGTATCGGGAGCCGGAATTTTTACCCGGCCTTAAGTCCTCGCCCTTATGATTAACAATGCGCGTAAACGAATGGTTACCGCCGGCAAAAAACTTTAGGGATTTGTTTCCCATAGTTCGGGGAATGCCGGTGGATACGGGCGGCGCCAGGCCCTGGCGGGCGGATTGGACGATATGTGCAGGTGTGCGTTTCCGGGAGTACCGAATCATGAAGTCACGTGAAAACCTCGTTCGGCTGAAGCAATTTCAGGTGAATGAGAAGCGGCGGCAGCTGCTGCAGCTCGACATGATGATCGCCGAGTTCGAGCGCATGGCCGTTGAACTGGAGCTTCAGATCACCGCCGAGGAGAAGAAGGCCGGCATCACCGACATCAATCATTTTGCCTATCCGACCTTCGCCAAGGCGGCGCGTCTGCGCCGTGATAACCTCAGAAACTCTCAAAGCGACCTCGCCCAGCAGCGAAGCGCTGCCGAATCATTACTCGGCGAAGCTGAAGCGGAGCTTTCCAAGGCCGAGATGCTGGAATCGCGCGACACCAAGATCCGCGACGCGGAACTCGGCGGTCGCAGCGCCATGATCGGCTGACGGCAGAGTTTTAACCCGACCGGCGCCGCCTGACGCCGCGCTTTGCTTTGCGTGTAGCGCGCCAAAAAGCCCCGGCGCTGCTGATCCGGCCCGTAAGGCGGCCGCAGCTTCAGGCCCGTGCGAAATCCCTGTCCAGGTTCGCAGCCGCCCTCGCCCGCGCTTGCTTGATGTCAGGCACATGCTCTTCCGACCAGGAGCGTATCTGGGTGAGCAGCCCCGCCAGGTTCTGGCCAAGTTCGGTCAATTCATATTCGACCCGCGGCGGGATCACCGGAAAGATTTCGCGCCGCACAAGCCCGTCGCGCTCGAGGACGCGCAGCGTCTGCGTCAGCATTTTAGGCGTGATGCCTTCGAGCTTACGCGCCAGTTCGCCGTTGCGCATCCGGCCACGGCGCAGCGCACAAACCGTCAGATAGACCCATTTGCTGGCCAGCATCTCGAGCACGGCGTGCGAAGGACACGTCCGCTGGAAGGCGTCATAGCCGGAGCCGCAATCATTATCACTATCCATGAGGTGCCTATATATGGAAAAGGTACATACTGGACAAGGGAATATTACTATCCAAATGATAGTGGCACAGAAACCCCAGCAGGAGCCTCCCATGCGTGCCGTTGTCCAGAATTCAGTCGGCGGACCCGACGTCCTCGTCATCGCCGATCGCCCCGCGCCCTCGCCCAAGTCAGGCGAAGTGCTCGTGCGCGTGCATGCCGCCGGCATCAATCCGGTCGATGGCTCGGTGCGCGCCGGTTACTATCCTTTGCTGGGCGAACCGCCCTTCACTTTGGGCTGGGATATTTCAGGCACGGTCGAGGCGGTGGGCCCAGGCGTCGATGGCGGCCTCAAGGTCGGTGACGCCGTGTTCGGCATGCCGCATTTTCCCAAGCAGGCGGCAGCCTATGCGGAACTCGCTGTCGCCCCGGCCGATGAAATCGCACCGAAGCCGCAAGGCATCAATCACTTTCATGCAGGCGCGCTGCCGCTGGCCGGCCTGACTGCCTGGCAAGGCCTTGTCCACCATGGCGGCCTGAAGCGCGGCCAGCGCGTGCTGATCCATGCCGCCGCCGGCGGCGTCGGGCATCTGGCGGTGCAGATCGCCAAGGCGCACGGCGCTTATGTCATCGCCACCGCCAGCCCGAAGAAACTCGATTTCGTCCGCTCGCTCGGCGCCGATGAAGTGGTCGACTACACCAAGGGAGATTTCGCCGCCGAGGTCAGCGACGTCGACCTGGTGCTGGAGCCGATGGGCGGCGACCATGCCGACCAATCGCTGACAGTCCTGAAGGACGGTGGGGTCCTGGTGTCGCTGCTCAATGTCCACGACACCACCCGAGCCAAGGCTGCTGCGCGTGGGATCCGCGTCGAGCGCATGTCCGTCGTGCCCGACCGTGAAGGCCTCGTCGAACTTGGCAAACTGGTCGATGCGGGAAAGCTTGCGGTCCATGTGGCAAAGAGCTTTCCGCTCGAACAGGCGGGCGCCGCGCACGCTTTTCTCGCCACCAGGCCGATCGGCAAGGTGGTGCTGACGGTCTGAGCAGCAGGCATTACCGACAGGCAAAAGGGCGCGGTTACCGCGCCCTTTTCTATTGTGGTCCTGGCTCTAGTGCCGGTATTGCTGGATGCGCGTCGTGCGCAGCCCGGCAAGGCCGTATTCGTCGATCGACGCTTGCCAGGACAGGAATTCCTCGGTGGTCAGCTTGTAGCGCTGGCATGCCTCGTCGAGGCTCAAAAGCCCGCCGCGGACCGCAGCAACCACTTCCGCCTTGCGCCGGATAACCCAGCGACGTGTATTCGTCGGCGGAAGATCGGCAATCGTAAGAGGGCTGCCGTCAGGCCCAATAACATATTTGACTCGCGGTCTAACAAGATCGGTCATCGTACTCTCTACTAAAAACTCAAAGACCCAATCCCCACCACATTACCGCCACAGCTTTAAAAATTGCCTAAGCGAACCCTAATGAGTAGGTAAGGATCATGAACGCCGCGTTAGTCTTTTCGTCGGCATTTGAGGCAACGGCGGGCAGGCGCGCAATTTTCCCGCAAAATCGGCACCGCCGCAAAGCTGGCGCCGCTGGTGTGGTTGACCTATATTCGCGCCACTGCCATTGAAGCGCCGCGCAGAACGAAAGAACCATGAACAGCCTCGACCTTCCCGCCAGCCCGCAAAACACCCGCGTCGTCGTCGCCATGTCGGGCGGTGTCGACTCGTCCGTCGTCGCCGGTCTGCTGAAGCGCGAAGGCTATGATGTCGTCGGCGTCACGCTGCAGCTCTACGATCATGGCGCCGCAACGCACCGGGCCGGGTCGTGCTGCGCCGGCCAGGACATTGACGATGCCCGCCGCGTTTCCGAGACATTGGGCATTCCGCATTACGTGCTCGACTATGAGGAGCGCTTCCGCAAGGCGGTCATCGACCCGTTTGCCGAGAGCTACGTTGCCGGCGAAACGCCCATTCCGTGCGTCTCTTGCAATCAGACGGTGAAGTTCGCCGACCTTTTGGCCACCGCCAAGGACCTTGGCGCCGATGCGCTCGCCACCGGCCATTATATCCGCTCCGGGGCCAATGGCGCCCACCGCGCGCTATTCCGGCCCGTCGATGCCGACCGCGACCAGAGCTATTTCCTGTTTGCCACCACGCAGGCGCAGATCGACTATCTGCGCTTTCCGCTGGGTGGGCTGTCCAAGCCTGCGGTGCGGGCCATCGCCGAAGAAATGGGGCTGACCGTTGCCGCCAAGCAGGACAGTCAGGACATCTGCTTCGTGCCGCAGGGCAAATATTCCGACATCATCGCCAAGCTGAAGCCAGCTGCCGCCAACCCAGGCGACATCGTCCATATCGACGGCCGCGTGCTCGGTCGCCATGACGGCATCCTGCGCTATACGATCGGCCAGCGCCGCGGCATCGGCATCGCCTCGGGCGAGCCGCTTTACGTCGTCCATCTCGACGCCGACCGGGCCCGTGTCATCGTCGGCCCGCGCGAGGCGCTGGAGACCCACAAGATCTATCTGCGCAACATGAACTGGCTGGGCGATCGCGCGCTGTCCGACATTCCGGCCGCCGGCATGGAGCTGTTCGCCAAGGTGCGCTCGACGCGGCCGCCGCGCCCGGCCGTGCTGCATCACCGCGCCGGCAGCACCTTTGTCGAACTGGTCGACGGCGAGTCCGGCATCGCGCCGGGACAGGCCTGCGTGCTCTATTCCGACGACGGCAACGAAGCCCGCGTTTTCGGCGGCGGCTTCATTGAGCGCTCCGAGCGCGGCGCCGAGGCCGAAGCCATGCTCAGCCGGCTCGCAGCCAGGCCGGCGCAGATTCCCGCAGAGTAAACACTACCCTCTCGAAGACAGTTTTAGTTTCGGTCTGCCTTCAGAGCAGGGTTTCGAAACGGTCTCAGGACTTTGTGTGCGTGACTGTACCCGCCGTCAGGATGCGCAGCACCCTGATGGCTTCCTCGCCGCTGGTGCGCGGCTCGGCCCGCGTCTCGATACACTGGATGAAGTGCTCGAGCTCGCGCGTCAGCGGCATCCCCTGGCCGACCGCGACATAGGACGGCTCGTTGGTGGTGAAGGCCCACTGGCCGCTGTCCTGCCACACCGCGTGGCGGTAGACGGCCAGCTTGCGCTCCCAGGGCTCGACATCGTCGAACACCGCCATTGCCTTGGTGCCGACCACGGTCAGCCGCCGCTCGCGATAGGGATTGAGCCGCGAGGTGAAGAGATGGCTGCGCAGCCCGTTGGGAAAACGCATGTGCAGATGCGCGAAATCGCTGAGATTGTCGAGGAGTGCCGCCCCCTCGCCCCTGACCTCGATCGGCTCGGTGCCGGTGATGGCCAGGATCATCGACAAATCGTGCGGCGCCAGATCCCACAGTGCGTCGTTCTCGGTGTGGAATTTGCCGAGGCCGAGCCGGTGCGAGTGGATGTAGCGGACCTCGCCGAGCTCGCCATTGTCGATCAGCGCCTTCAGCGTCTCGAAGGCGGGATGGAAGCGCAAGACATGGCCGACCATGAACACGCGGCCATTGTCCTTGGCCCCCTGCACGGCGCGCTCGGCGTCGGGCACGGTCAACGCAATCGGCTTTTCCACCAGCACGTCCTTGCCGGCCTCAGCGGCGCGCACGGCAAGATCGGCATGGAATTGCGGCGGCAGCGCCATGACGATGGCGTCGATATCGTCACGCACGAACAGCTGGTCGGGCTCGATCGCCAGGCAGTCCTGCTCGCTGGCAAAGCCTTCGGCCCGCGCCCGATTGGCATCGGAAACCGCATGCAGCGCGCCGAGCGCCTTGAGGGTGCGGATGTGGTTGCTGCCCCAGTATCCGCAACCGAGGACTGCAATGCGCGGCTTCATCAGCTTCAAACTCTAATTTCTTGGCCGAGACATAGCGGCGTGCCCCGTCGAACTCAACCCCGGTGGCTTGCCGGAGATGCCAGCCCGGCAAAGCTTTTACCGGCGACAATATGCCGGCGCCCCTCGCGCATCGATGCTTGACAGGCTCGCCCTCCCAACCTTATATCCGCGCGACCTAGGCGAACGCCTCGAAATGCCTTTCGATTTAAGGCGGATTTCGGGCCTTTCGCCGCCCTGGCGGGGTAGCTCAGTTGGTTAGAGCACGGGAATCATAATCCTGGGGTCGGGGGTTCAAGTCCCTCTCCCGCTACCAAAGTTCTCTTAAACAAATCAGCAACTTAGGTGCTATCACTAGCACCTCGGCGGCTGATGCCATGTCGCGTCATGTTGCAAACCGCTACCGTTGATTTCCAAGGGTTTCCTGCGACTATCGGCTGGTCCATGCGACATGGACGCGACATGGGAGGGACTATGCGCCGCGCAGTTTTCGGCATCGTTGTGGCTGGCTTGACAGGGTGTTCGAACAGCGAGCCCCGATATGAGGTTTCACAGGGTTCGATCGCGGCCTATATGAACCCAGGCCAGTCGCAGCCGACAACCGTCTTGCTCGACCGACAGACCGCACAGACGTGGTTCCTTGTACGTGACGGCACTGGTGGGATCACATGGCTTCCGCTCACTGAGCCGATGGCAAAATAGAAGCCCGCCACCGTGAGGCAGCGGGCCAAATTCCCCACCGTGGGTAATTTCAGGCGGCCTTGCGCTCGTCCATCACCTTCTGGTGGCAAGCCGCGGCGGTTTCGCTCAATCGCTCGGTCAAGTCTCGGGCTATCCAAAGCAGGTGCTGGACCTGCTGCATGGTCTTGTCGTCCGAACCCGCGTCGGAGACTGTGACGATCGTGCTGATGAGCGTCGACAGATTCGTGATGTCTCCTTCGAGGTCATTGAGATTGTCGCTCGGGCCGCTCATGCCTGCACCTTTGGGCCGTAGTTGACCCGGAAACGCTCCTCGGTCATGAGGACGCTCTTGTGTTTGCTGGTGGCAGACGGGCCGATGCGAAACCAGCGCTCGCCTTTACGGTCATGCTCTGGCGCGCGCCGGACGAAGATCTGCTTTACCTCGCCCCATTCGTAGGGCGATTGATACCAGCCATCGCCCTCGTACTTCGTCGTCGTGCGGAACGCTGCGATCATAATGCCGCAATACTTGTCGCCGTTGGTGCTGACAGTCCAGTTGTAGATGTTCGGATCGAGCGCTTCGGCCGCGGCCTTCAGTTCGGCCACAGCAGCCAGGAAGCGGTCGACGGGTGTTTGGTTGGCCAACGCGGCGGTTGCCGCTGCAGCGCTACCTACGGCCGGGAGAGAGGCGATTGCGCCAAGCGCGGCGCGGCGGGAAAATCTTCCCAGGAAGGCAGCTGGCATAGCTTCGCCGGCCGCCGGAACAGGGGTGTTCGGCATGGTGTTGCTCCTTGAGCGACGTTGATGTAACGTCATGCAAATTAAATGACTTTGGCAGCAAGTCAATACAATTTGAATGAAGTTGAGGGCAGATGACGATAACGGTGGGGCAATTAAGAGCGGCACGAGGCCTGATAGGCTGGTCACAACAGGACCTTGCTGAAAAAGCAGAGGTTGGTCGCGCGACGATCGCCGACTTCGAAGCCGGAAAACGAACACCCTATGCGACGACACTCGCGCGGCTGCGAGAGACCCTGATTACGGCCGGCGTCGAGTTCATCCCCGAGAATGGCGGCGGCGCCGGCGTCAGGTTGGCCAAGCGAAATCCATGAGCAAGACTGGCGCGTCGAAGAAGAGGAATAAGAAGCGAGCAACCCCGCTCCCAACCGAAACCGCAATCAAGCGCCTGGGCATTATGGTGGATATGGTTGAGCGTGAGCTTCGGACCGCAATTCAACTGGAAACGTCGCTTGAAACCGCCAATGAAATCGTCAAGGCGGAGCTACACGGGCACGCATTTTATGGGGCCGAGTGTTACGACACGATCAAGCTCGCGACGCAGCTCTATTTGGCGATCGTGCTTGCGAAAATGTTCGAAGATCCTCGTCCTCGACCGGGAGAATCGATTGCGAAGAAGGCCAACCGGAGCGATGTTGCGTCTATTCCTTTGATGCTGCGGCTGCTCGGCCAGAAACGATGCGTCAAGCGGCTGGTGTCCGCGGCCGGGTTGTGGATGCCATTCCGCAGCAGTGTCGATCAATCAAACGCAAGGGTAGCGAAACAGAGCGCTGACGCGGCGATTCTACGATATCGAGGGCTTCGGCGGTCACGCGAGGGTGACCGCGCGCTTGCAAAATTGTCAGCCTTTAGAAACGAATGGCTGGCCCACCTGCTCTTGACGCAATCGGAGAAGAACATCCCAAAATATGATCACCTGTTTCTGCTGGTTGATGCCGCACGCGACATCGTTGGGCATGCGAAGCTTGCAATAAAGGGCAACAATCTCGACCTCCGAGATTGGGAAGCAGAGCGTTCGCGAATCTCCAAAGCTTTTTGGAACCCCGCTCTAATCGCAGCGCGTGACGCGGGAAGAAGCGATGCTGATGACTAAGCTGCCTCCTCTGGGGAGCCGGCTTTGCATTGAAGCGTGACAATAAGCTTGGACGTTGCGGCCCTTATTATCAGCGATCAGTCCCATTGCGAGCTATCAGAACCTCTAGGAGGGTCCCTTCATCGGGATGGGGTGGTGGCTGAGGTGTCACGATCCTGAGTTTCGTCCCGTCGGCGCGGTTCAACCTGCCATCGAGCGCCAGCATGTCATTTCTATCAAACGTGTGCAGTTCGTCCACGTTGTTCAGCAGCGCCGTTGCGATATGGATGGCGTCCTGCGGCTTTCGAATTGACGCATGCTTTCGAAGGAGACGCCGCGCCGCCACGCCGATGTCCATGTCGACTTGCACCAAGGTCACGAAATCCTGCTCAATGTAGTCCTCGAACGCCTTGTCATCTGGTTCGGACAGGAGGTCCGATTCTTTGTTCGGCTTGTAGACCTCAGCCAGTGTAAAGGCCGATGTCCAGATCTTCACTTCGCCACGCTGGGCTCGCTCGATAATGTGCTGGCAAGCTTCAAATCGCCCAGGCTCTCGCTGAATCAACGCGATCCACATACAGGCGTCCCAATAGTAATTAGGCACTTCAGCCAAAGTCACCCTCGCGGAGCTTGTCGATGAACTCGGCCGTGGACGTGTCTCCAGTGAAATCCTGGTCCTCGATGTCCCTGGTGGTCATCTGGCGTGGAATGACACGACGGATGCTGGTCGCATCAACGCGCGTCAGCTTCCCATCGTCATCGAAATGCAACCGGCCTCGCACGACAATCCGTCGATGTTCCCAAACGTCGAGGAAGTTCGCAGATCTCGCTATCTCGTTCTGAGTGCTCTGGTCGACCCGGCAAACAATCTCGCGATCAGTTTTGCGCTCTCTGATTCGAACTGCCGGTCGATTCCGATCGGTGCAAACGTCAATCAACGATCCTTCGATCGACCCGACTTCGACGCGCTTTCTTTTACGGGGGAAAAGATCGAAGACATCCCTGTCATCGTCGGCCATGGCATCCAACGCAATCGAAGCGATCTTCGGAGTAAGGGTGATCGGCTTCGGCTGGACGCCGAACTTGGCGACGGTGGTTCCGATTCCGTGAGTATTGCGACGAAGGACACGCCGCATGGATTCGCGGCGACGCTTGCTTAAATCGCCCGCCGGCCGGCGTCCGTTGCTCACATCGTCCAAAAATCTTGCGGCCTCGGCGACTCGAGCCCGCGCTATCGGCTCAATGTTCACAGAAGGATCAATGGAAACCGCTTCGGCCTCAGCCGTGAACGGGCTGTTGGTCCCCGCAAAAGTGAGGTTCCAGACGACCACGCCTTCGTCTTTGTCGTCGACAAGGGCTTCGAAGAAGTCGAGTACTTGCTGCATCGCGTCCTTCACATCGAGGACGGTCGGATGCTCGGCAGATGGTTGAACTGTAATCTTGACCTTGGTCATGGTTTTAAACGGCTCCCTAGCCTTAGCCGTGTAAGGTTGACGCTATCAGAATGCGCCCAAGCAGGTAAAGCGACCGTTTCACCTTGCCAGCCGGCCCGGCATGTAGGATTATTGTCCTCGTTGCGGCGACCCCATCAAACCGGAGATCGCCAATGGCCAGAACCAAACCTTCCGAACAGCTTTCCCGGGCTGAAATCGACCGCTTCCTGGCGGCAGCCGAAGCGCTGCACAAGAGCATCGTCGGGCCGCTCCTGGCGTATCACAGCGAGCACTACCAAGCTCTACGTGAGGTCCATCGACCGCTGTTGAAGTCGATTGAGACCATTACCGGCAAGAGGGCGCCATTCATCCAGCCGAACATGACAGGGCCAGCACAGCCGCGGGAGAAGCCTCCGGGCTAGTTCTCCTCGCGGAAGTCCTGCAGTGAGGCGTGGCGGAGGTCCTCCTCGCCGCGCAGGTGCTTCACACGGCCGATCAGGCCCGGCTCGACCCATTGCGTCCAGGGCGTTATTCGGCGGCGACAAGCTCGACCAGTGCTACATCACGCTGATGGCACCAAGGCGCTCCCTGCCAGTCGTTCTAGTTGGTGACACACGCGCGCATGAGCTTGGCGAAATCGGTCAAGGCCTTTGCGTAATCGCGCATCGGAGCGACCATCGCCTGGCTGGTGCGGTCGACGGCCTCGGCGGCTGCTTTCGCATCTGATCCAAGTGTTCGTGCCAACTCTGCCATCTTACGACCCTCGGACTTATCCGCCATGAGGGTGGCTGACACGGCGGCATCCTCGGCCGAGTTGGCAAGCACGGCGCAGGCATCCCGTGAAAGCGTTTCAGCCGGCGCCGGCGTTGCGACCATCAGGAGAACTGTCAGAAGGATCTTCATCGGTAAAGCTGGGACTCGTTGCGGACGAACTTATCTAGGGTGCCTTGGCCCCCCGTAGAAATATCGACAAGTTCCATCATAAGAGAGGCATCTTCTGATGCCGACTGAACGGGCTCTGTAAGAAAGAAACTGCCAAACGCCTCAACAGGAACACCAACGCTGTGGCCGGACAGGTCGTTGCCCGCAGCTTCCAGCGCGTTGCAATTGAGAATGGCGCCGTAAAGAAGTCGCCGATCTATCGAGGTGACCACGGCCGGGCATGAGTTCGCTGGCGCACCGGTCTCACCGCCGGTCGATGGCCGGTCGACCAGCCCGGCGAACTGTTCATACTTGTAGACTTCGTATCGCGTCGGCTTTGTTGCCGTCCAACTACCCGGCTTGGTAGTCATTCCGAAATTCGTCGACCAATAAGTGTCTAACGGCCAATTTCCGTCTCCCATGCGGCCGCCCATGTACGGGGTCGACTGGTCCCTAGGCAATCCCATGTTGCCGGCGAGACCGAACGTCAATTGGTTCATAGCTGGGCATTGGCCAGCACCACCGGAAGTCTTCTTGGCCCCCTTTCTCACATTGGCAGCCGGGCCAAATTCGGCGGTATTGAAGCCGCCGCCGGTAGGCTTGATCCCAAACCGAACGTTGAACGCGTCTTGGACAGGCCCGGCATTCTGGCCGGTTTTGGTGTCGACCCCCTTCTGGCCATAACAGCCCTTGGGCTTTGAAGTTGCGATGGTCTCGGCAAGAGCCTTCGCACCGTTGCCTACACCGGCGGGAGGTTGGAGGAACCCGAAATTGCCAGGGCCAGCAGCGGCACCGTTGCCAACCTTGCGCACTTCAATGAGACGGCGGCGAAGGTTGGGGTCGGCGGCAGCATCTTGAAGCGTGTGATTTGGATCCCCTTCGTACGGGTTGCAGATAAAAACAGGTGTGAAGTCACATACCCCTGTCAGAAACCCGGCCACGGCCTGTGGCCGGATGTCCATAGTGTCGTTGCTGCCGATAAAGCTCGCGGGAAAGATCGTTTCAAAGGCACCCGCGCCGTCCGCCAGGCCGGAGGCGTTCACGGTTACTTCCGCGAATGACACCGCGGCGGGGTCGGTGCTCGCCCAGTTAACGCCGTTCGCGTCAACGCCGGCAGCGTCTAACCTGGTGTCGTCGCTGGCAGGAATGCCGGTCAAGTAGGTTACCGTTACATCAGACCGGGCGAACGTGTGATCGCCTGCGGTCGAAAACTTGGTCTTTTGCTCGGTCAGAAGGGTGGACGCCGCCCGGTTGGCTCGGATTATCGCATCCGGTCTGCCATCCAGTTCCGCAGCGGTAGCTAACGCAAGAGCGTCGACACCCTTTTGGAGATCATTGTGCAGTCCGTTGGCCCGGCTCATATCGATGGCCAACAATGCGAAGCCAACCAGCACAGGCAGCATGATTGCGACAAGGATCATCGCGACACCGCGCTGATCATTCCAGAATTCGCGCAAAACACGAAGCATCGCAGCAACCCCTTACCCAATGCCGCAGACATATTCCCCGTGCCCAAAGCATAGGCGCGGCCGCCAAAAGCAGCAAGGGGTGCATTAGCAATTCATTAAACGTTCCCAAAAAGGCCTAGTGACCGCGACTTTGCCGAGACAGATAGGCTGAGGAAATAGGGGCATCGGTGGCCGCTTGCGGACGGGTGCAATGAGGATCATGCTGGGCTGTTGGGCGGGAGCGGAACTCTTCCCAGCTTGGCCCGGCTGCTTTTCTCCCTTTGGTAGCCGGGCCGCCGCTATCGATCCGTTACCTCAAAAGGTAACCCCGGCGCGAGGCCGGGGTCAGGTCTTAGGCAGCAGCGCAACCTTGTGGTTGCCACCCGTGGTCCGTCTCACAGAAGCGGCCAGTGGGCGCCTCAATCAGATCGAGTTCTGCAAGGCGATCGATCATCCGGCGAATCCGACTGCCCTTGTTGATATACTCGGAATAGAGCGCGCGCAGGAGCAGGTCGGCGGAACCGTTCATCGGCTTCGTCCGCGCCTTCTCCCATCGACGTACCGCCTGCTCGTCGGCTCCCAGGATCCCGGCGAGGTTTTTCTGCGTAGTATCCATTTCCAGGCGCAGGAACCGGAGTTCGGCGCCGTTTAGGGGCTTAGGCAGCGATATGAGCCATTGACCGATGGCCTTGTGTAGACCTTCGGTATCTTGGATCGACACGCCCTCCCCATAGGCCGTCTCGTGCTTTGTGTATCCGTTCTCGAGCCACACGTTGTCGAGACCGCTTTCGATATAGTGGTAAGCCATCTCTCTTCACCCCTTAAAACACCGTGATCACGATCAGGGATTTTCCCCAATCAATTGCCACGACGCATTCCATCTCTTCTCCGGCCGCGTGCCGGTACATACTGACCTGCCAGTGCCCTTTCGCGTTCATGATCGGACCTTCTAGGATCGACCCCCGCTGCACGCACAGTTCAACCTGCCTCCGAGAAATACGCCGCTGCCGCCCGCGCTTGCGAGCGTGTGCTACTATGACGATCTTGTTCGTGTCCTCGGCCAAGTGCTTTATCATTTTCAAAGCAAGCGGCGCGGTGAGCTCCAGCGGAAGTATCTCGGCCATGTGCCTATCAATATGATAGGTCGGTATCAACAGTCAATGCGCCTGATTGGTTAAAGTTCCGTAACACATGCCGGCCACTTGCGGTTGGGCTTGTGAAATCAATTTCACTTGCGGCCTGACCAAGCGCAAATTTGCGCTTATTCGGCTGGCATAGGGCGCCGCTCCAAGAGCTTCAGCACCCTTGCCCTGTTCACAGCCTGCTTGGCACGGAAGCGCTCCAGCGCGGCCTCCTGCTCCTCCTGACGGGCTATGCGATACACCTCGGGCAAAGGCTGCCAGTCCTTGGGCTTGGTCTTCATCGTCCACTTCGGCCGGCGGAATCCCCAATGCTCGATGGCGACGAGATCGGAGCCGTCAAACCAGCATGACACGTTGAGCTTTGCGAAGTGCAGAGATCGAGCCGCCCACCAGACCTTGTCGATTTCGACGTCGACGGGGCCTTCTTTCCATGGCGTCCAGCCGCGGCCAGGACGCTCGGTCAGTTCGTGGTCTTGCAAGGGTGCACCTCGTGTAAGGACGCCGATATTGCATAAGCCGCGGCTTATCGGCAAGGCCGGCCCTCACGCGGGCCTGATAGCAATGGTGAAAGCCATGCCATTGGTAGCTTTGCAGATGAACGCTTTAGGATCGCTGCTTGCCGCGGCGAGTTTTCTGCGCACCGTCGCCATGCTTACGCTGCTGGTGCTACCGCCGCTGCCGATTTGCTGCAAATCGCCGTCGTTGGCCGGAGCTCTGATCACTTGGGTGTCGGCGTTCTGACCAGATGATGAGATTCCTGCAATGAAAAGTGTCTGTGCCGACCCCCACGATGGCGCGACGGCGGGCGGGTCCTTTGAACTTGCGGCAACGAAAAGCCCCTCCGGAATGCCCCTGTAACCGGTAATACGAAACGCGACATGAGCGCTGTCTCCAGCTGTGCTCGATACAACGCTTAGCGTAGATCCTTCGGACCCATCGGCCACACGATAGTAGATGGCACCGGCACCGGCAGACGACCGGCTATCAAGCAACGTCCAACCGGATGGCGTCGTTAGCGTGTTATTCGAATTGTGGCATCTGAAGCAAACGAGCAGCAAATCTCCGGATTGAATGCCGGCCGGGAGATCAACCGTTTTTGTCGTCGTCCCACCGGTGTAGACACTGACTGCCGTCGCGGCGACCACTGGGAAACCGGCAGCGCCGGGGCCGCGATCACCGAGTAGGTAGGATGCAAGCATAGTGTCTCCCCTTTTAAAGACCGGCCAGGCCAGCGCGCCAGGGCGACGCCAGCGGAAATGGTGAAGGGGCGAGCCAGGCGGTCATGCGGCTCCCTCGTGCCCATAGGCTGCCTGGATGATCTGGCCCGCCGACATCATGGCGAGCACGTATTCGTTGCCGAAGGCTTGCCAGAGGGTGATTGGAACCGACACGTTGACGGTCGTGCCGTCTTCCATGTCGAAGCGAATCCCGACCCACTCGCCTTTCGGCGCCGGCCCCACGCGGAAGCCCGCGATATGGCGACCCTGGAAGTCGCCGAACTCCTTTTGAAATTCAGCCTGGTTTGCCCGCACCAGAGGATTCTGCGGATCATAGGCCTCCGGGATGGTGGCCGGATCGAAGTCGGGAAAATCGCTCATTTGCCGCCCGGCCTCCTGCCTGCACTGGTGCTTGCTTGCCTCAACGAGAATTGCTGCAACCGGGTGGCGGTGAAGGTGTCAGTCACCAAGTCGAAGACATCACCAACGCCGAGGCCGAAGTCGAGCTTGACGTTCATCGTCCCACCGGAACCGGCAGGAGCCCCTGCAAGTTTGACGTCGGCGAAGCCGCCACCGGCAAAGCGCTGAACGGCCATGCCACGAGTCAACCCGTCGGCGATCCCGCCCAGGCTGAAGCCTTTCGACAGGCTGCGGAAGGCCTCGACGTCGGGCATGACGCCGGCATTGAGCGCAGCGAAGAAATCGGCGCCAAGAGCCTTGACGACCTTGGCCCGGATCACGAACTCGCCGACACTCAGCCGGGCCAGGATGCTGTCGCTGGTGCCGGTGCCAGGACCGTGGGAGAGATGGCCGCCGCGGGCGAAGCCACCATGCGAGCCGCCGCCGTCGGAAGATGAACTCGAGCCGGCAGCCGCGCGGAGAGACTGCGCCGCCGCCGCTGCGGCGCGGAGCGATGCCAGGATCCGAGCGATCGCCGCCTCGACCTGGGCCGCCAAACTGTTGACGATTCCGGCGAGACCGGAGAACCCGCCCTGCAGCAAGGCACGCATTCCAGATAGGATGGCAGACAGCTTGCCCGGAAGTGTCTCGAACGGCGCCACAATGGCCTCTGCGGCAGCCTGAGCTGCACCGGAGTCGAGATTGCCGAGCGAACTGTTAAAGCCGCTGGCGGCCTCCTGTGCGGCCGGCGCGATGGTGCTGATGCTGTTGGTGATCTCGTTTGAGACGCCATCCACGGCGCCGCTGGTGGCGTCGACGCTGCCTTTGAGGCCGTCGAGAGCTTGCTTGCCCTCCTCTGCCCGCTTGGCAACACCGTCGACAACGTCGAACACTTCCTTGGTGAGTTTGCCGCCAGCACCGCCGCCGCGGAAAACCGTGATCGTCTGGCCGAGTTCTTCGACCTTGCCCTTGGTCCCGTCGATTGCCGCGTTGGCATCCTTGGTGCCGTCGATGATCGGCTTGAAGCGGTCTTTCGTCTTTCCGGTCAGACGCTCCATTGCGGCCTGGGCTTCCGCAGCCGAGCCTTTGAATGCAATCACCACATCTTTCGCTTGTGATGCCGCGGTTTCGGTATCTCTGAACTTATCGGCCGCGTTTTGCATCCCGAGGGCCAGCGCCTGGATCTGACCGTCGGTAGACGCATCAGCGATCGCCTGCACCTTGGCCTTGAAGGCGTCGGCGTCGCCGCCGGTCTTCACAAATTCCAGCGCCAGGTCTCTAAGCGCGACGACCTGGTCCCTCACCGGTCCGGTCAGGGCTTCTGCAGCGCCGGGCCCTGGCCCTGCAAATTCCATGGCTTTCCGAGCTTCAACCGCAGCCGCTGTGAGCGCCGTCAAACTGGCAACTGCTTGCAGTGCGGTGGTGTGCTCGATGACCTTCGCCCAATCGGTCGCCGCCCCTTTCACCTTGTCGTAGGCTGCCCTGACATTGGCGAGAATGCCTTCGTGGACCTCTAAAGCCGCCGTTGCACTTTCTGTCCGCGTTGCCCAAAGCGCTATGCCGCCGGCAATGACGCTCAGCGCCGCCACCAATGGGTTTGCACGCAGGAACAGCAGGGCCGCGCCGAGACCTCGCACGGCTTGGATGAGGGTTCCAATTCCGCCGAGGACGAAACCAACGCCGCGACCAAAAAGGCCGAGCGCGATGAGCGCTGGACCAATTGCGGCCGCAACGGCGCCGATCTCAGTGCCGAGCCTGAGCGTTTCCGGATTGAGCTTCGAAAGCGCGGTAGTGAATTCGGTCAGCTTGACCACCATGCTTGTGACGAATTCGAGCAGGCCGGAATCGCCAATGGCGATCGACAGCGTTTCAACTGCGCTGTTGAACTTGTTCAGTTCTCCGGTGAGACCCTGCACACGCACTTCGGCCAGCTTGCTGGCGCCCACCGTGCCGATATCGGCCGCCAGTTGCCGGAAGCCAGCGCCGCCGAGCTTCATGAGGCCGATTGCGGTGCGCAGCGCATCGGTGCCGAAGATGGTCGACCCCTTGTCATTGAGGTCTTCCTGCGAGAGCTTGCCCATCTTTAGGCGCAGCTCCTCGGAAATGTCGGCCAAGCTCTTCATCTTGCCGCGGCTGTCGAAAAACTGAAGGTTCAATTCCTTGAAAACGGCCGCGGCTTGTTTGGATTGGGGCACCAGCCGTTGCAGGAAGGTCTTGAACGATGTGCCTGCATCGGAGCCGGAGGAGAACAGGTTCGACGTCCCGGCAAGCGCGGTATTCATGTCGGCCAACGAAACGCCCAGCGCCGAGGCTACGCCGCCGGTCTGGCCAATCGCCAGGCGATAATCATCGAAGCCGAGCTTCGACTTGATCAAGGTTCCGGTGACGTTGTCGACGACGCCAGGCAGTTGCTTGACCTGTAGGTTGAACTGCTTGATCAGGTCGCCAGCAATGCCGGCCGCCGGCACCAACTGGCCGCCATTGGCCGCGGCAAGGTCCAGCGTCGCCTTGGCCGCGCCATCCATGATCTGGGAATACTCCAGGCCGATCTTGGCCAACTCGGTCATCGCGTTGGCGGAATCGGTAGCGCTGAAAACTGAGGCATTGCCGAGCTCGATCGCCTTGGACTTGGCCTGGTCGAATGCGTCGCCCGCCGCTCCGGTGTTGGCAACGAATGAATTCATCGCAGTCTGGAAATCGGCGGCCTGCTTCAAGATGCCGGCGCCGAGGCCGACGATCGGCAGCGTCAGATGCGTCGAAAAGGTCTTTCCGAGATCCTGGGCCTTTTTACCGACCTCCCCAAATTGTTTGCCAAGGCTCTGAAGCTGGACTTGCGCCTGTTTCAGCGAGTTGAAAAACCCGGGGGAAAGACCTTTCGTCTGCGCAGCGGCAGATTGCAAATCCCTGAACGCCTTGCGACCGGCGGCGCCAAATTCCTCAAGCTCGCGCTTTAATTCTTTCCCGCCATCCAGCTGAATTCTTTGTTTGATCGTTGCGGCCATGCGTCAGCGTCCAAACCTGGCCAACGCGTCAGGAAGAGACCCCATCAGATATGAGGATCCGCCCGATAGCCTGCTGCTCTGGGTCGACCATTCAACAGTGCGGAAAAACCTGGTGGCCATTTCGACCGCGCGTTCTGCAGTTATCTCAGGGAGCGAAAGCGCCAAGTCGACGGCTCCCTCAAGATGCCGGCCGTTCCCGTCGCACAGCCGAACGATGTTGGCGAAGCGTGAACGCTCGACCGCGGCGCCTTCGATCTTTCCCAGGATCAGACCGTCTGCAAAGCCGGCGTCGCGTGCGGCGCTGATCTCCTCGGCCTCTTCAGTTGATGGTGCCATTGGTGACGTCCTTTCGCGTTAGGGCCAGCGGGTCCATTTTCCCACGGCGATCGGGCGGCTCTTCCGCGCGACTGGGTTGGGCTGTCGATCGTTAGAGCCGGCTGCCTTGGCGCGCGCGTACGCCGCTGCCGTGGCTTCGGAGTGCTCCTCCGGCACCCTGGTCCGGTAGAAGTCGCTCAAGGCCTGCCCGACCGTCTCCGAAACTGGCGTGTACGGCAGTTCGAAATCGGTTCTTTGAGGGGAGATCAGGACGCGCTCGCCCCACTCGTTCCGGACGAAAGGCATCAGGATTCCTCCTCATCGTCATCGTCGTCAGGCTCATCGCCTGAGCGGAGGTTGTTGGAGAGCTTGGCGAAATTGTCGGAAAGGCGCTGCCGGCCGGCGTCGATGATTGCTTCGATGCGCTGGCGCTCCCGCACATCCTTCGTGATCTGTGCCGGCAGTACTGACAGCATGGTGATAAAGCCGCCGACCACTTGATCGAGACAGCCGTTGCACTCCTCCATGGCGATCAGCTTCCGCTCTTCGCGGGCTATCCGCATCTCGATCTCTCTTGCCCGCGCGTCGCGAACACGAGAGTCTGCCGCTGATTTGGAAGCCTGCCGGCTGTCGTCCTTCAGGCAAGTGATGTAGCCCTGCACCACGTCGATCAGGTTCCATCTTCCACGACCGATAGGCTTGAACCAGCCATCACCGGAGAGCTTTTGGATATATCGCGGCGTCACCTTGATCAGCGCGGCCGCTGTCGCGGTGTCGATCGTGTTGGCTTGCTGCTTTTCCGATTTTCGGGGCATGGGTTCAGATGCCCCCAAATGCGAAGCGAAATGGAAAAATCAAAACATGAAAAACACTCGCGTTACGGGCTAGCGCCCATCGCATAGCCTTGTACCACCTAAGGAGGAACCTACAACCGGGGATAGATATAGCCCTCCGGACCCCGACCCGCTCAGGGTCTCGGAGGGCAGCGCCGATCACTGGGCAAGTGCTCGACGGTTTCTTCATTCTTCCACCTCGCCCGCGCCTGCTGGCCTAGCTGCCCGCTGTGCCTGACGACGCGCAAAGATAGCGGCAGCCTCGGGCATGGCCGTGCTTGGCTTGGTGCTGGCCACCGATTGCGTTGGCGCGGTGACTGTGTGGTCTTGTCGTGCGCGGGCCGGTGCCTTGGCCTTCTCGGCCTGAGGTGCTGAGCCCGTGCTCGGCGAACGGCGATTGGCGCGCTTGGCGTATATCTCGGATGCGAAGCTCATGCCGCTTCCTCGTTCTTCGAGGATACGTCGGCTTCCGCTGCATCAAGGTATTCAACGATGATGTCGGCCGTGTTGATCTCCGGTGCAGGACGCATCTCGGCGATCTGTGCCAGCTTGGCCAGGACAGAACGGGCATCGCTGAAGCTGGGTGATGCGAAGATCGGTGGATCACCTATCTTGAGGGCAGGTATCTCGATCGTTGCCAAGCCCACTGGCCGTTGCGGTGACTGCCAAGGAACGTATGTGCGGCGGATTAGGCGACGCCTGTACGCTCGCCGCTGGCCCTGGACCGAACCTACATCCTCTCCCGGATGCCTTCGGTTCATCTCGTCCTGCTTATCCGGCGGCATGACCTGAATGCCGGGCGAGTCGTAGCACCACAGCGTGACCCGCTCTTCCTTCAGAGTTTTCTCGGGCTGGCCCGGCCTTCCGCGCATTGCGAACTCGGGATCAACCAGCGGCACGGCGCCATCAGGAAGGTTGTGGTTCGCAAGGTCGACGGCGAGTTGCGCCTCGGCCAGTGTCTTGAGCAGTGCAACGAACTCGCGACCGATCGCCGGATACTTCGTGGCGAGTAGCTTGGCGGCAGCATCTGCCTGGGCCTTGGCCGCGTCGTATTTGACGGTTCGCTCTTGCTGGGTCTCAGTTATTGCGGCCGCCTCAAGCCGGCGCTCAAGCTCGGCCTTGGCCGCATAGGCGCGCTCGATATCGCGGTTTGCCGCAGCGATC
The DNA here is from genome assembly GCF_040318615.1 of Mesorhizobium sp. M1078. Classification (NCBI taxonomy): domain Bacteria; kingdom Pseudomonadati; phylum Pseudomonadota; class Alphaproteobacteria; order Hyphomicrobiales; family Phyllobacteriaceae; genus Mesorhizobium; species Mesorhizobium sp. M1078. Next base: position 257,794 of record NZ_JAMYMP010000001.1, read on the forward strand.
TTGGTCTCGATGGCTTCGAGATCCTTGTCTGTGCCATCGAGCAGTACCCGGCGACGATCAGCTTCAAGCTTCTCGGCAGCAGCCTCAAGTCCTTCGATGTCGATCTGGTCGAGCGTTTGCCGAAGTTGGTCGGCCGTGCTCGTCTGGCCTCCTCGCAATGACTTGAGAATATTCTGGACGTTCATTTGCTCCCCATCGGGTTCGACCTGATGTGGGGAAGGTGGCAGTCCAAACGCGATGGGCAAAGGGCTGCAAACGCGATGAAACGCGACGAAACGCGATACCCGTTAACCGGCCCGACGCTTGGCTCTGATGGATGAGGCAGAGACCAGCCACCGGCCCCCATCCTTTACACAAAACACCTTGTTCTGCCGGCACCAAAGCCGGACCGTGTCTTTCGCGATATGGAACCGGCTCGCCGCTGCACTTGGCTCAATGAGGTCGTCGCTGCGAATGTCGGGTTGACGTGTGAGCGGCTGGAAATCGACAGATTCGTTGCGTTCGGCTTGCATTGCCCGCGCAGCCTGTAAAGCAGCGGCTACCTGATCGGCGAGGCCTTGCAGATGATTGGCGAGAATGTCGAGTGGGTCCGTCATGCATCCCCCCTCGCAATAATCGGAACCAAAGCGGAAAATGAGGGTTTCCTAATGGAAGGGATGAGAACCGAGGATGCCGAGGAATGGTTGAACTTTTGAACTTGGAAATGGCGATCGCCAGACAACGTGCGAAGCGAGCCGAAGTCTCTCTCAAGCAGGCAGAGAATTTGCTCAAAGCGAGCCACGGCATTGCAATCAGTCTTGCCCTTTGCAGCCGCATACGGGCTGGCCAGGCCAGTGCTAAAGCGGCCAGAAGGCGGCTGCAGAAGATTGCACCGCCAAGCGTGCATTGAGGAGTCTAGACCATGATACTGTTCGGACCACTCGACTCGGACGGTCACAAGCGCAGCGTGAATTACCATGCGGCCCGGTTGTCCATGCTCCGCTGTCGCGTGTTGACGCGCTTCGATAAGGTCAAAGACGCGACCGACAAGGTTGAAGCCGCGGCGGCCGTGCTGGTCGATGTCACTCATGGCTCTGCCGTCGACGCGTTCCAGGACGCGGTTTACAGAAATCCTTCGGCGGGTTTCCTGCAGTTGGAAACGGGCCAGACGCTCGGGCTGTGAACTGCGAAGGATGGCGGCATGGAACCCGCAGAAGGGAACACGCGTTCCCCTTCCATGGTCGATTATCTCAAAGCTCTGCTGCTGAAGGAACTGTGTCCTGCCTGGCTCATGCGGAAAACGGTCGACGTGGACGCCCGCCCCGTTGAGCAGCAGCCGCCCACGCGCGAACTGATAGGCGCGGCCCCGCCCGTGCGATACCGCGGCCCCGTGCGTTCGGAACCTTCCGACTATAGGCTTCACCATTCGCAAATGTAGATCTGCGGGTGGACAGGCAGGGCTCATGGGATGAACTCCCGCCCAGCAAGCGCCTCGTCAATCAGCAGCATCGTGTCAGCTTCGACGCGTTCGGCTAGAACCCGGATCTCGTCGCGGGCGGCCTCGCCAATGGATGACAGCCGCTCGAACAGCGTCCGCGCCTCGTCGATGCTGGATCGAACAGCGATAACGTCGGCTCGCTCGACCACGCGGGCGCCGCCGGTGCGCATCCTGCCCCGGAAGGTATCCGCGGCGACCGACGTGACCGTGACGGCCCGGGCAACGAAACTGCCGGCCTTCCGATCAATCAGGCAGCGCGGGAAAGAACCTTCCTCCCGATCGACAACCAGTGCGATGTCGCCTTTGCGAAGCGCCAGCGTCATGCAGCGTTCCCGTCTGGTCGGCTGCCACGATAGGTCAAGCGCGTCATCTCGGCGTCGACAGCCGACCAGAAGGCACCGAGTTGCTCGTCTTGCTCTTGTTCGGGAATGCCGACCCTGGTCATGTGCCCGAGCAAGCCGGTGGTCACCTGGTCGCGGTAGCTTTCGGCATGGCGGTCGGTCGACTTGTCGAGCATCTTGCGGGCGACGTCGCGAACCTTGCCAATCCGTCGGACCAGAGGGAAGACGATCACATGGCAAGGAGGATTCCAGTCGAGCAAATCCATTTGAGCGGTCATGCAGCTTTCCCCTTGGCCTTGGCGTAGCTGTTGGTCTGTTCCTCTCCCTCGCGCGTGTAGGCGCCAAGTTCTGTTCCGTCAGAGCGGTCTTTGGTATCCCTAAGGTTTCCCTCTAAGGTATCTACTTTACGGTCACCGTAAGGATCTCGGTTACCGGTCACCGTAAGCTTGTCGTTACCGGTCACCGGTATTTTTCGTTGCTGTTTGCGAAGCCTTCCATCCTTCAGCGCGGCGCCCTCCTCCCCCTTGGCAAACTGAGGCTTGGAAACCAACTCGGCCATGTCTGCCGCCCAACTGAAATTGAGCTTGATGAACAGGCCTCGCTCGCCCTTCCGTGGGGCGATGGTGGCGGGGACGTCGCGTCGGTGAAATTTCTGGAGAGCTCCGTCTGCCCTCATTTTGGAGATGGCAGGGCTGATCTTTTCCGGCGTCAGATTGAGTTCTGCCGCGAGCCGATCAAGAGACGGATAGGCGAAGCCGTGTTCGGGGTTGTAGAAGTCGGCGATCTTGGTGGCGACTCGTCCAAGGATGGTTTCGCGCTTCCATTTTGGCGCCGCGTTCACCGCATCGCGCCAATCGTATTTCGTCATTTCCCATAGTTCCTTTCGGAACCAGGGCTTGGGCTGTTTGCTCATGCATCACCGCCTTTGCCCTGCCAGGCACGGTAATGGTCGATCTGGTCGACGTAGTCGCGACGGCTATCGAATAGAGGCGTGGCCGGTGGCGTGGACGCGCGCGGCTTCGGCAAATCTTCCGGTTCGATCTCCGGTAGTTGCTCCTCAATCTCCTCGGCTATCTCTGGCCAGAGCGTCTCCGTCTCAGCCTCGATTTCCAAGACCTCGGCCTTGAACCCATCGAACGCGGCATTGTAGCGACTTTCGATAGAGGCGATGTCGTAGTTGCTCAGCACCTCGGCACGGAAGTTTCGGACGTTGCGTTCGATACTCCACTTCGCTTCTCGCACACGAGCAGGAAGTGTGGGGTCGAGATACCGCTCGACCTCGCTCCGCACGATTGTGGCCAGCACCCCAGGGTGAAGGGCTTCCAAGGCGTCGAGTTCTGTCGCGCCGCTTCCGAATCGTTCCTCGAACTTGGCGGCTCGCCGCTCCGTTTGCTTCAGCGGAATCCGAGGCAAACGATATGCCTCGCATTGCTCAGGCGTCAGAACGATCGGCTGGAGCGTGATGTCGAGATCAAGGTCGGCATCACGAACCCAGTATTCAATCTTGCGGGCCAGCGCGACAGGCATTGATCTGCCACCAGGGTCAAAATCGCTGACGTACAGAATCCGCATCGGCCGTCGATCTTGAACAGCTCGTTCGACGGCAAGCCTCGCGAGCACCTCGGAAGTTTCGCCAGTGCCTGGTACCAGATTGAAGCCGACTGTCTGCGCCAAAGGCACAAGGACGTCGTTCATCGTCGACTTTTCAATCCACACCTCGACCAGATATTCTTGGCAGGCGTCGAAATGATTCAGCGATGCAAACGGTGGATATATGGATGCCGGTTCCATGCCGAACTGCAGACCGGCCCCGCCCCTGCCATAGACCTCGAACGAAGGCGTTCCGGTTGCCGCTGGACCTGCATGGATGATTGGCGGATCGTTCCGAGCATCCGACAAGGCGCCATCCGGTATCAGGCGCAGGTAACGCGCCGACAGTGACGCTGAGGCGAAGTATTTCCAATCGTTTTCGGTGTTTTGATAGGGCTCGCCATTGGGCCGCAGGATTGGCGTCTCGCGAGAAACGAGATTGTAGTGAAGCCGGCGCGGATGACTGCCGACCACCCATCCACACGAGAGCCAGAGACCGGCAAACTATTCGGCCGCCTCTCGCCTGCTCGCGACACCAGCGTAGAATGGATCGTTGCCAGGCGTCAGCGCGATCAGGTCGGTGATATTGCAACCTATCTCTGAAGCCAGCCCTTTGATGAAATCGTAATCAGGCCGCAAGGGTCACCTCCAACCCGCGCCGGCGGCATTCGGTGATCAATGCGTCGTCGGTTGCCTTGCCGAGCATGCGCTCGACCATCGAACCAGACACCTCCTGTTGCGGCGTGGGGAATTCCCCACGGTCGGTGGCTGCGACTGATCTGGCTTTGGGGAATTCCCCACCGCCGCCCGTGATCTCCCGACGGATGCTGCCGACCGTCTTGTGGTCGACGGCGCATCGCTTGCCGATTTCCCGATCTGATTGTCTCGACCATTCCGGGTCGCGCAGCATTGCCAGGACAGACCGTCGCTTGTCTGCCGTGGTGCGCCGAAGACCGTGAGATGCATTGGCGCCGACTGCAAACAGGATCGCATCGCGCTTGCTGCCTTGCCGAACGTCAGCCGATATCGTAGCGCGGCCCGTGCGCCTCGCGGCCTCAATCCGGTGGAAGCCATCACCAGGCCAATAGGCCTCGCCATCGAAGAAAAGGACCGCGGGCGGGAACTCAGCTCCGTCGGCCATGGCTTCGGCATAATCGGTCACCACACCTACATCGAGGCCGGCAGTGCGCATCTGCAAGTCCGGGTCGTTCTGGATCAAATCCAGATTGATGGACTCGCTCATGCAGCGCGTGCCCTGATCAACTGAGATTCGCGAATAGCCGCACAGACATCAACGGCTGACAGCCCGAACATTTCCCGCATGGCCGGCACAAGCGGCGCCGGCCGCTGCCGTGGTGGCGTGGTCGCCAGCCATTGCGCTGCCTGGTCGATCGCGGCGGAATACTCGTGTTCGGCCGGCGTGAGGTCGGCGGCGGTCATGCGGCTTCCTTTCCCAGAAAGAACGCTCTCAACTTGCCGCGCTCGGCGACCCACTGATTGCCGACTTTGCGGGCAGGAAGCAGGCCTTGTTCAAGCATGTGGAATGTCTGCCGAGGCTTCCTATTGATTTCCTTCCCGATATCCGCCGCACCCCACACGAGGTCTATTACGATCTCGCCTTCATCCATTGTTCTAACCTCCGTGTCCGTAACTTATGGAAAAGAACGTAACACAAAGGAAGCGCATTGCGCTATTCGGTAAGCACCCATATAACGGTCTTTCAGAAAAGTGCGTAACAGGAGGGCAGCTAGCAGTGATCCCAGTTCGGCTGAAATGGCGACGGTGCCTGGATGGCGTCGACACGATATCCGGGGTCTATGGGGAAGTGACTGACGATCTGCCGAACGGGCAGGTTCACGTCTATGCATCTGGCAACACGCTGTTTGCTCAAAGGTCAGATCGATTTGAAGACGTGACCTACCGAGTTGCGGACCTCGAAAACCCTATCGTACTGCACTTCATCAACTGCTTCGAAAGCGGCAATGAGCCGGCCGGTTATGGAGCTTTTCTTTCTCGCTTCGGCATGCTGACAGACGAGAATGAAATGCACATCGCCGAAGTGGACGACCAAGCCAACATTTTCACTGTCGGGCTTGCCCTCTCAACGAACACGGAAAACACGGCTGACAGAGCTCGGGATGCAAATCACTTTTTGAAGCGTGTCCACCTGACGCCCGGCTTTGAATTTGACGGTCCGGATGCGTTAGGCCAACTGGTGCTGCAACCGGACTCGCTACTTGGCTTTATGGCGATGGAAGTAGCACTTGCGCACGAGGCTGGCGCCGCGCTCACATCGTGCTCGCATTGCAAGAAGTTCTATCTTACCGGCCCTCTGACAGGGCGCAGGTCGCACTCCCGTTATTGCTCCGATCGCTGCAGAGTTGCTGCGATGCGGAAAAGGAACAAGATGGAGGACAGGGCATCATGAGCATCCGCAAACGAACCTGGAACACTGGGAAAGGCGACGAGAAGACCGCTTGGGTGGTGGATTATGCCGACGGCAAGGGCGTACGCCGGCTGAAGACGTTCGCCAAAAAGAAGGACGCCGACAACTTCGCCGCCAAGGCCAAGGTCGAAGTCCGCGAAGGCTCGCACGTTGCGGACAGTGCCAGCGTGACGGTGAAGGCGGCCGGAGCGTTCTGGATTGCGACTGGCGAACAGGACGGGCTTGAGCGTTCCTCGATCGACCAGCGCAAGCGCCACCTGCAACTGCACATCGAACCGTTCATTGGGCAAACGCTCCTATCGCATTTCACCGTGCCGGGCGCTCGGGAGTTCGCCGACAAACTGCGAGAGAACGACCGCTCGCCGGCCATGGTTCGAAAGGTCATGGGTTCATTGGCCTCCATCTTTTCAGACGCACAGGAACGCGGGCTTGCTACCCGGAATCCGGTCAAGGATCTCCGCGGCGCCCGGCGGAGAGGCAAGGAACGCCAAGCCGACAAGCGTCAGAAAAGCAGGCTGAAGATTGGCGTCGACATCCCGACTCGGGAGGAGATCAAGGCTATCGTCGGCGCGGCGACAGGCCGCTGGCGCCCTCTTCTGATCAGCGCGATTTTCACCGGCATGCGATCGTCAGAGCTGCGCGGCCTTCGTTGGCAGGATGTCGATTTCGAGCGAGCGCAGATCAGCGTGCACCAGCGCGCCGACGACTATGGTGAGATCGGTCGGCCGAAGTCCGAAGCGGGAGAAAGGACGATCCCGGTTCCTCCGATGGTCGTCAACGCGCTGAGAGAATGGAAGCTCGCCTGCCCTCGCCGACCGACTGGCGACATCGATGCCGCTGGCAATCCGGTGAAGGAACTGCACTACGTTTTCCCGACGGGAAGCGGCAACATTGAAAGCCGCTCGAACATGACCAAGCGCGGTTTCCTGCCGACCCAGGTCTTGGCCGGCGTGACAGTGCCGAGCGATGAGCGAGACGACGCTGGTGAGGTCGTCATGGTGGGCAAGTATGGCGGCATGCACGCCCTTCGCCATTTCTATGCCTCGTGGTCGATCAATCGGCCGCAGGATGGGGGGCTCGGTCTTCCCCCAAAGGTCATTCAGGAACGGCTCGGGCACAGCTCGATCATGATGACGATGGACGTCTATGGGCACCTGTTCCCGCGCGGTGATGACGCCGATGAAATGGCTGCAGCCGAGCGGTCGCTTTTGGGTTGAGTGCGACATAGACGCGACACAGAGGCAAATTCTTCAACAAAATCAGCAATTGCACCAAGCATCATAATCCTGGGGTCGGGGGTTCAAGTCCCTCTCCCGCTACCAGCCTACCTAAGCTGTTGAAATCACAGTAAAAACGCCGACCTATGGTAGGCGCCCTGTCCGAAAAAATCTTCAATGATTTTCAGGACCTAGCCTGCTACCATTGTGACGCCAACGAACGTGTTGCGACGCTTCGCAGACAACAACTGCGCATCGAGAGACGTGATTTGCGAGAATTGGCTGAAGTCTCCACCTGCGGACCCATTCGGTCCCGATTCCGAGGCGCAATCGACGCGGATTTTCGAATGGCGCGCCCATGTCGCACGCCAGCCCTCAACGCTCGGCGGCTTATGCCCAAGTTATCCAGCTAAATTAAGCAGTCTCATCGGGCGGGCGCTCTGGATTCGCCGACGCCAATCCGCGTGTGCGTACGCGGATCGTCTGACAGATACGATCAGCGAGAGAGGCGAGCGCGCCCTGCACAGTGCGTGCCCCAAGAACGGATTGGAGGGTAACGGCCTGTGTTGCAAACCTATGTTTGAAGGCCTCTCCGCCACAGAGGAAATCGACCAATCCCAAGCCGTGATCAAACGACCACTGTATATACTCCGTAATCAGGACCGCACCCGGCGACGCTCGGCTAAAATCAGGGTCGTAGGTGGTAACGAATGCCATCATGACGTTGTGCTGGACGATGTTGATGGAAACCGCGACCATCGCACCATTGCATTCAAGTACGAAAATGCGCAGCACACCGGCGCCTGACAGCGCGTCGACCAGGGCGGCAAGAACCGGCTCGCCCTCTTCGAAAAGGTCGGATTCACGCGTGTGCTTTTCCAGCCATCTGCGCTTCAGCGCCGACAGTCGCTCCAGCAATGGCTGCAGCGACTCGTCGGCCGACAGGAGGCGGAATTTCGCTTCGCCTGTTTCCTCCAGTATCTTGATGCCGCGCCGATAGTTCTGGCGCATCTTTTTCGGCTGGTCCGCCAGCCACGCTGCTCCGCTGGCCCACTGTCCAGCGACGCGATAACTGACTTCCTCCCGGTGATTGGCGCGAAGCTTGACGCCGCTGGAAGAGCCCGGTGTAAAAATCCTGCGGGCTCCCGCATCCGGCGACAGACGATTGATAAAAGCAAGATCGAAGCCACCCGCCGAACAGATCCGGTTCCAGAGGTCCTGGAGGGCCGATAGGGAGCATTCCGGCGCGACAAGAATATCACCATAGTCCGTATAGCTATTGGCGGCCCATTCGAGGAGCCGCAGTCCTTTTCGTCTGCCGATCGCCAGGGGAATGACAGCGACCAGCCTGTCATCGCTCCATACCAGGCCGATCCGCAGCGAGCGCCGGGCGCGGTCACGCACGGTGCTCCACCATGCCGAAACCCAGGCATGGCTCTGAAAGATCAGTGCATCGGTACGATGCCATAGGTCTACCCATTCGGCTTCGATGGCGGCCAGGCGATCCGTCGAACTGACGATTTCCAGTCGCTCCGCACCAACAGCGTCAATCGAAGCCATTTTGTTCATGGTTGGAGACGGTCCTGCGGCCGCGCGACATCGATGCGCTTTTGAAACAGTCGCACGATATGGTTTGCCATTTTCTTGAGCGGCAGCACGTAAAGTCCAAAAAGCGACTGATAGTCGCGTACGTCGCGATCTATCAGTCCAAACTTGAGGTCTTCGTCCGGATCCGGGATGAACTGCGTTCCGAATATGCGATCCCAGAATGAAAAAAGCAGCCCGAAATTCTTGTCGTAGTGGCGAGGGTCGACGCTGTGATGCACCTGGTGCCAGTGCGGACACAAGATGACGCCGTTCAACCGGCCGAAGGAAATCTTCAGATGCGTGTGGCGAACAAAGTCCATCATGAGAATGTTGCGAATGACATAGACGTTGATGCCAAATATGGCGATCTCGACCGGATTAAGCGCAATCAGGCTCCACAAGCCGAAACTGATCCCCGGTATGACGCCGTCCCAGATCCGGTTCATCAAATCGTCCAGGGGGTGAACCCGGTCCTTGGTGATCCCAACCATCACTTCGGCCGAATGATGCACCTTGTGCAATTCCCACAGGAACGGAAAACGGTGCTGGGCAACGTGATAGAGGTAGTAGGAGATATCGTAAGCAACGAGCATGGTTACGGTGAAGAGGATGATCGTCACTGGACCGGCGGGGCCGGGTATCAGCGGTTGCGAGATGCTGAAGAGCCAGCCGACTGCCTGGTTTGTTGCATATCCCGTGGCGGCAACGAAGGTGACACCGGCGGGAATGAGCAGGAAGGGCATCACCAGCCTTTTCGTGATCCAGAACAATGCGTCCGCTCGCGCGGATGGGTGCATTATGACTTCCGCGGGAAAGGCGAAGTCGAAAAAGTCCCGGAAGGATTTCTGTTCGACCGTTCGCCAGTAGGCGACCACCGCGCTCCCCAGCGCCGTGAGCAACAGGAGACCGAGTGTCAGCAGATTGATGTGTGAGAGTTTTTCCACGATCACTCTGGCGAATTCCGAAAACATCGATGCAGTGGCTCCTAGGTGGTGAATGGCGATCCGGCTCGTCGCGAAGCACATATTGCCAGGCCCATCATGTGATGCCCGCAACTGTGTATCGGGATGCGACTGGCAGAACAATCATGGCCAAATTAGCAGATCAACGGTGTCAAAACCGCTAAATATCTGAACGTAATTAATGTCGAACGCTGCGCCTGCAACCTGCCCGTTATCGGGTCTGCGGCGGGCTTGGCGCGAGCCGGATGACTACTCCCTTTTCGCCTACTTGGCCACGCCATGCGAGGCGTTCGGCTGGCTGCCTTGCACCAAAACGCGGCGAAACCCAGCCGCCTTGGCCCGGTGTGTCGCCGCCGGAACGGATGTGGATCGCTGCGTCTGGAAAGTGGATAGTCATCAAAGGTTCAGCGCCGCGCAATATCGTGACAATGTTTCCATCCCTGTTGGCGTGGAGGTCGGCGGCGAGTTGGAAGACGATCTCAGCGACGCGGCTGCCGCCGAGCAGTTGGTCGGTCACGAGGATGCCGTCGCCATCGCGTGTCACGGCGCGTTGATGCACAACGCCGAAGCGGCCTTTGTACCCGTCATGTCGGGCACACAGCCTCCAGTGCGGCCCCGGCTCGCTCTCCACCAATGTCGCAACCGCCTTGTGCGACCAGTTGAACGCCCCGGAGATGATGCTTTGGCTTTTACCCTCTAGGTTCAGCGTGTTGTGCGCCGGCGTCGAGCGGAACCAGTCGCGCCAGCCTCCCCCCGAACCATAGAGCCATGTGCCGGGGTCGACCAGCACCGGATCGCCGTCAATGCACAGGGTGAGCGACAGCGCGTCGGCATGACCGTGCGCCGCTATCGAAAGGTAGCCCAGCGGGCCGTGGTCGTATGTCAGATGGACGTTGCGACCATTCATCTCGCCGCGCCAGACGGAGAGCCCGCCTTGCGTGAATGTATGCAATCCATTCGGCACCGGCGCCGGCCGCGGTGGCGCACCGAAGAAAAGCGCGCGAAAATCGCCAGGCTCCGGTGCGCTGCCCGGCATCCGTAGAAAACCATGGATGGCGGCCGCGACCGATCCGACATAATCGGCTTCGCCCCCCAGCGTGATCACGCGGCCTTCATCATTGTCGCCGAAGCCGCTGGTTTTCGGCGGGAGCCAGCCTGCGAAGTTGGCGAAAGCGGCCAAACGCGCTTCGACGGGCTGAGGAAAAGGCAGTCCCGCCTGGCGCGCCGCCGCAGCGCACAACAGGAAAAGCTCGGCACTAAAGGCGGCGTAGGTCGGGGTCTGCTCAGCCCCGGCGCCATCGGCCAGGATCTGTTTGAGCACCTCAGCCAGGAGCGACTCGCGAGCTACCTCGGCCCCGAAAGCCAGACCGATCAGATATTCGCCAGCCAGTTCCGCGACGAGATGGTTGTTGGCGGACGAAAAACGGGAGGGAAACCGCGGCAGCCAATAGGCGCTTGCCGTCAGTATTTCACCGACTTTTTCTCGCGTCGCCGCGCCAAGCCGGTCGCCGACGAGGTCGAGCGTGACAATCAGGCTGATGGCTCGTAGCGCGACCTCGATGCCCGAGGCCCAGCCAACGCCCCGAAATGGTGGGTTGGCGAAATGCCAGCTCTCGATCGCCGCCTCGATGGCCGCTCGGGATTGATCATCGCCGGTGAGAAGCAGATGGGCAGCCAGTGGCGGCAGTTGCTGCAGCCGGTTCATTTCCCAAACATATTTTACATCGCCACGGTCGGTGGCATGGCGAAAATCGATATCGAAAGTATGGGTCTCGGGGCCCGGCCAAAGCCGGCCGGTCACCGGATCAAGGCGCCAGAGCTCGGGGGGAAAGAGAGTATAGGGGTCTCGCTGTGGCCAGGTCTGCCCAAGGGCTGAAAACTGGCCCCGAAGAGTGTTTTGCGCAGCCGCCTCAACAGCTTGCCGCTGGGCTGGTGTCGCATCGGCCGGCACAGCATTCCGCAATCCGTGCAGCACCGGGTGCAACTGCGGCGGCGCATAGCGCTGCCAGCCGTCGTCGCGGCGGCGCGAAACGGTCCTCCGGCGCTGCTCGTCCAACCGATGCAATATCTCGGCCAACTCCATGCTGCGCAATCGGTTGAAATACCACCCGACCCTCATCCGCGCTCCGCCAAGATTTTGATCCTCATACACCATCCCGTCGAAAAAGCGTGTGGCGGCATCCTCTTTTCCGTTCCCGCGGTTAATATCTTCGGCCATGACGCGGAGTTTTGCGATGAGAAAAGTTGCCTACGTCATAGCGTGCGCGCTTGGCATGGCTATGTCAGCCGAGGCGGCGCCGATCCCGCTTGAGCGCGGCGTCGGCGTCCATGAATGGCTCAACTGGTCGCCGGTGGAGAAAGATGGTTCCTACAAATGGCCGCCCTATCGCAGCGAGAAGGAATGGCTTGCGGGCGGCAGGCCGCTCACCGATTGGCCGGACGGCGACCAGTTTGATCGCATTCGATCCATGGGCTTCGACTTTGTCCGGCTGAGTGTCGACCCTGGCCCTCTGCTTGCCAGCGAGGGCGCCAAACGACAACAGGCGCTGGACATGCTTGCCGCTGCGGTGCAGCGGGTCGTTTCAAGCGGGCTCAAGGTGGTTTTCGATCTGCATGGCGTCAGCCAGGTTCCGGCTTACAGCATGGAAATGATCTATGGCGGGGCCGACAGCGAGGGTGTTGCCCGCTATCGCAAAATGGTAGTGGCGGTGGCTGCCATGCTGATCAAAATTGGCGCCGACAAGGTCGCCCTCGAGCCCTATAACGAGCCCGCCTACTACCCTTGCGATTCAAGCGGCAGCGATGACTGGCAGCGGATCATGGCAGGCACGGTTCGCGATATTCGCGCCGTCAGCAGCGAACTCACCATCGTCGCGACCGGCGCCTGCGGCGGGAGCATCGCCGGACTGGTCAACCTGGACCCCAACTTCGACGACCCCAACGTCTATTACAGCTTCCACATGTATGATCCGCACAGCTTCACGCACCAGCGGGCCGATGACAAGAACGCTTTCTCCTCCGGCCTTCCCTGGCCTGCCGACGCCAGCACGCCCGAAGTGGTCGCCGAAACCCTCAAGGCGCAGATGGACGCCGCCGGCTTGAGCCAGATCGAAGAGGTGATGAACATGGCCTCGGCGCGTGAAACGATCGCCCGATACTTTGAGCAGAATTGGGGGCAGAGCCAGCTCGAAGCGGGTTTCCGTCAGGCGGTCGACTGGGCTGAAGCCCATGGCATAGCGAGCCGACGCCTGTTCGTGGGCGAATTCGGCGTTATCCTGATGTCTGCGGATGGCCGCATGGGAGCTTTCGATGCTGATCGCCTGCGCTATCTCATGGCAGTGCGCAGAGAGGCGGAACGCTTCGCGATGCCGTGGTCGGCCTGGGAATTCTCCAATCCTTACGGAATGAGTGTTATCCAACCCAAGGGGCCTGCGATCCCGGACCGGGAGATGTTGCGGGCACTGGGCCTGCCATGACTCGTCATCGGGTCAGGATCGGTTCGAGCGGTCTGCCTGGTTGCTGGCGATCAATCGCGTGAAACCCAAGGACTGTCGTCTCCAGTTGCAGCCGAGAGGGCCTGATCGAACCAAATCAGGCTCAGTTTTAAAATCACTCCACCGAGCAGCTATTTAATATATTCGCTATAGATTGGTGTCCTCAATCATACGCAAACAAGGGAAAGAGGGCCAAGGGAAAGAATGTGCGGAATTGCCGGCTGGATTGGGCGCAGGGTCGAGAAGCCACAAGATCGGGCCGCCGGGATGTCGAATGCCTTGCAGCATCGTGGTCCCGATGCCGAAGGCATCGAACTCCTGGACCTGAATACAGGCGAGGACCAGTTGGCATTGGTGCATCGCCGCCTGGCGATTATTGACTTAAACGCCGATTCAAATCAGCCGATGCAGACCGAGGACGGACGGCTCCGGATTATTTTCAACGGCGAAGTATACAACTACATCGAGCTGCGTGAGGAGTTGATCGGTCTCGGTCACCGTTTTCGCACACGCTCCGACACGGAAGTGCTGCTCAGGGCTTATGACCAGTGGCGCCTGGCCATGTTCGACCGATTGAGCGGGATGTTCGCTTTTGCGCTGTGGGACGCTCAACGGCGCGAATTGATCCTCGCCCGCGACCCCTTTGGAAAAAAACCCCTTTACCTCATGCAAGGCAGAAATTTGCTGTCGTTTGCCTCGGAGATCAGCGCGTTGTTGTCTGCGCAGCCAGATGGCCAGCAGCTCGATCTGGATGGAGTGCGCGAGTATCTGACCTGGCGTTACGTGCCTGGACCGCGGACGCTTTTTAAACAGATCCGCAAGCTCAACCCGGGAAGCTACGCTGTGTGGTCGCAAGGGGAAGTAACGGAAACGCGCTACTATGCGCCCCCGGATCAGACCGATCTGACAGCGGATATCGATCCAGGAACCGCCAAGCGGCGATTTCTGGAATTGCTCGACCGTTCTGTCGAGATCAGGATGCGCAGTGATGCGCCGTTTGGCGCCTTTCTGTCCGGGGGCCTCGACTCGTCGGCAATCGTTGCCCTGATGACCAGGCACAGCGACAACCCCATTCGTACGTTTTCGGTCGGTTTCAGCGAACAGGCTTACAGCGAGCTTCCATTCGCCCGGCGCGTCGCCGATCATTTCAAGACCGATCATTGCGAAATCGTCATCCAGGCGGATGACCTGATGAATCATCTGCCCAAGATGGTCCGCCATCGGGGGGCACCTGTTTCACAAAGTACGGACATTCCAATTTACCTGATGTCGGTTCGAGCCTCGCAGGACGTCAAGATGGTGCTTACGGGCGAAGGTGCGGACGAGATTCTCGGCGGCTACCCCAAACATCGCGCAGAGTCTCTGGCGGGTGTCTACCGGTCACTTGTTCCAGCGTCGCTTCACAACAATCTCCTCGCCCCTTTGATGCGCGCATTGCCCGGCGCATCGGCCAAGTTCGATACATTTGCCCGAAGCGCGGGTGAACGGGACTTTGCCACCCGGATGATCTCCTGGTTTGGAGCCATGACGGCGCGGGAACGCGATTCGCTCCTCGGTGGGTTGGCCACTTGCGGCCATGACCTCAACGATTTCCCGTTCTCTTCGAGTGTGACGGAATCTCATCTGCGCCGTGTGTTGTTTTTTGATCAGACATCGTGGTTGCCCGACAACCTCTTGGAACGGGGCGACCGGGTGATGATGGCCGGTTCAATCGAGGGGCGAATGCCATTCCTTGATCGCGATCTGGTTTCCTTCGTCAGCCAACTGCCCGATCGTTACAGGCTCGGCCTCCTGCACAGCAAACAGATCCTGCGCGACTGCATGGCCGGCATGGTTCCCGACGAGGTCCTCAACCGCCCAAAGATCGGCTTCAAGGTGCCCGTCGCCGAATGGTTCCGCGGGCCGATGAGCGATTATGTACGGGACCATCTGTGTTCGTCCCATTCGGTCATCCGTAGCTATTTGAGCGCCAAGAAGCTGGACCAGATTGTCAGGGAGCACGCCGAGCGCGCCGCGGACCACGAAAAACTGATATGGGCGCTTTTGAACCTGGAGATATTCCACCGCGAATTCGCGCTTGGCCCGCCGCAGTGACGACAATGAAGGACAGCGTCAGCGCTTGACCGATCGCGCCTCGGACGCGACCGATCTCCAGACATCGCAGATCGCGTCGACAAACGGTGCAAGCTCAAGCCTTTCCCGGTGCACCGCCATGGCGGCGGCGCCAAGCCGCGCGCGCAGCGCCGTATCCTTGACCAGCCGAGTTAACGCCTCGGTCAACGCCGCCACATCGCCGGGCGGCACCAACAGACCGGATTGTTCATGGGTGATGATGTCCTCGACCGCGCCCACCGGGGTGGCCACGACAGCCAGGCCGGCCGCCATGCCTTCGATCACCGACATTGGCAGATTTTCGGCGAACGAGGGGAGCACCAGAATATCGGCCGAAGCGATCAGTGATGCGACCTCGTCAGGTCCCACCCAGCCCGGAAAAGCAATACGGTCGGCAATCCCTAGAGCGACCGACCTCGCTCGTGCAGGCTCGACCTCACCATCGCCGGCGATCGTGGCACGCCAACCCCTGAGATGTTTCATCCGCCCCAGCGCCTCGCCCAACTGCGGCACGCCCTTTCGATCGCCGATGCGGCCGAGGAACAGGATGTGCACGTGATCGCCTCCGCCGACATGCGCCAGGGAAGGAACTGCCGTGGCGTTGGGAACGATGACAATGTTGCCGCCGCTCCCCGGTGCCCGGCTGGCGACGAAATCGCGCCAAAGCCCGCCCAGGACAATCACCCGGCCGGCATGCTCGAACAGAGCCCTGATACGGCGGCTCATAAAACTATGATCATCTTTCCAGAATGTCTGATACTGCGCCCCATGCAGATGAAGGACATATGGTATCGACAACAGCCTGGCGCAGGCGGCGATCATCATCTTGCGATAGGTGCTGCCGGAGACCGATATATTGATGTGAATGACGTCGGCGCGTCTGTCGAGGCGGGCCGCAAGCATCCGCGCGCAAAAACCAAGCATGTAGAAGATCGAAAGCCCGACATGTCCCGGGCCACGGCTGGAAAGAAAGCGCAGATCGATGTCGGCGA
Source organism: Mesorhizobium sp. M1078 (assembly GCF_040318615.1). Classification (NCBI taxonomy): domain Bacteria; kingdom Pseudomonadati; phylum Pseudomonadota; class Alphaproteobacteria; order Hyphomicrobiales; family Phyllobacteriaceae; genus Mesorhizobium; species Mesorhizobium sp. M1078. The sequence goes on from NZ_JAMYMP010000001.1 coordinate 274,012, forward strand.
TCTCTTGCCGTTCGAACTCCTGCTTCAGCGCCCCCATGATCCGGTCGATGCCGCCTTGTCCCGAAACGCCCGAGGGCGTTGCGACCAAGACATGTATTTTTCTATTGTGGGCGAGACGCTGCAACATGACACCATTTGGATTGCGGATGCCGGGTGACCGTAAAGCAAACGTTCCAAAAAAGGTTTACGACAAATCTTTTGGTTCAAACTGTATCCGTTCACCCTTTGCCGTCATCATGCTGGAATTCCCGTCGGTCAACGGTTAATCGACGGCAAATTTTCCGGGGACAACCCTTTGCTGCTCCGTTCCACGCTCATCTATGGCCCAGCTATTCTGCTGACGCGGGTCTCCGCTCTGCTCCTGCTGGTCGTCATGACGCGGTTGATCGACCAGACCGAGTATGGCCTGCTGACCCTGGTGGTCACCGTGGGCGAAATGACGGATGTTGCCGTTACCAACTGGCTGCGCATTGCCTTGCTGCGGCTTGGCGGAAAAGGCGACGTCAGCCGTGGCAGCCTGATGCTTGCCGGACAGGTATTGCTTGTCACCACGGTGCTGGCCCTGATCATATCCGTGATCGCCTCGGCGGTGATCGTGCCGGAGCGCTGGATCGAATTTACAATCGCCGTCTGCAGCTATCTGATTGCCGGCTCCATCAGCCGGTTCGCGTTGACGGTGCTGCAAATGCAGCAGCGTCATTCCCTCTATTCGATGCTTGAATATCTGCGCGGCCTGCTGCAACTCGCCTTGCCGATCGCCGCCATCCTTATCTTCCAACGCTCGTTTCTGACGGTATCGCTCGGCTCGAGCCTCGCCGTGCTGATTGCCGGCATCGTGGCGTGCGTGGTGGCATCCGGGCGCGTTATTGGCGGCCCGCCGCGCTTCACCCACAAGGAGTTTTTTGCCCTCGGCGTGCCCCTCGTCATCATGGCGCTGGTCGGTTTCGGTCTCAACAGCGCTGAACGCGTCTTCCTTAAGCTCTACTACGATGCCGGCGCGGTGGCTGTCTTCGCAGCCGCCTACGCATTGGCTCGGCAGCCGATCGATATGGTCGCCAACGCAATCAACATGGGCGCATTTCCAGAAGTGGTCAGCCGCTTCGACGAAGAGGGATCCGAGGCGTCCGGGCGGTTGTTGTCGCAACTCATGGCCTTGATGATACGCCTTTGCCTGCCGGTCGCAGCAACGCTTATCGCGCTCAGCGGCGACATCACGCGACTCCTGCTGCCCGCGGAATATCATGGTCGCTTCGGTCTGCTGTTTCCGATCATCGCCTTCAGCGTTCTTTGTGCCAATCTCACAAGCTTCGTTTATGGCGTCGTGGTGCACGCACATAAGCGGCCGTGGTTGCTGATCATCGCCAATTCCTTCGGCTCGGTGGCAACGATTTCACTGTCTTTTCTGTTGATTCCCACCATGGCGGAGGTTGGCGCGGCGTTGGCGTTGGCGGGCGGATCGCTGGCAGGTCTTGCAGCCTGCATCGTCATCGCCGAGAGGCTCACGCCGGTGCCGGTTCCCTGGCGCGACATCGCTGTCTCGGCCATCATTTCTATCTGCACCGGACTGGCCGCCAGCCTTGCCAGCACTGCGCTGGGCAATATGCCGGCGATCTTTCCGCTCGCGGCGGGCGGTGTCGCCGGCGCTGCGGCTTTCCTGGGACTGACCTGGTTGTTTCACCCCGCGGCCGTGACGCAGTTCATCGGCAAGCTAAGGGCACGGCTCCGGATCGCATAAATCCCGCGCAATGAGGCATGCTTGTCTGAAAGTCGCGAGCCTACGGATTGACGTTTCGGCGTCCCCGGCGAGACCAGAACTCACGCCACAGCAGCAGTGCATAGGCGGTGTTGGTATCGTAGTAGCGGCGCCACAAGCGTCGCGGCTCCTGCGCCACGCGAAACAGCCACTCCAGGCCCGCCGCCTGAACCAGTTTCGGTGCCCGGGCGACCTTTCCACCATAGACGTCGAAGCTGCCGCCCACGCCCATGACGAAACTCGGAGCAAGTACGTCGCGATAGCGCTTGAGAAAGCGCTCCTTGCTCGGCGTCGGCATCGCCACAAACAGGCAGTCGGCACCTGAAGCGTTGATGGCCTCGACGATCGCGGCCTCTTCCTCCGCCTTGAAATACCCATTGCGCCGGCCGGCAATGGCCAGGCTCGGATGATCTCTGGCAAGACGGCTTTCAACTGCGTCGAGAATGTGCTGTTCAGCGCCCAAAAGGTAGGGGCGATAGCCACGCTTGGCGCACAGCGCAAGCAGGTTGATCATGACGTCGACGCCGGTCACACGTTCCGGCAACTCGACGCCGCAGAGCCGCGCGCCCCAAAGCACGCCTTTGCCGTCGACATTGACCATATCCGCCCCGACGACATCCTCGCGCAGTTCGGCATTCTTGCGCATGTTCACAAGCTTGGCGACGTTCACGACAACATGATGAAGCGGTCGCCGCGTCGCCATCGCCTCGTCTGCGATGGCCAGCGTCTCGGCCATGGTCAGCGCATGGATGGTCGCACCGAGAAACTCGCGGCGGCGTGATGCCAATAGAGAGTGTTGCGCCCATGCCGGGTCATGCGAGTTCATGCCGCTTCTCCGGTGCGAGCGAGAGACTGCGAGCGTTCCATTTCGGATTTCTTGCCTTCGATGCGGGCGTCGGGCTTGCGCGCCTTGCGCCAGGTCCACAGGCCCCGTGTGTCGACGAGCTTCTTGTCCTTGAGCGCTTCGGGATCGATCAGATTGAATTGTCGATGGTCGACCAGCAGGACGACGATATCGGATTGGTCAATAGCGGAAAGTGCATCGGTGAACATGATGCCGCTGCCCTCGAGCTCGTGTGGCAACTGACGCGCATTGGGCTCGGCAGCGACGATCTTGATATTGGGAATCTTGGACAGAAGCTTAACAACCTCGACAGCCGGGCTCTCGCGCATATCGTCGATATTGGGTTTGAAGCTGAGGCCAAGACAGGCGATCGTCTGGTTGCGGGTCGGGTCGAGCAATGCCTCGATGTCCCTGACCACCGACAAGGGTCGCTCGGAATTGATGCGCCGTGCCGAACTGATCAGCCGCGTATTGTTCGGTGCGGCGTCGATGATAAAATACGGATCGATCGCAATGCAGTGGCCGCCCACGCCCGGGCTCGGCTGCAGGATGTTCACGCGAGGATGCCGGTTGGCGAGATCGATTACCTCCCAGACGTTGAGCGACAGATCCTGGCACACCGCCGCAAGCTCATTGGCGAAGGCGATATTGACATCGCGGAACGCATTTTCAGTCAGCTTAACCAGTTCCGCGCTTTCGGCCTGGGTTATGAACAGGTCGCCGGCGACGAAGCTTGAATAGAGTGCCGCTGTCCGCTCCGAAGACTTTCGGGACAGTCCGCCGATCGAGCGATCATTGTTGATCAGCTCGGTCAGCACCTTTCCCGGCAGCACGCGCTCGGGAGAGTAGGCGACCAGGACGTCAGCTTCCTCGCCATGCGCAACGGGAAATTTGAGATCGGGTCGCAGTTCCGCGAGCAGCGCTGTCATGACACGCGTCGTACCGACCGGCGATGTTGATTCCAGCACCACCAGGTCGTCCCGTTTTAGCACCGGAGCGATGCTTCGCGCTGCCGCAAGCACGTAGCTGACATCCGGCTTGCGGTCCGGGGTGATCGGAGTTGGAACGGCGATAATATAGGCATCGGCCGGCTGAGGCGTGCTGAATGCCTTGAGCTTGCCATTGGCGACAACTTTCTGGATCAAACCATCCAGGTCCGGTTCGATGATGTGGATTTCGCCGCGGTTGACCTTCGCGACCACCGCCTCGTTGATATCGACACCGATGACATCGAGTCCGCGGCTGGCAAAAATGGCACAGGTCGGCAGGCCGATATAGCCCATGCCGATAACGGAAACGGTTTTGATTTCAGCCATGATTCAGCAATTCCTCAACGATCCGGCTCGCAGCTTGGCCATTGCCGTATGGATTGTGCCTCTCCGCCATGCCGCGATAGACGCTCTCATCATCGAGCAGGCTATTGGCATTGGCCAGAATTTTTTCGATATCGGTGCCGACCAGCCGGGCAGTACCAGCGGCGATCCCTTCGGGTCGCTCCGTGTTTTCCCGCATCACCAGCACCGGCTTGCCGAGTGAAGGCGCCTCTTCCTGCACGCCGCCGCTGTCGGTCAACACCAGGTAGCTCTGTTTCTGCAGGTACAGGAACGGCAAATAGTCCTGCGGGTCGATCAGGTGGATGTTCGGCACCGTCCCGATTTCGGCCTCGACCACGGAGCGCACATTCGGGTTGGGATGGACCGGGTAGATGATCTGCACATCCCTGCGCGCCGACAATGCCTTCAGCGCGGTGCAGATCCTCTGGATGCCGCCATCGAAATTCTCACGGCGATGACCGGTGACGAGTATCATTTTCTTGGTCGGATCGATGAAGGGGAAACGAGCGGCGAGCTTGGCGTTCATCAACTTGTCGGCATCGATCTCGCTGGAGAAATGCAGCAGCGTGTCGATCACGGTATTGCCGGTTACGAAGATGGTGTTCGCAGCCTTTCCTTCGGCGATGAGATTGTCGCGCGCCTCGGTGGTCGGCGCAAAATGCCAGGTGGCGATGTTGCCGGCAATCTTGCGGTTCAGTTCCTCCGGAAAGGGAGAGTTGATGTTGTGGCTGCGCAATCCCGCCTCGATATGGGCAACCGGAATCCGCTTGTAGAAGGCAGCTAGAGCCGCGGTCATCGCGGTGGTTGTGTCGCCCTGGACGATGACGATGTCCGGCTCCGCCTTCTCCAGCACCCCCGCCATTCCGAGGAGCACGCGCGAGGTCACGTCGAACAACGTCTGACCTGGTTGCATGATGTTGAGATCGTAGTGCACCGGCAGGCCCGTCAGTTCAATGACCTGATTGACCATCTCGCGATGCTGGCCCGTCACACATATTTCCGTGGTAAAGCCTGGATGGGAGAGCGCGGCGCGCGCCACCGGAAAACATTTGAGCGCCTCCGGCCTCGTGCCGAACACGATCAGCAGTTTTCGCCTTGAGGGCAAGTTCGGATGTGAAACGGCGTTCATGGTTGACCCTGGTAACCGAAAGCGTGGGCGCCCGGCTGACATGTGCTTTCAGCCTAACAATAGCGCCCTGAACCGCCTTCGTATTCAAAAAAATTAACGTATGATTAACGCTAGAGTCCGCAGCCCCCCTTGGGCAACCCTTGCCAGGAACTGTGGGGAAAGATACCAGAGCAAAGCCATTTTTTGCTTTAACGAGAATAACTTGGGTTGACTAATATTTTAATCATCGGCCACGCCGTCGCATCCCGGCGCTGGGAAAATGAGCTTTTCATGCGGTTGGGTGCGGCAGGTTATGTGGTCTCGAGTTGCCACGCGCCGGCGCCGGCGCCAACCGCTCGGGGGCTGGACACTGTCTTGGCGATCGAGAGCCGGCGTTTCGGTCCCTCGCTGGCGGGCCGGTCCGAGCCGTTGCCGCCCATCGATCGCGGCCCTCCGGACCTCGTCATAGATCTCACTGCCAGCGCAACGGGGCAAGACGCGCCAGTCCTGAGGCTCGAATTTTGCGGTCGCAACAGCTTTCCAGCCGGCGTTGCCGCAATGTTGGCGAGCGGACAATTGCCTGAACTTGGCGCTCGCCTCGATGGCGTTGTCGTGGCCCAGGCTAGACCGATGCTGGCAGACAGGCTCTGGCTATCTCGAAGCTGCAACGACCTGCTCGCCGGCGCCATGTCGCTGATCATGCAAACCGTCGCCCGCTTCTTTGCGGGCAAGCTTGTGCCGGTAAGCGACAACCCGGTGCCGATCCTGAAGAACGACAGTTTTGTTCGACACTATGTGCCCTTTTTTGGCAGGGCTTTGATCGATCGCGCCGTGCAAAAAATCAGGCGGGGACGACGCCCCTTCTATTGGCAGGTTGCCTATCGGGTGATCGACGGACCAGGCATCGCCGAAACCGGGCAACTCGACGGCAAACCGTTCACAGTCCTGCCGGACGATGGCCAACGCTTCTATGCCGACCCGTTCGTCTTCGAGGCCGACCGCCGCCATCATCTGTTTGTCGAGGAATTCCCCTACGCGACGAGTCGCGGCGTGATTTCCGTCGCCGAGCTCGGTGACGATGGCACTTTCGGTGTTCCAAGGGTTGTATTGGAGGAAGCGCACCACCTGTCGTATCCGCAGGTGTTCGCACACGATGGCGAGATTTTCATGATCCCCGAAAGTGGTTCGGCTCGCGAACTTGTGCTCTATCGCGCCGCGCAGTTTCCCGACCGCTGGGTCCGCGACACGGTGCTGATGGCGGACAGGGATTTCAACGACGCGACGCTGCTCGAATCCGACGGTCGCTTCTGGCTGGTTGGAACGGAGCGGTTCGGCTACGGCAGCGCGTCGGACACGATGGCGGTCTATTGCGCACCCTCGCTGCGCGGGCCATGGGTCGCCCATCCGCTCAACCCCATTGCCGTCGATCATTCGGCCACCCGGCCGGGCGGCGCCTTTATCCGCCACGACGATGCCCTGGTGCTGCCGGTGCAGAACGGATCGAGGGCCTATGGCGGTGGTCTGGGGCTGATGCGGCTTGAGCGACTCGACGCGTCCGATGTCCGTTTTGCCTCGCCCCGGCCGATCGGCGCGGGTCCGGCATGGGCACGCACGGGCATTCATACGCTTAACCGCGCCGGCAATGTCGAGGTCGTGGACAGCGCGGGCTGACTGAAGCGCTGAAAGCGGTGAGCGTCCCGTTGCGTGGCCTGCTTATTTGTTCTCCGTGGCAATATGAGGAAGCGGTGTGTTTCTCGTCTTCCTTCTGCCGTTCAGGGTCTGAAGAATCGGCTTCTCGATCATCTCGTAAATCACCAGACTGACGAGGCAGGCTGCCACGATGCTGACCACCGACACCAACAATACCGTTGTCGGATGCTCGTATCCGACGGTGCGTCTGGCCAGGTACGCCACAGCGCCGATCACGAAGATATGCGACAGATAAAGCGCGTAGGAAGCGTCGCCCAACTGCTCGAGAAGGCTCCAGTGCTTGAGTTTCGGCTCCAGAATGAGGCTGAGATGAAGCAGGCCCGCCGCCCACATTGCTTGTCCCGCGAAGCTGATCTGACCCAAGAGCGGCGTACCGTCATCGACGAATGAAAGCACCACGCCTGCAGCGGTCATTACGCCGAATATCCAGGCATGGCGTATGTCGTAAGTGAAATCACCGTCCAAATAGCGCCGCCCTATCCACATGCCGATTACGAATGCCACCGGAGAAGGGTTGAGATAGAACTGGATAACAGGGTTGGTGGGAGCCAGCCACAGCCCGGATATCCACATCGCAATGAAAAAGACCGTCAGCACAAATACGCGCGAGGTCACGGACAGGAATGCGAACACCGCAAAAGCGATATAGAAAAATACCTCGTAATTGAGCGTCCAGCCGAGTGAGAGGATTGGACTGGCGCTATCCCGTCCAGGCGCTTCGTGAACAATGAAGAGGAGCGACTGAAGATAGTGGGGCCATGTAAAGACGGTCTTCTGGAAGAGACTTGGCGCGAGCGCCGCCAGAACCGCGGCGAGGCTGGTGAAAAGCCAGTAAAGGGGGATGATCCGGATTGCTCGGCGTTTCAGGAAGGTGGCAGCGGAAAACGGACCATCTCCCGTAATATGGACCATTATGAAACCGCTGATGACAAAGAACAGAACGACGCCCAGGCGGCCCGCCGTCACAATAATCAGATTGTCCACGCCAATCTGATAGGAAAAGGCGTGTGCGAACAGAACCAGCAAGGCGGCGCAGGCGCGAAGATACTGAAGCGAATAGAATTTCTTCACCTTGATCTCCTGCGCTTTGCCGGCGCCTGATGCCATTGTGCCGTCCACAGGCAGCGCGTCGGGCGCCGTGCAAAGCATCGCCATCAATACGACCGGCCAATTAAGTGTGGGTTACCGAGTTCACGAAATAGCGTAAATCCGGCTGCCGATGCATGTCGCGCAAGTGTATTCCGTGCATTCGTTCCCACGCGGCGCACTTTGGTGAGATTTCAATGAGCGGTGTCCGGCTTTTCGGCAAAGCTGACATGTGGCGACCCATGCCCGGCATCGCCACTGTTAAGATCGGGTTATCCATATTCCTTTACGTTCGTCCAGGAAAATGTACCCGGGGGCGCGTGCGTCCCCTGCCATCTCAATCGCAAGCCGCAACGCTGGTCGGATAATCGTGAGTGTCACCCCCACAGAGCAACAGTTCGTGACCGCGCAGGCCAGCCGCCAAGACGCCCTCACACTCCTGTTCTTTCTCCTCGCGGCCTTCGCTTTCCTGCTCCGCTCGACCATCTCTCCGCAGTTGATGAATATGGTGATGTCCTATTCGACGGAGGGGGGGTCGTTTCCCGAAAAGCTGCATATCGGGACCTATGCGATCTTTCTGCTGCTTGTCGTCATCGCCACGACCCGGCCAATTCGGCTCGAAGGCGATGAAGTCAGGCTGTTCAAGGCGACATTGTTATATTCGCTGCTGCTGTTGTGGCTGGTGCCTTATCTCTTCGTGATAGGCCGTGCCGGCTCGGCCGGCTTCATAATCGATTCCTATCTGGTCTCTTGTGCCGCGGCGATGATCATGCTTGCCCTGGGTGACCATGTGCGCAGGGCGCTTGGCAATGTCATCGTCGGCATGATCGTCCTCAGCGCCATCATCGGAACGATCGAGGCCGTCACCCAGCATCGATTCCTGCCCTATCCCCTCGTTGAGCTGGACTTTCGGCCGATCGGACTGTCGGCCCATCCGCTGGCGCTGGGCGCGCTTTGCACCACCGCCATAGGTTTCGTTGCATTGACGCGGTGGCGTATCTGGGTGTGCGCGCTTTGCATCTTCATTCTCTTCATCGGCACGGCCGCTTCGGGCGCGCGCACCGCCCTGCTGCTCGCTTGCGGCGAGATCCTGTTCCTGCTCGTGTTCCTGCCTTGGCCGGACTTGTCACCCAGACATCAACGCCAGGCCAAACTCCTGGTGCTGATGCTGACGCTGGCCGGTGGCGCCATAATGATTGCGATACTCTTTTCGGCGGGGCTGCTGAACCGCTTCAGCAACACGCTCTTTGATCAAAATTACGACGCGCGCGTCAAGATCTACGATGTATTCAAGTTTGTTGAATGGAGGGACATCCTGCTTGGCATGAATCCCAACGAGTTGTTGAAGATCGTCAACGAAAAGCTCAACCTCCCCTTCATCGAAAGCACGCCGGTCGTTCTTACGCTTTTGTTCGGCCTGCCGATCGCCCTGCTCTTCGCCTTTGCTTTCTTCCGGTTCCTTTTCAAGCTCCTGCGCAATACGCCTCGGGCCGCCCATATCGCAGCGGCCGCGTCCATTCTCGCGGCATTGTCAAACAATGCCCTTTCTTCGAAGGCGCCGGATATCATGCTGCTCGTCATCTTGTTGCTCGCTTATCGAAAGCCGGATGGGCGCCAAACCGGCACGCCCCTTCAAGGCCAACCAGCATCAACAGCGACATGACGCCAAGCCCGCTCCTTGCGGGTGCCCACGCGACGACCTCTTGCTTTTCCATTTGAAACGCCTGCACGCTTTGCCAGGCTACGACGGGCGTGGCAGAATACCGACCAAGGGTGGATAGATCGCTGTTCCGGAACGCGCCTGACACGCCTGGAAAATGAAATGTTAACGATGTTTCCGTAAAGCAGGCTGTGCGTATTGAATATTAAAGGGTTAGCATGATGTCCGCCGCTTCCGGTCCTCCTCCAGCCGCGGCCGCCGCCGGCATTAGCCCCTATGAACGGATCGAAAATGCGCGGCGCGCCAGCAGGCCAAAGCCGCAACAAACCGCGCCGATCATGGCACATGCGGCGGCACCCGCTGTAACGTCGGCCCCTGTAACGTCGGCCCCTGTGTCGCCTGCACCCGTGGCGCCGCCTGTAGCCGAGCCCGTCACGACGGTGACGCTCAACAAGATCGGAACCTTTCTCGAACTCGATTTCGGGCGTCTGTTTGTCTGGCTGCGCGCCGGCCTCGCTCTGGTATGCCTGCTGGCAATAGCCGGCGGGATCATCGGCGGTGCCTACGCTCTGCTGAGCAAGCAGCGCTACACCGTGACCACGGACATCCTCATCAATCCCGCCAATCTTCAGGTTGTTCCGAATGATCTTTACCCGCAATCGGCCCAAGTCGATGGACAGCTGCTCAGCGCGCGCAGCAAAGAGCGCATCTTGACCTCGGGCAGCGTGCTTTCACGTGTTGTAGACGATCTTGACCTGGCCAGTGACCCGGAGTTCTTCGACGCGGACCGAAGCCGCACAGGGACGGACGGCGCCAAACCCGACCCAAAGCTTACCGCCCTGAAGAACCTGGCGGAACGGGTTAGCAGCATCGCGGATGAAAAGTCGTTTGTCACGACCTTGATGGTATCGGCGGAAACCCCCGCTAAGGCGATCCTGATTTCGCAGGATATCGTCAAGACTTTCCAGGAAGAGCTGGCCAGCGCCGAGGCTTCCGGCGCCAGCCGTGCCGCGGCCGCGCTGGACGGGCGGCTGGGCCAGCTCAAGAGCGATGTGCAGGCGGCCGAAGAGAAGGTCGAGGCCTATAGGCGCAGCCACAATCTGGCCACCAGCAATGGGCAGCTTGTTTCCTCGCAAACCATGACCCAGCTCAACGGCCAGATCGTGGAGACGCAATCGCGCGTCATCGCCGCGCAGGCAAGTTACGACGCCCTGCTTGCCGCCGGCGCAAACGGCACCAATTCCGGTCCCGCCACGTCGGAGGCGCTTGTGGCGCTGCGCGCAACGGCCAACGGCCTGCGCCAGCAGATCGATTCGCAGTCGATGACCTTTGGCCCCCGTCATCCGTCGATCGTCAGGCTGAAGACGGAGTACAACACGGTCAGCGCGCAACTCAGCGCCGAATACGCGCGCACCCTGCGCCTGGCGAAGGTCAATCTCGATGCCGCCAAAACCTCGTCGGCCTCCCTCAATGCCAAGATGAATGACTTGAAGGGCAACGTGTTCTCGGATAGCGATTCCGAGGTCGCCTTGCGTGAGCTTGAACGTGACGCCGCGTCGAAGACGGCTATCTATGAGAGCTTCCTGTCGCGGGCACGCCAGATAACCGAGCGCGAACAGATCGACAGCACCAATGTGCAGGTGATTTCCACCGCAGTGCCGCCAAAGGGCCGTTCATGGCCCCCGCGCACGGTCGTGATGATCGGCCTGGGGGCCATTGGCGGCATGATCCTTGGCATGTTGCTCGCCATTACCCTGGGTATCGTGCGCGACATGCGTCTTCCGCCGAACCGCCCGGACGTCATTGCCAGCCGCGCCTGAAATGGCGAAGCGGATTGTCTTTCACATTGCCAGCCTCAGGGGCGGCGGCGCCGAGCGTGTATTCGTCCTGATGGCGAACGAACTGGCATCGCGCGGCCACAACGTCACGCTTTTTACCTGGAACGCGCAGGGGCCCAATGCCGCCCTGCTTTCGCCTGCCGTACATCTGGTCGATTTCGGCCTCCCCATTCGCGGCGAGGGTTATGGCAAGTGGGCGACATTGAAAGGCATCGTGCGAAGCGCGGGCCTGCTTGGCCGCGTTTCTCCCGACGCGATCTACAGCGCCCCGGAATTCGCCAATCTGGTCGTGGCGCTGGCGCTTTCCCTCGCGCGAAGCAGGGCGCGGTTCTTCCCGAGTTTCCACGCCGCCGCCTCACTGCCTTCCGGCAACCTTGGCGCGAAAATGGCGGTCTGGCTTTCGGCCCTGGTTGCGGCCCGCGCCGACAGGGCCATCGCGGTTTCTGAGGGCGTCGGCGGCGATCTTGTGGCCCGAGGCTTCCCGAAATCCAAGGTCGTGGTCATCAACAACCCGCTGCCGCCGGTTGCGGCATCCCAGCAACGCTCCTACGCCTGGCAGGCAGAGCTCGCGGCGCTGGGCGACGGCCCCGTCATCATCACCGCCGGACGCCTGGTGCCGGTTAAGGATCATTGGACGTTGCTGCGGGCCTTCGCTGTGCTGCGCGCCGGCCGCCGGGCTCGGCTTGTCATCTTCGGCGAGGGTCCGCTGGCCGACGAGCTGCGCGCCTATGCCGAAGAATCCGGTATCGGCGCAGACGTTCTGTTTGCGGGCTATGTCAATGATCTGGCGGCCTGCTACGCCGTAGCTGACTTGTTCGTCCTATCATCGACCAGCGAGGGCTTCGGCAATGTTCTGGTCGAGGCCATGGCAGCGGGGATTCCGGTGGTCTCCACGGACGCGCCGCACGGCCCGCGCGAAATACTTGATGACGGCCGCTTCGGCGCCCTGGTGCCGGTCGGCGATGCCGCGGCCCTGGCAGTGGCGATGGCCGGAATGCTCGACCAGCCGACAACCGCCGCGATCCTGAAAAGCAGGGCGGCGGATTTCGAAATTGAAAAGATCGGAGACCGGTACGAGGCGTTGCTCTGAATTAGCGCATGGATCGGCTTGCGGCGGCACAGGAATTCGCCATCGATGAGACAGGACGCCGCCAACATAGGCCGGTTACTCCCAATCCAATCATGATATTTAATATCAGTTTACCCAGAGTTGGTAACAACAGGGAACCCGCGTTTCATCCCCTCAGCATAGGGAATTTCCTTGCCGCAGCATCACAGCCTTCCTGCCGGCCGTGCAAACGATCGCAATTGGCCGAGATTGCACCGCCTCATGCGGGTTGAGCTGGAACTCGCGCCTGACGTTCTGGTGCCGCGAGCCGAAACGGAACTGCTTGGCCGGACGGCCGCGGCCATTCTTGGCGAACAGGCGCACGAAACGATCCTGATCGACATGTGCTGCGGCAGCGGCAATCTTGCCGTGGGCATCGTCAGCGAATGTCCTCGGGCTCGGGCATGGGCGGCGGACCTGACCGACAGCACGGTTTCGCTTGCCCGCCGCAATGTTGTGCGCCTCGCCCTGCAGGACAGGATCAAGGTCCGGCAAGGCGACCTATTTGCCGCGATCGAGGGTGACGGCCTCCGCGGCGCTGCCGACATGGTTGTGTGCAACCCGCCCTATATTTCCTCATCCCGTCTCGATAGCGAAAGCGCGCATCTGTTGGAGAACGAACCTCGGGAAGCTTTCGACGGCGGCCCTTACGGTATTTCGATCCTCCAAAGGCTGGTCCGGGATGCCGCAGCTTTCCTCAAGCCAGGCGGATGGCTGCTATTTGAGTTCGGCGAAGGTCAAGATCGGCAGATAGCAACCCTTTTATCGAGAACGAAATCCTACGAAACCCCAACCTTTGCCGTGACGGCCGACGGCCAGCCCCGTGTCGCCATGGCGCGCAAACATGGTGGCCGGGTTCCCGGAACCGGGAGCCCGGCGTGAGCGTCGTCCGCGCCCTCGATCAGGCCGACCTTGCGGCCGTCGCGGGCATGTTTCAACGCATGCTGCGCAAGAAGCGGGGGCCAGCGCCGGCCTCCCTCGTCGATTACATGAGGCGGTTTTATCTGGACGCACCCGACTGGGGCAGCGGGCTCCGTTCGCTTGTCCATGTCAATGACGCCGGCCAGGTTTCCGGCTTCGTCGGCGTTCATGCGCTGCCAATGAAATTCAACGGCCGGCAGCTCTACGCTGCCATCTGCAGTTCGCTGATGGTCGAGGATCACGAGACCGATCCGATGGCCGGTGCCCGCCTGTTGAAGGCCTTCCTCGATGGTCCGCAGGACATCTCCTTCAGCGAAACCGCCAATGATACGTCCGTGAAACTGTGGACGCGGCTTCGCGGCGTTGTGCTGCCGCAATACAGCCTTGACTGGGTTCGCGTGATGCGGCCGGCGACCTTCATGCTCAGCCTTTTTGCCAGTCACATGAAGCTTGCCTGGATGTTCAACCCGCTCGCCCGGATGGTCGACCGGCTCTACCTTCGCAAAATGGAGGGCGGTCAACGACGCTGGACCGGCGTCGTCGCCAACGCATCGAGCCGGGGGGCATTTCGGACCTCCGAGATCGACAGCGGCAGCTTTGCGGGGCTGCTGGAGCCGCTTTGCGCCCAGTTTCCGCTACGTCCGCAGTGGGCGGAAGGTCAGCTCAACCATATTCTGGGCGATGCGGCGCAAAAGCCGGATTTCGGAGAGCTTGTCTGCGTGTCGGTGGCATCGCCGAACGGCGCCAATGTCGGCGCTTTCGCCTATTACGCGCGACCGGACGGGATCGGCCGCGTGCTGCAGGTCCTCGCTCTTCCCGGCCAGGCCGGGCCGGTGATCGATTGCCTGGTCGAGCATGCCGCCCGGCGCGGTGTCTCCGGCTTGCGCGGCCGCGTCCAGCCCGCGCTTCTGGAGGCCATGCTTGTAAGACGCATAGCCTTCATACCGGTCGCCTCGACCGTCGTGCATTCACGCGATCCCGAGCTTCTGGATGCCATGAAGAACGCGCAGGTCTTTCTGAACGGGCTTGCGGGCGAGCAGTGGAGCCAGTTGATCGGCGGCCGCTTCACCTGAAGCGTTCCGCCTACAGCAATTCCAGGAAAGGGTGCGCGGCTTTCCGTCCGGAATTGCGTAAAGACAAGAGCTTAGTATTTCTTTCATGCATGTCGTATCGCAAGACCGGATCACTTTTGCTCGATATGCATAGGTCAGGAGCCGACTTCGTCCACGCCGTCAACGAGCTGCGGGCGCAGGTGCAGATAGCGCGTTGCCTTTCGCTTGGCGGCGATGTCGGCCCAGACGCGTTCGATCTGTGAGGCGGTCAATCCCGCCGCTTGCCCTACCACCTCGGCGGACACGCCGTTGTTGAGGCCGTAGAGACACAGATCCATCCGATCGTAAGGCAGGGAGAAGTAGAATTCTTCCTGCGTCTGCGCCAGCGAGTAGGTGTCGGTGGTCGGCGGCCGGTTGCGGACCTCTTCCGGAATGCCGAGATAGGCGGCTAGCGCATAGACCTGCGTCTTGTAGAGATGCGCGATCGGCTTGACGTCGGCGGCGCCGTCGCCGTTCTTGACGAAGAACCCCTGATCGTATTCCAGCCGGTTCGGTGTGCCGAGCACGGCGAAGTTCAGCCGGTCGGCATGATAATATTCGATCTGCTTGCGGGTGCGCTGCTTCATGTTGGTGGCGGCAACGATGCCGAGATAGACCGCCACCGGCATCCGCAGTTTCGTCTGCTTGCCTTGCGGGTCCTGCACCACCAGCGAGGAGATGTTGTAGCCCTCGCCTTCGAGCACGTTCGCGATCACGATCTTTGAGGCCCAGCCCTTGCCATAGTCCGGGACCATTTCGCGGATGAAGGCGTCGCGGCGTTCATAGCAGCCCATTGCCCGCAGGGTCGGCCCGATATCCTCCACAACGGCCTCGACGCCGAAAGTGTCGGCGACCAGATGGCCGAGTCGCAGGCTTTCGGGGTCGGAATCGCTTTCCGGCATGAGGACGCACAGTACATTCTGGTGGCCGACGGCACGCGCGGCCAATGCAGCCGAAACGCTGGAATCTATACCGCCCGAAAGACCGAGCACGAGGCCGCGCTTGCGAATGCCGCGCAACTGCTCGCGCAGGGCCGCCACGATCCTGTCCGTTTCGGCGGCGGGATCGATGACCAGGGCTTGCGTGAAGGCCGGCGCATCCTGGGTTGAGCCGATGTTCATTGCTCGGCCTCCATCATCTCAGCCGCGAGCCGGCGGCTGACCTTGCCCGACTCCGTCTTCGGTAATTCGCTGCGGAACTCTATGATTTTGGGGACCATGAAATCCTCCAGGTGCCGCGCGCAGTGACGAATGATGTCCTTTCCGCCAAGCGCCGGATCGGACCGCACGACGAGCGCGCCAATCGCATGCCCCAGCACCGGATCCGGCACGCCGACGACCACCGCTTCCGCGATACCTGGATGGGCGTGGAGCACTGCCTCCACTTCCTTGGGGGCGACCTTCTCGCCACGCGTCTTGATGATATCGTCCTTACGCCCGACAAAATAGAGAAAGCCGTCCTCGTCGGTCTGGAACAGGTCGCCCGTATAGAGCACCTTTTCCCAAGGGTTAGGCCCCGGCCGGAGCGCTCGTTCCGTCGCGGCCTGGTTGCGCCAATAGCCCTGCATGACGTGCGGACCGCGGATAACGAGCTCACCTGCCACGCCCGCCGGCACGCGTTGTCCAAGGTCGTCGACGACAAAGGCTTCCGTGTTGGGGATGGCTATGCCGACCGACCCTGGCCGGCGGTCAAGTTCCTCGGGTGGCAAATAGGTGCAGCGCTTGCATTCGGTCAGCCCATACATCGAATAGATCCGGACGCCGGGCAGCAGCGAGCGCAGGCGTTCTATGTGGGCTGGCGGCAAGGCGGCCGCGGTGTTGGAAATATAGCGGAGGCTGGGCAGGAAACCCGGCGCCAGATCACGCATCTGCAGGATCATCGCCGCCATGGTAGGCACCAGCGGAAGGCCGGTGACGCCCTCTTTGCGGATGCGTTCGAAGATCTCGTGCGGGAAGGCGAAGGACTTCTCGAGCACCAGCGTGGCCCCGAGCCTGACTGCCATCAGCAACTGATAGAGGCCATAGTCGAAGGCAAGCGGGAGGACGTTCAGGATGATGTCGTCCGGCGCGTTGCGCAGATAGGTGGCGATCGACCCCGCGGCAGCGTCGCAATTGCGATGCGTCATCATCACACCCTTGGGCCGGCCGGTCGAACCTGACGTGTAGATCAGCATCGCAAGGTCGACGTCGATGCCGCGATGGTTCACCTCCGCGCCATCGAACGTCAGGCAGTCAGTCAGGGACGCGGCCCCTGCCGGGCATTGCCCATCGGCCCCAGGGGTGGAAGCCACGAAGATGCCGGTCTTGCCTTGCGATGCGCAGGCTTCGGTGACCACGGGCACCAGCTTCGCCTGCGTCAGGACCGCCCTGGCGTCGCAATCGGCGATGACGTAACCGAGCTTGTCGGCCTTTGTGGAGGGGTTGATCGGACTGAAGGTCGCACCTGCCTTGAGTGCGGCAAAGATCGATACGGCGGCCTCCCAGCAATTGTCCATGAAGATCAGAACGCGGTCGTCGCGCCTGATCCCATTCATGAAGAGAGCGGTGGCCAGCCGGCTCGAAAGGTCGTCGAGTTCTTCGTAGCTCAGCCTTTTGCCCCTAGTGACCAATGCCGTCTTGGCCGGGTGGGCAGCAGCCTTCGCCACCAGAAAATGCTCGATCCGCACGGGACGTTCCTCGCCGTTGGCGCTTACGCTGCCAGCGTTTGTGCTCTCGCCTCGATGAAGGACGAGATGCGGTGAAGCGAGTCCAGGTTGGCCGGAACGATGTCGGCATCCACCATCGCGATGCCGAAATTGTCCTCGATGAAGGCCACCAGCTCAAGCACCGCAGTCGAGTCGATAATGTCGTTCTCGATCAGCGAGGCTGAATCCGACAGTTTGTAGGAGGTGTCGCCGAACAGGAAGTTGTCGACGATAAAGCTTCTGACCCTGTCCTTGATTGCCGTCATCGTGTCTTTCCTTTTCCTCGCCGTCTCAGGCCGCTCTTGCCGCGCCGACCGCTTGGCCGGCGAAATTCTTCTGCCACAGCTGCGTCGACAGAATGCCGACGAAGGCGGCGTTGTCGCGAAATCCGGTCGCGGTCTCCATGCGGCATTTCTCGTGGAGCTTGGCCACCGCCTTGGCGTTGAACAGGCCGCCGGCGGTAATGCTCGCCTCGCCCAGGCAGTCACGAACATAGTCTAGTTCCTCCGCCCCGACGAAGGAGCGGGCCTCCGGGGCGCGGTAAGGTTGCTTGGTGCGTTTACCGATCGCCGCCGGAAGGTGGTGCCTGGCCACCTTGCGCAATATGTGCTTCTCCATCAAGCCTTTCAGTTTCATCTCCGGCGGAAGTCTTGCCGCGAACTCTACCACGCGATGATCCAGGAAAGGAAACCGCCCTTCGATGCCGTGCGCCATGGCCATCCGATCGCCTTGGCTGGAGAGGATGTAGCCGGGCAGGAGGAAGCGGGTTTCGAGATATTGCGCCTGATGCAGCGGATGCCATAGGGAAAACGCCTCGGGTAGGCGGCTGGTCAGCTCTTCAGCTGCGTCATAACCCTTCAACGTCGCGCGCAGGTCGCCGGAAAAGAAGATTTTCGCCGCCGCCGTGGTCTTGAAGCGTGGCCGATGCGAGAACAGCGGATCGTCGAGGGCAGCGTTGCTGGTGCCGAAGAATGCAGCCAGATACTCCACCGATTGCTGTTGCAGGCCCGGCAGATACGGGTAAAGCCGGCGGAACAGCTGCGGCCTAATGCGCGATGCGGGCTGCCGCCCGCAGAACCGGCGGACACGCGCCTCCTTGAAGACGTCGTAGCCGGCGAAGACCTCGTCGGCGCCTTCACCCGTCAGCACCACCTTCAGGCCGGCCTGGCGAACCAGGGCGGATAATTTGTAGAGTGGCGCTGGCGCCGTGCGGATGATCGGCCGCTCGGCAAAGCGGACGACCTCAGGAAAGAGCCCGGCGATATCGCGGGCGCCGCATTCTATGGCGTGGTGGCGCGTGCCGAGCGCCGAGGCCATTTCGATCTGAAAGGCGCTTTCGTCATGCTCGGCGCTGTCGAAGGTTACGGAAAATGTCTCCAGTCTCCGAGGAGTCATGCCGGCGGCAAGCGCCGAAACAAGCGAGGAATCGAGCCCTCCGGAAAGATAGGAGCCGACCGGCACGTCGGCCCGCATGCGAAGCCTCACCGCATCGGTCAGAAGGGCTTGCAATTCCTCTGCCGCGTGGTCCTCGTTCGTGATCTTCGACGGCTCATCACGATGCGGATAGTCCAGGTGCCAGTACCGTTTGACCGTGACCTGCCCCTGCGTCGCGATCATCACACTTGCCGGTTCCAACTCGTGGATATTGCGGAACGCCGTGCGCGGAGCGATCGGCGCCCATAGCGTAAAGATCTGATCCAGCGCAATCGGATCAATTTCAGCGGAGACGCCCGGGACCTTTAGCAGGGCTTTGATCTCCGAGGCAAAGTAAAGCACCCCGTCCTTACTTGTGTAGAACAGCGGCCGGACACCCATCCGGTCTCGTGCAAGCACCATTCGTCGCTGCCGATTGTCCCATATCGCCAAGGCGAAATCACCGTTCAGGAGAGACAAGCAGTCTTCGCCCATCTCCTCATAGAGCTGAAGGATGACCTCTGTGTCGCTCGAGGTCCGAAAGTGCCGGCCCTTGGCGATCAGCCCTTCGCGCAGTTCTATGTAGTTGAAAATCTCGCCGTTGAACGCAATCGTCAAATTGCCGGCCTCGTCGGACATCGGTTGCTGGCCATCGCCGATGCCGATCACCGACAGCCGCGCATGCCCGAGCCCGGCATCGGGTGCTACGAATTTCCCTTGCTCATCCGGCCCACGATGGGCAATTGCGGCTACCATGTGCGTGAGCAAAGCTTCCGCATCCCGGATTGACCCGAAATAACCCCCGAATCCACACATCCCTTGAACTCATATTGAACGCTAAGGTACGGAACATAACCTCGATAGTGGCATCTGAGGTTAATCCGATATTTTCACCGAGCATGTGGTTAACAAGAAGTTTGCCACGATGTGGTCTTCGTGGCTAGGACGCGATGGCTCTCCATCACCTCGCGGTTGCGGCCGTAATAGCCGGAACGATAGCCCAGGCGCTCCGACGTGGCGAACCGCCTGGATACAAACGGGCCGCGCGCAACGTGCTGGCGACCTTGAGGCAAATTCAACCGCAGGCTGCTGGGCTGACTATTATCGGGGTAGGTTTTTTCAACGCTTGCAACGGCTTAGTGTTTTCCGACACGCGCCGGGCGCGAACGGACCAGAGCATTTCCAAAAAAGTGTGACACGGTTTTCTCTGCAGAAGCGCGCGGCGCTTCTGCAGCAATTTGCCTCGAAATCAAGAGATGACGGGGGTTTCAACCTGTCTGTGGAACGGTTGATCGCTCTAGGCCTTTTGTCCGGGTTGGCATGGCCGGACACGGGCGGCTAAGGCTGGAAATGTGATTGCACGTCTTCGCTGCCGGGGGGCTGGCCGGAGGACGAGGAGGATGGCGCTGAATTTCGAATATATTGCCGGCCATCCGGCGCTGCACCGTCATGTCGAGGCGCAGTCGAAGGCGCTGCTGCATATCTATGAAACGAGCCCACGCCTGGCTGCCGTGTTCGCCACGCAACAGCGCTGGCTGCTGGCTCACACCGGCCTAGCCCTGCATTTCGCCCGCGACCCGCGCGATCCCCGCACGGAACTGACACTGGCCCGCTTCATCGATGCCGTGCTTCACTATTCCGTCGCCAGCCGCAACACGGCCGAAGCCTTCATCAAGGAGATGCTGTACTATCACATCATCGAATACCTGCCGCACACCGGTGATGGACGAGCCCATCCCTTTCAGGTGACGGCAGCGACGCTGAAGGAATTCGATGGCTGGGTGGTTGCGCATCTGCGCACGCTCGACGGTCTCGACGGCGGCGACCGCCTCGCCGCGTTTCTCAAGCAGCACGGCATGATTGCCAGGCTGCAGCCGCTGGTGGCGGAAGGCCTGCTCTCCTCCAACCCTGTGCGTGAGCCCAAGCAGACGTTTTCGCTGTTCATCTGGCTCAACAATGGCGGCATCGTCATGGATTGGCTGATGTCCGGCATCGATCCCGACAATGCCGCCCTCGACCGGATCCCGACCAGCGTGGTTTCGATCGGCGAATTCGCCAGTTGGCTAAAACTCTCGCGCACCCATCTTGCGCGCAAATTGCGCGACGCCGAAAAGCTCGGCAGCGTCGGCTGGCTGGGCCGGCGCGGGCATTCGGTGATGTGGGTGTCCAACAGCTTCTACCAGGAATACATGACCGTGCAGGCCGCCAAGCTTGCCGTCATCGATGCCGCGTTCGAGGCCTGCCGACCGGCGTCGCCGCACGCTGGCTGAACGTTCGGCGCAGACGCTGTTGCGCAGCCGATCGTGCCGACCGCGAGGACCCGTCCGGGCGCATGGCCGAGGTGGCCTTTCCGCCGTCGGGATACGGACATCTGGACAGCGGGGGCGAAGCCTGAAAGCGGAACGATCCGCGCGAGCGGCAGCGATCCGCCCGACGGGTTCGGGTGGATCAACTGGTCAAAAGCCGGGCGCAGCATCTCAATCGATGTCGAATGACACGCCCTGCGCCAGCGGCAGCGCCTTGGAATAGTTCACCGTGTTGGTGGCGCGGCGCATATAGGCCTTCCAGGCATCGGAGCCGCTCTCGCGCCCGCCGCCGGTTTCCTTCTCGCCGCCGAAGGCGCCGCCGATCTCGGCGCCCGACGTGCCGATGTTGACGTTGGCGATGCCGCAATCCGAACCATCGACGCCGAGGAAGCGCTCGGATTCCTGCAGGTCGCGGGTGAAGATCGACGACGACAGTCCGGCGCCGACCGCATTGTGCTCGTCGAGCACGGCATCGAAATCGGAATATTTCATCACGTAGAGGATCGGCGCGAAGGTTTCTTCGGTGACAGGAGCCACCTGCTTCGGCATTTCGACCAGCGCCGGATGCACGTAATAGGCATCGGGATGGCCATTCTCGACCCGCGAACCGCCGGTCAGCTTGCCGCCGTGAGCGGTGGCTTCCTTGAGCGCCTTCTGCATGGCGTCGAAGGCCGCCTTGTCGATCAGCGGCCCGACGAGCGAAGACGTCTCCAGCGGATTGCCGACCGAGACGCTCTCATAGGCCTTCTTCAGCCGCGGCAGCAGCGCGTCATAGACGCTGTCATGCACGAACAGGCGCCGCAGCGTCGTGCAGCGCTGGCCGGCGGTGCCCATGGCGCCAAAGGCGATGGCGCGCAGCGCCATGTCGAGATCGGCGGTCGGGCAGACGATGCCGGCATTGTTGCCGCCGAGTTCGAGCACGGCGCGGGCAAAGCGCTTGGCCAGACGCGGGCCGACATCCCGGCCCATGCGGGTCGAGCCGGTGGCCGAAACCAGCGCCACCTTCGGGTGGTCGACCAGGATCTCGCCGACGGAGCGGTCGCCAATCAGCACCGGTGCCAGGCCCTGCGGCGCATCCGCGCCGAAGCGCTTGACCGCGCCGGCAAAAATCGCCTCGCAGGCGAGCGCCGTCAGCGGCGTCTTTTCCGAAGGCTTCCACACCACGGCGTCGCCGCAGACCAGCGCCAGCGCCGCGTTCCACGACCACACCGCGACCGGGAAATTGAAGGCCGAAATGACGCCGACGACGCCGAGCGGATGCCAGGTCTCCATCATGCGATGTCCCGGACGCTCGGTGGCGATGGTTAGACCGTAGAGCTGGCGGGAAAGGCCGACGGCGAAATCGCAGATGTCGATCATTTCCTGGACTTCGCCGAGGCCTTCCGACGGGATCTTGCCGACCTCGATCGACACCAGCCGGCCAAGCTCGGTTTTGTGCGCGCGCAACTCCTCGCCGAGCAGCCGCACCAGTTCGCCGCGCCGGGGACCCGGCACCATCCGCCAGGCCTGGAACGCCGTGTGCGCGGCATCGATGGTCTTGGCCGCATCGGCCGGCGAAATCGTCTTCAGCGCCGCGATCTGTTCACCCGTCACCGGGCTGCGCACGACGAGGTCGCCGCCGGTCAGCGCGTCCTTGGCCACACCCAGTTTCGCCAGAAGTTCGGCCGTTTCCTTCGCTATCGTCATTTTTATCCCTTTCAGATCCGCTCGCCATCATAGGGCGGCGGTCGAGCCTTGGCGCCATTATCGCCCGCATGCCGCGGGCGCTGTCATGGCGTGCCATTACTCGTTTCAGGGGAAAATCGCCACCCCGGCATGGTCCAAGCCGGGATTGCACGATTGAGCCAGAGGAGGAACAGGCTTAGTGCGCTGTCTTCGCCGGCGCCTTCACGGCTCCGTCCCGCATCAGCCGGTCGATATGCATGCGGATATGGGCGGCTTCCGCTGCCGTGTTGGCCAACGCAATGGCGCGATCGAAGGCGACACGCGCCTCTTCGCCACGGCCGAGCTGCATCAACAGACCGCCCTTGAGGCCGAAGAAGTGGAAATAGCCGGACAGCCTCTCGCCAAGCGGCTCGATCATGGCAAGGGCAGCTTCCGGCCCGCGCACCTTGGCGACCGCAACGGCACGGTTCAGCGTCACCACCGGCGAAGGTTGCATCGCCTCCAGCAGGCTGTAGAGCAGGTCGATCTCTGTCCAGTCGGTCTCCTCGGGGGTTGCCGCCCGCGCATGAAGGGCGGCGATCGCCGCCTGCACCTGGTAGGGTCCGGGCTTCTGGTGGCGCAGGGCCTTGTCGACCAGCGCCAGGCCTTCGTCGATCATCTTGCGGCTCCACAGCGAGCGGTCCTGGTCGTCGAGCAGCACGATCTCGCCATTCTCGTCGAAGCGGGCCGGCGCGCGCGCATGCTGCAGCAAAAGCAATGCCGTCAGGCCCATGATCTCCGGTTCGGTCTGGAACAGCCGCAGCAACAGGCGCGCCAGCCGGATCGCCTCCTCGCAAAGCGGCGCACGCGCCGGCGCCTCGCCGCTGTTGGTGGAATAACCTTCGTTGAAGATCAGATAGACCATGGCGGCAACGGCGGCGAGCCGCTCCGAGCGCTCGACCGCGCCGGGCGTCTCGAACGGCACGCCGGCATCGGCAATGCGCGCCTTGGCGCGCGTGATGCGCTGTTCCATGGCGCTTTCGCCGACCAGGAACGCACGCGCGATCTGCTTGACGGTGAGACCGGAGACGATGCGCAGCGCCACCGCGATCTGCTGCGTAGGGGGCAGATCCGGATGGCAGCAGATGAACAAGAGCCGCAATATATCGTCGCGGTAGTGCGCGCCGTCCAGCCGTTCGGCGATATCGCTCTCGGCATCTTCCAGGTCCGAGATCTGGTCCTCTTCCGGCATCGGCGCCTGCTTGGCGCGCTTGCGCACCGCGTCGATGCCGGTGTTGCGGCCGACAAAGATCAGCCACGCCGCAGGATCGCGCGGCGGCCCGTTCTGCGGCCAGTTCTTGAGTGCCCTCAGGCACGCGTCCTGGAAAGCTTCCTCCGCCGTATCGAGATTGCGGAAATAGCGCAGCAGCGCACCCATAGCCTGCGGGCGGGCAGCGCTGATCGCCGAGCTTATCCAGGCGAGGTCTGTCATGTGGCTACTCTGGTTGGGTTGAAGACGGAAACCGGTCGGATCTCATAGGATCCGCCGCTGGGATTGACCTCGGAAAGCTCGCGCGCGAAGTCGACGGCCTCGTCGAGATCGGCGCATTCCAGCGTGTAGAAGCCGAGGAACTGTTCCTTGGTCTCGGCAAACGGGCCGTCGATGACGACCGATTCGCCCTTGACCTTGCGCAGCGTCGTCGCGGCGGTGGTGGGCAAAAGCCGCGCCACCGGCCCAAGCCGGCCGGCTTGAGCGTATTTTTCCTGCACATGCATGAGCTTTGCCATGACCTCGTCATCCTGTGCCTTGCTCCAGGAGGAGACGACATCTTCGGAGGCATAGCAGAGGATAGCGTAGAGCATGGGACGTCCTTTTCTGTCTCAAAGGACGAAACAGTAGGGCCTATGCCGACATGGCGTCGACAAAAAAGTTACGCCATTTTTGTCAGCCTTCGCTTGCCTTCAACCATCTCAGCACAAGAGCCTCTTCATCGTCGAGACCGTCTATCGATCGCTTGCGTTTGTTGGCCTCGGTCATTTCGCTAAGCAGCCGCCCTTCCACCCAGGCTTCGAAAACCTGTGGATGGATGTAGCATTTGCGGCAGACGGCGCGTGTGTTGCCGAGCCGCTCGGCCACCTTGTCGATGACGGCGTTCATTACACGCTTGGTCTGCGCCTGGCTTTCGGGAAGCTCCGTCCGCGCAAACAGCGACGCGGCATGGATGGTGCCGCCCCAGGTGCGGAAATGCTTGGAGCTGAAATTGGCGCCGATCGCGTCGCGGATATAGCGGTTGACATCGTCGGAGCGCACTCCATGCCTCTCGCCATCCTCGTCGAGATATTGGAACAGTTGCTGCCCCGGAATATCCTGCGCGCCGCGCACGACCCGGGCGATGCGGCGGTCGACCAGCTTCAATTTCCATTCCTTGCCGGACTTGCCCTTGAAGGCAAAGCGCAGGCTCGATCCCTTGATGTCGACGTGGCGGTCGCGTAGCGTCGTCAGCCCAAAGCTCTTGTTGTCGCGGGCATAGGCGGCATTGCCGACCCGGATCATCGTGTTGTCGAGCAGCCAGACAATTGCCGCCACGACGCGCTCGGCCGGCAGGCCACGGCGGCGCAGATCGGCATCGATCCGGCGGCGCAGCTCCGGCAGGCTTTCGGCAAAGGCGACAAGGCTGGAGTATTTGGCGCCGTCGCGCTCGGCGGCCCACAGCGGATGGTAGCGGTACTGTTTGCGCCCGCGCTGGTCGCGGCCGGTCGCCTGGATGTGGCCGGCGGGATCGGGCGAGATCCACACATCCGTCCATGCCGGCGGAATGGCCAGCGCCTTGATGCGGGCAATGGCTGCCGCGCCGACGGCCTGTCCTTTCGCGCCCTTGTAGGAAAAGCCTTCGCCCGCCTTCAGGCGCCGGATCCCCGGCTCGCTGTCGCTGATATAGGTGAGCGAGGCCTGTTCGGCAGCGGTCTGCGCGCCGTTCTTCGGCGCTCCATCGTCCCCCCGTCCGGCAGCCGACCGGCCGGATGGCGTCCCAGATTTGTCAAGCATGCCCGCTCCACGAAATTTTTCTCGTAGATAAGCGCTAAGCCGACTGCTGGTTCCACCCCGTTGCTATGGAATGTGGTCGGGTCCACCAATGGTGGCACCAGCCGGCACGGCCATCCAGAGGCCGCCATCGTCGACGTGAGGCGGATGGTAGTCGCGCCCGGGCGGAATCTGTTCGAACACGGCCCCTGCCTCATCGGCAAGGTAGTCATAGCCCACATCCTGCAGGAGCCCCTTTGGATCAAGGTGGTGGTAGAGATTGCGGCGGGCGATCCGCCGCTTCGGCTCCATCATCTTTAAATGATAGAGGTTGAGCCCGCTGTTGCGGGCCTTGAAACCAAGATCGGGAGGATACCAGAGCCCGTGCAGGTCCTCTGGTCGGTACTTCGCCGGATCGTAGGCTCTGAACAGACGATACTGGAACTTTTCGGCCCACAGCCCGTCGACCCGGTACTCGGTCGGCGAATACAATTCGCGGAGCCGGAACCCCCAGGCCATGCGCCTGTAATCCCCCGTCAGCTGTCCGATCCGCTCCGCGGTACCGCGTTCCAGCCGCTCATCGGGATCAATAGCCAGGATCCAGTCGGCGGCAGCTTCATGCGCTGCGTCGAGCAAGATCCGCCGCCGCTGCGGCTCGCTGCTGAACACGCCGGTCGCCCCGCGATCGTCATAGGCAATCCAGCCGTCAACGACCGGATCGATATTGGTGATCAGATCGGCAACCAGATGCGCGTCATAACGATAGCTGAAAACTGCGACCGTTCTCTGGCGCGTCCAGAACAGTCGGCTCCGTCGCCAGCGTCGAGGCTTGATTTGGCTCGTTATCATTTTCTTGTTGCCGCTTTCACGCGATTTCGCACGCCAATATAGACACCCACGGATTTGACCAGCAGGGCAAGCCAGACAATTGGCATCGACATCATCGCGAAAGTTCGATCCCGATCGGAAAGCCCGATCTTCGCCAGCTTGCGGGCATTCCGCCGATCGCGAAACGTGTCGCGAAAACACCGAAACGGAGTGTTCAGGGCGGACGCTGCGAGGTAATCGCCGCGGCGACAGCCGCGCCTGTACTGATCGGCAAGCAATCTGGACAGCCGGGTTTCGTTGCGATGAACGGTTTGCACCTTAGGCTCCCAGACCGGCTGCAGTTCCTGCGGCAGCCGCCCCAGAAATTCGGTGTCTTCGGCAGCAGGCATGGTTTCATCGAACAAGCCATATTCATCGAACAGCCGCCGATCGAACGACACGCCGTAACGCAGCGCACGATCCGACGGCAGACCGGGAAGCCGTCGCATGAACATGATCAGATGAGCCGCACAGGCGATCAGATTGCGCGGATGGCTATTCACCATCGCGCTCGCCACGGCGCGGTCGCCAGCCAGATGCCGCTGCATCCGTGCCTCGGCCCAGCCCGAACAGGCGAGGCAATCATCGGCAAGAAAGGCAACGAAAGGCGCTTTGGTGGCCGCAATGCCGAGATTGCGGGCTGCGCCGACAAACAGCCTTCGACCGACCTCGATCACTGGCACCTTGACCCCGGCGCCGGTCAGCAGCGCCAGGACCTCGCCTCCGCCCGAGTTGACCACCATGATCTCAAGCGGCGCATTCTGATCAAGCAGGGATGTCACCGCCTCGACGATTTGAGCCGGCGCGCGATAGCCGATGACAATGACGGCAAGCTGCGGCGGGGCTGATTCAGGCACGTTGCAACTGGACGCGCGGAGAGGAAAACCAGCGCCGCAGCGCCAGCTTCAGCTGGTAGCGCCTGCAACGCCAGGTGTTCGACCGCACCTTCGGCGCCGCCGCCGCGATCCTCAGGAACCGCGCCGCCGTCTCCAGATCGCCGCGCGCATAGTGAACCCTGGCGATCTTGAGGGCGACCAGCCCCTCCCTGGTTTTTAGCGACGATAGTGGGATGCCACAGTCAGTCAGCTCGCGCAGCGCCAGCCGCCAGTCGAGAAAGCGGCGCACCGGCCTGGTGATGAAGCGATCATCGGAACGCACTGCCGAAACGTGGTAGATCATGACGGGATGCACGATCAGGGCAAGCGACGCCCTGCCCATCAGCCTGGACCAGAACAGCGTGTCCTCGTCATAGGCAAGCCCGGTCGGGAAGCGCGTGTCGCCGACGACGCGCCGGGAAACCAGCGCACTGCCCACGGCGATCGAGCGAATGTGACCTTCCAGATAGGCCGAGGCATTGGCTATACCATCTTCTATGTAGCCGGCTGGAAGCTTGAGGTTCCGGTTCTCGCCATCGGTGCGCCGACGGTAGGCGCCGATCACCATGTCGGCGGCCGGCTGCGCCCCCGCCCGGACCAGCATCGACCGCAGCCCGCCCTCCAGATGCAAGTCGTCGGCGTCGATCAGGTAGATCCAGGAGCATTGCGCCTGCGCCAGCGCCACATTGCGGGAGCCGCCCGCGTCCCGGCAGTTGCTCATGAGCACGCGCAACGGCAACGAGAATTGCGTGGCGGCATTCAGCGCGGCTTCTGCCGTCCCTCCGAGGAGGAATCATCGACCAGCAGCACCTCGCCGATAACCTCGGCTTCGGAACGAAGCGAGGCCAGCGTGGCCGCTATGGTTGCCGCCGCATTGTGCGCCGGGATGATGACACTGATTGCCGTCAATACCGAACTCCGCATCAGCATGCCTGCCGACCGATCCTCCCCGAAGGTTTCAACCGACCATAACGGGCATCGCCGTTGTTGAGAAGCTGTGCTTCGAGGCTGTCAGGCCTTCTCAAGCGCGACCGGAATGACGTCGACGGCCTGGTCGCCGACCTGGCCGCCGGTGGTTTTCAGCACGCCGACGATCGGAGCCACGTCGGAATAGTCGCGGCCATAGCCAACGGTGATGTGGTCGTTGCTGGCCCGCATGCCATTGGTCGGGTCGAATTCCTGCCAGCCGGCATCGCGCCCACACCACACCTTGACCCAGGCATGCATGGCATCGGCGCCTTCGAGCCGCGGCTTCCCTTTCGGGGGAATGGTGCGCAGGAAGCCGCTGACATAACCCGCAGGAATACCTAGCCCGCGCAGGCCGGCGATCATGATGTGGGAGAAGTCCTGGCACACGCCCCGCTTCAAACGGAAGGCATCGCTGGCCCCGGTACGCACCGTGGTCGCTTCCCCGTCATAGGTGAAGTCGCGGTGGATGCGGTTGCACAGATCGATGGCCATGCCGACCGTCGAGCCGCCGGCGCTGTCGCGGGCATAGGCGGTGATCGCCGCATCGATGCCGGCATGATCGCTGGCGGCGAGAAAGTGATGCGGTGCATCCGGCGCCAGTGACCGTACGGCGCCGAGTTCTTCCCGCAGGCGCTGCAGATCGGGCGACACGTCGAGCCCAGGCTCCGGCCGTGACACCGACACGCGCGCGCTCATTCTGATGTCGAGCCCGTCATGGACGTCGCGAAAGGCGATCGCGGTGACATTGTTGCCGAAGAAATCGGCAAAATCCGTGCGCTCCGATGGGGTCGGCACAAACGAAAGCGAGGCCGCGATCACGCGCTGCACGCCGGCAATGGTCGGCGGCAATACACGCACCTGATGCCGGCTGCCACCGGCCGCGGCGTCATAATCGTAGCTGAGATGAAGCCTGATATCGTACAGCATGTTAACCGAAATACGCTTTAGCCAGGCTGCTATAGAGGTTGCCGATCTCAGTTGCGAGATCGTCCAGCACCTCCGCCGACATCTCCGATGGCTCCATGACGGCAATTGCCGTGTTGAGCTGCAGGATTTCCTTGGCCGCGACCGACATATGCCCCTCCGGCCCAACCGATGGCAACAGGCCGATCTCCGCCTTCAGCCGTTCGAGCTGGAACAGGATCGAGCGCGGGTTGAGTGGGTCGAGCGCCAAGAGGTCGATCACCGTGCGCCGTCCGGCCCGCACCGGATATTGCCGGCGGTGGGTCATGACGCTGTCGCCGATCTCCAGCATCATGTCGAGCGAGCCGTCCGGCGCACCGGACCTTGTCAGTCGGGCTAGCGTACGGGCGATCTGGATGCCGCGCTCGATCCGCCGGCCGATCTCGAGGAAACGCCAGCCGGTGAAACGGTACATATTCTCGTGCAACAGGCCAGAGAAACCGGCGAGCTTGCGCAGCATGACCGTCATCGCCCGTGTCGCGTCGTCACCCGGCGCCACCGTGGTGGCGAACTGATGAATGGTCTTCGACAGGTCCTTCAGCGCCAGCCAGCCATCGGGCGAAAAGCGGTCGCGGATCTGTCCGGCGCTGTAGACGGCGCTGTCCAGCGTGCCGATCAATCCGGGCGGAATGGCCGCTTCGAGATCGATGCCGAAGGGTTCGAGATAGTCCCTTATATCGGCGAGCAGCAGCATGTCAGGATCGGATGTCTCGGCCAGCCGCACATGATAGGCGCGCAGGATGCGAACCGTATCCTCCGAGCGCTCGATATAGCGGCCGAGCCAGGTCAGGTTTTCCGCCGCGCGGCTGGGCAGGCTCCCCGGCATGGTGCGGACGAAGCTGTCATGCTCCTGCGGCAGCAGCGTCTCGCGCTCGACCGACCGGTCGCTGACCACCCAGACGTCGGCCGCCTGGCCGCCGCGCTGCATGGCGATGGCCGTCGGGTCGAGCGAAAGGCCGACACGGGCGAAACCGCCCGGCATTACCGTCCAGCCATCGGGCGTGCGCGCCAGATAGACGCGCAGGCTTGCCGGTCGCGGTTCCAGCCAGCCGCCGACATAGACCGGCGTCGTCGACAGCGTCACCGCTTCCTGGCCGACGAAACCGCTGCCATCGCTCTCGATGCGCGCGATCAGCGCGATGCGTTCCTCCGGCGTCAGTGCCGAACCGAGCCTGGTCTGGCCGTCATCCTCGAAGGCCAGCCGCGTCGACAGCGCCGGACCGATCACCATGCGATCGATGTTGGCAAGCACATGGGCTCGTTCGGTTGCTTGCCCGCACCACCAGGTGGCGACGCTTGGCAACAGAAGTTCTTCGCCGCGCAATGCGCGCGAAATCTTCGGCAGGAAGGCGAGCAGCGCCCGGGTTTCCATCAAGCCCGACCCCAGCGCATTGACCGTAGACACGGTGCCGCGGCGGATCGCCTCGACCAGCCCCGGCGTGCCGATATGCGAGTCCGACCTCAGTTCCAGCGGATCGGCAAAGGCGGCATCGAGCCGCCGCCACAGCACGCTGATCGGCATCAGCCCCGAAACCGTGCGCACCATCAGCTTGCCGCCGGCGACGGTCAGATCCTCGCCCTCGAGCAGCATGATGCCGAGATAGCGGGCGATATAGGCGTGCTCATAATAGGTCTCGTTGAGCGGCCCCGGCGTCAGAATGGCGACGCGGCCGTCATTCTCCTTCGCCATGCCGATCAGCGCATCGCGAAAGCGGCGGAAGAAACCGGCCAGGCGATGCACATGCATCTCGCCATAGACGTCGGACAAAGCCCGCGTCGTGGCGACGCGGTTTTCCAGCGCAAAGCCGGCGCCCGACGGCGCCTGCGTGCGGTCGCCCAGCACCCACCAGCTTCCATCCGGCCCACGGCCGAGCTCGAAGGCGCAAAAATGCAGGAAATGACCGCTGGCCGGCATGGTGCCGACGACGGGGCGCAAATATTCGGGGCTCGCCGCAATCAGGCCTGCCGGCAGGATTCCCTTCTCGATCAGCCGGTTCGGCCCGTAGATATCAGCGACTATCTCCTCGAAAAGGTCGGCCCGCTGGACGAGACCGGCGCTGATTCCTGCCCATTCCTTGTCTTCGATCAGCAGCGGGATATGCGCCAACGGCCATTCGCGCTCATTGGCGCCGGCCTTGTCGTAGACGCGGTAGTAGACCCCGGCATCGCGCAGATACTGGTCGGCGCGGGCAAAGCGCTGGCCCAGCTTTTCGGGACCCAGCTCCTCCAGCGCCTCGATGAAGGGCGCCCAGGCCGGACGCGGATGGCCCGAAGCATCGACCATCTCGTCGACGACGCCGTCAATCGGCTGGTAGTGCTCCAGCAGCCTGTGCCTCAGCGGCTTGCCGCGGACCTTTTTCTGATTCCCCTTTGCCATTGCTGATCAGAGTCTTGCTGGCCGCCTGAGGTCAAGGGTCATGGGGAAGTCTTCAGAGGCTTCTTCATTGCGCAGCACATAGGCCGACGGCGTATGGCCGCGCGGCTCGAAGCGGGCGAGACGCCTCGCCTCGGCCTCATTGCCGTTGACCGGGAACGTGTCGTAGCTGCGCCCACCTGGATGCGCGACATGGTAGACGCAGCCGCCCACCGCCCGCCCCGACCAACGGTCGTAAATGTCGAAGACCAAAGGCGTGTTGACCGGCAGCGCCGGATGCAGGCCCGACGAAGGCTGCCAGGCCTTGAAGCGCACACCGGCCACCGCGACCTCGCGATTGTCGGTGACCTTCATCGGCACGATTCGGCCATTGCAGACAATGGCATGACGTTCCGGGTTGAGGCCTTCGGTCCTGACCTGCAGCCGTTCGACCGAGGAATCGACGAAGCGCACGGTGCCGCCGATGGCGCCTTGCTCACCCATCACATGCCACGGCTCCAGCGCCTGCCGCAGTTCCAGCTTGATGCCGGCATGCTGGACTTCGCCGCAGAACGGAAAGCGGAACTCCAGCTGGGCATCGAACCATTCCGGCCGGAATTCGAACCCGTTGAGCTTGAGGTCGTCGAGCACGTCGAGGAAATCCGCCCAGACATAGTGCGGCAGCATGAAACGGTCATGGAGCGAGGTGCCCCAGCGCACGAAGCGGCCATCAAGCGGGTTCTTCCACGCACGGGCGATGATGGCGCGCACCAGCAATTGCTGCGCCAGCGACATGCGCGCATTGGGCGGCATCTCGAAACCGCGGAACTCGACAAGCCCAAGCCGGCCGGTCGGGCCATCGGGCGAAAACAGCTTGTCGATGCAGATTTCCGAGCGGTGCGTATTGCCGGTGACGTCAGTCAACAGATTTCGGAACAGTCGGTCGACCAGCCAAGGCAGCGGTGCGTTGCCCTGGTCGGGATGCGGCACCTGCGCCATCGCGATCTCGAGTTCGTAAAGCGAGTCATGCCGCGCCTCGTCGAAGCGCGGCGCCTGGCTGGTCGGGCCGATGAACAGGCCGGAGAATAGATAGGACAGCGACGGGCGCCGCTGCCATTGTAGCACCAGGCTCTTCAACAGATCGGGCCGGCGCAGGAACGGGCTGTCATTGGGCGTTGCGCCGCCGACGACGACATGGTTGCCGCCGCCGGTACCGGTGTGGCGGCCATCGATCATGAACTTGTCGGCGCCAAGCCGTGTCTGCCGTGCTTCCTCGTAAATCGCCGTCGTCGTCGCCACGCAGTCCTGCCAGTTGGCAGCCGGATGGATGTTGATCTCGATGACGCCGGGATCGGGTGCCACCCTGATGACGTTGAGGCGCGGATCGTGCGGCGGTCCATAGCCTTCGATATGCACGGGAAGGCGGATCGCCTTGGCCGCGTTTTCTGCGGCTGCGACCAGTTCGAGATAATCTTCCAGCGCCTCGACCGGCGGCATGAACACGCAAAGCCGCCCGTCGCGCGGCTCGACCGAAAGTGCTGTACGCACAGCGCCGCCGATCTCGGTGATCTCCTGTTCGACCCTATCCTGCTGGCCGGTCGTCGCCGTGAAAGAAATCGCCTGCTGGCGTCGCGCCATCTCGTCGGCGCCTTCCAGCTCGGCCGGAGCCGGTTCTGGCAGTATGGCTTCCCGCGCCGGCAGCGGTCCACGCGGCAGCGACGGATCGACCGGCACGATATAGGGGAACTGCGCCGGCGGCACATAGGGCAGCGTGCCCAGCGGCAGGCGGTAACCGACAGGGGAATCGCCCGGCACCAGGAACAGCCGCCCGCGCCGCGTCTTCCACTTCTCCGAGCGCCAGCGCGGGTCCGAAGCCTGGCTGTTCCAGCGCTGCACCGGCAGCACGTAGCCGGACGGCTTGGTCAGCCCGCGCTCGAACACTTTCGCCATGCGGCTGCGCTCTTCCGGGTCTTCCAGCTTGGAGTTGGACGGATCGACATTGTCGGGCAGCTTGCCTTCCTTCAGCAGCCATTCGGCCGGGTCCTCATAGGCCTCGCTGACCATCGCCTTGTCGATGCCGAGTTCGCCGGCGATTGCCGTCAGCAAGCTTTCGGCTTGCTGCGGCCCGACCTTCGCATCGCTCTTTTCGTGTGCGATTAGCGACGGATCGCTCCATACCGGCTGGCCATCGGTGCGCCAATACAGCGAGAAGGTCCAACGCGGCAGGCTCTCGCCCGGATACCATTTGCCCTGGCCGTAATGGAGGAAACCGCCCGGCGCGAAGCGCTCGCGCAGTTTCCGGATCAACGCATCGGCCTTTTCGCGCTTGGTCGGGCCGACGGCGGCGGTGTTCCACTCGGCGGACTCGAAATCGTCGATCGACACAAAGGTCGGCTCGCCGCCCATGGTCAGCCTGACATCACCCGCTTGAAGTGCGGCGTCGACCTTGTTGCCCAGCGCATCCAGCGCCTGCCAGCTTTCGTCCGAAAACGGCTTGGTGATGCGCGGATGTTCGGCAATGCGGTCGACACGCATGTCGAAGCCGAACTCGACATTGGCAAAGCTCGCCATGCCGGAAATGGGCGCGGCGTTGCGGAAATGCGGCGTGGCCGCCAGCGGCACATGGCTTTCGCCGGTGAGCAGGCCGGACGTCGGATCGAAGCCGATCCAGCCGGCGCCCGGCAGATAGACCTCGCACCAGGCGTGCAGGTCGGTGAAGTCGACGGCGGTTCCGGCTGGGCCATCGAGCGCGACCAGATCGGGCTTCAGCTGGATCAGATAGCCTGAGACGAAACGCGCGGCGAGGCCGAGATTCCTGAGGATTTGCACCAGCAGCCAGCTCGAATCCCGGCACGATCCCTTTTTCGCGGCCAGCGTTTCCTCCGGCGAGAACACGCCGGTTTCCATCCGCACGATATAAGCGATCTCCCGCTGCAGCCGCGCATTGAGGTCGACGACGAAGTTGACGGTGTTAGTGGCGCTACGGTCGATGGTTGCGAGGAAAGCAGACAGCAGCGGCCCCGCCGGCTCCGGCGTGCGGTAGATGGCGAGATCGTCCCTGATGTCCTCGGGGTACTCGAACGGGAAGGTCTCGGCCGATGGTTCGACGAAGAAATCGAACGGATTGTAGACCGTCATGTCGGCGACGAGGTCGACCTCGATCTTCAATTCCGTCACCGGTTCCGGGAAGACGAAGCGGGCGAGGAAATTGCCGTAGGGGTCCTGCTGCAGATTGACGAAGTGGTTCGCCGGCCCGACCTTCAGTGAATGGCTGAGCACCTTGGTGCGGGAATGCGGTGCCGGCTGCAGCCTGATGACCTGGGGCCCGAGAACCACCGGCCGGTCATATTTGTAATGGGTCAGGTGGTAGACGGCTGCCAGTATTGCCATGGGGCCCCGGAGATCGGCGTTTCTTCAGCCGAACCCTGACACATCTATTGGCCATTCTCCAAGCAGAGATGTTGCGCTGCACCTAAATTAAGCAGCCGAAGCCGGCTACGCTGTGTCGAGATTCAGGTCAGGCCGAGTCGAAAATGGCTGATACCGAAAACCGGAGCAGAGCGTACTTTTCGTACGCGAGCACCGGAAGCGCAGGCATCGGCCATTTGCAGGCCGGCCTCACCTGAACATCGGCACAGCTTTAGAAAAACGCCTGTATCCCCGTCTGAGCCCTGCCAAGGATCAGCGCATGCACGTCATGCGTACCTTCATAGGTGTTGACCGTCTCCAGGTTCTGCGCGTGGCGCATAACGTGGTAGCCGATCTGGATGCCGTTGCCGCCATGCATGTCGCGGGCCTGGCGGGCGATGTCGAGCGCCTTGCCGCAATTGTTGCGCTTGACGATCGAGATCATCTCCGGTGCCATCTTGCCTTCATCCATCAGCCGCCCGACGCGCAGCGAGCCCTGCAAGCCGAGCGCAATCTCGGTCTGCATGTCGGCGAGCTTTTTCTGGAACAGCTGCGTGCCGGCGAGCGGCTTGCCGAACTGCTTGCGGTCGAGTCCATACTGCCGGGCCCGGTGCCAGCAATCCTCGGCGGCGCCCATCGCGCCCCAGGAAATGCCGTAGCGGGCCCGGTTGAGGCAGCCGAATGGGCCGCCGAGGCCCTTGGCGTTGGGCAGCAGCCCGTCTTCGCCAACCTCGACGCCTTCCATCACCACTTCGCCGGTGATCGACGCGCGAAGGCTGAGCTTGCCGCCGATCTTCGGCGCCGACAGCCCCTTCATGCCCTTCTCCAGCACGAAACCGCGGATTTCGTCCTTGCCGTTGTCGCCCTTCAGCTTCGCCCAGACCACGAACACGTCGGCGATCGGCGCGTTGGATATCCACATTTTCGAGCCGGAAATCCTGTAGCCGTTCGCGGTCTTCTCGGCCCGCGTCTTCATACCGCCGGGATCGGAACCCGCATCCGGTTCGGTCAGGCCGAAGCAGCCGATCCATTCGCCCGAGGCCAGCTTAGGCAGAAATTTCTTGCGCTGTTCTTCCGAGCCATAGGCATGGATCGGATACATCACCAGCGACGACTGCACGGACATCATCGACCGGTAGCCGGAATCGACCCGCTCGACCTCGCGCGCCACCAACCCGTAGGTGACGTAATTGGCGCCGAGCCCGCCATATTCCTCGGGAATGGTGATGCCGAGCAGGCCGGCCTCGCCCATCTCGCGAAAGATGCCGGCATCGGTCTTTTCCTCGAGATAGGCCTCCTCGATGCGCGGCGCGAGCTTGTCGGCGGCAAAGGCGGCCGCGCCATCGCGCACCATGCGCTCATCCTCGGAAAGCTGGTTCTCGATCAGGAAGGGGTCTTCCCAAACGAACGCGTTCTTGTCGGCGGCCATGGCTTCGCTCTCTCCCAAAATCTTGAAGTGCTCGGGCTTATCCGCCTTCGCTTCGGAAAAATCAAACAAAATTGCATCACCGATCAATGAGGTTTAGTAATGGATCATGAACGTCCAACGCCGGCTTTTGCCCAGCACCAGCGCCCTTGCCGCCTTCGAGTCCGTGGCCCGCCTTGGCTCCTTCACCGCTGCCGCCCAGGAACTCGATTTGACCCAAGGGGCCGTCAGCCGCCAGATAGCACTTCTGGAGGAACAGTTCGGCCGCCGGCTGTTCGAGCGCGACAGCCGCAATGTTCGGCTGTCCACGGCGGGCGAAATCTATGCCGAAGCCGTGCGGGCGGCACTCGGGCAATTGCGCGACGCCGCGCTCGGATTGATGAGCAATCGGCATAGCGGCATGCTGAACCTCGCCATACTGCCGACCTTCGGCACGCGCTGGCTGATGCCGCTGATCCCGGATTTCGTCGCAGAAAACCCTGACATCACCATCAACTTCGTCACCCGCATCGGCCGCTTCGACTTCGCCCGCGAACGCCTCGACGCCGCTATCCATCATGGCCAGCCGGACTGGCCGGACGCCGATTCCACATTGTTGATGCGCGAAACCGTGATGCCGGTGGTTTCGCCCGACTTCCTTGCCAGCCGCGATATCACCACGGCGGCCGACATCAGCCGCCTGCCGCTGCTGCACATGGCGACGCGCCCTGGCGCCTGGGGCGAATGGTTCGAGGAACAGGGCTTGAGCGCACCGATCGGACCCGGCATGCAGTTCGAGCAATTCGGCACCGTTGCCCAAGCCTGCATGGCGGGGCTTGGCGTCGCGCTCCTGCCGCAAGTTCTTATCGCCGGCGAATTGCAGCGCGGTCAGCTCGTGCCGGCGCCGGGACAGCCGATGCAAAGCCGCAGCGCCTACTACCTCGTCGTCCCGAACGACAAGCGCGGCCACCCGCCCGTCGTCAGCTTTCGCGACTGGCTGCTGGGCCAGGTTGAGAAGGAACCGGCCGTTCTGGCCTGGTAGCTACTTCCGCTTCATCGGCTCGGTTTCCGGCTGGAAGCGCAGCGTTTTTGCGACTTGCGTTCGGCAACTTTCGCATCGAGCTTGCTTTTGATCCGGGCGAAAGCCTGGTCTCCATCGACCGAACTGCCACTCGCCATGCCCTCGTCCAAAGACGCCCCAACTCTTGGACACTCACTTTCTCGAAACTTGCCATATCGCGCGTATCTCCACACAAGGATGGTAGATAACGCTCTAGCGATTGCAAGGAACCATTCGAGGCTACTTCCGCTTCAAGGCATCGGCCAGTGCTGCGCCAAACGCGCCTTGCTGTGCCGGTCGTTCCGGCTGACGCCGCGGCATCGGCGAAGGTTGCGCCGGCTTGCCGCCGCCATTGTCGCGCGGCCCCTTCGGCGTCCCGCCCTCGCCGCCGTCCTTGCGCATGGACAGCGCGATGCGCTTGCGCTTGATGTCGACATCGACGACCCGCACCTTCACCACGTCGCCGGCCTTCACCACCTCATGCGCGTCCTTGATGAAACGATCGGCCAGTTGCGAGACATGCACCAGCCCGTCCTGATGCACGCCGATATCGACGAAGGCGCCGAAGGCAGCGGCATTGGTAACGGTGCCTTCCAGAAGCATGCCGGGCTTCAGATCCTTGATGTCGTCGATGCCATCGGCAAAGGTTGCGGTCTTGAAGCCGGGGCGCGGGTCGCGGCCGGGCTTTTCCAGCTCGGCAATGATGTCGCGCACCGTCGGCAGGCCGAAGCGTTCGTCGACGAAGACTCGCGGATCGAGCGCCTTGAGCGCTGCGCTGTCGCCCATCAGCGAGCGCACATCGCGGCCGCAGGCAGCGACGATCTTCTTGGCCACGCCATAGGCTTCCGGATGGACCGACGAGGCGTCGAGCGGCTCGCTGCCATTGGC
Source organism: Mesorhizobium sp. M1078 (assembly GCF_040318615.1). NCBI lineage: Bacteria > Pseudomonadati > Pseudomonadota > Alphaproteobacteria > Hyphomicrobiales > Phyllobacteriaceae > Mesorhizobium > Mesorhizobium sp. M1078. Next base: position 312,321 of record NZ_JAMYMP010000001.1, read on the forward strand.
AATGCGCAGGAAGCCTGCGGATTGTTCGAACGCGCGCGGTCCAAGCCGCGCCACCTTGAGCAGTTCCTTGCGGCTGGCGAACGGCCCGGTCGCATCGCGATGCGCGACAATGGCATCGGCAAGCGACGCGCCTAGGCCTGACACGCGGGCCAAAAGCGGCGCCGAGGCGGTGTTGAGATCGACGCCGACAGCATTCACCGCGTCCTCCACCACCGCCTCCAGCGAGCGGCCAAGCCGGTACTGGTCGACATCATGCTGGTACTGGCCAACGCCGATCGATTTCGGCTCGATCTTGACCAGTTCGGCGAGCGGATCCTGCAGCCGCCTGGCTATGGACACCGCACCGCGCAGCGACACGTCGAGCCCGGGAAACTCAGCCGCCGCTGTCGCCGAGGCCGAATAGACCGAGGCGCCGGCCTCGCTGACGATCACCTTGAGCGGCTTTGGCCTACCATCCGAAGGCATGTCGGACAGCATGTCGGCGACCAGCTTTTCAGTCTCGCGGCTGCCGGTGCCGTTGCCGATCGAGATCAGCTCGACCTTATGCTGGCGGATGAGTGCTGCGAGCTGGGCCTGTGTGCCGCGCACATCGTTCCGCGGCGGAAATGGATAGACGGTCGTCGTCGCCAGCACCTTGCCGGTGCCATCTACCACCGCGACCTTGACGCCGGTGCGGATGCCGGGATCGAGCCCCATGGTCGGCCGCGAGCCGGCGGGTGCCGCCAGAAGCAAATCCTTGAGGTTGCGTGCAAAGACATGGATCGCCTCTTCCTCCGCCCGCTCGCGCAGGTCGCGCATCAAATCGAGCGTCAGGTGCAGCGAAAGCTTGATCCGCCAGGTCCAGCCGGCGACTTCCATCAGCCAGCGGTCGCCCGGCAGGCTGCCGCCGATGGCGTAGGCATTGGCGATCATCCGCTCGACCGGCTTCACCGGCGAGGCATCGTCGGCATCGACCTCGATGTCGAGCGACAACACCTCTTCGTTGCGGCCGCGCAGCATGGCCAGCGCGCGGTGGCTCGGAACATTTGCCCAACGCTCGACATGCTCGAAATAGTCGGAGAATTTCGCCCCGGCCTCCTGCTTACCGTCGACGACACGGGCACGCATGAAAGCGCGCTCCTTCATGTAGGTGCGAAGCTTGCCGACCAGATCGGCATTTTCCGCAAACTGTTCCGACAGGATGTCGCGTGCGCCTTCCAGTGCGGCCTTGGCGTCGGTCACATCCTCGGTCACATAAGCCAGCGCCGCCTCGGCGGGCACCAACGACCGGTTGGCCAAAATAGCCTCCGCCAATGGCGCCAGCCCGCGCTCCCGGGCGATCTCGGCCTTGGTGCGCCGCTTGGGCTTGTAGGGCAGGTAGATGTCTTCCAGTTCAGCCTTGGTGGCGGCAGCCACAATTTTGGCCTCAAGTTCTTCGGTCAGCTTGCCCTGCTCGCGGATCGAACCGAGAATGGTATCGCGGCGCGCATCGAGTTCGCGCAGATAGGCCAATCGCTCGGCAAGGTCGCGCAATTGGGTGTCGTCGAGCCCGCCGGTGACCTCCTTGCGGTAGCGCGCCACAAACGGCACCGTCGCGCCCTCATCGAGCAGCCCTATAGCTGCTGATGCCTGCTCCGGCCGCGCCCCGATCTCTGCCGCGATGATGGATGCGATGCGTTTGCTGTCTGCTGCCATGCTGGTCCCTGTCGCAAAGAGCGGCGACCATAGGCGCTGATGTCCGTCACGCCAACCGCAGTGTTCTCAAGCGTCAAAGAGGTCCACAGGAAAGCGCCTTGCTTTGGCTCGTCCTCAGACCATCCCGCTCAGCGCCTCGAAAAAGGCAACGATCTCGCGTTCGAGCGGATAATCTTCAGGCACCGGCTGCGACCCCATTTTTGCAATCACCACTTCCGTCTTCGGGTTGACGTAGAGCCATTGGCCGTGGATGCCGATGCCGCAGAAGGCGCCGTTTGCCGCCCCCGTCTGGTACCATTTGTTACGGTAACGGCCCTTCGGGAACAGATGCACCATTGTGCCGCGCTGCCAGGCCTCCGCGCTGCCGCCGGCAACGGTCGTATCGCGCACCCAGTCTTCCGGCACGATGCCGCGGCCATTGGCCGTGCCGCCCTGCCGCATCATCTCGCCGATACGCGCCAGGTCGCGCGGCGTCACCGAAATGCCGCCGGCGGTGCGCGCCGTACCTTCCATGTCGACGCCGATCGAAGCCTCGCTGACAGCACCCAGCGGTAGCCACAGTTTCTCGCGCATCAGGTCCGGGAAGCGCTGGCCGGAAGCTCGTTCGAGCAGCAGGCCGAGCAGATCGGAATTGGGCGAACGGTAGCGGAAGGTTTTGCCGTGCGGTTCTTCGAGCCGCTGCAAGGTCAGAATGAATTCGCGCAAGCTTTCAGTGCCGCCGCCCGGATTCCACAGCGTAGCGCGACGGTAACGGGCAAAGGCGCTTTCGGGATCGAGATAGGCCTCCTCGAAGTCGAGGCTGACGCTCATGTCGAGCACATGCCGGCAGCTTGCATCGGCATAGGCCGAACCGGCGGCTTCCGGAATGTACTGGGTCACCGGCGCTTCCGGGTCGAACACGCCCTCGCCTTCCAGTATTCCGGCGATGATCGCGGTGACCGATTTGCTGATCGAAAAGATGATGTGACGGGCGCCGAAATCCATATTGGGCGCGAACCAGTCGCCGATGACCTTGCCAGCCTTCATCACCGTCAGCGCGTCGCTGGTCGAACGTGTGAGGAATTCGGCCACCGTTTCCGGGGCGCTGGCGATCGAAACCTTTTCGCCGAGCAGGCCGCTCAGGTCCCGCACCGGCGCTTCGACGCTTCCCGGCGTCGCCGCCACGGGAGCGGTCGGCACCAGTTCGCCAAGGTTCTGGAATGACCAGCGGTTGAAGGGGTTTTCGCGCCAGTTGGAGAGCAGCACCTCATTGCGGGCAAAGCCGTAGCGGATCTCGAACGCAGTCTTGCCGGTCATGAACGTTTCCTCGGAGGGATGATTTGTTGTGGGTCAACCAAGCGCCTTGGCGATGGCGTGCACCGCCTTCAGCGTTGCCACCGAATAGGCGACATTGCTGAAATCCGGATAGCTTGAAAGCTTGACCACGACCATGCCGGTGTCCCAGTCGATATGGATCATCTGCCCGAACACCCCCCGGCACATCAGTGCGCGTGAGCGCGGGTTTTCGATCCAGAACTGGTTGCGGTAGCTGCCCTCCGGCAGGCTCCGATTGAAATCCGGCGCATGCCTGCCGTTGCGCGTCGCCTCGATCCAGTCGGCCGGCACGATGCCGCGGCCATTGTCGAGGATCAACTGGCCGAAGCGGGCGTAGTCTCGCAGCGTCGCGTTGAAGCCGCCATCGGCCAGCGCATAGCCGGCGCTGTCAACCGTGAAGCAGGCGCTCTCGTCGGCGCCGAGCTTTTGCCACAGCTCCTCGGACACCAGCTGCGCCAGCCGTTTACCGGTGACCCGCTCCATGATGAAGGCAAGCACGTCGGTCTCGATCGAGCGGTACTCGAACGCGGCGCCATGCGGCCGCACCTTGTCCTTCAGCTGCAGGATCAACTCGAACAGATGCGGCGGCCATTGGAAATCCGGATCGCTGTCCGGCGGCACCGGCTTCCAGCCGGTGGCGACATCGACCTGGCCGATATCGGAATAGCGATCGGTGTATTCCTCGGAAAAGCGAACACCCGTCGTCATGTCAAGCACATGCTGCACGCTGGCGCCGTCCCAGCCGGTCGCGCCGAGCTCCTGCAGATAGGCGGTCACCGGTTTGGCCGGGTCGATCAAGCCGCGCCCAACCAGAATACCGAACACGGTGCCTGTTACCGACTTCGCCATCGACTGCGACAGATGCAGCGTGCGCTCGGCCATGCCGTTGAAATAGCGCTCATAGGCGACCTTGCCGTCTTTGAGCACCAGGAAGCCGTCCGTGTAGGTCTCGTCGAGCAGGCCAACGAGCGTCGTCGGACGGCCCTTGCTGTCTTCCACCGGCAGCGCGTCGAGATCGGTCTCTGCGCGCTCAAGACGATGGCGATGGCCATTACCGCGCCAGACCTCGATGGTCGGCAGGAATTCGCGGATGTGTTGGAAGGCCCAGCGATTCCATGGCGGCCGGTCCCAGTCGAGCTTCGGCAGCACCATTTGAGGCGGCGAGCCCCGCATGATCGACGGCCGCGGATCGCTGTTGCGATAGGAGTCCATGAAAGCCATTCCGGAAAAGAAAAGACCCGGCGGCGGATGCCGCCGGGTCTGTCAGACTGCGGTTATTTCTGCAGTTCGGTCCAAATCTTGGTGTAGATGTCCTGGATCTCAGGCGCGCACATCTTCTGGAATTCGCCTTGTGCCTTCGCAGTCTCCGGAATGACGACTTCCGGCGCATCCTTCATGTCGGCCGGCATGTACTTGTCCGAGCCGGTAATGGCGTTTGCGTAGCGATGGAAGGCCGAGAGGCCGGCCGCGTTTTCCGGATCCATGATGAAGTTCTGGAACAGCTTGGCGTTCTCGACGTTCTTGGCTTCCTTGAGAACGACGACGTTATCGCTCCACAGGCCGTAGCCTTCCTTCGGATAATTGTAATGGATGGCCGGATTGGCCAACCGCTGGCGTAGCGCCGAGCCGTTCCAGTCGCTGGTCGCCTTGAAGTCGCCGGCGCCCATCTTTTCGATGGTATTGTATTCCATGGCGATCCAGTTCGGCTTGGCCGCGACAAGCGTGTCGCGCACCTTCTTCAGCACCGTCTTGTCGTCGGTGCACTGCTGGCCGCCGACATATTTGATCGCCGCGAAGATAACGTCATTCATCTCCGGAACGACATTAGTCTTGCCCTTCAGCTCGTCCGGCGTGTTGAAGATGATGCCCCAGCTGTCGGCTGGTCCCTTGTAGGCATCGGTGTTGACGACAACGCCGACGGTGCCCAGCGCCCACGGCACGGAATATTTGCGGCCGGGGTCGAAGTCTGGATTGGCCCATTCCGGCGCCACGTTCTTGAAGTTCTCCATCTTGCCCGGATCGGTCTCCTGCACGAGGCCCTCCTTGATCCAGATCGGCACGTAGGTTTGCGACGGAACGGCGATGTCGAAGCCGGTGCCGCCCTGGCGTACCTTGGCGAGCGCCGTATCGTTGGAATCGTAATCGGTGATCGTCACCTTGACGTTGTATTTGGCTTCGAACTTTTTGATCACGTCGGGGCTGGTATAGTTGCCCCAATTGTAGATGTTCAGCTCGCCATCGGCGCGGGCCAGGCTCGTCGTTGCGAGCAGCGCCAACCCGATGGCGGCTGTCGTTGTTTTCCAGTTCATGGTTTTAGCTCCCATTTGTCGGTTCAGTCTCTTTTCCTGCTGACGAAGAAAAACAACGTGACGATCGCGACCGAAAGCAGCAGGAAGGCGGTCGATATCGCGTTGATCTCAGGCGTGATGCCGCGGCGGATCTGGCCGAGCATGTAGGTGGGCAGCGTATCCTGGCCGCCCGATTTGACAAACTCGGTGATGACGACGTCATCGAGCGAGATGACGAAGGCCAGCATCAGTCCGGCCAGTATGCCGGGCCACAAAAGCGGCAGCGTGATGCGGCGGAAGGTCTTCCAAGGCGTCGCGTACAGATCGGCGGCCGCGCGCTCCAGCGTCAGGTCCATGTTTTCCAGCCGCGCCCGGATCGGCAGATAGGCGAACGGGATGCAGAACGCCGTGTGGGCGGCGATCAGATAGCCAATGCCGGAATAGCCGGTGAAGATCTTGATGCGCGAGAAGAAGATCAGCAGCGCCACGCCCGTGACGATCTCGGGCACCATCAGCGGCTGGTTGATCGCCGCATATTTGAAGGTGAGGCCCGGATAGGACGCGGTGCGCGTGGTGGCAAGCGCGGCCATGGTGGCAAAGATTGTCGACAGCACCGCAGCCACGGCGCCGATCTGGAACGAGCGTAGCGTCGCGTCGATAACTTGCACGTTCTGCCAAGCCGACTGGAACCAGCGCATCGAAAAGCCGCCCCATTCGGACGTCGAGTTCGCCGCGTTGAAGGCATAGGCGACCAGCACGATGATCGGCAGATAGAGCACGATAAAACAGGTCGCAGCGATCACCGTGAAGCCGGTCTGGTGCTTGATGGAAAAGTTCTTAGCCATGCCGCGCCCCCGACTTGCCGGCATTGCGCACATAGGCAAGCAGCGCCACCATGACGATGATCATCACCGTGATCGACAGCGCCGAGCCGAGCGGCCAGTTGCGGCCTTGGCCGAACTGCAATTCGATCAGGTTGGACAGCATCATATTCTTGCCGCCGCCAAGCACGCTCGGCGTCACATAGGCGCCAAGGGCTGGAATGAAGACCAGGATGGAGCCGGCAATGACGCCGGGTTTGACCAGCGGGAAAATGATCTTCCGCAATACCTTGAATCGGGTCGCGTAGAGGTCGTAGCCCGCCTCGACGAGGCGAAAATCAAGCTTCTCCATGCTGGCATAGATCGGCAGCACCATCAGCGGCAGATAGACATAGGCCATGCCGATCAGAATCGCCGTGTCGGTGAAGAGGATCTGCACCGGCGCCGAGACGATACCAAGCTTGATCAGGATGGTGTTGATGATGCCTTCGTTGCGGATGATCTGCAGCACGGCGAAGGTGCGGATCAGAAGGTTGGTCCAGAACGGAATGGTGATCAGGAACAGCCAGAGATCCCTGGTTTTCTCGCTGCGCGTCGCCATGAAATAGGCGGTTGGAAACCCCAATGCCAAAGTGGCGATCGTCGTTATCACCGCCAGCTTGATCGAGCGCCAGAAGATGGTGACATGCGCTGCCGCAAGCGAAAGCGTATCGTCGAAAATGTCGCGTTCCATGAACACCGACAGCCAGGCATCGGGCGAAAACTGCCACTTCACATCGCCATAGGGGCCAGGCGTCAGGAACGAGTAGATCAGCACGATCAGCAAGGGGCCGGTCGCGGCGAGGAAGATCACCAGCAAGGCTGGCGCTGACAGCAGCCAGCGGTCGCGCACATCGCGCCGCTCCGCTGCCTTGGCGACTTGTTCCGCGGTCGCCATGATCAGTCCTTCAGCACTTGCGCGGCGTCGTTGCCGATCATGATGCCGATCTGGCCGCCCTGCACGAAGCCGTCACCGGCGCCGCGGCTGTTCTGACGCCGCACGATGAACGGCTCGCCACCGGCAAGGCGCAGATGGAAGTGCGTGTCGGTGCCGAGATAGACGATGTTTTCGACGGTGCCGGACAGCGAAGCGATCGGGCTGGCCGTGCCCAACTGCGCATGCTCTGGACGCACGACGATGGTGACCTTGCCGCTGGGGCTGAAGCCTTCCGGCAGCGAGGCTGGGATTTCCACACCAGACGGCAGCTTCACCGTCGCCCGGCCACCAGTCGCGCTAACCACATCCGCCTTGAGGAAGTTCGACTCGCCGATGAAGTCGGCGACGAAACGCTCGGCCGGCCGGTCGTAGATGTCGCGCGGCGAGCCGACCTGCAGGATCTTGCCCGACGACATCACCGCGATGCGGTCCGACATGGTCAGCGCTTCCTCCTGGTCGTGGGTGACGAAGATGAAGGTAATGCCCGTCTCGTGCTGCAGCCGCTTCAATTCGATCTGCATTTCCTTGCGCAGCTTGTAGTCGAGCGCCGAGAGCGGTTCGTCGAGCAGGAGCACCTTGGGCTGCGGCGCCAGCGCCCGGGCGAGCGCCACGCGCTGCTGCTGGCCGCCGGAGATCTGGCTGGTTCGGCGACCCGCCAGCGCCTCCATCTTCACCAGTTTCAGCATCTCGGCGACGCGCGCCTTGATCTCGGCCTTCGGCTTGCCCAGCATTTCCAGGCCAAAGCCGATATTGTCGGCGACCGTCATATGCGGGAACAGCGCGTAGGATTGGAAGACGGTGTTGACCGGCCGCTTGAAGGGCGGCAACGGCGCGATGTCCTGACCGTAGAGGAGGATTTCGCCGGCGGTTGGAAAGTCGAAGCCGGCAATCAGCCGCAGCAACGTGGTCTTGCCGCAGCCGGATGGTCCCAGCAGGGTGAAGAACTCATTCTCGCGGATGGATACCGAGACCGTATCGAGGGCAGCGACCTGCCCCTCACCCGATCCGAAAATTTTACTGACGTTTACGACTTCAATTGCATTCCGATCCGGTTTTTCCGGCACGATACGCCTCACTGTTGACCCCGCTCTTGCTGGCGGAGTTTTTCCCCTGTTCGATGTGACCACACGGCCGGTAGGTTGGCAAGTCCGGCATTGAATCACAGTTCAGTCGGTCATTTCGTCTTGCAAGCGGCAAGCTGTGCAAGCCGCATGCCATTGTCAGGCCTGGTAGGTGACCTTGCCACCGCAGACCGTCGTCACCGGTCGCAGCTTGTGCAGATCGGCGGGCGCCGTCTTCTCGATATCGGCCGACAAAACCACCAGATCCGCCATGTAGCCGGGTTTCAGAACGCCTTTGCGATGCTCGGCGAATTCGGCATAGGCGCCCTCGACCGTGTAGGCGGCAATCGCTTCCTGCAGCGAGAAACTCTGGTCAGGATCGCCTTCTGCCCATGGTTTGCGCTGCACTGCCGCCTGAATGCTCAGGATCGGGTCGATCGCCGCCACCGGCCAGTCCGAGGCGAACACGACATGGGCGCCGGCGCTTTTCAGGGTGCGCCAGGCATAGCTCAGCGGCCAGCGGGCCGGTCCGATGCGTGACACCGTCGGCTCCAGTGGAAAATCCATGGCGCCGGGCGGATGCGACGGCTGCATCGAGGCGATGACGCCGAGTTCGGCAAAACGCGGCACGTCGGCTGCTGTGGTGACCTCGATGTGCTCAACCCTGTGCCGGCTGTCGCGCTTGCCATTGAGCTTCTGCGCCGCCTCGTAACCGTCGAGCACTGCGCGCACCGCGCCGTCACCGATCGAGTGCACCGCGATCTGCAGCCCGCGTTTGTCGATAGCCACGGCGAGATCGATAAATTGCTGCGGCGTGAACAGCGGCTCGCCGACCCAGTCGGGACGATCCGCATAGGGTTCGACCATAACAGCGGTCCAGGAATCGAGCACGCCGTCATAGAACACCTTGACCATGCCCGATGACAGCCACTCACTGTGGTAGCGCTCGGCCATGACGGACGCCTTCTCGAGCATGTCGAGTGTCATGAAATTCTTGTAGTGGAACGGGATCTTGACGCGGCAGGGCAATCCCTCCTCGGCCTCGATCTCGGAAAGCAGTTCGAGCTGGTAGAGATTGCCGTCCATGTTCTGGATCGAGGTGATGCCGTGGCGCGCGCACCATGCAAGCCCGCGCCGCATGATGTCACGGTCAGCGGCCCGCTCGGCGGCCGACGGCATTGGGTCGGGCTCACCGCCGGTCGACAGCCCCAGCCGCACCCGGCTTTCGCCGGCAAGGTCGAGCACCGGACCGAAGGCCTCGCCCTCGCGCAATTCGCCCGCGGCCAGGCCGTCGCCACCCATCACGATCTCGTTGCCCGGACCGAGCGTGCGTCCCTTCAGGATGCCGGCTATCTCCAACGCCTTGGTGTTGGCCCACATCGTATGGTGGTCGGGCGCTGCCATGCAGAAGGGGCGGTCGGGCAGGATGGCGTCGAGATGATGGCGTGTCACCCGCTCGCCGCCGAGCACGGTGTAGTCGACGCCCTGGCCCACAAGCATTTTCGCCTCGGGCCGCGTCGTTGCGTAGTCGCGGATGGCGCTTTGAAGCGCCTCGAAGCCATGGATACCGCCGAGTTGAAGATGCGCGAGCTCGGCCCCTCCCGAGAACAGATGCATGTGGGCTTCGATGAAACCGGGCAGGACCGAACCGCCCTTGGCGTCGATCACCTCTGTGGTCGTTCCCTTGAGTTTTTCGATGGCGGCGTGGTTGCCTATGGCGATGATGGCGCCGTCCTTGACGGCAATCGCCTCGGCGGCGGGATTGTCATCGTCCATGGTCCGCACGCGACCATTGATGACGATCAGATCAGCATTTTGACCCGCACCCGTGACAGACATCGCGACTCCGCGCTTTTGACGACTGGCTGAGACCGACAACCCTCTTGTCCGACAAGCTGCCACTCCGCTGGAGCGGCGTTATCGGACGAAAACTGATGCCAGTGCGCTGTTTCGAAATTCCCCTTGTGATCTCTCAAAACAGCGTGGATAAAAGAATGCGACTAATTATTCGCGTTTGTCAACGTGCCGAATTTCGAATGTATTGTGGACAACACACCACGCCAATGTTGAGACCGGGACCTGTGTTGAAACCGGCAGGGAACGAAGGCATCAATCCGTGAAGCGCAGTCTCAGCCGCGAAACCAGGATGGCGCTCGAACCGCGCAAGCAGCCGCGGCAGGAACGGTCGAGCAAGGTGGTCGACAGGATACTCGACGCTGCGCTGATCCTGACGCGGGAGCAAGGAACCAAGACGCCGACGACGCTCGCCATTGCCCGGCGCGCGGGCCTGTCGGTCGGTTCGGTCTACCAGTACTTTCCCAACAAGGAAGCCATTCTCCTCGACCTCGCCCGGCGCTGGCTGTCGTCGTTTCCCGAGGTGATCGCCAGGCGCATCGAGGTCACCCCACCCACCAACCGCGACGAGTTTCGGCAGGAGGTGCGCAAGCTCTTCATCGATACCTCCAGAATATATCTCGAAAACGCCACCCTGATGCCGGTGATCGAGGCGATATCCGGCAATGCCGACCTCAGGCCGATCCAGGACGAATATGACGAGCAGATCATCGCGCTTTACGCCGCGTGGCTGCAGCATGTGAACCCGGCCCTTGAAGACAAGATCGCCAGCCGGCTCGGCGTGCTGATGATGGATGTCGGGCACGCCTGCCGGCTTGTGGGGTTGAAGCGGGATCGCAAGACATACGACCTCATCGAGGACGATGTGGAAAGAATGTGGCTCGCTTTGGTCACCCCCTATCTCAACCTTGACTGATTTCGCTATTTCGAGAGGAAATTCATGAAGACTGTCTATTCGCCGCTTCATGCCGGCCATGCCGGCCAGATGGAACTGGTCACGTCGGCAATCGTGCCGGGTTTCGAAAAGCCGTCGCGGGCCGAGTTCATCAAGGCGCGGGTCGAGAGCGAGAAGCTGGGGCCGATCATCGGACCGGTCGAGCACGATCTCACAGCCGCCAAGCGCATCCACAAGGCCGACTATATCGACTTCCTGCCGACCGTCTGGCCGGCGTGGAAGGCCGCCGGCTTCGAGGGCACGGCGATGCCCTTCACCTGGCCGACGCGCGGCCTGCGCGGCGACGTGCCACCCAAGCGCGTCGACGCCTTGCTCGGCTACTATTCCTTCGACGCCGGCGCCACCTTCGTCGAAGGCACATGGACCGCGATCAAATCGTCCTATGACGTGGCGCTGACGGCGGCGGCCTTGGTCAAGGGTGGCGAGCGGTCGGCCTTCGCGCTCTGCCGCCCGCCCGGCCATCACGCCGGTGCCGGGTTCATGGGCGGCTACTGCTACATCAACAATGCCGCGGTCGCCGCGCAGTGGTTCCTCGATCAGGGCGCAAAACGCGTCTCGATCCTCGACGTCGACTATCACCACGGCAATGGCACGCAGGAGATCTTCTATGAACGCGCCGACGTGCAGGTTCTCAACCTGCATGGCGATCCCATGGTGGAGTATCCGTTCTTCCTCGGCCATGCCGATGAACGCGGCGCCAGCGCCGGCGAAGGTTTCAACGTCAATTATCCCATGCCCTTCGGCACCAATTGGGACGCCTGGAACGCCTCGCTGGAGGACGCTTGCGCCAAGCTCGCCGCCTACGCCCCCGATATCGTCATCGTGTCGCTCGGCGTCGACACCTTCGAGAAGGACCCGATCAGCCAGTTCAAGCTGAAAAGCCCGGACTATCCGAAGATCGGCCGGCGCATCGCAAAGCTCGGCCTGCCGACGCTGTTCGTGATGGAAGGCGGCTATGCCGTCGAGGAGATCGGCATCAACGCCGTCGGCGTGCTGACCGGCTTCGAGGACAAGTAGGGGCAACGAGGGCGTCAGCAAGACGCCCTTCATTCGCGGCACGCTGGCGCGAGATGGAAGCCGCTAGTCGGCAATCCAACCCTGCCGCCGTTCAGAGTGCTTCAGTCGTTACCCGAACCTGCCGTTCGTCCGTGGCCTAGCAACGGCAGAGCCGGTCCTTGGAATTGGCCTGTCGCGCTGGAGCGTAATGCTTCTACGCAACAGGTTGATTGTTCTCGCGAAGCGTCTTGTTCACGCGATTCCTCCAGGGATAAATTCACTTTGCAAAAGCTGCTGGCAAAGTAGAACATATGCGGCTTTCCTGAACTCTTAGCCTCGAGGCAAGCGTGAATTCGACCAGCAAAGGTGATAAACTAGAAGACGCATTCCACCGCTACCTTGTCGACCAAAAAGATCGCGGGGAGCTAGTTTTTGGCGCGTATCCATCGCAAAACTGCAAAATTTATAAGAAGAAAGAATACTATTGTCGCGAACGCGAGGCATACGTTGAATTCGATGTCGTTTTGGAACTGTACCGAACTGGCAGCGATGTCCCACACCTATACGTCATATTCGAGTGCAAGAATCATGACGCCAGCGTCTCCGAAATATACGTCAACAATTTTTCATCGAAGATTGGCCGGATATTTCCGCATGCGTCGAAAGGGGTCATAGTAGTAACTTGGAGGCTGCAGTCTGGAGCAGAGATGGTCGCCAGAAATGGCGCGATGGGCATTGTAAAATTCGACGAGCATGGTTTGGAAATCGTTGCGGATCGCAAAAGTTCTTTTCTGGAACATGGCTTCGTGCGCGCCCAAATTTTCAGAAGCGATGATGTCGCTAAGTCTCTAAAGTTCTCCGGTTTCCATGACGGCAAATTTTTCGCACCTTAGACGAGTTGCTGACAGATCTGGATCCAGAGGCAGCCGCTCTCTCTCGATACGATCTCGAAGCCGGGGGTCGATCGGTGCCCTTCTTATCGATAGAGCAAATCAAAGTGGCCGCAGAGAAAGCGCTCAAATCAATCGATTACACGTCCGATGCAGTAGACTTACCCAAGCTTTGCCAAATGCTATCTATCGATTTACAGTTTTCTGATCGTGAAATGATCGACGTTGACGGGACCCCGATCTTGGGGTCGGCAAACTTCAGGCGAAAAATGATTATGATAAACTCACACTCGCTCCAGACACGAGAGCGCTTTACGGTTGCACACGAGATTGGCCATTTCGTTTTGGACCATGAACGATATCTACGCTCTGAGACCATTGTCGAGCGAGACCTTTTCACTACGAATGAGAATTCTAACAGATTTAATTATGAAAGATTAGAGTATCAGGCAAACGCATTCTCGGCTGAACTGATATTACCCGATGAAATTTTTCTACAAAAAACAGCACAGACTCGCCGACAATTAGATATAAAAGATCGAGGGCACGGGTATATATTTGTCGACGACCAGCCATGCAATTTTCTTGTCTACAATGAATTACTTTCGCGCCTATCAACGTACTTTGCGGTTTCGAAGCAGGCAATCGAAGTGAAATTTAAGAAGTCGAAAATGCTGACCGATCAAAGAAGAAGGAATGAAATTCCACCGATAGCCAGCCTCATTAACGTCCTGACGTCATTTCAAAAGCATTGAGTTGTATCAACAAAAAATATGAAGGCGTGTCGCGAGGCGACAGAATTTAGGACAGCTGCCGTAGCGTCGCCATCCTGAAACCTGCCTATCCGCTTCACCAATGTCGGTCATTCCTCCATTTATTGCTTCGCGAGCTACGCTGGTGCGCCGGTGCCTGCCGTGCCCATCGGCGCGGCTGCCTTTCGCGACCGGCCGATGCGGTAGACAATCACCGCCGCAATCACGCCTGCCGCCAGGATGGCCACCGCCAGCAACGGCCGGTACCAGAACCAGGCAATCGCAATCGTCACCGTGCCGACCAGGATCGCCAGGACGAAGGCGATGATGCCGGTGCCCATCCGCGCCATGCTGCCGAGGAAGGGTATGACGTCGAGGATCACCCCGATCGGGCTGAGGAACAGCGCAAAGCCTATGGTCAGCAACAGCAAGCCGCCGCCGCGCAGCAGCCAGGTGATCAGCGTGTTGGCGCTGACGGCGTCGGCGAACATCTTTTCGGCCGGGACGTTGCCGGTGTCGACCATCAGCAGCGCATCGCCGGCTTGCGTCTGGTAGGGCTCGAAGCGGCTGCCGGCCTGGCGCGCGATGATACTGATCACGCCCAGCGGCGCCAGTTCGTAGCCGATGCGATAGTCGCCCAAAGCGGGCGTCGTGTTGTCATTGCCGAGAAAAATCTTGCCATCGACGATGCTGAGCGGTTTCGTTCCGGTATAGGCAGCCTTTATCGCCGCCGACTGGTCGGCTGAGAGCGAATAGTCCTTGTCACCCTCGATACGGTCCAGCACTGGCGTATCGAGATCGAAGGCGACAAGCTTGCCCTCGGGAATCTGGAAGGTCCGGCCGTGGATTTCCATCGGCGGATTCTGGTGGCCGTCCGGCTTCTTGAAGTCCGACGAGTCGATCTGGCTGTCGTCCCACACCTTGGAATAGCTGTAGGTGGTCACCGTCTCTTCGCCACCGCCGAGCTTCTTGGTCGTCTCCGACTTGGACTCTTCCTTCCACTGATACATCTCGACACTGCGCGACAGCCGCAGCCCTTGCGTGGCGATGCCGAAATCCGGATCCGCCAGGCCGCTGTCCGCCGTCACCAGTCCGCTGACATGAACCAGCTTGCCGTCATTGGCGGTATCGACGCTGTCGGCGCCGACCGAAACCACCGCTCCAGAACCTTCGGCCAGCGAGCGCGCCGTCTGCACGGCGCGGCCTTCGTTCCAGAACAGCCCGATCACCATCAGCACGATCAGGATAAGGCCGAAGATGACCCCGCCGACCGCGCGCTTGATCCGCCCGAACCACGAGACGGATGTGACTTCCCGAAATGAATCGCTCATCGTTTCCCCCGAAACAAAGTTATCCCAAAATTACAACGCGGCCGGCGGCTGCGCGTTTAGCCCGTCAATCGGCGTGGATCTGCGCGCCGCAATCCCTTTCGCCGGCGCAGGCGTGCACCGCGCGCGTCGTGCCGCCATCGCCAACCCGCCACGGCGAGGCAGACAGCGGCGCCTGGCGATTGCCCCCGAGAAGATCGAGCGCCCGCATCGCCGTCTCTTCACCAGCCTCGTCACGCTTGACGATCTCGACGTCCTTGAGGCCGATCGCGGCAAGCTGCGGCATCACCACATCGGGGTCGCCCGCCACCACGATCAGCGACGGATCGAGCGACGCCAGGGCCAGCGCCTGTTTCTGAACCGCATCGAGCGTCAGCTTTGTGCGCGCCGCCATGCGGGTTTGCTGGTCCTCCAGCGTCGATCCGCTGCCGACCGCGCCAATCAGCGAGGAGAACAGACCAGCCGACGTCTCGGCCGATCCAGCCAGCGCCCGGCGATAGACAGTCACCGTGCGGTCGACTTCGTCCTGCGCCACCGGCAAGGTGGTCAGGCCGGCAAATCCTTTCAGGATTTCGGTAATCGCCGGCCCGGTGTTGGCGCGCTCGACGGTGGTTGCCACGACCAATCCCGAGCCGGCCTTCATCGGGCTCATCAGATAGCTCGACACGCCATAGGAGTAGCCCTTCTCCTCGCGGATCACCGAATTCAGCCGGCTGGAGAAATCGGCGCCAAGCAGGTTGGAGACCGCGGTCGATTCAGCGCGCTCGCTCTCGTCGGTGCCGGGCGCCGGCCGCGCCACGAACAGCGCCGACTGGCTGGCGCCGGGTTCGGGCACCAGCAGCACTTTCTGTCCCCCGTTGAAATGCGCCGCCGGCGACGGCTCGACGGCATAGCCGGCGGTGTCGCTTGTCCACGCGCCGAATGCTTTTTCAAGGCTGGCGGCGACGGTCACGACCGGCATCGGGCCGACGCTGTAGAAGGTCACCGCCTTCGGCGTGAACGCCGCCTTGAATGCGTCCCTCGCCTCGTCGAGCGAGATCGAGGCCAGCGCCTTTGCCGACCAGTCCACCGCTGCCTTGCCCGGCACCTGCGGGATCAGCGTCGCCTTTGCCATGCGGCCGGCAACGCCGGGCAGATCCGCCTCGCGGCCGTTTAGCCAGTCGACCGTCTGCGCCATCAGCACCGTCCATTCGGTCTTGTCGAAACGAGGCTTCAGCACCGCGTCGGCGAGCAGGCCAATACCCTGGTCGAGCTTTTCCGGCGGCACGCCAAGCGTCATCATCGTGGTCAGCGTTCCGGCCTGGTGGCCGACGCCGGCGCCGATGTCGCTGGCCGCCTTGGCGAAATCAGCCGAGCCGCGATCGGCGGCCCCGCGTGTCGCCATGCTTGCTGCAAGCTCCAGCAATCCCTCCTTGCCTTCCGGCACGCTGTTCCAGCCGCCGGCGGCACTGGCCGCGACATAGACCATCGGCGCTTCCGGCATTGTGTAGTGGACGAGTTTGATGCCATTCGAGAGCGTCGCCGTTTCCATGGCGGGCAGTGTTGCCGAAGGCGCTTGCCCGGCCGCATGCTTCGGAATGTCGATCGCCGCTCGCTCCGGCGCGGTGAACGGCTGCGGTGTGCCGGACGACCCGATCAGTGCATCGGGATAGCCGCCGCGCGGGCCGGGCTTCAGCATCAGCACGCTGGCATCTTCCGGTTTCAACAGCCGCTTCATCGTTGCCTCGACATCCGCCACGCTGGCGTCCTTCACCCGCGGGTCGTCGACCAGCGCGCTCTGCGCATCGCCGAGCACGTCGGCATTGTAGGAGACGACGCCGGCGCGATCCTTCAGTGCTTCGCTGCCGAGCCGCGCTGCCTGCAAGATGCCGGTGCGCGCACGCTCGACATCGACCGGATCGAGCGGGGTCTTCAGGAAATCCGCAAACGCCGTTTTCATCGCGCTTTCCAGCGCTTCCGGCGCCACACCTTCGGCGGCACCCGCCTCGAAGGTAAAGCGGCCACCGAGCAGACCGCCGGTCCAGCTCGCGCTGGCATAGGTGGCAATGCCCAACTGCGAAACCAGCCGGTTGCGCAAAAACCCATATTCGCCGTTGCCGAGCAGTTCGGCGGCAATGCTGAGCGCACCATTGTCGGGCGACTGCGCCACCGGGCCACTGAAGCCGACCACGACGATGGGGCTTGGCACACGATCCTCGAGCACCAGCTTGAGCCGGGCCTGCGTCGGTGCCGGCACGGCGGGCCGCGCCACATCGGCGCCGCGCGCCACGCGGCCGAACGTGTCGGCAATCAGCGCCTTGGTGTCGTCGATCTCCAAGTCGCCGACCAGCACCAGCACCGCATTGTTGGGCAGATAGTAGCTGTTGAAGAAACCCCTGACATCGTCGAGCGTCGCCGCATCGAGATCGGCGACCGAGCCGATGACCATGCGGCTATAGGGATGCGGCTTCGGGAACAGGCCGGACCAGAAAGCTTCCCAGCCGGATGCGCCGGCCTTGTCGAGCACGTTCTGGCGCATCTCGTTCTTGACCACCGAGCGCTGCAGATCGAGCTTGGCCTGAGTCACCGAGCGGCCGAGATTGGCCATGCGGTCGGCCTCCAGCGACAAGATCATCGGCAGTGACGACGACAGCCCGTCGACGTAATAAACCGTGCCGTCTTCGGTGGTCCAGGCATTGATCTCGTTGCCGAGCGCGGCGTGCGCGCCGAACACGTTCGGCCAGGCCGGCGTGCCGGAAAACATCAGATGTTCGAACAGATGCGCAAAGCCCGAGCGTCCCGCGGGTTCATTCATCGACCCGACGCGGTAGCGCAGGTTCATCACCACCTTCGGCACGCGATGGTCGGGCACCAGCACCACCTGCAGCCCGTTGTCGAGCGCATAGGTAACGGTCGGCTCAGCCTTGGCGGGCGCTGCCATGCCGGCAAGAGCCGCAAGCACCACCGTGAACGCCAGGAAAACCTGCTTCATCATGACCCCCGATGCTGATGGCCGCGAGCAAGCGCCGCCAAATCCGCCGTATGACCGAAGGGATGCCCACCCCTACCGGCTGCCGAGACCCTATCGGAATCGATCGGCCCTCGATACGGCAGTATCGCAACACCCTCTGGCTTTTTCGTGTCGGCGTTTCAGGCCTTTTGCGGCGGAAAAGGCCGCGAAAGCAGCCCCTGAGTCGCTTGAGTCCAATAATATTGATTTTGTCAAATCGCGTTTGATGTCGGATTCATCTGCGGGTAGATTAGACCCGAATCAGCCGGTCCTTGGGGGGCGCGGCGACCACCCAAAGTCTCAAGTTCCGGCCAATGACCGGCACCAGACGCGGACGGCTTCGCGTTCCCTGAATGGATTCGGCGATCAGCGCGACCGCCGCGCCGTGTGAGTGCTTCGTAAACGTGATGCGTCTTCAAGTTCGGCCGCTGCTAACCCCAGCGTCCGGGCTCAAGAAAAGACTCCGGCCATGACATACAACCAAAGCATCCAATGAGCAGTTCCGCCGCACTTCTCCAATCCGATACGTTAGGCTCGCGCCTCGAATCGCGCGGCGATCTCACCTCCTTTTTCATGCAGCTTGCCGCCGAGATCGGCGCCGACAGCTACATGCTCGTCGCCATCGTCCACGACCAGGACCGCAACGACGCCCGCATCGTCTCATCCAACTGGATCTTCGACGCCATTGAACTGATCGGCAAGCGGCTGATCGCCGGCCTTGCCCAGGGACCGCTGACCGTTGCACCTGGCATCCGCCCGAGGCCACTGGTCGCCGCCGCGGCGCCCGACGCCGGCGGACTGCTCACAGGCGAAGAGGCGCGCCTGCTCGACGTGCTTGGCCATGCCGAAGTCTATTCGCTGCGGCTCAATGTCGGCCGTCAGCGGCTGTTTGCGCTTTTCTCGGCGGCCGAGGCCGGCAGTATCGACCAGCCGGCGCTGATGAAGGCTCAGTTGAAGTGCTGTTACGCGCTGTCCGCCATCCCGCAATTGATCGCCGCCGCCGCCATGCAGGACCCGCTGTCCGACCGCGAGCGCGAATGCCTGTTCTGGGTGTCTGAAGGCAAAACCACCGATGAGGTCGCGGTGATCCTCGGGGTCTCGTCCAACACCGTCAACAGCTACATCACCCACGCCATCCAGAAATTCGCGGCCTCGAACCGCGCGATGGCCATCGCCACGGCGATCAGGAGCGGCATCATTTGAAACATGCTGACATCAAAGCGGCGGCCGAAGCCCTTTTCAACGAGCAGCGAAATCCGTTCGGCGCCTTCTCCATCAGTTCCGAGACGCACCATGCCGTTACCATCCCGGACGCGGTGCGCCGCTGCCGCTGGATCGCCGTCGACATCAACGCGTCGGCGTTTGGCCTCTATTTCGTCAGCCCCTCGCCGGAACGGGCGCGCCTGGTGCCGAGCTTCGATTCCGACTATCCAGCCACTGCGGTGACAACCAAGTTCATCGCCGGCGCCAATGGCGAGGAGATGGTGCGCCACAGCGGCGCCTCGACAGCGCCGCGCTGGTGGGCCGATGACGGCATCGCCGGCTCGGACGCCGTCTTCCAGAACCTCGCCTGGGCGGAGCGGACGGCGCCGCTGGCGCCGGGCACCAACGGCATTGCCTTTCCCGTCCATGCCGATCGCGGCCATTGCGGGCTGGTGGTGTTCCTCGGCTCGACGATCGCTCTGCCGGAGGACACGCTCTACGAAATCCACGCCCGCTGTTTTTCGCTGTTCGCCGCCGTCGCCCGCATTCGTCCGAACGATGCCGGCCGGATGCGGTCGATCTCCAAGCGTGAACTGGAGTGCCTGAAGCTGACCGCCAACGGCAACACCAGCGAAGAGATCGCCAGGCTGCTGAAGCTGTCGGTCCACACCGCCAACCAGTATCTCACCCAGTCGACGCAGAAGCTCAACGCGGTCAACCGCAACCAGGCGGTGGCCAAGGCGCTGCGCCTGGGTCTGATCGAGTGATCAAAGCCGCGTCCGGCGATTGGGATAAGACAAAAGATCAGCGATAGGCGAGCGGCTCGGTCCGGCGAATGCGCGCCTCTTCGATGACCGTCTCCAGCAAGGCGGTGTTGTGCTCGGGGTCTTCGCCGGGCTTCTCGAACGACACATAGTTGACCGCGACCGAAGACCTCTCCTCGCTCAGCGTCAGCTGGAAATAGACGGTGACGCCCGGCGGCCGAAGCTCGAGATCGAGCACGATGCGCGGGCTGCCGCTCCAGTCGACATGTGCCTCTCCGCCATGGCCGAGCCTGAGCGTGCCCGGCAGGAAGAACAGCTCCACCGCCGAATCCACCAGATCCGACAGGCAAGCGAAATGCTCGAGCCGGATGAAAGCGATGTAGTCGGCGACATCGATCAGCCGCAACTCGTCGACCACCTGCTCGATGGCCTTGGCGACGATGAGTTCGCGGGATTTTGCGTGCGGTTGGCGGTTCATGAAATTTGTCTCCGCTCAGCCTTTTTTGGAGTAGACGATCCGCACCAGTTCGGCGACGGCCTGGTAGAATTGCGACGGGATCACGCTATCAACCGAAACTTGCTTGTACATGGAGCGGGCGAGCGCCACGTCCTCGAAGATCGGGATGTTGTGCTCCTTGGCAATCTCGCGAATCTTGAGCGCCACAAGGTCCTGGCCCTTGGCCAGCACCATGGGTGCTGAATCCTCGTCGCGGACATATCTGAGCGCGATGGAAAAGTGCGTCGGATTGGCGATGATCAGCGTCGCGCGCGGCACCGCCGTCATCATCCGCTTGCGCGCCCGGTCACGCGCCAGCGAGCGCAGCCGCGACTTGATGATCGGGTCGCCCTCGGACTGTTTGAACTCGTCCTTGACCTCCTGCTTGGTCATCCGCAGATCCTGCTTCCAATGGAAGCGCGACCAGACGACGTCGACCGCCGCGATCAGCCCCATGACGAAGACGATCGCCACCAATATGTCGACGGTGATGCTTTTGATGACGAGGCCGAAAGCGACGGGGTTGGTGATCATGCCGGCCAGGAGCTGGCGGTAGTCCTGCGACAGCGTGAAGTAGAGCACGATACTGGCGAAGCCGAGCTTGCCCAGCGATTTCAGGAATTCTACCCAGCCCTGAATACCGAACATCCTGGTCCAGCCCTTAGCTATCGAGATGCGCGACAGTTGCGGCCGGATCCGCTCGCCGACGACTTGCGGCATGTTCTGCAGCACCGAGGCGCCGATGCCGGCCACCACCAGCAGCACCAGCAGGCTGACGACGGCGTTGCCTATTTCCATCATCACGGTCTTGTAGAGCGCGATGACGTCGGTCTCGGTGTCCATCGGCCACGCCTCGGGCTTTTCCAGGAACATCGACAGGAACATGCCGAGATCAACGACCGCGTCCTTGGCGTAGAAGACGGTGAACACCAGTATGGCGATGAAGGACGCCAGAAGTGCGGCCTCTCGCGAATGGGGCAGCTTGCCCTGTTCGACGGTGTCGCGGATCTTCTTTTCGGTCGCGTCTTCGGTTTTGGAGTCTTTGTCCGCCGCTTCAGCCATTCAGCGCTCGGCGTTAAGCCGCTTCGCTCTGCTGCGATGAGGGCAGTTCGAAAGCCCCCTCGCGCGAAAGCCGGATTGTCGCCACCGCGATGTTCTTGCGCGCCGTCATGATGTCGGCAAGCTGAATGCCTTCCGAGCCCTGTCCGAGCTCGGACTCGATCATGCGCCGCGACCGTGCGCCGATCGCCGAGAGCGCCGATTCCGTCAATGCGGGTGGTGCACCGCGCAGCGCCAGCGTAATCAGTTCGGTCGACAGCCTGTCGAACAGAAGCACCCGCGCCTTCTGCGTCAAAAGCGGCAGATCGTCGAAGGCAAACAACCTGGAGCGGACACCGCCGAGGTCCGGCGTGCCGGCCTCTTCCAGATCCTGCATGACCTCTTCCAACTGAGGCTTGTCCATCTCGTTGAGCATACTGGCGACGCGCGCCTGTCCCGCCGAGATGTCCTTGGTCGCTGTCTGCGCCAGCACGCTGGCGCGCAGCTGGTTCTCGATGATCCTGGTCGCCGCGTCCGGAATGGTCGCCATCGTCACCATGCGCTTGATGATCTGGCTGCGCATCGGCTTTTCCATCGTCAGCAGAATGTTGGCGGCGGCCTGCGGCGCAAGCTTCGACAGCACCATGGCCGCGGTCTGGGGATGCTCGGCGGCAAGGAACGTGCCCAGACGCGTCGGCTCGAGCTTTTCCAGCTCCGGCCAGATCGGCGGTGGTCCTTCCGGCGCAACCTCGAAGCGCTTGTCGCCCATGATGGCGCTCATCTCTTCGGGCGACAGCGATTCATTGAGGATCGTGTCCATCCGGTCGGCGGAATCGAGCAGGCCCGCACCTTCGGTGAACTCGGCCTCGAATTCGGCAACGATGCGTTCGAGGTCGCTTTGCGGAATGGTGCGCAGCAGCCGCGCCCCTTCGATCAGTGCCTTCAGTTCTTCTTGCTTGAAGAATTTCAGCAGCCGGCTGGCCGAAGGCTTGCCCATCGCCACCAGGATGGCGGCGGCCTTTTGCGGGCGCGTGAGCGTCACCGGCGTCGTCATGGCATAAGCTCCGATCGCTGCTGAGACCGCATGTCGTCTAATCCTCAGGCGCTCTTGGCGGCAGCGATGATTTCGGTCAACCTGATGCCAAAGCGCGACGGATCGCTTTCCAGCACGGTGATTTCGCCGCGCGCGATCTTGCGGCCGTTGACCACGACATCGACCGGTTCGCCGATGCGCCGGTTGAGCGCCACCGTCGAGCCCTTCTGCAGCGCCATCAGGTCCGACACCGACATTTCCGTGCTGCCGAGGATGATCTGCACATCGACGGGGATGCTCATGATGATGTTCGAATTGGCGCCGGACGTGGCAGCCCGCAAGGCGGCGTCGGGGCGCTTTTCCTCCTCCTGGAGGACACCGCGCAATTCCTCGATGGCGCGGTCGAGCTGTTCGTCCGGCTGGTCGATATTGGCTTCCACCTTGGTCTTGGCCATCACTCGTCTCCAGATGCTTGGGCTTGCCCGGCGTCAGCCCGGCATGAGCCCATCGATAAAATCCTGACCGGCATCGTAAGGATGCCTGATCCGGACGGTGTAGTTCTGCCCGAGTTTACCGAACTCGCAGACAAACAGCGTCTTGTCGCGCGCGCTCAGCTTGGCTTGGGACTGCGCCGTCTCCTCGAGCTCGATGATCTGGCCCGGCTCGAAGCCGGCGAGGTCGCCGAGCGTCAGGCGGGCCAGCGGCATGGTCGCTTCGAGCGTCACCGTCGAGCGCATCACTTCTTCGGAAAAACGTGCCCGCCAGTCGGAGGTCGTGCCTTCGCTGTCGTGGACATCGGCGATACCGCGTGTGGCCAGCAGGATGCGCTGCGGGATCATCACCGTGACCGTTCCGCTGTCGGTCGGCGTCGAGATGCCGAAGACGATGCGCACCGCCGCGCCATCGCGCAGCACGCGGCGCTTGGCTTCGCTGCCCGAAAGCGCCCGCGGCACCGGCAGCCGCAGCTCGAGCGAGCGCCGGCCCGATCCGTTCAACGCCTGCGCAACTTCCTGAAAGACCGTGGTCGCGACATCGGTCTCGATCTGCGACAGAGCGCGCTCGATCGGCGAAACCGGCTGATCCGGATCGCCGCCGAACAGCGCGCACACCATCACGGCGATGGCCGGCGCATCAGCCACCAGCGTCATCGCATCCGAAGACGTCGGCGATGCTATGATGGCCATGGCAAAGGCATCGCCGGCATTCGTGCGGGCATCGGGAACACGGCTGATCTCGACCGTGCGCAGGTCGACGGTGACCGGTGCACCGAGCTCGCCGGCCAGGCTCTTCTGCAGCAGCGGCAGTGCGCGCTCCCCCATTGAGCGCCCGGTGCCGATGACGTGAGCGGCCTCACCGCTGTCACCGACCAGACGCTCGATGATCAGCGAGCGGGCTTGCGAGGGGCTGCCAGGACTTGTCATGACGGCGTGCGGTCCTGTCTGTCGTCATGCATGGCTCAAGCCGCTTTCTTCTCGGCGGAAGCTGTGTTCATCGTGCTTTGCTCGACGGCATCGATCGTCGGCCGCTCATAGGACGAGATGGTCTTGCGGCCGAACTCGATCGCCACCTGCGGCAGAGCGCCGTTCATGTAGGCAAGCAGCGTCTGCTTGACGATGATATAGAGGCGGTTCTTCTTCTCGCGCACCGTCTTGATCTTGGTGGCGACCGGCCCGACCACTGCATAGGACAGGAAGATGCCGAGGAAGGTTCCGACAAGGGCGGCGCCGATCAGGCCGCCGAGGATTTCGGGCGACTGGTCGAGCGCGCCCATCGCCTTGACCACGCCGAGCACGGCGGCGACGATGCCGAGCGCAGGCAGACCGTCGCCCACCGCCACCAGCGCATGGTAGGCCTTCATCTTGTCGGACTTGATGGTCTGGATTTCCTCGTCCATCAGCGCCTCGATCTCATGCGAGCGGGCATTGCCGATGATGATGATGCGGCAGTAGTCGCAGATGAAATTCGTCAGGTCGTGGTTCTTCAGCACGGTCGGGAACGCCTGGAAGATCGCCGACTCCTCCGGATTGTCGATGTGCGCCTCGACCTCGCTGCGCGACTTCGAGCGCAGTTCGCGCATCAGGCTGTGCAGCACGCCCAGCGTCTCCAGATAGTCGCGTTCTTTCGGTACCGCCTGCTTGAACGCTTCGAGGATACCCCTGCCGGTGTCCTTGACCGTCTTCATCGGGTTGGCGACGAGAAAGGTGCCAAGTGCGGCGCCACAGATGACCACCGCTTCCCAAGGCTGCATCAGCACATGCAGATGGCCGCCCATCGCCATGAAGCCGCCGAGAACACAGCCGAGCGTCACCACAAGTCCGATCAGAATGCCCACGCCAGATCCTTCCGCATCACGTCAGGCCTAACCGATAGCCCCCGTGCCTTGTGTGAGGCTTGAATCATGCAAGGTGAGGCGATTCAGCCTCGCGCAAGCAAGTCCGCATACTCTTGCTTTTGAAGCTGCGACCGGAGGCATGTCGTGTTGAGCACTTTTACCAGCTACCAGCTCATCGCCAGGGACATCCCCAAGGCGATCGACCGCATCGAGGCGGAGCCGATCACCAAGCGCGACACCGACTACTATCTCGCCAACATCGGCAGCGTGAAATCGATAGACGATTTCGTAAAGAACGACCGGCTGTTCAAATATGCCATGAAGGCCTTCGGTCTCGGCGACATGGCTTACGCCAAGGCCTTCATGGTCAAAGCCCTGAAGGAAGGGGTGTCGGATTCCGACAGCTTCGCCAACAAACTGAGCGACAAGCGTTATGCCGAGTTCGTGTCGGCCTTCAATTTCGCCGCCCTGGGCCCTAATGCCACGAGCTACAATTCGGCGCAGCAGGGCGTGACCAACAATTACGGCCTCCAGGTCTCGGTCGGCCCTTCGCAGAACGGCTTCACCTACTACAAGGGCGAAACCTCGTACTACCTGAGCAACATTTCCAACGTAAAATCGATCGACGACCTGATGGGCAACGATCGCCTGCTCACCTATGCGATGGCCGCGTTCGGCCTGGACGCCGACGCCGAGCCGGCTGCGACCGTGCGGGCCATGCTGGAAGGCGGCGTCACCGACCCGAACAGCCCCGCAAACACGTCGACAAACAAGGGCTATGCGGCTTTCGTCGCGGCTTTCGACTTTGCCCAATATGGCGACCAGGCTACGGCGGGCGACGCCGTCCAGCAGGCGGTCCCAAAAGCTGTGATCGGCGGAACCGGGCTGCTGCTCGTCAAGCCGACCGCGCAATACATCAAGGGCGAGGCCGACTACTACGCAGCCAACATCTCCAAGGTGAAGTCCATCGAAGACCTGCTGAAGGACAAGCGCCTGCTGACCTTCGCCATGGCTGCCTATGGGCTTGATGCATCGACCCAGACGACGAAGCAGATCCGCACCATGCTTACCGGCGGCGTTGCCGATCCGTTGAGCCCCGCCAATTTGTTGACCGACAAAAGCTACGCCAACTTCGTCACGGCCTTCAATTTCGCCCAGTATGGTGATCAGACGACCACCCGCGACGCCGTGCTGAAGACCACGCCGAAGCTCTACACGACCGAGTCCAGTCTTGGCCTCATCAAGCCGAATGCGGACGCCGTCCAGGCCGAGACCAGCTACTACCTCGCCAACATCACCAAGGTGAAATCGGTCGACGACCTGATGGCCGACAGCCGCCTTTACAACTATGCTCTGTCCGCAAGCGGGCTCGATCCGGCGACCACCAACAAGGATCTCGTCCGTGATGTCCTTGAGGGCGGTGTCCGCGATCCCGCCAGTGTCGCCAACAAGCTCTCCAACAAGGCCTATGCCAGGCTCGCCACCTCGTTGAATTTCGAGGCCTACGGCGAAGCGGCAACGACCCGCAGCCCGTCGCAGCAGCCGGTGGTCGACAAATACATGCGCCAGACCCTGGAAGAAGACGCCGGCAAGACCAATGAGGGCGTGCGGTTGGCGCTCTATTTCGAGCGCAAGGCCTCGACCATCACCAACTGGTACGACGTGCTGGCCGACACGGCCCTGGCCAGCGTGGTACGCACCGCCATCGGCCTGCCCGATTCCTTCGCTGCCGCAGATATCGACAAGCAGGCGCAGGCCTTCGAGGCAAAGCTCGACCTCACCGATTTCACCGACCCGGCCAAGCTCGAGAAATTCCTCACCCGCTTCACCAGCCTTTGGGAAATCAATCATCCGACCTCGACCGCCCAGACATCGATCGGTGTGCTGTTTGCGCAGCCGACCACCGTCGGCATCTCGACCGATCTGATGATGGCCATGCAGAAACTGAGATTCTGAGAACACCATGCAGGACAGCCTTTACGTCGCCCTTTCCTCGCAGATCGCGCTTGAGCGCCGTCTCGACACCATCGCCGATAATGTCGCCAACGCCTCGACCATCGGCTTTCGCGCCACCGGCGTGAAGTTCGAGGATGTCGTCTCCGGCACAGGCCCCAAATCGGTGTCCTTCGCCTCCTCCGGCAAGACCTATTTGTCCGGCGCGCATGGCGCGATGACGCAGACCGGCAACCCGTTCGACTTCGCCGTCCAGGGCGATGCCTGGTTCGGCATCGACACCCCGGCCGGCACCGTGATGACGCGCGATGGACGCTTTTCGATGAACGAGAACGGCGAGTTGATGTCGCTCGAAGGCCATCCGGTGCTCGACGCCGGCGGTGCGCCGATCCAGCTCGACCCGCGCGACGGCCCACCCAAGGCGGGCGCCGACGGCTCGCTG
This sequence comes from Mesorhizobium sp. M1078, assembly GCF_040318615.1. NCBI lineage: Bacteria > Pseudomonadati > Pseudomonadota > Alphaproteobacteria > Hyphomicrobiales > Phyllobacteriaceae > Mesorhizobium > Mesorhizobium sp. M1078. The sequence continues at coordinate 339,480 of NZ_JAMYMP010000001.1, forward strand.
CGCCAGGGCGACAAGCTCGTCGGCGCCATCGGCCTGTTCAATTTCGATCCCGGCCCGAATTTCGTCCGGTACGGCAATTCTGGCATCGTGCTCGCGCGTGCGCCGGAGCCGGTCACCGACCGTTCCGATCTCGGCGTCGCGCAGGGCTATGTCGAGGAATCCAACGTCAATCCGGTGCTGGAGATGACGCGCCTGATCATGGTCCAGCGCGCCTTTGAGAACACGGCGGCGCTGATGCGCCAGACCGATGCCTCGACCGACGACGCCATCAAGACGCTCGGCTCCAAGTCGTAGCAGCATGTCGAGCAGCAAAACATCGATACGCGCGCTTGAACGGCAACCGGAGACAGCACCGGAAAACCGGCTGGCTGCGCTGGAGCGGATCTGGCGCCGCTTCGATGACACCGAGACGTTGCTGCGGCGCGGCGGCCGTGTTTCGGAGGTTTCGCCAACGCATTACAAGGTGCGCGGCCTGTCTGAAGTCGCCAGGCTTGGCGACCTCGTCGAACAGCGCGGCAATGCCGGCACGCGCCGCGGCGAGATCGTCAGGATCGGCCGCGACGAAGTCGTCATCGCCCCCTTCGAACGCAGCGCCGACGCCGGCATCGGCGACGCCGTGTTTCGCCGCTGCCCGCTGACGGTAACGCCGCATGCTTCGTGGCGCGGGCGCGCCATCGACGCGCTGACCCGCGTCATCGACGGCGGTCCGCCGCTGATCAGGATCGGCGAGGCTGCGAGCAGCGACGGCACAACGCCCGGCGCCATGGCGCGGCAGCGCGTCGGCACCGCCTTCACGACCGGGGTCAAGGTCATCGACATCTTCACGCCGCTCTGCCTCGGCCAGCGCCTCGGCGTCTTTGCCGGTTCCGGCGTCGGCAAGTCGACGCTGCTCGCCATGCTGGCCGGCGCCGACGCCTTCGACACCGTGGTCGTGGCGCTGATCGGCGAGCGCGGCCGCGAGGTACGCGAATTCCTCGAAGACACGATCGGCGCAGAGAGCATGGCCAAGACGGTCGCCGTCGTCGCCACCAGTGACGAGAGCGCCATGATGCGCCGGCGCGCGCCGGATACCGCCATGCGCGTTGCCGAACATTTTCGCGACCAGGGCCATCGCGTGCTGCTGGTGCTGGATTCGATTACCCGCTTTGCCCATGCGCTGCGCGAGGTGGCGACCGGCACCGGCGAGCCGCCGGTCGCCCGGGGCTATCCCGCTTCGGTTTTCACCGACCTGCCGAAGCTGCTCGAACGCGCCGGACCTGGCGCTGAAGGCCCCGGTATCAAAGGACAGGGATCGATCACTGCCATCATCTCGGTGCTGGTCGACGGCGATGACCACAACGACCCGGTTGCCGATTCGGTACGCGGCATCCTCGACGGCCATGTCGTGCTCGACCGCGCCATTGCCGAACAGGGCCGCTACCCCCCGGTCAATCCGCTGTCGTCGATCTCGCGCCTCGCCGACAAGGCATGGAGCCCCGAGCAACGCATGCTGGTGACCAGGCTGAAGTCGATGATCTCGCGCTTCGAGGACACGCGCGACATCCGCCTGCTCGGCGCCTATCAGGGCGGCGCCGATGCCGAGCTCGATATTGCCGTGCGCCAGGTGCCGCTGATCTACGAGGCGCTGACGCAGTCGCCCAGGGATCGCGCCTCGAGCGACGCATTCTCCGACCTCGCCCGTCATCTGAAAGGCAAGCAAAGTGTCGATGCAGGAGACTGAGCTTCAGTACACCGAGCGGCTTTTGCGCGAGATGATCGCAGAGGCCAGTGCCGCCGAGGAAGCCCGGGCCAACGAAGCGAGAGCTGTCAGGGCAAAGGCCGATCTCGACAAGGTCGCCAAGGCTGAGGCCATTCTGGCCAGGGCCGCCAGGCCATTCTTGCCCAGGGTAGCCAGCGTAGTCGAGTCCACTGTGCCTCGCTTGGCCGAGCCTACCTTGCCCAGCGTCGTCAAGCCTGCATTGCCAAGGACCCCTCGCCCCGGCCCCAAAGAAGCTATCGAGACCAGTCGCGACTCGCTTCTCGACGGGCTGTTCCCGGTCACCGAATGGCCGCAGCCGCCAAGGCCGCAATATCCCAGGCTCGACAAGAAATCCGACCGCCGCAGCGATATCGTCTTTGCCGCGCTCGGCATCACGCTCGGCCTGATCTGCGCGCTGTTTCCCTGGTATATCTTCTTCAATCAGGACCAGTTCGGCGTGCAGGCGATCAAGTTCGGCGGCAGCGGCACCAATGCAGGGCGGGTCAGCGGCGGTTCGCAGATGGAAAACAGCGGTCAGCCGCTGACGGCAAACGATGTTCCCGATGTCGACCTGTTCGCCACCGGCACGCTGCAGGACCCCGAGGACAAGACCCAGCCTCCCGGCGTCGACGAGCAGCCCTTCCCGGCGGATCCCAAATTTCGCATGGTTCATGTCGCCAATGGCCGCGCCATGATCGAGGACGATGCCGGCCTGTGGATTGTCCAGTGCGGCTCGAAGCTGCCCGACTCCAGCGTCGTCTCGTCGATCGAGCAACGCGGCGGCAAGTGGGTCATGGTCACCAGCACCGACCAGGTGATCGAACTCTCCAAATAGCGGCACACCGGCTTACGCCTGGCCCGCGCAAGGTCCGCGCAAGACTGGCAGCCTAGTCTTGTACGTACCAGCCTGGAGATCCCAATGGAGCCCATCAACCTTTTCGATCTCGCCGCCAAGCAGGCGCAATGGCTGTCGGTGCGCCAGTCCGCAATTGCCGGCAACATCGCCAACGTCAACACGCCCGGCTACACCGCCGGCGATGTCGAGCCGTTCGAGAAGGTGCTCGACCGCACGGCAGTGTCGCTGACCGCCACCCAGGCAGGCCACCTCGGCACTGCCGCCACTAATGCCGGCTTCACGGTCAAGCCAGAAGAGACGACCGGCGCCATCATGCCCTCGAAGAACACGGTGGTGGTCGAGAACGAACTGATGAAGGCCGGCGAGGTCCGCCGCTCCTTCGAGCTCAACACCGCGATCGTCAAGGCCTTCCATTCGATGATGATGATGGCGGTGAAGAGCTGACAATGGACGCCTTGACCTCAGCCCTCAAGATCGCCGCGTCCGGCCTCAGCGCCCAGTCTGACCGTTTGCGCGTCGTTTCGGAAAATCTCGCCAACGCGCAGTCGACCGGCAACACCCCGGGCGCTGACCCCTATCGCCGCAAGACCATCAGTTTCGTCTCGGAACTCGACCGTGCCTCGGGTGGCACGACAGTTGAGGTCAACTCCATCGACCGCGACCCCAGCGACTTTCCCGTCGAATTCCAGCCCGGCAACGAGGCCGCCGACGACAAGGGCTACGTCAAGATGCCCAATGTCAACGTGCTGGTCGAGATGGCCGACATGAGCGAGGCCAACCGCTCCTACGAAGCCAACCTTCAGGTCATCAAGCAGGCGCGTGATCTGATCTCCATGACCATCGACCTGATGAGGAACCAGTAATGATCAGCGGCATTGGCGGTATCGGATCGCTTCCCCTCAAGCCGGAGATCGGTGGCGCCGATACCACGACCGACCTGTTCCAGGGCACCAGGGCGCCGATGGCCGGCAGCGAAATCGGCGCCACCTTCGCCGAAGCGCTGAGCCAGGCTGCTTCAAAGACCGTCAACACCTTGCAGAACGCCGAGCAGGTCTCGATCCAGGCGCTCAAGGGCGACGCCGACACCCGCCAGGTCGTCGACGCCGTCATGAGCGCCCAGCAGGCCCTGCAGACCACGATCGCCATTCGCGACAAGGTCGTCTCCGCCTATCTCGAAATCAGCCGTATGGGCATCTGAGGAGAACTTGCCGTGAAAGCACTCGCCATCGCCGCGACCGGCATGAATGCCCAGCAGACAAATCTGGAAGTCATCGCCAACAACATCGCCAACATCAACACCACCGGTTACAAGCGCGCGCGCGCCGAATTCTCCGACCTGCTCTACCAGGTCGACCGCACACAGGGCGTGCCCAACCGCTCCAATTCATCGCTGGTGCCGGAAGGCGTGTCGATTGGCCTGGGCGTCAAGACGACGGCGGTGCGCAACGTCCATACCCAGGGCGAACTGACCTCGACCGGCAACAGTTTCGACATGGCGCTGACCGGCCGAGGCTGGTTCCAGATCGAGGGCGCCGACGGCGGCACACTCTACAGCCGCGCCGGCGCCTTCAACACCAACGCCACCGGCCAGCTGGTGACCGTCGACGGGGCCAATGTCATCCCGGCCATCACCGTGCCGACCGATGCCATCGAAGTCGTGGTCAACAAGACCGGCCAGGTCTTTGCCCGCATCGACGGCCAGACCGACCTCCAGCTGCTGGGCCAGCTGCAGCTCGCCAACTTCGCCAATGAAGCAGGCCTCGCGCCGCTCGGCGACAATCTGTTCCAGGAGACGCCGGCCTCCGGCCCGGCCAATGTCGGCGTGCCCGGCGATCCCGGCTTCGCCTGGGTCGAGCAGGGTTATCTCGAGGCCTCCAACGTCGATCCGGTCAAGGAAATCACCGAGCTGATCTCGGCGCAGCGCGCCTATGAGATGAACTCCAAGGTCATCCAGGCCGCCGACGACATGGCCTCCGTCGTGTCCAAGAACATCAGGTAAGATTTGATGGTCTCTCCGGCCTTCCGCTCCGCGCTTTGCCGCACCGCGCTGATCCTGGCGCTGGTGGCCGGTGTGCCGGCGTTTGCCCAGGAGAGCGCAGACCAGCAGACCAGCACCCAGGTCGCGAGCAGTCAGGCGACCGGCGAGATCGTTCTGATCCCCAACCGGGTTATCTATCCCGGCGAGATGATCGATACCGGCGCGCTGAAACCGGTGACGCTGCTCCCCGGAAAGCACAGGCCGGATGCGGTCGCCACGCAGGCCATGGAACTCCAGGGCAAGGTCGCCAAGCGCACGCTGCTGCCCGGCCGCTATATCCCGGTCGCCGCCATCCGCGACGCCTGGCTGGTCGAACAGGGCGCCGACGTGCAGGTCTATTTCATCGCCGGCGACCTCACCATTTCGGCCACGGCGGTGTCGCTGCAGCCGGGTGCCGCCGGCGATTTGATAAAGGTCCGCAACACAGACAGCGGCAAGATCTTTTCCGGCACGGTGATGGCTGACGGCACCATCCGGGTCAGCGCGTCATGAGACGCGGAGCTGCCCTTCTGCTCGCGGCCGTTGTCGGCCTGCAGCCGGCGCTGGCCGACGGTCTTACGCCGAACCAAAAGCGCGATCTTGCCGGCCAGAATGGCGGCGCCTTTGTCGATCCCGAATACGATCCGGCCACCACCAACCGCATGTTCAGGGTCTCCAACGGCCCAAGCTCTCTGCCACCCGGCCAGGTCGCATCGCGCATCAAGGACATTGCGCAGCTGCAGGCTTCGCGCGACAACCAGCTCGTCGGCTACGGCCTCGTCATCGGCCTCGCCGGATCGGGCGACAGCCTGCGCAATTCGCCCTTCACCGAACAGTCGATCCGCGCCATGCTCGAAAATCTCGGCATCGCCACCGAAGGTGGCAGCGCGCGGGCCAAGAACGTCGCCGCCGTCATCGTCACCGCCAACATGCCGCCTTACGTCCAGTCGGGCGCCCGCATCGACATCGACGTCTCCTCCATGGGCGACGCCACATCGCTTGCCGGCGGCACGCTGATAATGACGCCACTGAAGGCGGCCGATGGCGAGATCTATGCTGTCGGGCAAGGCTCGGTCATCGTTTCCGGCTTCACTGCCCAAGGCGATGCCGAAAAGCTGACGCAGGGCGTGCCGACGGCCGGCCGCGTGCCCAACGGCGCCATCGTCGAGCGCACCGTGCGCGCCGAATTCGAGGACCAGGCGCTGCTCACCTTGCAATTGCGCAACCCCGATTTCTCCACTGCCGTCCGCATCGCCGACGCCATCAACGGCTACACCTCGCAACGCTTCGGCATGCGCGTGGCGGCGGAGCGCGATGCACGCACCGTGCAGATCAGGCGGCCGAAGAATGTTTCGGCGGCGCGCTTCTACGCCGAGATCGAGAATTTGGTGGTCGAGACCGACACGCCGGCACGCGTCGTCATCGACGAACGCACCGGCACCATCGTCATCGGCAACGAGGTCAAGATCTCGCGGGTGGCGATCAGCCACGGCACGCTCACCGTGCGGATCACCGAACAGCCGAAGATCGTCCAGCCGGAACCGTTCTCTAAGGGCGTGACAGCGGAGGAACCGTTCACCACCATCGATGCCACGCGGCCTGACGCCCGCGTCAATGTGCTCGACGGACCGAACCTCGAAACGCTGGTGTCGGGCCTCAACCGTCTCGGCGTCAAGCCGGACGGCATCATTGCCATTTTGCAAGGCATCAAGTCGGCCGGCGCTTTGCAGGCCGATCTGGTTCTCCAATAGGCCATGCCGATGATCGATTTCTTTTCCCAAAAGCAGCACCGCCGCAGCGCAGCCTTGGCAGCTTGCGTCATCGCCGCCACCGTCCTTGCCGGCGGCACTGTCCGCGCGGAAGAAGCGGTGCGGCAGGTTCTGCCTGGCGGGCAACAGCCGGCGGCAGTGCAGCAGCTGGTCCGCGAGAAGGTGCCCGATGAAAGCGAGATCCAGCGCTTCTGCTCCAACATCGCCGACGCCGCCCGCGACCGCCGTTACGCGCTGCAGGCCGAAGAGCTGAAGCAGCTGCAGGCCGGCATCGACCTCCGCATGAAGGCGCTGGACGACAAGCGCGCCGAATACGAGCAATGGCTGAAGCGGCGTGAAGTCTTCCTGGCCCGCGCCGAGGATGGCGTCGTCAAGATCTATGCCGGCATGAAACCGGATGCCGCGGCCGAGCGCCTGGCCATGGTCAACGCCGATCTCGCCGCCGCCATCCTGATGAAACTCGATTCGCGCAAAGCCGGCGTCATTCTCAACGAGATGGACCAGAAGGCAGCGGCCACACTCACCGGCATCATGGCCAGCGCGGCCCGAAGGGTAGATCCGTCATGAAGTCGCATATTCTCGCCCTGGTCGCCACGGCTTCACTTGCCGGATGCGCCTCCGACCCCAGGGAGATCGGCAGGGAGCCGGCGCTGTCGCCGGTCGGCACCGGCATCACCGGCAGCGTCAATGCGCCCTACTCCTATCCCGAAACGCCAGCCGCGCCGGTGAAGAAATTCTCGCTGTGGGATGATCGCCAGAGCCGGTTGTTCACCGACCCACGCGCGCTGCGCGACGGCGACATCCTCACCGTCAGGATCAAGCTCAACGACAAGGCCAACTTCAAGAACCAGAACGACCGCAGCCGCACCGCCGGGCGCAAGCTCGGCTATGACGTCAACCTCGGATGGGAAGGTGCCACCACCAGCGGCAAGGGCGACGCCGGCTTGAGTTCCACCACCGAAACCAATGCGGACGGCGAAATCAAGCGCTCGGAGAACCTCGAGCTCAACGTCGCCGCCGTCGTCACCGAAGTCCTGCCCAACGGCAATTTGATGATCCGCGGCTCGCAGGAAGTGCGCGTCAACTACGAACTCAGGGTGCTGACCATCGCCGGCATGGTGCGGCCGTCCGATATCGGGGCTGAAAATACCATTTCCTACGAACGCATTGCCGAGGCGCGCATCTCCTATGGCGGCCGCGGCCGCGTCAGCGAAGTCCAGCAGCCAGCTTACGGTCAGCAGATCCTCGACCAAGTCCTCCCCTTCTAGGACTGGAGAACGGCGCCGTGGCAAATGTCGAACAGGTTCAGCAAAAAAAGGGCCCGTCGCTTGTCATCCAGCTTGCGATGCTGCTGGCGGTGACGGGCGCCGCGATCGGCATGGGCTGGATGTCCGGCGGCTATCTGAAGGGCGTCGGGGGACCGGTGCCGGTGCCCGCCGCACCGGAGAACCAGTCCAATGCCGAGCAACCGAGCAAGGCGGCCGAACATGCTCCCGGCACCGGGCCGACGCTTGTCCAGCTGGCGCCGATCACCACCAATCTGGCTTCACCTGCTGACACCTGGATAAGGCTGGAAGCGTCGGTGGTCTACGATGCGCCGCAGCCGCCGGAACTTACCGAAAGCATTCACCAGGACCTGCTTGCCATGGTCCGCACCCTGAAGATGCATCAGATCGAAGGCGCCAGCGGCTACCAGCATTTGAAAGCCGACCTCGAGGAGCGCGCCGCAATCCGCAGCGGTGGCCATGCCAAACAGGTTCTGATCAGGACATTGCTGCTCGAATGAGAAAACTCGTCCTCGCCGCCGCGATCGTCGTCGCCGCCACCTCTGTCGCCGCCGCCCAGCAGCTCGATCTCGGCGTCATCGGCAAGGCCGACGGCGCCACCGTCGGCTATATCATCCAGATGTTCGGTCTGCTCACCGTGCTGTCGGTGGCGCCGGGCCTGTTGATCATGGTGACGAGCTTCACCCGCTTCGTCATCGCCTTCTCGATCCTGCGCGCCGGCATCGGCCTGCAGTCGACGCCGGCCAATCTGATCCTGATCTCGCTGTCGCTGTTCATGACCTTCTACGTCATGGCGCCGACCTTCGACCAGGCCTGGAACACCGGCGTCAAGCCGCTGATGGACAACCAGATCAGCCAGACGGAGGCGTTCGAAAAGATTTCGGACCCGTTCCGCACCTTCATGCTGCACAATGTCCGCGACAAGGACTTCGACCTGTTCGCCGATCTCGCCCGCGAACGCGGCCAGGTCGTTGCCAGGGACACCGTCGACCTGCGCATCCTGGTGCCGGCCTTCATGATCTCCGAAATCCGCCGCGGCTTCGAGATCGGCTTCCTGATCGTGCTGCCGTTCCTCGTCATCGACCTGATCGTCGCCACCATCACCATGGCCATGGGCATGATGATGCTGCCGCCGACCGTCGTTTCGCTGCCCTTCAAGATCCTGTTCTTCGTCCTCATCGACGGCTGGAACCTGCTTGTCGGCAGCCTGGTGCGCTCCTTCACCTGACCGTCCGCGCGCCTTTGGCGCCTTGCTAAAATTTTATGCAATATATTTCCGGTTAACCGTCCCGTTTAGCCCTTTGGTAGGGACTTGCCCGCATATTGCTCGCAGATGGCGGGTGATCGGGTCTCACGATCATTGGCATGATGCCGCTCCGTCATACCGGAAAAGCCGGTATGTCAAAAACACCCTGTAAAATCAAGGTACGAGTAGCCATGTCCAGTATCATGACGAACGCCTCGGCGCTGACCGCGCTGCAGAGCCTGAACAACACCAACAAATCCCTCGAGCAGACGCAGGCCCGCATCTCGACCGGCTACCGCGTTGCCACCGCTTCCGACAACGCCGCTTACTGGTCGATCGCGACCTCGATGAAGTCCGACAACAAAGCCAACTCGGCCGTGCAGGACGCCCTCGGCCTCGGCGCCGGCAAGGTTGACACCGCCTACACCGCCATCAACGACGTCAAGGACCAGGTCGACCTGATCAAGACCAAGCTGGTCACTGCCCGTAGCGCCTCGAAGGAAGACCAGCAGAAGATCGCGACCGAAATCAACGCCATCCAGGCGCAGATCAAGTCCTCGGTCGCCAACGCCAACTTCGCCGGCTCGAACCTGCTGCAGAACGACGCTGCCGCTGCGTCCGACCTGAAGATCGTTGCGGCTTACAACCGTACCGGCGCGACCGTCACCATCGACACCATCGACGTCAAGGCTGCCGATACGCAGGTTCTCGATGTCGCCGGCACGGGCGGCATCGTCGGCGGCCTGCTCGCCGCTGCCTTCTTCGACCCGAGCACCACGGCGGTTACCCCCGCCGCCATCGACACCGCGCTCGGCACTGTTGAAACCGCGCTTGCCAAGCTGTCCACCGGCGCTGCCTCGCTCGGCGCCGCCAAGTCGCGCATTGACACCCAGAAGAGCTTCCTATCGAACCTGTCGGACTCGATCGACAAGGGCGTCGGCGCTCTGGTCGACGCCGACATGAATAAGGAATCGACCCGTCTGCAGGCCCTCCAGGTCCAGCAGCAGCTCGGCATCCAGGCGCTGTCGATCGCCAACGGCAACTCGCAGTCGATCCTGTCGCTCTTCCGCGGCTGATCTCTCGACATTACGACTGACACCATCCGTCGGGCCGCGCCAACAGCGCGGCCCGATTTCTTTTTGCGGCTGTTGATTGTCTTGCTAAATGGCTGCCGATTTTTGCTCTTGGCCAGCGCCCTGAATGGCTTGGTTTAACAGGCCGTTAACCATATCCCGGTAGTCATGGTTAACCATTCCATGGCGGGCAGACCATACGGTCGATGGGCTTATGCCTACCCCCTTGATGAAGTTGATCCGGCGTGTGCGGGACACGCCAGTGTTTGAAAAGGGGTAAATATCTTGGCTAGCATCATGACGAACGCTTCGGCTCTGACCGCGCTGCAGAGCCTGAACAACACCAACAAGCAGCTTGAAACCACTCAGTCGCGCATTTCGACCGGCTACCGCGTCGCCACCGCCAGCGACAACGCCGCCTACTGGTCGATCGCCACCACGATGAAGTCCGACAACAAGGCGCTTTCGGCCGTTCAGGACGCGCTTGGCCTCGGCGCCGGCAAGGTCGACACCGCCTACACCGCCATCACCGACATCAAGGACCAGGTCGACCTGATCAAGGCCAAGCTGGTCACTGCACGCAGCGCCAGCAAGGACGACCAGCAGAAGATCGCCACTGAGATCAAGGCTATCCAGGACCAGATCAAGTCGTCGGTCACCAACGCCTCCTATGCCGGCTCGAACCTGCTGCAGAACGACGCTGCCGCGACCTCCGACCTGAAGATCGTCGCGTCCTATAACCGCACCGGCACGACCGTCGCCATCGACACCATCGACGTCAAGGCGGCCGACACGCAGGTCCTCGATCTTCCCGGCACCGGCGGCATCGTCGGCGCTCTGCTGGCGACGACCTTCTTCGATCCCAGCACAACCCAGGTCCTTCCGGCAGCCATCGACACCGCACTTGGCGCCGTTGAAACGGCGCTTGCCAAGCTGTCCACGGGCGCTGCCTATCTCGGCGCCGCCAAGTCGCGCATCGATACCCAGAAGAGCTTCCTGTCGAACCTGTCGGACTCGATCGACAAGGGCGTCGGCGCGCTGGTCGACGCCGACATGAACAAGGAATCGACGCGGCTGCAGGCCCTGCAGGTCCAGCAGCAGCTCGGCATCCAGTCGCTGTCGATCGCCAACGGCAACTCGCAGTCGATCCTGGCGCTGTTCAAGCAGTAAGTCTGACCCGGCTTTCTCTTCCTTGAATAAGGGCCGCGCCAACAGCGCGGCCCTTTCCTGTATGGCTGTGTTTTGACGCATGTCGTTGACCCGGAACCGCTGCACTTCCGGGCGACATGCTCTATCATCTTCGCACAAGCTTCGCGGTCTAGTGTTCCCACGGAATATCATGCTGGGAGCGCTTGAATCGTGCCGCAACAGATCCAGAGCATCATCTCGAATCTCAGGGCATTTGGCGTCAGGCGCCTTGCCATGCTGGCCGGCATTGCCGCATTGGTGATGGCCGTCATCGGCATCGGCTCGGTCTATCTCAACCGCCCGGCCTATGAGACGCTCTATGTCGGGCTCGATCGCTCCGACGTGAACCAGATCGGCCTGGTGCTCGGCGAAGCCGGCATCGGCTTCGACGTCGGCTCCGACGGCACCTCCGTGCTGGTGCCGGCCGGCACCACCGCGCAGGCGCGCATGCTGCTCGCCGAAAAGGGCCTGCCGACCAGCGCCAATGCCGGCTACGAACTGTTCGACAATGTCGGTTCTCTCGGGCTGACCTCCTTCATGCAGCAGATCACCCGCGTGCGCGCGCTGGAAGGCGAGATCGCCCGCACCATCCAGTCGATATCCGGCATCAAGGCCGCCCGCGTTCACATCGTCATGTCCGAGCGCGCCAATTTCCGCCGCGACGAACAGCAACCCTCCGCCTCGGTGGTCATCCGCTATTCCGGCATCGACGCCGAAAAGAGCGCCATGTCGATCCGCCATCTCGTCGCCGCCGCCGTGCCGGGCCTGTCGGCCGACAAGGTTACCGTGCTCGATTCCAACGGCAACCTTCTCGCCGCCGGCGACGATCCCTCCAACACAAGTGCTGCCCGCACGCTCGGCGTCGAGCAGACCGTCGAGGCGCAGATCGGCGACAACATCCGCCGCGCGCTAACGCCTTATCTCGGCCCCGACAATTTCCGCGCCAGCGTCAAAGCCGACGTCAATACCGACACCCGCCAGACCGAAGAGACAATCTTCGATCCGGAGTCGCGCGTGGAGCGTTCCGTGCAGTCGGTGCGCGCCAACGAAAACAGCAATCAGAGGCAGGCCTCGACCCCGGCCACCGTCGAGCAGAACCTGCCCGAGACCCAGGCGACCAGCACCGATGGTCCGCAGACGTCATCGGCGAACGACCGCAAGGAGGAGATCACCAATTACGAGATCAACTCCAAGAAGATCGCCACAGTCTCGAACGGCTATTCCGTTACCAAGATGTCGATCGCCGTCGTCGTCAATCAGCAGCGGCTGATGACCATCCTCGGCAAGGACGCAACGCCCGAGCAGATCGCCAAGCGCGTTGCCGACATCCAGAAGATGGTGGCCTCGGCCACCGGCTTCGACGACAAGCGCGGCGATATCATCGATGTCTCGGCGGTCGAGTTCATCGACGGGCTGGACGGCGAGCCGGTCGGACAGCCGGGCATAATGGCGTCGATCGGAACCCATGCCGGTACGATGATCAACGCCGGCGCGTTCATCGTCGTGGTGTTCCTGGTCGCCTTCTTCGGCCTGAGGCCAATGGCCACCGCGCTGAGCGCGCGGCCGACGCCGGCACTTGCCGGTCCGAGCTTCGACGACGTCCAGCGTTCACTGCCGACACCCGAAGCCGCCAGGGCCGAACCGGCGCCGGCTGCCTTGCCCGGCAGCCGCCCCGGCCCGACTCCACTCGATGATCTTCGCCAGAAGATCAGGCCGGCGCCACAGGAGCGGCTTGCCCGCATGGTCGACATCAATGAGGAGCGCACCGCGCAGATCCTGCGCAAATGGGCGGCCCAGGAAGCAGCGGTATAGACCATGGCCTCGGCAGCGCTTTTCGACCTTTTGCCGGATTTCGGCGCACGCAGCCAGCGTGCCGGCCAGCCCTCGCTCGCGGCCATGGCCGAGCCAAGGCCGGAGACGTCGGCGCCGCAGGCCGACATCGGCGCGCTGATCGCCGAAGCGGTCATCGATGCCGAAGCCGCCCTTGAAGCCCGCCTTGCCATCGCCCACCAGGCAGCGCTCGAGGCGCAGAGCCAAGCCAACGCCGATGAAGCAAAGGCCTTTCTGGAAAGTTTCGGCGGCGATCTCGGCGCGGTCGTCACTGCCCGTATCGAGATCATGGAGGCGAAGGTCAGCGACCTCGTCGGCGCCACCATTGCGCGCATCATTGGCGGCCTTGTCAGCGACGATCTGCAGAAGCGTTCGCTGGAAGCCCTTGCCGGCACGATCCGCGAAGCCGTCGGCGACAGCGAGGCGGTGCGCATCGCCGTGCGCGGACCGCTGTCATTGTTCGAGGCACTGAAGGCTTCGCTCGGCCCACGCGCGGCCAATCTCGATTTCGTCGAGGCGCCCGGCTTCGACCTTACCGTCGCCATTGACGAGGCGGTGTTCGAAACCCGCATTGCCGAATGGTCGGCCGCCTTGTCGGAAGCCCTATCATGAGCGAGGGCCCTCCTATGAACGAGTGGACGTCATGAGCGTTGCCGACGCCGCTGAGCCCAGGCACGAGATCATCATCGTGCGGCGCAATCACGACGACCACGACGACGCCCACCACGGCGGCGTCTGGAAGATTGCTTTTGCCGATTTCATGACTGCCATGATGTGCTTCTTCCTCGTCATGTGGCTGATCAACGCCGCCAACGAGCAGACCAAGGCCGCCGTTGCCAGCTATTTCAACCCGGTCAAGCTGGTCGATCGCAACGCCAGCCGCAAGGGCCTTGAAGACCTCGGCGATGGTCCGAGCAAGGTCGGGCTGACGGCCGACGACCCGCGGGACAAGACCAGCAAGGCCGGACAGGACGGCATCGGCGGCGCCGGTACTTCCGACAAGAAGCAATCGAAGGAATCGGCGCCGAAGACCGATCTTTCCGACGAGCATCTGTTTGCCGATCCCTATGCGGTGCTGTCGGAAATCGCCACCGACACCGGCGTCATGCAAAATGTCAGCGAGAAGGGCGATGGCGGCGCGCAGGCGTCCGGCCCGGCTACCGGCGCATCCGGCGGCCAATCCTACCGCGACCCGTTCGCGCCGGATTTCTGGTCGCAGCAGGTGGCTGCACCAGGCGCCGAAGCCACCGCCGAACGCACCAAGATCGAAGGCGATCCGCTGAAGCCGGGTGCCAAGGCGGCACAGACGCAAGTGGCGGAAGTGAAGGCCGTGCCGGCCGCGCCGCCAGTGACCGCGGCGCCGCTCGAGCCGCTGGCGAAATCCGTTTCCGATAAGCCACTGACCAAGGCTGAAGCCAAGGCAGAGGCCAAGGCTGAAGCAGCGAAGGCCCAGATTGCAAAGGCCGAAGCCGCCGAAGCACAACCCGCACCCAAACCCGAAGCCGCGGAAAAGGCGCCGACGGCCGCCACTGTTAAAGCCGCGGCGCAGGTCAAGCAGGAACTGGCCGAGGCCTTCAAGCCAGGCGACAAATTGCACGATGGCGTCTCCGTCGAAGCCACGGACAAGGGTGTCGTCATTTCGATCACGGACCAGTTCGATTTCGGCATGTTCGAGATCGGATCGGCGGTGCCTAGGCGTGAACTGGTGCTGGCGATGGAAAAGATCGGCCGCATCGTCAACGAGCAGAAAGGCACGATCAGCATCAACGGCCACACCGACGCGCGGCCGTTCCGCAGCGACACTTACGACAATTGGCGGCTGTCCACGGCGCGAGCCCATTCCGCCTACTACATGCTGGTGCGCGGCGGCGTCGACGAGCGCCGCATCACCGAGGTCGCCGGCTTCGCCGATCGCGAGCCGAAAATTGCAGCCGACCCGATGGCGGCCGCCAACCGCCGCATCGAGATTCTGATGGCGACCGACGGATGAGGCGCTCCGCCATCATCGGCCGCGTCGGCCTGCTGCTGCTGAGCGCTGTCCATTCGCCGGCAGCTTTTGCCGAGGACGCATTGCAGCCCTATCAGCTGGTGCGCTCGCTGCAGCTTGTGCAGGACCGCATCGCCGCCGGCGATCACGCCGCGCTGCCGATGCAGGCCAAGCTGCTCGAAATGGCCGACACAAGGCTGCGCGCGGCCGACGCAGATGATTTCAGCGACCCGAAGAATTTTCGCGCCTTGCTGGTCTATGGCATGAGTGGCGGCAACCCCGTCACCGTCGAGGTGGCGGTGTCGCGCGCCAAGGCCGACCCGCAAAGCCTGGCCATCGCCAAGGGCATTGTCGATTATCTGAACGGCCGGCAGGCGGCTGCGATCGAGGCGCTGAAGCCGATCGATCCGATGACCCTGCCCCCCGATGTCGGTGCCTTTCTGGCGCTGGTCAAGGGCTCGCTTCTCGCCACCGAGCAACCGGTCAGCGCGCTTGCGCTGCTCGACGATGCTCGCCTGCTCAGCCCCGGCACGCTGGTCGAGGAAGCAGCGCTGCGCCGCTCGGTCGGCATCGCCGCCGCGCAAGGCGACGGTGCGCGTTTCGCGCTTGCCTCAACCCAATACGTCGAAGACTACCTCTATTCGCCCTATGCCAGCCAGTTCGCCGACGCCTTCGTCTCCGGCGTCATCACGCTGCACATGGCGATCAGCCAGGACAAGCTCGCCGACATCACCGCAATGATGGATCCAGAACGCGAGAAGGTGATCTATCTGCGCATCGCCCGCCGCGCCGCAATCGACGGCTTTGCCGATCTCTCCGCCTTTGCCTCGGCCAGGGCTGAACGGGGCCGCGACGGCATCCACAATCAGGACGATCCGCGCGCCCAGCTCTATTCCAGCCTGTCCACGGTGACGTCCGGCACCATCGGCGAGGTCCGCGCCAAGCTGGACAAGATCGATCGCAACCAGCTTTCGCAAAGCGACCGCGACCTGCTCGATGCCGCGCAGGCCGTGGCCGGTGAAGTCATCGCCCCGCCGGCGCCGCTGCCTGCCGAAAAGCCCGCACCTGCCGCGGCCAGGCAGGAGCCGGTCAAGACCGCGGCAGTGGAAAAACCCGACGAGCCAGAGCTGCCGCCGGTCGAAGGCGCGATGCCGGAACAGCCAGCCGCCACAACGTCGAGTGAACAGCCCGCAACCGACCAACCGAAGGCGGCAAGTGAGCCGGCCGCGCAGGCACCGAGCACGCCAGAGGCAAAGGCGGCGGAAACGCCTGCAGTCGCCTCGGCCAGCGATGCGGCTCCGGTCGTGCCGGCATCGGTGCCGGCCCCCGCCGCAGTAGAGCCTACCGATCCCACCGACGCCGCCATGGCGAGGACGCGTCGCCAGCTCGATTTGATCGACCAGATGCTTGGAGCAGCCCCGAAATGACCACCAATGTTGGCCAGGCCCTGCCGGCTCCCGCGCACGCCGGATCGAAGCAGTCGGCCTCAAACGCCAAGGGCGGCGACAAAAGCTTCGGCGACATGGTGCGCGGCGACGACGATGCGCCGACACCGATAGGCCAGGGAGCAATTGAGGCCGCGTCGCACGAGCTGCATTGGGCCAAACGCAGCCCTGCCGGTCCCGGCAAAAGCGAAATCCCACACACCCAGTCTGGCAAAACGGGGACGAAATCCGCTGCCGGCAAGGCCGCAAAAGAACATGCCGATAGTGGCCCGGACAAACCATCCAAGGACGCTGAGGTGGCCGGACGAGACGCGGATGCAGGATCGCTGCAGGATCATTTGCCACTGGTGCTCGCGCTGCACGATATCAGGCATTTCTCAACGGTCCGGACAAGCGGGAACGGCATCGCGACGAATGGACAGACTGGGCAACCGGCGCCCGCTGGCGAGGCCATTTCTGCACAGACGTCGCCTCTGAAGAGACACCGCGCAGCGTCCGGCATTGACAACAGACTCGACACGACGACGCGATCGGAACGGGCCAAGCCCGGTACCAGCGTTTCCGCACAGGATCAGGGGCAAAAGCTGCCCGCGATCGGGCTCCAGTCCGGCAAACTGCCGCACCAGGATGGTCCGACGCCTCCTCTACCGGCGGACCAGACGGCAAGCGACGTTTCGGCACCCGAGGCAAAACGGTCCGCGCCGTCGGCGAAGTCCGTCGATGGAGCCCATTCCGCGGCATCGGCCACACAGGGAAAACAGCCGCCATTCGCTGCGCGCGTCGACATTGTCGCCGAACAGAGCTTCCCCGCGCCGGCGCATAGTCCGATAAACCAAACGACTTCGGCGCTTATCGACGCGCTGGCTTCGGACAACGGCCTGCGGCCAGCCGTTTCGACGCCGTCAACGACCGCCCAGACGGCCGGTTCTGTTGCCGTTCCGACACATATATTGAAGATCGAGCTTCACCCGGCAGAGCTCGGCATGGTCACCGCCAGTCTGAGGCTTTCCGGAGAACAACTTTCGATAGAATTGAAGCCCGAAACCCATGAGGCTTACCGCCGTCTCGCCACCGATAGCGACGCCATCGTGAAGTCGTTGCGCGGGCTCGGCTTCGATGTCGACAAGGTCACCATCCTGCAACCTTCGATAGCAGCCCACGCAGGGGTTCGCAGCGATGCAGCGAACTCGCAGCCAATGCCGCAAGGCCGCGACCAGTCCGCTTTTCAGCCCGGAAACTCGAGCGGCAACAATACGGGTTCGGGCGGCCACCAGTCGGGAAGAAACCGCAATGACGATGCCCAGGAATTCGGCCGCGCTGGCGCGCCTGCTCGCGAGCGCGATGGCGACGATATGTTTATCTAGCCTCATCGCCGGGCCTGCCACCGCCGCCACCAACCCTTGCGAGCCCGAGATTTTGCGTGCCGCCGACCGCTATGGCGTGCCCGCCGGCATCCTCTATGCGGTCGGGCTGACCGAGACCGGCAAGAAGGGTAGCTTGCAACCTAATGCGTTGGATATAGAGGGGAAAGCGGTATTTCCAAGGAACCGCACCGAGGCCCTGGCCACCTTCGAAGCAGCCCGGCGCGAGGGCAAGACACTCATCGATCTCGGCTGCATGCAGATCAACCATCACTATCACGCCGCGCATTTCCGCAGCGTCGACGACATGCTCGACCCGCGCCAGAATGTCGACTATGCCGCGCGCTTCCTGGCCAGCCTGCATGCTCGTCATGTCAGCTGGTCGATGGCCGTCGCCCGCTACCACGCCGGCCCCGACAATGACCCCGCGCAGAAATTCTATGTCTGCCGCGTCATCGCCAATATGGTCGCCACCGGCTTCGGCAAATGGACCCCGAACGCCCGCAACTTTTGCAACCCTTAGGTGAATAATCTCTTGCGAACGGTTGCAAATCCACGCCCGGCGGGTGACGTGCCACGTCACCCGTTCGGCAACCAACGATACAACCTCCTGATTGCGGTTATTTCGAAACTCGAAATAACTCCCAAGAAAATAGCTACAAGAAATGATGGTTGTTCAGGATTCCCGGCACCGGTTACGGCTCTTCCCACGGGGCAGATGATCTGATTCGGAGGCGGGGCCGATGATTGTAATCGTTGACGAGCGTGAGCTCGTAACTGAAGGCTATAATTCACTTTTCGATCGTGAGGGCGTCGCCTGTGCAGGCTTCGCGTCCGGTGAATTCGGCGAGTGGGTGACATCGGCCGCCGACACGGATTTGCGATCGGTCCGAGCCTTCCTCATCGGCGACTGCCGCGAAGGCGCCATCTCGCCACGCCAGATCCGCGACCGCACCGGCGCTCCGGTCATTGCGCTGAGCGAACAGCACTCGCTCGAGAATACGCTGCGGCTGTTCGAGAGCGGTGTCGACGACGTCATCCGCAAGCCGGTCCACATCCGGGAGATCCTGGCCCGCATCACCGCCATCCGCCGCCGCGCCCATGAGGACGTCAGCTACACCGAGATCGGCGCCATGCGCATCTTCATGGATGGCCGCGATCCCGAGATCGATGGCCAGCCGCTGCCTCTGCCGCGCCGCGAACGCCGCATCCTCGAATATCTGGCGAGCAACCGCGGACGCCGCGTCACCAAGACCCAGGTCTTCAACGCCATCTACGGCATCTTCGACGAAGAGGTCGAGGAGAACGTGGTCGAGAGCCACATCTCCAAATTGCGCAAGAAACTGCGCGAAAAGCTTGGCCAGGACCCGATAGATTCCAAGCGCTTCCTCGGCTACCGGCTGGTGTTCTGATGCCGGTCTGCGCCAGCCTCGCGCAAGACAAAAATTATATCCTCGCGACCACAGACATGGGCCCAACGATGTTGGGCATTGAGGAGACGTTTCGATGAGCCTTTACGGAATGATGCGGACCGGCGTTTCCGGCATGAACGCGCAGGCCAACCGCCTTTCGGCGACAGCCGACAACATCGCCAATTCCGACACCACCGGCTACAAGCGATCCTCGGCCGAGTTTTCGACGCTGATCATGCCGCAGGTCGGCGGCGCCTATAATTCCGGCGGAGTCAACACCACCATCCGCTCGGCCATCAGCGCCCAGGGCGTGCTGCAGTACACGACTTCGGTTTCCGACCTTGCGGTGAACGGCAACGGTTTCTTCGTCGTCCAGGACCCCAGCGGGACGCCCTTCCTCACCCGCGCCGGCGCATTCGTTCCCGACGCTCAGGGCAGACTGGTCAACGCCGCCGGCTACCAGCTGATGGCCTACAGCTACGCCAACGGCACACCGGCTGCCACCGCCAACGGTTTCGAAGGGCTGGTGCCGGTCCAGATCTCCGACCAGGAAATGACCGCGACGCCCAGCACCACGGGCAATTTCAACGCCAATCTGCCGGCTGGCGCCACGCCGCCCGCCGGTCCGCTGCCTTCCACCAACAGCCCGACCGCGGAATACACGTCGAAGTCCTCGATGGTCACCTACGACAATCTCGGCAACAAGAAGCTGCTCGACGTCTATTTCACCAACACCGGCACCGGCACCTGGTCGGTCTCTGTGTTCGACCAGTCCCAGGCGACGCCGGGCACATCCTTCCCCTATACGGGCGGTGCGCTGGCCACGGCCAACTTGACCTTCGACACCACCACCGGCAAACTCACCGGCGCCGTCGACTCAATCACCATCCCCGTGCCGGGCGGTGCGTCGCTCGATCTCAATCTGTCCAAGCTGACCCAGCTCGGCACCGGCTTCACGGTCTCCGAAGCCAAGGTCAACGGCAACGCGCCCAGCACGATCGAAAAGATCCAGATCGGTGAGGACGGCGTCATCTACGCCCAGTATCAGGACGGCTCGACCAAGCCGCTGTTCAAGATCCCGCTGGCTGACGTCCAGAGCGCCGATAACCTCACCGCACTGCCGGGCAATGTCTATGCACAGTCCACCGACTCCGGGACCGTGCGCATCGGCTTCGCCAATGAAGGCAAGCTCGGCAGCATCATCTCCGGCGCGTTGGAAAATTCCAACGTCGATATCGCCGAGGAATTGACCAACATGATCGCGGCGCAGCGCAGCTACACCGCTAACTCGAAAGTGTTCCAGACCGGTTCCGACCTCATGGATGTCCTTGTCAACCTGAAGAGATAAACGACGGGCGCCAGGGGAATGAACCCAAACCAGAGCAGCGCGGTGCGCGGATTTCGAATTCAAGGCCACACCGGCAAACCGGCCGGGGTGGTCTGGGATTGCAGGTTTCCGAACGCCGACGCCGCCGACAGGGCAGAGACGTCATCCCCTCCCCACTGGCCTCGTGAAAGACCCGCATGTCGCTGACTTCCGCATTGACCATAGCCCAACAGTCGCTTCAGACCACATCGAAGCAGACCAGCGTCCTTTCCCGCAACATTGCCGACGCCAGCAACCCCGACTATGCCCGCCGCACGGCGGTCGTCGTCAGCAGCGCGCCCGGGGCGCGCTCGGTCGAGATCCAGCGCGCCACCAACGCCCTGCTGTTTCGCCAGAACCTTAGCGCGCAATCGGCCTGGAGCGGCCAGAGCACGCTCTACAGCGGCATTGACCGCCTCGCCGTTGCAGTCAACGGCGTCGACAACTCCTCCTCTGCCTCGACCGCGATCGGCAAGCTGCAGAACGCGCTGCAGCTTTACGCCGCTACGCCATCCAACCAGAACCTCGGCTCCAGCGTCATCGACGCGGCCCAGCAGGTGGTGCGCGCTCTGAACGACGGCACCAACGCGATCCAGGATTTCCGCACCCAGGCCGATGGCGAGATATCAACGGCGGTCGACGATCTCAACTCGCTGCTTAGTCAGTTCCAGGACGCCAACAAGGCGGTCATCTCCGCAACCCGTTCGGGTACCGACGCATCCGACGCGCTCGACCAGCGCGACGCTTTGCTGAAGAAGATCGCGGACTATGTGCCGGTGTCGACCTTCACGCGTGGCGACAACGACATGGTCATCACCACCAGGGATGGCACGACACTGTTCGAGACCATTCCGCGCTCGGTAAGTTTCACCCCGTCGGCGGGCTACACGGCCGGCACACCAGGCAACACCATCTACATCGACAATGTGCCGGTCAGCGCCGGGGCTGGCGGCAACACCAGCGCCGACGGCAAGCTCGCCGGGCTCATCACCTTGCGCGACGGCGTCGCGGCGACGATGCAGAGCCAGCTCGACGAAGTCGCGCGCGGCCTCATCACCGCCTTTGCCGAAACAGCACCTTCGCAGCCCGACCGAACCGGCCTGTTCACCTGGTCGGGTGCGCCCGCCATTCCGGCCGCCGGCACGCTGATCGACGGCCTTGCCGGCTCGATCAAGGTCAACGCCGCAATGGACCCGAGCGTCGGCGGCAATCCGGTGCTGCTGCGCGACGGCGGCGCCAATGGTGCGGCCTATATCGCCAACACCGCCGGCAACGCCTCCTATTCGCAGCTCTTGATCGGCTATGGCGACAAGCTCGACAAGCCGATGCCTTTCGACGCTGCGGCCGGCATCACCGTCACGTCCAGCGTCTCCGACTACGCCGCCAATGCCGTTGGCTGGTTCGAAGGCCAGCGCCAGCAGGCCTCGAGCAACGCCGACGCCAAGGAAGCGCTGGCATCGCGCACCGCCGAGGCGCTGTCCAACGACACCGGCGTCAATGTCGACCAGGAGATGTCGCTGCTGCTCGACCTCGAACACACCTATCAGGCCTCGGCGCGCATGATGAAAACCGTCGACGACATGCTGTCGGCCCTGCTCGATGCCGTGGGATAAGCCATGAAAGCCACATCCGTCTCCTCAACCGCCCTCTCCAACGCCGCGCGCTATCAGCAGATGCGCATGCAGGGCGAACTGGTCAAAGCCACCAAGGAATCGACGACCGGCACCGTCGCCGATGTCGGTCTGGCGCTCGGCGCGCGCACCTCGCAGGCGGTCACCTTCTCGCGCGACCTCGACCGGTTGAACGTCATCATCGATTCCAATTCGCTGGTCACCGCTCGGCTGTCCTCGACGCAGGCTGCGCTTGGCCAGCTTTCCGACACTGCGCAGAATTTGCTGACCGCACTGACCGCCGCCGGCAATTCCTCGAGCACCATTACGCAGCAAGCCGGCAAGGCCGCCGTGCAGCAGATGACCTCTATCCTCAATGCCAGCGTCAACGGCGAATATCTGTTTGCCGGCACCAACACCGACGTCAAGCCGATCGACGATTTCACCGCCGCCGGCTCGCCGGCCAAGGCGGCGTTCGACGCTTCCTTCTCGTCGTATTTCGGCTTCACGCAGACCGATCCGCTCGCCGCCAACATCACCGCCGCCCAGATGGACGGCTTCATCACCAGCAATGTCGTGCCGCAGTTCATGGGCGCCGGCTGGCAGGCCAACTGGTCGAACGCCACCGACCAGCAGATCGTCAGCCGCATTTCGCTGGGCGAAACCACCCAGACCTCGGCCAGCGCCAATGAAGACAGCATCCGCAAGCTCGCCATGGCTTCCGCCCTGGTCACCGGCCTGCTCTCCGGCAACATCAGCCAGGCGGCGAAGACCACCGTCGTCGGTCGCGCCCAGGCGATGGTCGGCGAGGCGCTGGGCGGACTCGGCCAGTTGCAGGCCGAGACCGGCCTTGCCGAGAAGCGTGTTTCCGACGCCAGCGACCGCATGAAGACGCAGGTCGACCTGTTCGAGCGCCATATCCTCGATCTGGAGGGCGTCGATCCGGCCGAGGCCGCCACCCGCGTCGCGGATCTGACGCAGCATATCGAGACGTCCTTCGCGCTGACCGCGCGCCTGCAGCAGATGAGCCTGCTGAACTACCTGACCTGACAATCTCAACCGCAACGGTAGAGCCAAACGATGTACCAATTCTCCTACGCCGACATCCAGACCGACTCCGTTGCCGATGCGAAAGATCGCGAGCGGCAGCTTTTGACCCGCTCGATCGAAATGCTGGCGGCGGCGGCGGCGGTCGGCCACACCTCGATGGAGGCGGTCGAGGCGCTGCACTTCACCAACCGGGTCTGGACCACCTTCGTCGAGGATCTCGGTTCCAGCGACAATGTCCTGCCCAAGGAACTGCGCGCCAACCTCATCTCCATCGGCCTGTGGCTGCTGCGCGAGGCCGAGGACATCCGCCAGGGCCGCACCGACAATTTCGAAGGGCTGATCGAAGTGTCCCAGATCATCCGGGACGGCATTCAATGACCAACACGCTGAAGATATCGCTGAAGCCGAACGAGAAGATCTACATCAACGGCGCCGTCATCCGCGTCGACCGCAAGGTCACCGTCGAGCTGATGAACGACGTACAGTTCCTGCTCGAGAACCATGTCATCCAGGCCGACGATGCCTCGACGCCGCTCAAGCAGCTCTATTTCATCCTGCAGGTGATGCTGATGAACCCGGCCGGCGCCATCGAGGCGCGCGCCATGTTCCGCCGCTCGCTGCCCTTGCTTTTGGCAAGCTTCGAGGATGAGCAGATCAGTGGCGCGCTGAAGCAGATCGACCGCATGGTCGGCGAAGACCATATCTATGAAGCGCTGAAGGCCATCCGTGCGCTTTATCCGCTCGAACGCCGCGCACTTGGCGGCAATGACGATGTTCTGGGTGCGAAGCGCCCGCTGGCCGTGGGAGCACAATACTGATGAATGTGGACATGACGACGACGATCCCCACGGGCGCCAACCAGGGTACCCAGCAGACGTCGAAGACAGCGGTCGACTACCAGTCGTTCCTGAAGCTGTTGATCGCCGAGATGAAGAACCAGGATCCGACGAAACCGATGGATTCGACGCAGTACGTCGCCCAACTCGCCACCTTCTCGCAGGTCGAGCAATCGGTGCAGACCAACACCAAGCTCGACCAGATCATGCAGTCGTCGGCGCTGTCGCAGGCCGATGCCCTGATCGGCCGTTCGATCACCTCGGCCGACGGCAAGACGACCGGCGTCGTGGCCTCGGTCAAGCTTGCAAGCAACGGCGTGATCGCCGTGCTGCAGAACGGCACCGAAGTGCCGGTCGGCGCGGGCGTTTCGATAAAGCCGGCCAGCTAGACAGTTCCATAGAGGCGCGCTCACATGAACGAGGCCGACGCCCTAGACATCGTCCAGTATGCGGTGTGGACGGTGCTCGTCGCGTCCGCGCCGGTGGTGCTGGTTGCCATGGTGGTCGGCATCGGCATCGCGCTGATCCAGGCCCTGACCCAAATCCAGGAAATCACCCTGACCTTCGTACCCAAGATCGTAGCCATCATGCTGGTCGTGGCGCTGACCGGTCCGTTCATCGGCAGCCAGATATCGGCCTTCACCAACGTCATCTTCGAGCGCATCGAAAACGGGTTCTAGGCAGCGCTTGCAGGCGGCTGTGTTCCGGCTAGATTGCAGGCCATGACTCAGGCAGAACTCACCGGCAGGCCATGTGCGGAATAGCCGGCGTCTGGCGCAAACGAAACCCGATCGACGCCAACGACCTGTCGGATGTCGCCAGCATGATGCAGGCGCTGGTACATCGCGGCCCCGACGATCATGACAGCTGGCACAACAATCGGCTGGCCCTCGGTCACCGCCGACTGACCATCATCGATCCCTCGCCCGCCGCCCGTGAGCCGATGCTGACTTCTTCCGGCGATGGCGTTCTCGTCTACAATGGCGAGGTCTACAATTACCGCTCGTTGCGCGAAACGCTGCAGGCGCAAGGCGTCGTCTTTCGAACCATCTGCGATGCCGAAGTGGTTCTCGAAGCCTTGCATCACTGGGGTCCCGAAAAAGCCGTGCCGCTGTTCGACGGGATGTTTTCCTTCGCCTATTTCGACGCTCGCGGCAGTGCGCTGTGGCTTGCGCGTGACCGTCTTGGAATCAAGCCGATGTCGGTGGCCGACACGCCGGAGCGAATCCTGTTCGCCTCGGAGGACAAGGCGATCCTCGCCTGCGACGGTTTTCCGCGCGACATCGACAGCCGCGAGATCACCTTGCGGCTTGCCTGGCAGAGCCGCGATTCCAGCTACAGCCTGTTCGACCGCATCGAGCGCCTGCCGCCCGCCGGCCTGTGGAAGATCACCGATGGCGTTATCGAGAAGCGCCGCTTCTGGCATGTGCTGGACGTGCTGGAGACCGCGCGCATTACCGGCGATGCATCCGCTGATGCTGAACACATGGCGACGCTCGAGGCGTTGCTCAAGGACAGCGTCGGGCTTCACTGCATCGCCGATACCAGCGTTGCCACCGCTTGCAGCAGCGGTGTCGATTCCGGCCTGATAACGGCGCTGGCAAAGCGGTTCAGGCCGGAAGTCCATGGTTATGTCGTCGACCCGCAGCTCGGTCACAGCGAGGCCGAAGACGCCGAACGCACCGGCCGCCATGTGGGCGTGCCCTTGCGCCGGGTGCAGGTCGACAGGAACCGGTTTTTCGAACTTTGGCCAAGGGTAATCTGGCATCTTGAAAGCGATGGCTGGCACGCCAGCCATGTCGCGCTGCTGGCGCTTGCCGAACGATGCCGGGCCGATGGCGTCAAGGTGCTGCTCACCGGCGAAGGCGCAGACGAATTGTTTGGCGGCTACCCATTGCAGGCCTTGAGCATGAAGAAGTGGCGTTCCTGGTCGTGGCCCCGGCGCCTGGTCCATTCGAAACGCTCGCTCGACCGGAGATTCGAGCAACAGCGTCATGCCCCCTACAAGGTCTCGGCTGGAAGCCACTCACAAATGGATCGCAGCATGGTCCTGCGTGCTTTGTCGCCGGAGCTGAATTTCCTGCAAACCGAGATCTTCGACCGCCTGGAGCCGGTTATGCCGCCCGCGGATCGCGCCTTTCTCGGTAGTTGCCTCTACGACCTCTATTCGCATCTGCAGGACATACTGCACCGGCACGACCGGCTGAGCATGGCGGCGTCCGTGGAACTGCGGGTCCCGTTCCTGGAAAACCGCCTGATCGACTTCGCCATCCATTTGCCGAGGCGGCAGAAATACCGCGACAAGACAGGAAAATGGCTTTTGCGAAAGGTCGCTGAAAAGCATATTCCGCGCCAGAACGTCCAGGCGCGCAAGATCGGCTTCGAGATGTCGTCGCAATTTTCGGCCGGCACGGAGACTTTGCTACGCGGCGGTTTCCTGCGCGATGCCTTGAAATGGCCCGCCGCGAATTTGGAGGACATGGTCCAGTTGGCGCGGCGCGAGCAACCGTCCAGGCTGCGGCTTGTCGGCATGGAGCTTTTCCTGCGCCTTCACGCCGGCGGCGAGACGACAGGCACGCTGACCGAAGCCTTGCATACCGCTGCCCGGGACAGAAGCTGACTTCGCGCGCGGCCGACAGCCCCGAGCAGTGGACCAATGAGAACATCGCTCTGGGTAGCGAACCCTTCCCGGCTGACGTATTTTCGCCTTGCTATCCTGTTGTTGGACCATGATCTTTTTCGAAGACGCGTTCGCCCTTTTGGATGTCGTGCTCTATTTCAAACGGATGCCATGATTGTCGTCCCGGCGGACGAAACCAGCACGTTAAGGTGGGACAGGTCTGATGATCGATGACGAGACGGACAGCGAACGCGTTTCGGCGCTGGCGCCGTTCCGGCACGGCATCTTCCGCGCCGTCTGGTCGGCCAGCCTGGTGTCGAATTTCGGTGGCCTGATCCAGGGCGTCGGCGCCGCCTGGATGATGACCACCATCGCCACGTCGCCCTATCAGGTGGCGCTGGTCCAGGCCTCGGCCACTCTGCCGATCATGCTGTTTGCACTCGTCGCCGGCGCCATCGCCGACAGCTTCAACCGGCGCAAGGTGATGCTGATCGCCCAAATCTTCATGCTGGTCGTCTCTGCACTTCTAACGCTGTTCACCTGGAACGGCTGGATGACGCCGTGGACGCTGCTTGCCTTCACCTTCCTGATCGACAGCGGCACGGCGCTCAACAACCCGTCCTGGCAGGCATCGGTCGGCGACATGGTGCCGCGCAACAAGCTGCCGGCCGCGGTTGCACTCAATTCACTGGGCTTCAACCTGACACGCAGCGTCGGCCCGGCGATCGGCGGCATCATCGTTGCCGCCGCTGGTGCGGCTGCTGCGTTCGCCGCCAATGCGCTGAGCTATATAGGTCTTATCATCGTGCTCTTCCGCTGGAAGCCGGAGCTGCCGGTCTCGACGCTGCCGCGCGAGACGCTGGGCGCCGCCATGGGCGCCGGCCTGCGCTATGTCGCCATGTCGCCCAACATCGGCAAGGTGCTGGTCAGGGGCTCCGCCTTCGGCTTCAGCGCCGGCGCGGTTTTGGCGCTGCTGCCGCTGGTGGCGCGCGACGTCGTCAAGGGCGATGCCTTGACCTACGGCATCATGCTCGGCGCCTTCGGCATCGGCGCCGTCGGCGGCGCGCTGATAAGCGTGCGTCTCAGACAATTGCTGTCCAGCGAGACGATGGTGCGGATGGCCTTCGCCGGCTTTGCCGTCTGCGCCTTCAATGCCGCCATCAGCCTCAATGCCTGGCAGACTGCGGCGGGTTTGCTCATCGGCGGCGCCTGCTGGGTGATCGCGCTGTCGCATTTCAACGTCACGGTGCAGATGTCGACGCCGCGCTGGGTCGTCGGCCGGGTGCTGTCGGTCTACCAGACGGCGACCTTCGGCGGCATTGCGCTGGGCAGCTGGATCTGGGGCGTCGTTGCCGATGCGCATGGCGCCGAAACCGCGCTGATTGCGGCGGCCATCGCGATGCTTGTTGGCGGCGCCATCGGCCTGTTCCTGCCGCTGCCGCAGCAGACGACTCTCAACCTCGACCCGCTCAACCGCTTCAAGGAGCCGCATCTCGGCCTCGACCTGAAGCCGCGCAGCGGCCCCATCGCCATCATGATAGAGTACATTATCCGCGACGAAGATGTACCCGAATTCCTCGCCACCATGGCCGAGCGCGGGCGCATCCGCCGCCGCGACGGCGCCCGCAACTGGACGCTGGCTCGGGACCTAGAAAATCCCGCAGTCTGGATCGAACACTACCACACGCCGACCTGGTTGGAATACATCCGCCACAACCGGCGCGCCACCCATGCCGACGCCGTCGTCGGCGAGCGGGTGCGGGCGCTGCACAGCGGCGACGAACCGCCGCGCGTGCGCCGCCTGATCGAGCGCCCGACGACCGCCGGCACCGCGCTGGTCTCGCCGAAGGGGCCGATCGATCACTGAGCTCGCCATAGCCGTAGCGCCGGTCAGCCGGCGCTCTGGATCATGTAGAGCTTGCGCGTGGTCTCGCGTATCAGCCACTCGCCCTTCCAGCCCTGCGGCAGGACGAGGAGATCGCCCGGACCGAGTTCCCGCACCTCGCCATCGATGCGGCTCAGTTCCACGCGCCCCGAAATGATGTGGCAGATCTCCGACGAGTCCGAACGATCGGCGGTGAAGCGGCCGGGCGTGCATTCCCAGATGCCGACATCGACAGTCCCGTCAGGCGATTGAAAGAACGAGCGCACGGCCTCGACCTGATCGCCTTCAATCGAGCTTGGCTTAGGAGAGAACGCGCCGATCTCGGCCTTGGCGAGATCGTGGAAGGTCGAAAGATCGATCAAGTCTAGCTCCATGGATAAGAGCAATTCCAGGAAAGGGGTCTGCCCCGGAATTGCGTGAGAACAAATGGCTTTAGTGGCCGGTGATGCTGTCGGCCAACGCGGCCAGCTTCGAGGTGCGCGCAAGCCCTGCCGCCTCGCGGCCATCGGCAATGCGATAAAGCTGGTACATCGAATGCACGCCCAGCCAGCGGAAGGGCTCCGGTTCCCATGGCCTGACCTTGCGGTTGACCCAGGGCAGCTTCGTCAGCTCGGTGTTTGCCCCGAGAACAAGGTCAGCCAGCGTGCGCCCCGAAAGGTTGGAGCTGGACACGCCGAGGCCGACATAGCCGCCGGCCCAGCCGATGCGGGTCGCGGGATCGAGGCCGACCGTGGTGCACCAGTCGCGCGGCACGCCGAGCACGCCGCACCAGGCGTGATCGATGCGGCATCCCTTGGTCTGCGGCAAGAGCGTCGTCAGGATCGTGTGCAGCTGGTCGATCGTGGCCTGCTGCGTCTGGCCGTTGACGTCGGTGCGCGAGCCGTAGCGATAAGGCACGCCGCGTCCGCCCATCGTGATGCGTCCCTCACGCGTGCGCTGGGCATAGCAATAGGCATGCGCCGCATTGCCGAGCAGTTCGTGCCCTTCCCAACCGATGTCGCGCCACAGGTCGGCAGGCAGCGGCTCAGTCACGATCTGCGCGCTGTTGAGCGCCAGCCAGGTCCGCTCCTCGCCGGGGATGCCTGATGTAAAGCCCTCGGTCGCGCGGATGATCGTCTCCGCCTGCACCGTACCGCGGTCTGTCGTCACGCTGCCCTTGGCGATGCTTGTCACCGTCGTCTTCTCATAGATCGGCACGCCCAGCCGCTCGACGGCATCGGCAAGCCCACGCACCAGCTTGGCCGGCTGCACCCGCGCCTGGCCATGGACGACGAAGCCGCCCATGACGTTACGGATGTTGATGCGCGTGCGCGTTGAGGCGGCGTCCAGCATCTCGACGCGGTTCGGGTCGACATCCCAGGAACGGATCGTCTCGCATTCTTCGCGCACGCGCTCCAACTGCGCTGCGTTGGTGGCCACCGTCAGATTGTCGACGCGGCGAATGTCGGCGTCGATGCCTTCCTCGGTCGCGACCCGGATCACTTCATCAACGCAGCCTGCCATCGCCGCCTGCATCGCCATCACGCCTTGGCGGCTCGATGTCTTGAGATATTTTTCGCGCGACCAGCTGAAGCCGCCCGACAGCCAGCCGCCATTGCGCCCCGAAGCGCCGAAGCCGGCAAATTCGCGCTCGACGATCACGACGCGCAGCGATGGCTTCGCCTTTTTCAGATAGTAGGCGGTCCACAGGCCGGTATAGCCGGCGCCGACAATGGCGACATCGGCCTCGATGTTTCCAGGCAAGGGCGGGCGCGGAACGGGAACCGCCCCCAGATCCGCATACCAGAACGATATGTCGCCGTTGCGCTTGGCTTGCATGGAATGACTTTCAGATGGGATCAGGCCAGATGGGATCAGGCCAGATGGAATCAGGTGAGTGTGGTGTCGGCGCTTGCGTCGTCCGCCAGCAGCTTGGCGTCGCTGCCGTCGAAGCAGAGCTCGACCTTGTCGCCGAGGCCAAAACTCTCGCCGGTCACCGGTGAGCGCACGATCGCGGCCGAGCCGTCGGCGAGCTTGACTTCGTATTTCGATTCCGAGCCGAGATAGATGGCTTCCGCGATCGTCCCCGACAGGCGGTTGGCGCCATTGGCAGGACTTTGGCCGGCTCTTCGGATCGCGAGCTTTTCGGGACGCAGCAGCATCACCGGGCTGGCTTCCCCCGACAGCTTACGCGGTACCGTCACCGTCTCGCCGGCGATGCTCAGCGCGGTGCTGTTGCCATCGCTGCGCGCCTTGCCGCGCAGCACGGTGGAATCGCCGATGAAGCGGCCGACGAACAGCGTTGCCGGCTCGTCATAGAGCTGGCGGCCGGTGCCGACCTGCTCGATGCGCCCGCGGTTGAACACGGCGATGCGGTCCGACAGCACCAGCGCCTCTTCCTGATCGTGCGTGACATAGACGAATGTGGTGCCGAGTTCGCGATGGATGCGCTTGATCTCGAGCTGAAGCCATTCGCGCAGCTTCTTGTCGAGCGCGCCGAGCGGCTCGTCCATCAGGAGCAGCGGCGGGTCGAAGACGATGGCGCGTGCCAACGCCACGCGCTGCTGCTGGCCGCCCGACAATTCGCTGGGATAGCGATGCGCGAAATCGCCCATCTTGACCATGTCGAGCGCCCTTGCCACGCGTGTCTGCCTCGTCGCCTGGTCGACGCCGCGAAGCGTCAGCGGATAGGCGACGTTGCGGCCGACGCTCATGTGCGGGAACAGCGCGTAATGCTGGAAGACGACGCCGATGTTGCGCTTGTGCGCCGGCACGCCGACGACGCTTTTTTCCCCGACCAGAAGCTTGCCGCTGGTGACATCGGTGAAACCGGCAATCACGTTGAGCGTCGTCGTCTTGCCCGAGCCGCTGGGGCCGAGCAGCGTCATGAACTCGCCGGGCTCGATGCGCAGCGACACGCCGTCCAGCGCCTTGAAGCCGCCATAGGCCTTGCTGATCGCTTCGAGATCGATCGCCGCGCCCTTGCTTGTCGGCTTCGGATTCATTGGCGTCCTTTCCGCTCGCGGCCAAGAAGGAGCATGCCGCCGCCGATCAGGATCGTGGTAGCGAAAAGCAGGATCGTGCCGACAGCCGCCACCGTCGGATCGGCGTCGCGCGTGATCGAGGCAAAAATCTGCACCGGCAATGTCTTGAGATAGGGGTTCGTGATGAACAGCGACACGACAATCTCGTCGAACGAGGTGGCGAAAGCGAACAGCAGGCCTGAGAGCACGCCCGGCGCGATCAGCGGCAGCGTCACCGTGCCAAACGTGGTCAGTGCGCCGGCGCCCAGGCTCGCGGCGGCTGTCTCCAGCCGGCGGTCGAACACTTCGAGACTGGCCGAGACCGCGATCAGCACGAAGGGCAGCGCAAGGATGGTGTGGGCCAGCACGAAGCCGAGCAGCGTGCCGACGAGCTGCGTGTCGAGATAGACGGCATAGATGCCGATCGCCAGCACCACGCCCGGCACCACCATCGGCGTCAGCATCAGCATACGCAAAAGGTTCGCCGGCCGCGCGTTCATGCGGTCGAGGCCGAAGGCGGCAAGCGTGCCGAGCACCGTCGCCAGCACCGCCACGATCGAGGCGACCTTCAGCGAGTTCAGGAAGCTGTTCGACCAGTCCGGATTGGTGGCGAAATTCTGGTACCACTGCCAGGAAAAGCCTTGCGGCGGAAACGCCAGCGATTTGTTTTCGTTGAACGACATCGGCACCACGACCAGCGTCGGCGCCACCAGCCATATCGCCACCAGCAGGCAGACGAGCCCGAGAAGAACGCGCGTGAGCGGCTTCATCTCCATCAGCGCCGCCCCGCTTCCCGATGCCTGGACCGCATCACGGGTGCTGCCAGCGCCAGCAGCACGAAGGTGGTGACCAGCAGAACGACGCCCATGGCGCCGCCCCTGCCCCATTGCAGCAGGCTGAGCACCTGCGTCTGCACCAGCGTCGACAGCATGGTCGAGCGCGGGCCGCCGAGCAAAGCCGGCGTGATGTAGAAGCCGAGCGACAGGATGAAGACGATGATCGCGCCGGCATAGACGCCGGGCAGCGACAGGGGCAGATAGACGGTGAAGAACGCTCGGGACGGCCGCGCACCGAGACTTTGCGCCGCCCGCATCAGCCTGAGGTCGATGCCTTGCATCACGGAATAGAGCGGCAGGATCATGAACGGCAACAGCACCTGCGCCATGCCGATAACCACGCCGGTCTGGGTGCGGATCAGCTTGACGCCGCCGAACCCAACCGAGCGCAGCAGCGAATTGATGACGCCCGAATCCTGCAGCAGGATCACCCAGGACAGCGTGCGCACCACACCACTCACCCAGAACGGGATCAGCACGCAAAGCACCAGCACCAGCCGGACGCGCGGCCCGACCGCGGTCATCAGATAGGCATAGGGATAGGCCGCGATGACGCACACCAGCGTCACCCAGGCCGAGATGACAAAGGTCCGCTGCAGCACCGTCAGGTTCACCGGCGCACCGAAGAACCAGGCATAGTTCTGCAGCCCCCACTCAGGTTCCGACAGGCTGCGCAAAACGATGGTGAGCAGCGGGTAGCCGATCACCGCGACAAGCAGGATGAGCGCCGGCGCCGTGAGCGCGAACGGCCGCCATGCCCGACCGGGCCGCACATCGGCGGCGGGTTGGGCGATGGGTTCGGACGCGCTCACGGCCTGGCTCTCGCTCGGCTGTTCAGTTGCCGGCCATCAGCGCCGACCACTTCTCCTGCGCCACCGGGAAGTTCTCGACCCAGAACTTGATGTTCTGCTTGTAACCCTGCTTCTGGCGCTCGGGCGTGTTGGTCAGGAAGGCGGCGACCGACGCATCGACCTTGGGCTGCGCGTCATTGTTGATCGGCGTATAGGAGGTCTGCTGCGCAAGGATCTCCTGCGCCCCCTTGCCGAGATAGGCATTGAGCAGCGCATAAGCCGCATCCGTATCTTTGACGCCGACCGGAATGGTCATCTGGTCCATCACCACCAGCCAGTCCTGCCAGGCCGGCGCATATTTGGCGCCGTTCTTCACCGCCGTCATGGCACGTCCGGTCCACATCATCAGCATGTCGGCTTCGCCAGATTCGGCAAGCTGCTGCGATTCAGCGCCGGTCTTCCAATAGATCGTGTCGGGACCGAGCTTGCGGATGACATCGATGGCCTTGTCGATGTCGGCCGCCGTCATCGCCTTCGGGTCGCCGCCAGACGCCTTCAACGCCTGCTCCAGCAGGCCGCCCGTCGGGTCGCCCGAACCGTCGAGCGCGCGCGTGCCGGGGAATTTTGCCGTGTCGAAGAAATCGGCCCAGTTCTTGGGCGGGTTATCCCCATACTTCTCCTTGTTGTACATCAGCACGACGCCGTAGTTCATGGCCGGCACCGAGCATTCGCCGACCTGGCCCTCGGGCACCTTGGAGACGTCGAGCTTGCTGAAATCAAGCTTCTGGAACAGCTTGCCGCAATAGACGTAAGGCGGCAGGTCGGCGGTGTCGACGACGTCCCAAGTGACGTTGCCGGATTCGACCTGCGCCTGCAGCTTGGCGATCTCTGTCGGCCCGTCATTGAGCAGCGTGGCGCCGGACTTTTCGACGAACTCCTTGAGCGCGGCGGCCTGGCCGTCCTGGTAGATGCCGCCATAGGAGACGAGCGTCAGCGTCTTGCCCTTGAGCGAGCCTTCCTTGACCTCACCCGCGACAGGCTTTTCCTGCGCGAACGCTGCGGTTGCCAGAACGCCGAGCGCCAGCACGGCGCCAAGGCCAAGATGTCTTGTTTTCAGCATGATTATTGTTCTCCCATTTGACCCGCATGGATTGAACCTACCTGGCTGCGAGCGGTTTCCAGGCCCTGTATTGATCGAGTTCGGCGCGCACCGAAGTCGGTGGCGCAATGATCCACATCACCTCGGCTCGGCCACTGCCGATGTTCTCTGAGCGATGTGCTGTCGATGTCGCGTATTCGATGCTGTCGCCCTCTTCCAGCACATGCCTGACATCGCCGAGCGAAACCTCGACGATGCCGCGCAGCACGACGAGCATCTCGTGCGCGTCGCCATGGGTGTAGAGCGCTGGGCCGGTCGAGCCGCCGATTTCGAACTCGCCGACATAGACTTCCATGTCGCTTAAAGGGGGACGCGAGAGCAGCATCTTGCGGCAGCCGTCGCTGGGCGGCAGGCTCGGCCGCTCGCTGCGCAGCAAGACCCCGCGCTGCCCGGCGGCACTATCCTCGAACAGCATCGCCACGCTCACCCCAAGCGCCGAGGCCATCTGGTTGAGCGAGGCGGTGCTGGCGCCGGTCAGGCCGCGCTCGAGCTGGCTGATGAAGCTGGCGCTGGTCCCGGTCAGTTTGGCGAGTTCGCGCAGCGAAAGCCGCCGGCCGAGACGCAGGCTCTTCAGCCGCTGGCCCAACATCTGATGGGCATGCGTCGCCGTCGAGGCGACGCCATTCTTGACCGGAGCCTGGTCGGTGCTCATCCCGTCTTTTTCTCCCACTGAACAATTTGTACAGTGACACTGTACACGTGGCAAGCGCCGAGTAGGGACATTTAAGATGCCGGCCGAGGCCTAGTCTTCGCCCGACAGGTCGCGCCGCGCCTTGTCGAGTTCCTCGGCGTAGCGCCGCATCAGATGGCCCTCAGTCAAGAGCCCGACAACGGCCCGGTTGTCGAAATCCTCGACCACCGCCAGTTCCTCGGCGACGGCGCGCTGGAAGGTTTCGGCGGCCGACTGGACGTTCATGGTCGGCACCAGCACCGCATCCCGGAATTTGGCCAGCGCCAGCACCGGGGTCTCGCCATCGGACGGATCGCTGTGCAGTTCGGCGACGATCAGCACGCCGACATAATGCCGGCTGCTTGCGGCGCCATTCTGGCGCTGATGCGCAGTCAGGCTTGCCGCCCCGCTTCAATTCCCCGCGAGCGTGTCGAGGTATATGAGCGATCGCTTACGCAATCGACGCAGCTGTGTTATTTTTGCCCGTCTCTATTTCCCTCAAGGAGGAGAAGATGAGTGCGCGGGGACTTTTTTCATTAGCTGTTGGCATGATTTTTTTGAGCTCGTCTGCGGTGAGCAATTCAAGCATGGATATGCCGTTCAGGTCTGTTGTGTCGCACCCGATGTCTCTTTTGGCGGGAGGCAATCCGGAAAACCAAAGCCGGCCGGCAAAGGAATTTGTGCAGACTGTACAACAAGATGTTTGCTGTCCTGGCGGCTACCCTTGGTATCGCAATTCGACGAACACCTGCTACGGCAGCTATGAAGACTGCCACGATACCGATGGCGGCGGATGGTCCTGCAGACAGGTCAACGCCTGCTAGACTTTCTTGGGCTCACGCCTTCTTGACTGTGCCCGGTCCTCAGATCGGCTTCGGCTCGCCGGCCTCATAGAGCATGAGGTTGCGCTCGCCTATGCCGAGCGATGCCCAGCTCGCCCGCCAATCGGCGATGTGAGGCGAGCGGAAATGCGCGTCGAGCGCGGCCCTGTCGCTCCACACCTCGGTTACATGGATGAGCCCGGCGTCGAGCACGTCCTGCGCGTAGGAGTATTCGATGCAGCCGGGCTCCGCCCAGCTGCCCAGTATCATGCGCCGCATGGCCGGCCTTGCCTCGTCGAGCCGTTCCGCCGGCAGGCGAATGGTGCCGATGATCACCAGCATGATCTCTCTCCTCAAGGCCTCTGTCGTCCCGGCAAGTAACCAGTCCTCCCACCCTCGCGCAAGCTTGACCGGTTAGGCTCGAAGGGCTGTCGCGTGCTCGGCAGGCTTGTGATTGGGGACGACATGGCGGTCAGCGAAAGCTTAGCGACAGGAACAGTGGCCAAGAACGGCCGCGATGTCTTCTTCGCCATCGGCATCGTCATCATCCTGGCCGTGCTATTCCTGCCGATCCCGGCCTTCCTCATCGACATCGGCCTCGCCTTCTCGA
The DNA here is from genome assembly GCF_040318615.1 of Mesorhizobium sp. M1078. Lineage (NCBI taxonomy): Bacteria > Pseudomonadati > Pseudomonadota > Alphaproteobacteria > Hyphomicrobiales > Phyllobacteriaceae > Mesorhizobium > Mesorhizobium sp. M1078. Next base: position 375,944 of record NZ_JAMYMP010000001.1, read on the forward strand.
TCGCACTGTCGGTGCTGATCCTGATGGTGGCGCTGTGGATCCAGCGGCCGCTCGATTTCTCGTCCTTCCCGACCGTGCTGCTGATCGCCACCATGCTACGGCTATCGCTCAACATCGCCACCACGCGCATGATCCTGTCGCACGGCAATGAGGGCACGCACGCCGCCGGCTATGTCATCGCCGGCTTCTCCAAACTTGTGATGGCCAGCGATTTCGTCATCGGCCTGATCGTCTTCATGATCCTGATTGTGGTCAACTTCATCGTCATCACCAAGGGCGCCACCCGTATTGCCGAAGTCGGCGCCCGCTTCACCCTCGACGCCATCCCCGGCAAGCAGATGTCGATCGACGCCGACCTGTCCGCCGGCATGATCGACGACAAGACAGCGCAACTGCGCCGCCGCGAGTTGGAAGAGGAATCCTCCTTCTTCGGCTCGATGGACGGCGCCTCGAAATTCGTCCGCGGCGACGCCATTGCCGGCCTCATCATCACCGCCATCAACATCGTCGGCGGCATCGCCATCGGCTACATCAGGCACGGCATGGGCATGGGCGAAGCCGCCGATGTCTTCATCAAACTGTCGGTCGGCGACGGCCTCGTCACCCAGATCCCGGCGCTTATCGTTTCGCTCGCCGCCGGCCTGCTTGTGTCCAAGGGCGGCACGCGCGGCTCGACCAACCAGGCGGTGTTCGGCCAGCTCGGTGCGCATCCGCGCGCGCTCTATGTCGCGGCCTCGCTGCTCGTCCTGCTCGGCCTGATGCCCGGCCTGCCGTTCTTCCCGTTCTTCACGCTAGCCGCCGGCATGGCCGGCCTTGGCTACGTCATCCCGATGCGCGCCAACCGCGAGGCTGCCGCCGCCGAAGCGATCAAGGATCTGGAGAAGGCGAACAAGGTCGAGGAAGAGAAGAACTCGGTCAAGGCTTCGCTGACCACCGCCGAGATCGAGCTTCTGATCGGCAAACAGCTGTCGACGCGGCTGCTGGTGTCGCATCAGGAACTGGTGTTCCGCATGGCCAAGATGCGCAAGAAATTTGCCACGCAATATGGCTTCGTCGTGCCGGAAGTGCGCGTCGCCGACGATTTCGGCATCCCGCCGAAAAGCTATCAGATCAAGGTCCACGGCACCGTCGTCGCCGAATACCAGATGCGCGTCGGCGAGATCATGGTGCTGCTCGGCAACCGGGATTTGCCCGACGTTCCCGGCGAGGAAATCCGCGAGCCGGCCTTCGGCATGCGCGCCTTCTCGGTGCTCGAAACCTTCGCCGAGGATCTGAAGCGCGAGAACTATACCTTTGCCGACAACATGTCGGTGCTGCTCACCCATTTGTCCGAGGTGATCCGCAACAACCTGCCGCAGCTTCTGTCCTACAAGGACATGAAGGCGCTGCTCGAGCGCCAGGATCCGGAATACCGCAAGCTCGCCGACGAGATCTGCACCTCGCACATCTCCTATCCCGGCCTGCAGGCGGTGCTCAAATTGCTGCTGGCCGAACGCGTATCGATCCGCAACCTGCATTTGATCATCGAAGCTATCGCCGAGATCGCGCCGCATGTGCGCCGCACCGAGCAGATCGTCGAGCATGTCCGCATCCGCATGGCCCAGCAGATCTGCGGCGATCTCTCCGAGGGCGGCATGCTCAAGGTGCTGCGCCTCGGCAACCGCTGGGACCTCGCCTTCCACCAGAGCCTCAAGCGCGACGCCAAGGGCGAGGTGCGCGAATTCGACATCGACCCGCGCCAGCTGGAGGAATTCGGCCAGGACGCGACCAAGGCGATCCGCAAGCATCTCGAGGCCGGCGAGCGTTTTGTCCTCGTCACCGCGCCCGATGCTCGCCCCTATGTGCGCATGATCATCGAGCGCCTGTTCACGACGCTTCCCGTTCTCTCCCATGTCGAAATCGCCAAGGGCGTCGAGATCAAGGTGCTCGGGACGATCTCGTGAACATACTGTCGCAAGGCCTCGTCATCGCCGCCTTCCTCGCCTTCTGTCGCATCGGCGCCTGCTTCATGCTGATGCCGGGCCTGTCCAGCGCCCGCGTGCCGGTCCAGGTCCGGCTGTTCGTGTCGATCGCCGCCACCGGTGGCCTGCTCGCCTTCCTGTGGGACAAGATCTTTCCCTTCGTCGATGCGCGTCCGCAGGTGCTGGCGCCGATGATCATCTCCGAACTTTTGGTCGGCGGGCTGATCGGCGCGATGACGAGGCTCTACATGGAGGCGCTGCGCTTCATGGGTTCGGCCATCGCCATGCTGATCGGCTATGGCGGCACCGGCGGCCCCGCCATCGAGGAGCCAGAGCCGCAGGCGGCCCTCGCCGCCATCATCTCGTTTTCAGCGTTGCTGCTGCTCTTCGTCTTCGATTTCGACCACGAGATCATCCGCGCTCTGGTCGCCTCCTACACGGTGGCGCCGGTCAACGTCTTCTTCAATCCGCAGGCCGCCCTGGTCGATCTCACCGACACGGTGTCGGACGCCTTCTTCCTGGTCATCCGGCTCGGCAGCCCGTTCATCGCCTATGCCATCCTGGTCAATTTGACGATCGGCTTCGTCAACAAGCTGACGCCGCAGATTCCGGTCTACTTCATCTCACTGCCTTTCGTCATCGCCGGCGGCATGATCATCTTCTACTTCGCCATCGGCACCATGCTGTCGCTGTTCGTCGACGGCTTTGTCGATCTGACGCTGGCGAGGTGAGATGAGCACGCGCAAGGAACGGCTGAAGAAACTGGTCAAGGTGCAGGAGCAGCTGAAGGCCCTGCACGAGACGCGCCATGCGGCCTTCCTGGCGGCAGCGGCAACCGCCGAAACCGAGGCCAGGGAACTTGTCCAGCATTTCGACGCCGACCAGTCGATGGCGGTGCTGTTCCCTGACCTCTACCATCGCCGCATCGCCAATGCGCTGGTCCGGCAGGAAGCGAGCCTGGAAGGCGCCAGGCAGGAGGTCACGCTCATCGCCACTGCGACGGCGCGCACCAACATGGTCGAGCGCGCCTACAAGGACGTGCGCCGACAGGACGAACGCGAACGCTCCGACCGCGACCGGCTCGATCTGATCGCGCAGAGGCGAGGGCAGGAATAATCGGAAGTTAGAGCCGGGTCACCTGCGGACGGCGTTCGGTTTCGTTCCGTGCGGCGGGCTGTGTTGGGTGTACGGCGCCGTGTTCGGCCTCTGCGCCTACGCCACCTACGATCTGACCATGGCGACGCCGGCAGCGCCCACCGCAAACGACCAGATCGCATCGACCCAGCCGGAGTTGCCGCTGCTGATAGCAATGGCCTAGCATCCGGCGAAGGATTTCGAGCCGGCAAGCCTGCCACAAGCTTGCTGCGGCATGGTCGCTCAGGAAACCCGGCAAAGAGGCGGACTTTCTTGGCGATTTCTCCACCCAGCGACATCGTTCTCGATGTTGCCCGAGCCGTCGACCCGGCGGATATCGAGGCTGCCCGTGCCGCGCTGGCCAAGCGGGCCAACGGCGTTGGCGGTAATTTTTCTGTCGACATGGCTGCTTCGGTCGATGCCGGCTCGATCCTGTCGCGCGCCACCGCCGACAAGGCCGCCGCAAATGCCGATCCCGCCAGCAAGTTCAAGAAGTTCGAGGCGATGGTCTTGCAGACCTTCATCCAGAACATGCTGCCCAAGGACACAGAGGGCGTCTACGGCAAGGGGCTGGCCGGCGACATGTGGAAATCGCAGCTTGCCGAGCGTGTCGCCGACGTCATGGCCGAGCGCGGAGGGATCGGCATCGCCAAATCGCTGCTCGCCGACCACTACAAGGACGGCAAGCGCACCGTGCCGATCGGCCCGGTGTCAACCGGGCCGCACAAGACCGAGATCGACCAGCAGACCCGGCTGTCCACCTCGCTGGTCGAGGAATTGCAGCGCAAGGCCGCACGGTCGATGACCGGCGACGAGACGACCATCAAAACCGAAATCAAGATCTAGACCAGGATTTTCAATGGCCGATTTTTCAAAATACTCTTCCAACCTGCAGGCGCGTACGTCCGAAGCGCCGATCCCGTTTGCACGGCCGGGCAACCTTGCCGCCATCATCGGCCGCATCGAGGAAGCGGTCGAGGAAGAGACGGCCGGTTTGAAGAACGACACCAGCTATGACCTCAAGGCCTCCAACGCCCGCAAGAGCCGCTACCTCTATGAGCTGACCCGCGCCATGAAGGGCGCCAACGAGATCGAATTCCTGGAACAGCATCGCGACAGTCTGGCGCGGCTGCGCCAGAAGCTCGCGAAAAACGAGGCTGCAATCCTCGCCCACCTCAACGCGGTCAACGAAGTCGCCACGCTGTTGAAGAACGCCATTCAGCGCGCCGAAGCCGACGGCACATACTCGGCCGGCGAATTCGGTTGGGCGAGCTGATGATCTCGGCAACAGGCGGGAACAACCGGTGATCAAATTCATCGCCGCCGCGATCTGGATCTGCGCCGCCACGCTTGGCGCGGTGTTCTATTCGTTCCAGGCGGCCGGTGAGCGCGGCGTCGGCGAGACGCCGAAACCGATGCTGGGTGGCCTCGACTACGTCAAGACCGACATCATCTCGGTGCCGCTGATCCGCGATTCCAAGATCGACGGCTATTTCCTCACCAAGCTCGTCTACACGGTCGAGCCGGCCGAGATAAAGAAGATGTCGATCCCGGCCGAAGCGCTGATGACCGATCAGGTCTATTCCTATCTCTACTCCAATCCTCAGATCGACTTCACCAAGAAGGAAACCATCGATCTCGATGCCTTCCGCAAGGCCATACGCGACACCGTCAACGCTCGCGTCGGCGCCGACCTGGTGCATGAAGTGCTGATCGACCAGGTCAACTTCCTGACCAAGGACGAAATCCGCGACAACGCCATGCGCCGCCGCAAGGATCCGGCCACGCCGACCGAACCGGCCCCGGCGGAATCGGCCCAGGCCGAGGCGGCGAAGCCCGCTGCTGAACACTAACCTTCGTCGCAGGGTGAATGTTCTCTGCCGCATTCCTTCCGACTGAAACGAGATGACGCATCGCGCGTTGACGTTTACGTCAACTCGAAGCTATATGCGCCAAGCGACCAGGATCGCGGTACGCGCGAGACAGCGACTTCGGCGGAGGCCGGTCACTGAAGCGCGGCAAAACGCAACGAGACCAGGAGAACAGTCATGAGCGTTCAGGACATTGCCGAGAAGATGAGGTCGCGCGTGGCGAGCGCCGGGTTCGAACATTCCGTGAAGTTCGATACCGGCAGCAACGGCGTCATCGTCATCGACGGCGCAACCGTCTCAAACACCGATGCGCCGACCGACTGCACCATCAAGCTGTCGCTCGACGATCTGGATTCGCTGATCGCCGGCGACCTCAATCCGACCATGGCGTTCATGTCCGGCAAGATAAAGGTCGAAGGCGATATGTCGGTCGCCATGGCGCTCAGCCAGCTGATCGGCTGAGCCCTTCGCAAAAACAAAACGCCGCCCTCGCTGAAATGCAAAGGACCGGCGGCGTTTGTTTTTGACCAATCAGGCGGCCAGCGAGAGCCTCTGTGTCTTGAGCTTGCGACCTGCAGCCTTCAGCGTGCCATGCGCGCCGTCGAGCGCACCATCGATCAGTTCCAGCGCGAGCAGGCGGTGCCGCTCGTACGGACCAGGCATGGCTAGCGCGCCGGTCTTCTCCGCCGAAAAGCCGAAGCGACCGTAATAAGGCGCATCGCCGACCAGCAGCACCGCGGCATGGCCGAGACGCGCGGCCTCGGCCAAAGCATGGCGCATCAGCGCCGAGCCGATGCCGGCGTTCTTCAGCGCCGGATCGACGGCGAGCGGTCCGAGCAGAAGTGCTCCCGGGCCGCCCTCGCCCAGACGTACGTCCCACAGCCGCACCGTGCCGGCAACCGCGCCGGCGGCATCCCGCACGACAAAAGCGAGACCTTCGGAAGGCCGGCGGCCACGCCGCAGCTTCTCCGACGATTTCTTGCGCCGCATCGGCCCCATGGCGCGATCGAGCAACGCTTCACGCGATGCAATGTCTGCCGCAGTTTCGGCGACGATGGGAATGGCGCCGGCCATCTCCCGCTCAAGGGGGGAGAATCCAATGCCGTCAATGTAATTTACAATGTCCATTTCCGCGATCCTTCACGAGCGGAGCTTGTTCCACAGGCGAACCCGGGCGGACGCAAACGTCCGCCTGGGGTGATCTGAAGGCCGAAGCCGTCAGATCACGTAGGATCGGAGAGGCTCGAAGCCGTTGAAGGCGACCGCCGAGTAGGTGGTCGTGTAGGCGCCGGTGCCTTCGATCAGCACATCGTCGCCGATGGTCAGCGACAGAGGCAGCGGATACGGCGTCTTCTCGTACATCACGTCGGCCGAATCGCAGGTCGGGCCGGCGAGCACGCAAGGTGCGGTCTCCGAACCGTCATGGCGGGTGACGATCGGATAGCGGATCGCCTCGTCCATCGTCTCGGCCAGACCGCCGAACTTGCCGATGTCGAGGAACACCCAGCGCACATTGTCGTTTTCGGCCTTCTTCGAGATCAGCACGACTTCCGACTTGATGACGCCGGCATTGCCGACCATGCCGCGGCCCGGCTCGATGATGGTCTCCGGGATGGCATTGCCGAAATGCTTGCGCAGCGCCGAAAAGATCGCCTGGCCGTAAGCCTGGGCCGCCGGCACGTCCCTGAGGTAGCGCGTTGGGAAACCGCCGCCCATATTGACCATCTTGAGGACGATGCCTTCGTCGGCGAGCGTGGCGAACACCTTCTTGGCGTCGGCCAGCGCACGGTCCCACGCCGTCAGGTCGGTCTGCTGCGAGCCGACATGGAACGACACGCCATAGGCGTCGAGGCCGAGCGTCCTGGCATGGCGCAGCACGTCGACGGCCATCGCCGGCACGCAGCCGAACTTGCGCGACAGCGGCCACTCGGCGCCTTCGCCGTCGGTCAGCACGCGGCAGAACACGCGGGCGCCGGGAGCGACGCGGGCGATCTTGTCGACTTCCTCGACGCAGTCGACGGCGAACAACCGGATGCCGAGCTGGTAGGCGCGTGCAATATCACGCTCCTTCTTGATGGTGTTGCCGAAGGAGATGCGGTCCGCCGGCGCACCGGCATCCATCGCCATCTCGACTTCGGCAACGGAAGCGGTGTCGAAGGACGAGCCCATCGCAGCAAGCAGGCGCAGGATTTCCTGCGCCGGGTTTGCTTTCACCGCATAGTAGATCCGGGAATCGGGCAGCGCCTTTTCGAAGGCGCGGAAATTGTCGCGCACGACATCGAGGTCGACGACGAGGCAGGGGCCGGACGGACGTCGGGTGGCGAGGAAGTCGAGGATGCGCTGAGTGGCCATCGGGGTCTCTCCATTAACGCCTTGCGGCGCGCAATAAGGCTGCGGGACGCGGGCTTTCGGCCTCGCGAACACGCGGTCAAACAAAGGCGGGACGGAAATCCATGGAACCAGCCGGTGGAGACCCCGGAACCATGAAACGCCGTCTCGCGGCGGTGAACCTTGGCCTTGCCCGGCCTCGGTTCGCTTTGTCTGCCTTGGCTTGGATGGGAGACCCGTCCGCACTGCCGGCAATGAAGGTGTGCCTCTTCAGTAACCCCGGTCTTTGGACGACCGGCAGAACACCAGAAAGGCCCGCACCGTCGTTGCTTCAAGGTGTCCTCGGGCTGGCGGTTGGCCGCTAGACCGACTGGAGGGGTTAGCTCCAGTTACCTTACCGATTTCCCTCGCCATTCGAGGATCGGCGGACACCCACAGGCACGTGCGACTTTGGGCAAGCGCGATATAAGATCGAAAGATTTCACAATCAATAAAAATCGTACTCCAGGTTGTAAAATTTCCGGCATCGAACAATGCTGGGCCTACTGTATACGGATATCGAACGATGCCAGGCACGCACGGCCCGCTCAACGCCCTTCTCGACCTGCGTCGAATGCCGGTGGCCAATGCGGAACTGGGGCCACTGGCCGGGCTGCGCCTGGCTGTGAAGGACATTTACGACGTCGCCGGCTACCGCACCGGTTGCGGCAATCCGGTGAAGTTCGCCGAGTCCCACGCCGCGTCCAGCACGGCACCGGCCGTGCAGATGATTCTCGACGCCGGCGCGCGCTTCATCGGCAAGACGCAGACCGACGAGTTCGCCTTCTCGCTGATGGGCCAGAACGCGCATTTTCCGTTTCCGGTGAACCCGGCTGCCCCCGACCGCGTCACCGGCGGCTCGTCCTCCGGATCGGCCGCGGCGGTGGCCGGCAAGTTTGCCGACATCGCCACCGGCTCCGACACCGGCGGCTCGATCCGCGCCCCGGCGAGCTTTTGCGGATTGATCGGGCTGCGCACCACGCATGGCCGCATTTCGCTCGAAGGCACGATGAAGCTGGCGCCGAGCTTCGACACATTCGGCTGGTTCGCCGACGACATCGAAACCTATGAGACGATCGGCAAATTGCTGCTTGGCCGCGACCCGCACCAGCATCCGCTCAACCGGCCGCTGTCGATCCGCTGGCTGGACGCCTTCGTCGCCGGCCCGGCCGAGGCAGCCGAATACGCCAGGATGAGAGCGCTGGCGGCCGGCCTTGTCGGCGAGCCGGCGCCGGTGGAATACAGCTTCGCCTCCTTCCCCGACAAGCTCTACTGGTGCTTTCGCCGCCTCCAGGCCGCCGAGGCCTGGCAGCAGCATGGCGCCTGGATCATTTCGGGCGAGCGCGATCTCGGGCCGGGCGTCGAGGAGCGCTTTGGTTTCGGCCGGACAATCGACGAAAAGACCGCGCGGGCCGAGGCGGTGCGCCGCTTGACGTTCCGCTCCGAGCTAGCCGCGCTGCTCGGCCAGGACGGGTTTCTTGTCCTGCCCACCGTTCCAGGCCCCGCACCTCTGGTCAAAAGCGAGCCGCAGCAGCTCCAGGCCTACCGCGAAAGGGCCTTGCATCTTTTGTGCCTTTCGGGTCTTTCAGGCTTTCCGCAAATCACCCTGCCGCTGGGCTCGGTTGACGGTGCCCCTTTCGGCCTCTCGCTGCTCGGCCCTCCCGGCAGCGACATTGCCCTGATACGGCTCGGCCGGCGAATTCTCGATGCGGCACGAAAGGCCTGATGATGGATACACTGACCCGCATGCGCGCCTTCATCGACGTCGTCGAGGCCGAAGGCTTTTCGGCGGCCGCGCGCAAGATCGGTCGCTCCAAGGCGCTGCTGTCGAAATATGTGCGCGAACTCGAGGACGAACTCGGCGCGCTGCTGCTCAACCGCACCACGCGGCAGTTCTCGTTGACCGAGGCCGGCCATACCTATTACAGCCGCGCTTCGGAAATCGTGCGCGAGGTCGACAGCCTAGCCGACGCCGTGCGCGAATCCTCCGGCGACGTGCGCGGCAGGATCAAGCTCTCCGCGGCGCGCACCTTCGCCGACGCGCCGATAGGCCAGTCGCTCATCGACTTCGCCAAACAGCATCCCGACATCGTGCTCGACATCCATCTCGACGACCGTTTTGTCGATCTGGTCGAGGAAGGTTTCGATCTTGCCGTGCGCATCTCGCGCCTGGAGAACTCATCGCTGATCGCCCGCCGCCTGGGGCCGTTTTCGATCAAGCTTTGCGCCTCGCCGGAGCTGATCGCCAAGCACGGCAAACCGACGCGCCCGCAGGATCTCGCCAACTTGCCCTGCATCGTCGACACCAATGGCCGCTCGCTCGCCAACTGGCGCTTCAGGGGCGATGGCGAGGAGTCAGTCAGTGTCAACGTATCGGGTCCGATCGAGGTCAACAGCCCGATGGCCGCGCGAGCCGCCGCCGTGTCCGGTCTGGGCTTCACCATCCTGCCGGATTTCATCGCCGCGCCCGACCTCGCATCCGGGCTGCTGGTGTCCTTGCTCGACGACCGCATCCAGTCGGGCAGCGGCATTTTCGCCGTCTACCCGCACCGTCGCTATCTGCCGGCCAAGGTCCGTGTCTTCGTCGATTTCCTGGTGCAATGGTTCAAGAACCGCGAGAGCGCTTGAGCCGGTCCTGCCGTGCCGCGGTCCCAATTTCGCCCCGTTTCTGGTAACCTCTCGAAATCTCTCCGAGGCCGATGGAACAGCGACCGAGAATGCATCTGAAACGGCACGCAATCATGCTGGCTTCGGCCCTGGCGACGACTTTTGCCTCCGTCGGAGCGGCTGGCGCGCATCCTCATGTCTTCGCCGAGGCCCGCCTCGACGTGATCCTCTCGCCGGATCACCAAAGTGTGAAAGCGCTGCGTCACCTCTGGCGTTTCGATGATCTGTTTTCGAGTACGGTGATGATGGAGTTCGACAAGAACTCCGACCTGAAGCTTGGCGACAAGGAGCTGAAGGATGTCGCCGACACAGTTCATGCCTCGCTGGCCGAATTCAACTATTTCCAGCTCGTCACCGTCGACGGCAAGGACGTGCCTATGACGCCGCCACCGCATCTGATGGCCAATTTCGACAACGACCAGTTGATCATCCTGTTCGAATCCGAACCCAAGGTGCCGATCAAGCTCGCCGGCAAGATCGATTTCGGCGTCTACGATCCAACCTTCTACACAGCGATCGACTTCACCGAGGATAGCAACATCACGGTGGAAGGCCTGCCCTCGAACTGCACCAAGAGCGTCATCCGGCCTGATCCAGACGAGGCGATCAAGGAAAACCAGAAGACCCTGACGGACGCGTTCTTCAACGACCCGACAGGCACCGACATGAGCAAGATCTTCGCCACCAAGCTCGAACTGAATTGCCCGCCAGAAGGATAGATCCGGTGATGAAACCGTCCCTGCGTTTGGCATTCGGCCTCGTGGCCGCTGCCCTGCTGATGACGCACTTTCTCGGGCAGGCCCATGCCCAGAGCTCACTCGGCATCGGTGTCAATGACGGCATGGCGCCCACCACCGGCCCGTTCGCCCACATCCTGATGTGGATCAATCTGCGCCAGCAGGAATTCTACCGCGCATTGGCCACGGCGATGAAAGCAATGCGCGAGGACGGCAGCAAGATGTGGCTGCTGATCGGCCTGTCCTTCGCCTACGGCATTTTCCACGCCGCCGGCCCCGGCCACGGCAAGGCGGTGATCTCGTCCTACATGGTGGCCAATGAAGTGGCGCTCAGGCGCGGTATCCTGCTGTCCTTCGTCTCGGCGCTGCTGCAGGGCCTGACCGCGATCCTGGTGATGCTGCTTGCCTATTTCGTCCTGCGCGGCACCGCCATCTCGATGACCGACGCAGCCTGGTTCATGGAGATCATGAGCTATGTCTTCGTCACTTTGTTCGGCGCCTGGCTGCTGTGGCGCAAGCTCGGGCCTACGGTCCTGCGCTGGTTCGGCAAGGCGCCCGCCTACAGCCTGTCGGCAGCCCACGCCGGTCATTCCCATGGCGGCCATTCGCATGCCGCTCACAGCCACGCGGCGCATGCGCATTCGCATGCCTTGCATGTGCATCACGACCATTCGCATGATCATCACGATCACGCTGCGCACGACCACGACACGCACGATCATTCCCATCACGACCACGCTCATCACGATCACCCAGCCGGCGAGGTCTGCGACACATGCGGCCATTCGCATGCGCCCGATCCGGCGCTGCTGTCGGGCGATCGCTTCGACTGGCGCACGGCCTGGTCGGCAGTAGCCGCCGTCGGCATCCGTCCCTGCTCCGGCGCGCTGATTGTGCTCAGCTTCGCGCTGCTCAACGGCCTGTGGCTCGGCGGCCTGCTCTCGGTGCTGGCGATGTCGATCGGCACCGCCATCACAGTCTCGGCGCTGGCGACGATCGCGGTGACAGCCAAGAACTGGGCGGTCTATTTCGCCGGCGACGGCCGCATGGGCAACCGCATCCACACAGTCGTCGAAATCGGCGGCGCCGCCTTCGTCTTCCTGTTCGGGCTGTTGCTGTTGTCGGCGAGCCTGTCCGGAGCTGTGTGACCTCGGCGGGTCAGGCCTGACCCGCGATCATTCCGCCCAGCTCATCCTCGATATGAGCGCGGATGATTTCATCGAAACTGTTTTCGGCGCTGAAGCCGAGGTCCCTTGCACGGCGCGCCTCGAAGCGCGTCGGCCAACCCTTGACGATCGCCCAGATCGTTTCGTCGGGCTCCTCACGGATCAGGCTCGCCACCTCGGCGCCTGCAGTGCGCTCCAGCGCCTCGATCTGCTCGCCGACGGTGACGGCAACGCCGGGCATGGTGAGGTTGCGGCGCGGCCCGACAGCGGCACCGTCGAGCCCGGCGGCATGGATCAGGAAACCGACCGCAGAGCGCGGGCTGGCATGGGTGTGCAGCACCGAGCGCGGCACCGGCAGGATCGCCTCGTGGCCGCTCAGCGGCTCGCGGATGATGCCGGAGAAGAAACCTGACGCCGCCTTGTTCGGCTTGCCGGGCCGCACGCAGATGGTCGGCAGCCTTATGCCGATGCCGTCGAAGAAGCCGCGCCTGGAATAGTCGGCCAGCAGCGCTTCGCTCATCTGCTTCTGCGTGCCGTAGGAGGTCAGCGGCGTCGGATGAAAGTCGTCCGGGATGACATCCGGGAACGGCGCGCCGAACACCGCGATCGACGAGGTGAAGACGAGACGCGGCGAAAAGCCCGCCAGCCGCACGGCGTCGAACAGCGCCCGTGTGCCGTCGAGATTGACGCGGTAGCCGAGATCGAAATTGGCTTCCGCCTCACCCGACACGATGCCGGCGAGATGGAACATGACGTCGGGGCGTGAGGCGACCAGGCTCTCGGCAGCACCGGCGTCGGCAAGGTCGCCGGTATGCGTGGCGATGCTGACGCCGTCCATCGCCGGCGCCTGCGGCGGCACGATGTCGTGCAGGTCGAGCCCGGTGATCTTGCGGCCGTTGAGCGTGCCGTCCTTGGCCAGCCGGTCGACAAGTTTGCGGCCGACCATGCCGGCGGCGCCAGTAATCAGGATGCGCATTTCAAAGCCTCTTATTTGCCCTTGTTCTGGCTGCGACCCCGCAACCAGAACACCAGAAAGAATGCCAGCACGAAGGCGATGCCGACGATGCCGGCAAGTACGGTCGAGACATTGCCGACGGCCAGCATCACGGTCGGCAGATAGAACGCCGCGATGCCGAACAGCAGCATGATCCAGGCTGCGGCAATCAGCGCGTTTCGCGTGTCGCGATCCATCATGCCGTCCCGCCACAGCGGGAACTCGTCAACTCGGATGCCAATGCCATGAAATTCCCTGTCAGTGATAATGGCCGTGATGCGGTGGCGCACCATGGTCGTGGTCATGATCGTGCTCGTCATGGCTGTCGGCGCACTGGCCGAATTCCGGTTCGACCGTCGCGTGGCTGATGCCGTGTTCGGCGGCGAGCCGCTTCTTGATGGCGCTGACCGCCTGGTGCGGATCGACGCCATCGTTGAGGCAGGCATGCAGCGTCGCCATGTTGCTGGAGCCGTCCAGCGACCAGACATGCATATGGTGCACTTCGCGCACGCCCTTGACGGTGCCGGCAATGTCCTTGGCGATGATGTCGCGGTCGAGGCTTGCCGGTACGCCTTCGAGAAGGACGTGGGCGGCTTCGCGCATCAGCGACCATGCGGTGGACAGGATCAACACCGAGACCAGCACCGACAGAATCGGGTCGATCGGCGTCCAGCCGGTGGCCAGGATGACCAGCGCCGCCACGATCGCCGCCGCCGAACCGAGCAGGTCGCCCAGCACATGCAGGATGGCGCCGCGCATGTTGAGGCTGTCGTGGTCGCCGCCATGCAGCACGAAGAACGAGGCGAAGTTTACCAGAAGGCCGGCGATCGCCACCACCAGCATCGGCCCGCCCAGCACCGGCGCCGGCGTCATCAGCCGGCCCCAGGCTTCGTAGACGATCCACAAAGCAATGGCGAAGATGGCGATGCCGTTGGTGTAGGCGACCAGCGTCTTGACCCGGCCGAAACCATAGGTCAGGCGCACTGTCGCCGGCCGTCCGCCAAGATGGAAGGCGTACCAGGCAAGGCCAAGCGCGATCGAGTCGGCGAGCATGTGGCCGGCGTCGGCCAGCAGCGCCAGTGATCCCGTCAAAAGGCCGCCAAGCACTTCGGCCACCATGAAGCCGGCGGTCAGGCAGGCTGCGATCAGCACACGCTTCTTGTCGGTCGAGCCATGCAGGTGGCTGGCGCCATGCCCAGCAAGCGAACCATGATCATGGCTGTGCGCCATCGGAAAAAACTCCTGTTACGCGCCGAACTCGGCGCGGAAATCCTCGAGCCGCCGCTTCTGCCGGCCTTCGCCATCGAAATTGGCGGGATCGAGCCATGCCTCATAGGCTTTGCGCAGCGCCGGCCATTGCTTGTCGATGATCGAGTACCATGCGGTATCGCGGTTTTCACCCTTGACCACAAGATGCTGGCGGAAAATGCCCTCGAACTTGAAGCCGAACCGTTCCGCCGCGCGCTTTGACGGCTCGTTGCGGTTGTTGCATTTCCACTCGTAGCGGCGATAGCCGAGCCCGTCGAAAATATACTTCATGAACAGGAACTGCGCCTCGGTCGCTGCCGGCTTGCGCGAGATCAGCGGCCCCCAATAGATGTTGCCGATCTCGATGACGCCATAGGTGGGATCGATGCGCATCAGCGTCTGTCGCCCGGCGACCTTGCCGCTGGCCTTGTCGATGACGGTGAAGAACAGCGGGTCCTCGCTCGCCTCGACCTTGTCCAGCCATGGCTGGAAATCGGCGCGGGTTTGCGGCGGGTAGTCGGGCAGCCAGGCAAAGCGTCCATCGATGTCGGGCACGGACGACGCCTCGTACAACCCATCGCCGTGCTTTTCGGCGCTCAGCGGTTCGAGCCGGACATAGCGGCCGTCAATGGGCTTGCGCTCGGGCCGCGGACGCGCTTGCCAATCTTTGAGATTTTCCGACACGCAAAACTCCAATCCGTTTGACTTTTGTGAGCAGACGCTCACAAAAACGCGACCTAACAGCAAGAACCACACGGACGGGAAAAATGCTCCACACGATTTCGGCCTTCGACCGTCTCGGCGAGGAAAACGCCTTTGCCGTGTTGGCGCGCGCGACTGCACTGGCTCAACAGGGCCGCGACATCGTCAACCTCGGCATCGGCCAGCCCGACTTCAAAACGCCGCAGCACATTGTCGAGGCCGCGATCAAGGCGCTGCGCGACGGCCACCATGGCTACACCCCGGCCAATGGCCTGCTGGCGACGCGCGAAGCGGTGGTGCGGCGCACGCTGACCACTACCGGCGTCGAAGTCTCGCCCGAGAATGTAATGATCCTGCCCGGCGGCAAGCCGACCATGTTCGCGGCCATCTTGATGTTCGGCGAACCCGGCGCCGAGATCCTCTATCCAGACCCAGGCTTTCCGATCTACCGCTCGATGATCGAGTTCACCGGCGCCGCGCCCATTCCGGTGCCGATCCGCGAGGAGAACGGCTTTGCCTTCTCGGCAGAAGAGACGCTGGCGCTGATCACGTCGAAGACCAGACTGCTAATCCTCAACTCACCGGCCAACCCGACCGGCGGCGTCACGCCGCGCGCCGAGATCGAGAAGCTGGTAAAGGGACTGCAAGCGCATCCGCAGGTCGCTATCCTCTCCGACGAAATCTACGACGTCATGACCTATGACGGCGAGACGCATTTTTCGCTGCTCAATTTTCCGGAAATTCGCGACCGGCTGATCGTGCTCAACGGCTGGTCGAAGACATGGGCGATGACCGGCTGGCGCATGGGCTGGTCGATCTGGCCGAATGGCGACAAGGGCGGGCATCTCTACGACAAGGTCCGCAAGCTGGCGGTCAATTGCTGGTCCTGCGTCAACGCGCCGAGCCAGTTCGCCGGCATCGCCGCCATCGACGGCCCGCAGGACGATGTCGACAAGATGATGTGCGCCTTCGACAACCGCAGGAAGATGGTGGTCGAGGGGCTGAACGCGCTGCCCGGCGTCTCCTGCATCACGCCCAAGGGCGCATTCTATGCCTTCCCGAATGTTTCGAAGACCGGCTGGAAGGCCAAGAAGCTCGCCTCGGCACTGCTCGAGGAGGCCGGCGTGGCGCTGATCGGCGGCCCCGATTTCGGCATTCTCGGCGAAGGCTACATCAGGCTCTCCTACGCCAATTCCGAAGAGAACATCTTGCGCGCGCTGGAGCGGATCGAGTCGTTTTTGAAGAGGTAGGCCTTCGGCTCTTCACCCACGCCCCACGAACGGCATCTTGGTCGCCATCACCGTCATGAACAGCACATTGGCATCGAGCGGCAGGCTGGCCATGTGGACGACGGCGTCGGCGACGCGCTGGACGTCCATCACCGCTTCGGCGGCGATGGTGCCATTGGCCTGCGGCACGCCGACCGTCATGGCATGCGCCATATCGGTCAGCGCGTTGCCTATGTCGATCTGGCCGCAGGCGATGTCATAGGGCCGGCCGTCGAGCGCCAGCGTCTTGGTCAGCCCCGATATGGCGTGCTTGGTCGCGGTGTAGGGCACCGAGCCCGGCCGTGGCGCATAGGCCGACACCGAGCCATTGTTGATGATGCGGCCGCCCATTGGCTTTTGCTTGCGCATGACGCCGAAGGCGGCGCGGGCGCACAGGAACGATCCGGTGAGATTGACGCCGACAATATCGTTCCAGACCTCGACCGGGATCTCGTCGATCGGCGTCGACTTGTAGCTCATGCCGGCATTGTTGAAGAGCAGGTCGACGCGGCCGAAGGCTGCGGCCACCGTCTCGAACAGATCATCGACTTCGCCGGCCTTGCTGATGTCGCAGGCAACCGCCAGCGCCTTGGCGTCCGTTTTCCCGGCCTCGGTAATGGCGGCATCGAGCACCGCTTTGCGGCGGCCGCAAAACACCGTGTTCCAGCCGGCCTTGAGCAGCGCCGTGGCGACGCTCTTGCCGATGCCGGTGCCGGCGCCGGTGACGATGGCGGTTTTCTCTGTGAGGACTGTCATGATTTTGCTCCTGCGCGCCGCGCATCCCCGGCACAGATCGGGGTGCATCCGAATGCACCGACCCATCGCAAATGAGGGCGATCATGGCAAGCCGGACACTAATGCATGTCGCTCAAAAGTGGCCCCGGTTCTGAGAGAACGACATGCATCCGGACAAAAACATGAAGCGCCACGCGCTTTATGTGATCGGTCCGACAAAAAGGGCGGTCATTGGCGACCGCCCCCTGATCTGAACCGGGCTTGGGAGGAGGAAAAGCCGATCCGACTAACTAAAATCATGCGCTTCCTCGGTAAACGAGAAGTTAACGCTTTTCCCGCCGCGGCTGCGTTGTCTACCAGCGCGGGTTCGGCGCCGTGCCTGACGGAACCGGCACCTTGGCCGCCGACACCGTCGCCTCGACATGATCGACGAGCGCATCCGGCAGGCCGAGCCGGCCGGCGAGCAGGTCGAGATAGCCGCGTTCGGCGCGCGTATCGGGGTCGATCGTCAGTCGGGACGCCGTGTAGAGCTCGAGCCTCTGCTCATCGGTCTTGGCGCCTGCGACCAGCGTATCGAGGTCGAGCGGGCTGTCCAGCTCGGCCATCAGAAACTTTTCCGCTTCCGTGCCGATGCCGGCCAGACTGAGCTTGCCGGCGATCTTTTGGCGTTCCGCGTCATCGACATGGCCATCGGCCTTGGCCGCCGAGATCATCGCCCGCACCAGGGTCAGCGTGAACTCGTCCTCCCCCTGTGGCGCCTGTGAAGGATGAAAGCCGGTGTCGGCGGGCGGCGGCAGCAATTCCGGCTGGCCGGCCGCCGGCGCCTGCTCGGGTGCATTGCCGGCCTCGTAATTCTGGTAGGCCTTGTAGGCGAGACCGCCGATCGCAGCCAGTCCGCCGAGCTTCACGGCCGTGCCGGTGACCTGCCGTCCCGTGCCGGTTCCAAGCAGCACCGCGGCCAGCGCACCGGCGGCCAGCGGATTGTCCTTGGCCATCTGCACAGCCTGCCCGGCCTTGTCGCGAACGGTGCCGGTTGTGCCGGGAACTTGCGAGCCGAGCAGATCGTCGAGAAGCTTCTTGGGGTCGAACATGGTGCCTCCAGAAAAGGGCCCGCGCCAACGTGGACGGGCAGGTTTTGGACGTTGCAGACGTAGGTCCCGATTGTTGACATTACAATGACGGACCGGCGCTTTGCTATCGGCGCCGGCAATGCCGCAAATCAAATTCGATGTGTCGAAACCCGCCTCGGCTTCGGTTAGTGTCGCCGCAACGTCGGCGAGGGAGGAGTTTTGCCGTGACCGATCAGCCAGACCGCGACCAAGCACGAGATCCCCAGGATCTGGAGCGCCTGCTAATTGATCGGCAATGGGCGGGAGACATTGAGGGCATGGTAGCGCTGTTCGAACCCGATGCCGTCATCGACACCGGAGCAGCCGAATTGACGCGTGGCCATGAGGCGATCCGCGCTTTGTTCGAAGCCTTTGCCGCGAGCTGGCGAAAATTCCAGCGCGGCGAGCAGCGCCCGGCGGCCATTAACGGCGACCTCGCGTTGACGTCGACCAGGCTTGCCGACGGCTCGATAACCTCAGAGGTCGCGCGCCGGCAGGCCGACGGCACATGGCTGTGGGTGATCGACCGCTATTCTGTCGTGTGGTGATCCAGTCAGGGCGTCGGCGGCACTTAACTGCCGATATGTCCCCTGCCCTGCGCCTGCGCAAGTTCGACCTGGCGCTGGCGCTCGGCATAGCGGGTGCGATCCTCATCCGAGCGTGCCTCGTAGCAATGCGGGCATGACACGCCGGTGGAAAAATGCGGCGACAGCCGGTTCTCCGGCGTCAGCGGATGCCGGCAGGCGCGGCAGAGTTCGGCCTCGCCTTCGGTCAACCCATGCGACACCGAGACCCGCTCGTCGAAGACGAAACACTCGCCCTGCCACAGGCTGTCTTCGGCCGGCACCTCTTCAAGATATCTGAGGATGCCGCCCTTGAGATGGAACACATCCTCGAAGCCGAGCGACTTCACATAGGCCGTCGCCTTTTCGCAGCGGATGCCGCCGGTGCAGAACATCGCAACCTTGCGGCCGTCGAGTTGGTCGCGGTGTTTTTCCACCCAGGCCGGGAATTCGCGAAAGCTCGACGTGCGCGGGTCCACCGCGCCCTCGAACGTCCCGATCGACACTTCGTACGCGTTGCGTGTGTCGATGACGATGGTGCCGGGGTCCGAGATCAGCGCGTTCCAGTCGGCCGGCGCGACATAGGTCCCCGCACCCGTCGCCGGGTCGAGGTCTTCGACGCCCATGGTGACGATCTCGCGCTTCAGCCGCACCTTCATGCGATGGAACGGCATTTCGGCGGCAGTGCTGTATTTGACCTCGAGATCGGCAAGACCCTCGATGGCCTCGAGATAAGCGATCAGGTCGGCTATGTCGGCTTCGCTGCCGGCGACCGTGCCGTTAATGCCCTCCTGCGCCAGAAGCAGCGTGCCCTTGATGCCGCGCCCGCAGCAGAAGGCGGCAAGCGGCGTGCGCAAGACCCGCAGCGCGTCGAAGTCGCCCAGCCTCGCAAATTTGTAGAGCGCGGCGACGCGCACGGGTTCATGGTTGGTCATCGCCAAGCCACTAGACCGTGGTCAAAGCGGATTCAAGGCAGAGCTAAAGACACTTCGTCGGTATTCGCCCGCAGGCTCGTTGGCCGACATGTGACATCGCGGCAGGCCGGGTTTCGTGGACTCGGAATCGGCCTTCTGCTAATCGGTTGAAATCACCTAGGGAGAGACAAGCCAATGCTCAGCAAGACCGAAACGCTCCTGTCGCTGCTCAATGGCCAGCCGGTCATTCCGGTGCTGAAGATCGCCAATGTCGCGGACGCCGTCCCGCTCGCCCGGGCGCTGGCCGCCGGCGGCCTGCCGGCAATCGAGATCACGTTGAGAACCGCCGATGCGCTGGAAGCGATCCGCCGCGTCGCCGGTGAGGTCGAGGGCGCCATTGTCGGCGCCGGAACAATTCTCGATGCCAAGCAGTTCGACGAGGCAGCGGCCGCTGGCTCGAAATTCATCGTCAGCCCCGGCATCACGCGAGAGTTGCTGGCGGCGGCCAAGGACAGCGACGTTCCCTTGCTGCCCGGCGCTATCACGCCCGGCGAGATCATGGCTGCCCGCGAGGCCGGCCTGCGGTTCCTGAAATTCTTCCCGGCCGAACAATCCGGCGGCATCGCCTCGCTCAAGGCCTTTGCCTCGCCGCTGGCCGACGTGAAATTCTGCCCGACCGGCGGCATCTCGGCCAAGAACGCCGCCGACTATCTCAGCCTGGCCAATGTCGTCTGCGTGGGCGGCTCGTGGGTGGCGCCGGACGAGTTGGTCAAGGCCGGCAAGTGGGATGAGATCGAGGCGCTCGCGAAGGCCGCGAGCAAGCTCGGAAAATAACCTCCGCTACTTTGTCTTTGCGCAATTCCCAAGGGAAGCGCTCCGCGCTTTCCCGGGAAAATCACAGTGTTCCCGGAATTGCACTCGGCACAAAAACCCGCCAGCTGCGCCGACCGGGTTTGCTACGCGTTGAGATTTTGGTTCCCGCTCATGGGCTCGAACCACGATTCACGCCTTCAAAGGGCGCTGTCCTACCATTAGACGAAGCGGGAATGCAGGCTGGTGGTTAGCATTCCGGGACGCTAGAAGCCAGTGCTGGAGATTCGCCAACAGCAAAAAGCCGCGCGGGTTGCCCAGCGCGGCTTCGATGTTTACCCCGTCGAGCTCTTACTTCGTCTGGAAGCGGGCGACCGAAAGGAATTTTACGGCATTGCCGGTGAAGCGGTTGGCATCGGCCATCTGGTTGTCCGCCTGGAAGCCTGCGGTGTAGACCTCGCTCGGCGGCGTATGCACGATGTTGTAGGCATAGCGCGGCGCTGTCGTCGGGCTGGAAACGGTGGCGATGTGGTCGCCGCTGCTCAGCGCCCAGCGGGCCGCCTGCGGTTCGGCCGCCACCACCACTGCCTTCGGTCCTGGCTTCAGGTCGCGGGCCGAAGCCCTGGCTTCCTTGCGTGTCGTCTTGACGCCGGCGCCGATCACCGAGGCTGGATCGGTACCGGCGGGACGGGCAGCAATAGCGCCGCGCGGCGATGCGGCATCGACACCTGACGGATCGTTGAACGCCGAGCGCGGCTCAAGCGACGCAACCTGATAGTCGTCGGTAGCACCGGCTGTATCGGCGGCGCTGGCCTGTTCGAGAACCGCCTTGACCTCGTCCGGACGCTGCGACGGCAGCACCGAGAACGCGTCGGTTGCGGTCTGCTTGTGGGCAGCCGTATCGGCCAGCGCCAGCAGAACGCCCTTGTCCTGCGGCGCAAGCTCAGCCGGCGGCGAAGAGCGGTCGGGACGCCAGGTCGGCAACGGGACGTTGACCGCGACCTGCGCCGGAGCGGCAGCTTGATCGGCCCCCTGGTCGGCATTGCTCGCATCGGCCGTGCCGAACGGCACATTGGCCGGCGCCTGCGCCGTCGCCACCGTCTGTTCGGTGGTGGCATCGGCCACGCCGAACGGCACGGTCTCAGGTTGTTGCGCGCCGACATCGGCCTTCGGCCGCGGTGCGAAAGCGGGCAGCGGCACTTCCTTGGCGGGCAGCGCGGCGATGATCGTCTCCGGCGTGTCCTGCGGCTCCGAATCGTCAGCGCTGTCGTCGGCAAGCTGCGGAATGTTGGCGCGCTTGGCGTTCTGCGGCGACACGATCGCGATGCCAGGCAGATTGCTGTTGTTGTTGCTCGTGGCAGCCAGCACCGGCTTCACGCTTCTCGGCGGCGGCGCGGCGGTAGCAACATCGGCGCTGTCGTCGGCTTCGTCTTCACCGCCACCGCCAAAGAACGCGGACAGGAAGCCGCCGGATTTCTTGGTGCTGCCGCCTGCGCTGGCCATCATGATGGCAGGAGAACCGGCGCCCTTGCGCGCCTTGTAGGAGGCGAGCGCTTGGTCATAACCCGGCAACGGCCTGCCGTCGCTCGGCACATGCAGCGTCTTGCCATTGGGGAACAGGCTGACCAGTTCCTGGCGGCTGATGCCTGGCCAATGCCGCACATTGCCGACGTCCATGTGGACGAAGGGCGAACCCGACGACGGATAGTAGCCGACGCCGCCGCCCTGCATCTTCAGGCCGATGTTGCGCAGCTTTTTCAGCGGCACACCCGGAATGTAGAAGTCCATCGCCTTGCCCAGCATATGCTGGCTTTCCTTGGCGACACCGCGGCTGCGGCTGCGCAGCATCGAATTGGTCGACGGCGAGCGATAGCCGCAAACGACCTGGATGTAGTCGGTGGCGCCGGCCTGCCGGTAAGCTTCCCACACCAGATCGAGCAGGCGCGGATCCATCTTGGTCGGTTCGTTGCGACGCCAGTCGCGCAGGATGATGTTGATCTTCCTGAGGCCTGCCGGATCGTAGCGGCCATTGCGCTTGTAGACGATCTCGGCCTTTTCGTGCGTGTGGAGGTGATAGAGCTTGAGCGAGCGCGTTTCAGCGCTGGCGCCGGCAGCAGTTGCGGCGAGGAAAGCGAACGCAACGATCAACGCTGCCAGCCATCTCGGCCAGACGCCCATGTGATCGCGCCGCCCGTTTCTGTGTCGTTCGACTTTGTTCAAATCAAAAGGCCTTGCAGGCTGCCGTTTGTCCCCGGATTTGTCCAAACGGATGCGTGGTTCTCACATCCGAATA
Organism: Mesorhizobium sp. M1078; assembly: GCF_040318615.1. Classification (NCBI taxonomy): domain Bacteria; kingdom Pseudomonadati; phylum Pseudomonadota; class Alphaproteobacteria; order Hyphomicrobiales; family Phyllobacteriaceae; genus Mesorhizobium; species Mesorhizobium sp. M1078. The sequence goes on from NZ_JAMYMP010000001.1 coordinate 398,483, forward strand.
TCGATCCTAATGGTTAATCATCGCTTATTGAAGCCGAAATGCGGTAACACCGTGGCGATATCCCGTCAAAATAATACACAGGATTTCTTGGTAAACTGCTGGTTTAGATCAAGATTCAGCCTTTTCCCGCTACACGATCTGTTACCGCTGGCCTTAATGCGTGAACAACGCTGTCCGCATCAGCCATATTCCCGCCCCAACCCTTATGCAGCGCCGGATGTGGCATGGCAAGCTGGTCCCGGCCTTGCGTTGGCAAGCTGTGGAATTCGGCGTTCAGGAGGCAAGGCGGTCGAGGCGGCCGGTTTCCGGGTCGATGCCGTATTCCTTGAGCTTGCGGTAGAGCGTCGAGCGGCCGATGCCGAGACGCCGTGCGACCTCGCTCATCTGGCCGTTATAATGGTCGATGGCGAGCTTGATCATTTCGAGTTCGACATCGGCCAGCGCACGCACATTGCCACGCTCGTCCAGCGCCCGCAGCGTGCCGAAACGCTGAAGCAGCCTCGCCGGAGGGGCGGGCTCGGCAGCTGCAGTACCGGCGTCGTCAGTCTGCGCGCCACCGCCTTGCGATCCGGTGCTCAAGGCCATGCCGGGGTCCGACAAGGACGCATCGGCGTGGAGATTGACGGTGCCGTCGACCTGCGCCCGGATCTGCGGAAATTCGTCAGTCGTGAGCACATCGCCTTCGGCAAGCACCGAGGCCCTGAACACGGCGTTTTCCAGCTGCCTGATGTTTCCCGGCCAATCATAGGCCTGCAGCATGGCCAGTGCGGCATCCGAGATGCCGTGCAGGCGATTGCCCGCCGGCGCCACCTTGTCCATGAAATGCTTGACCAGATAGGGGATGTCGTCGCGGCGGTCGCGCAGCGGCGGCACGACGATCGGGTAAACGTTGAGCCGGTAGAACAGGTCCTCGCGAAACTTGCCGTCCTTGACCTGCTGCAGAAGGTTGCGGTGCGTGGCCGAGATCAGCCTGATGTCGACCCTGACGGTGGAACGGCCGCCGACCGGATCGACCTCGCCATCCTGCACGGCGCGCAACAGCTTGACCTGCACGTCGAGCGGCAGGTCGCCGATCTCATCCAGGAACAGGGTGCCCGAATGCGCCTCGACGAACTTGCCGGTGTGCTTTTCGGTGGCGCCGGTGAACGAACCTTTTTCGTGACCGAACAGGATCGATTCGACCAGATTGTCGGGGATGGCGCCGCAATTGACGGTGACGAACGGCTTTGTGCGGCGTTCGCCGCTGCCCTGGATGGCGCGCGCCACCAATTCCTTGCCGACGCCCGATTCGCCCTCGATCAGGATCGGGATGTTGGAGGCCGCAGCCTTCTGGCCGAGGCGGATCACCCGGTCCATCGCCGGGCTGTGCGTGATCATGTCCTTGAAGGTCAGGTGGCCGCCGCGACGCCGCGACGTGCGCTTGACCTCGTCCTCGACCGCCTCGACCTTGAGCGCGTTGCCGACCGCGGTCTGCAGCCGGTCGGGAGACGCCGGCTTGACGACAAAATCGAAAGCGCCGTGGCGCATCGCCGAAACCACCGTTTCGATGCCGCCCTGCGCAGTCTGCACGATGACGGGAACAGTGATGCCGCGCTCGCGCATCGCCTTCAGCACGCCGATGCCGTCGAGGCCCGGCATGACAAGGTCGAGGATGACTGCCGAAATATCCCTCGCATTGGGTCCGTCAAGTGCGCTCAGACCGGCCTCGCCACCATCGGCAACGATGGCGCTGTGGCCGAATTTCGTCACCGCCGCCTCGAGCAGCCGGCGCTGCACGGGATCGTCATCGACTATAAGAATGGAACCTGTCATGACTGATTTGAGTTGCCCGCCTGGGAAATTCCCATGGATCATCTTGGCACAGGGTTCTAAACAAGGTTTCAAAAAACCCGGTGAATGAATTCCTTAGGATTTGACCGGCTTGTCCTTTCCCCTTGATTCCAGAAGGTAATTGTTGATGCGCAGGATTCTCGGTCGGCAGCTTGCGGCGGTAGCGTCCGGTCAGGGCGCGGCGGAACTCGGCGACCTGCCGGAATGGAATCTCGCCGACCTCTATTCCGGCATGGAAGCACCCGAACTGAAGCGCGACCTTGCCAAGGCGGCGGCCGATGCCGTCGCCTTCGAGAACCGCTGGAAGGGCACGCTGGCTGCGGAGGCCGGGCGCGGCAGCGCCGGCAGGCTTGGCGAGGCGCTGACAGCCTATGAGGCGCTGGAGGAACTGATCGGCCGCATCGTCTCCTATGCCGGCCTGATCTATGCCGGCAACACCGCCGATCCGCAGCGCGCAAAGCTCTATGGCGACATCCAGGAGAAGATGACCGACGCCAGCGCGCATCTTTTGTTCTTCGCGCTGGAGCTGAACCTGATCGACGACAAGGCGCTCGAAGCAGCCCTCGCCGCCGACGCCGGCTTTGCCCATTACCGCCCCTGGGTGCTCGACCTCAGAATGGACAAGCCCTACCAGCTCGAGGACCGGGTCGAGCAGCTGTTCCATGAGAAATCGATCACCGGACGCGGTGCCTGGAACCGGCTGTTCGACGAGACGATGACCGATCTGCGCTTCGACATAGACGGCGAGGAACTGACGCTGGAGCCGGCGCTGAACCGCCTGCAGGACGCCGATGGGGAGGTCCGCCGCCGCGCCTCCGAAGCGCTGGCCACAACCTTCCGCAAGAGCCTGCGCACCTTCACGCTGATCACCAACACGCTGGCCAAGGACAAGGAGATTTCCGACCGCTGGCGCGGCTTCGAGGACATCGCCGACTCACGCCATCTCGCCAACCGTGTCGAGCGCAGCGTGGTCGACGCGCTGGCATCGGCCGTGCGCGAGGCCTATCCGCGCCTGTCTCATCGCTACTACGCGATGAAGGCGCGCTGGCTCGGCATGGAGGTGATGAACCACTGGGACCGCAACGCCCCCTTGCCCGAAACGCCGCAAGCGGTGATTCCTTGGGATGATGCCAGGAACACTGTGCTGTCGGCCTATCAGCGCTTTTCACCCGACATGGCGGAGATCGCCCGCACCTTCTTCGACCGCAACTGGATCGACGCGCCGGTCAGGCCCGGCAAGTCGCCCGGCGCCTTCGCCCATCCGACCGTGCCTTCGGCGCACCCTTACGTGCTGCTAAACTACATGGGAAAGCCGCGCGATGTGATGACGCTGGCGCATGAACTCGGCCACGGCGTGCATCAGGTGCTGGCCGGCGGCCAGGGCGCCCTGATGGCTTCGACGCCGCTGACTTTGGCCGAGACGGCCTCGGTGTTCGGCGAGATGCTGACCTTCCGTTCGCTGCTCGACCAGACCACCGACAAGCGCGAGCGCAAGGCGATGCTCGCCCAGAAGGTCGAGGACATGATCAACACGGTCGTGCGCCAGATCGCCTTCTACGAGTTCGAGCGCAAGGTGCATGCAGAGCGCAAGAACGGCGAACTGACCTCCGACAAGCTCGGCCAGTTCTGGCTCGAGGTGCAGGCAGAAAGCTTGGGGCCGGCGATCAAGCTGCGCGAGGGCTATGAGGTCTTCTGGACCTACATCCCGCACTTCGTCCACTCCCCCTTCTACGTCTACGCCTATGCCTTTGGCGACTGCCTGGTGAACTCGCTGTACGCGGTCTACCAGAACGCCGAGCATGGCTTCCAGGACAAGTATTTCGAGATGTTGCGCGCCGGCGGCACCAAGCATCACTCGGAGCTTCTCGCCCCCTTCGGCCTCGACGCCACCGACCCCGCCTTCTGGCAGATCGGGCTTGGCGTGATCGGCGGCCTGATCGACGAGTTGGAAGCGCTCGACAGTTAATGCGCGCACCCATTGGACCGATGGCGCAGAGTGACAGGTTCAGGAGCGGTCTCGACTTTGCGGAATCGCAGAACAGTTTAGCCGGAATGCATGTGACGGCAGCGTTGTTCTTGTTCTAAATATCTGTTCTTGAATAACTCTCCGGCGAAATTTTCCGTTAGCTTTCCCGAAGCCGTATGATAGCTTTCCGACCGAAGCTCAGCCGGGCGCGCGGCTTAAGGCCGGACAGCATCCCGGCCCACGGCAGCGGTCTGACGAATGCGACAGCGACGGTTGGCAATGGGCGGGAAAGCCGAACGCCGACAGTCGACGACAGACCGGCTGTTCCCTGAGCCGCCGAACCACATTGGATGATCCGATCTGCCAAGGTCATGACTTGGGACGGCGGCGGACGGATCCGACTGGAGAGAGACGATGACCTTCTTTTACATTGTCCTGGCGTTCCTTGTAGGTGTGTTGGTTGGCTGGTTTATCTGGGGCCGGCTGCGCGGCGAACTTGACAGCCTGCGCGGCGATCTCGACCGCACCCGCAGCGAGCGTGACAGACTGCGTGCCGACGCCGATCGTCTGACTGGCGAACTCGACGCCTGCGGCAAGACCCGCGCCGATCTCGAACGCCGGCTGCGTGAAACATCGACTCCATCCGCCAAGCCTTCCAGTTCGGCGCCGGCCGCGCTGGTGTCGACAGCGGCAACGGCCAAGTCCGCCTCGGCCGCGAAACCTGCCCCCGCCAAACCCGCCGCGGCCAAACCAGCTGCGGCCAAATCCGCGGCCGCAAAACCAGCGGCCAGCAAACCTGCCGCCGCCAAGGCCGCGCCCAAAGCCGCGGCTTCAAAGCCCGCCGCCGTCCCGAAGAAGGCCGCCCCGGCAGCTGGGAAGGCCGACAATTTGCGTCGCCTGATCGGTATCGGCCCGGTCAACGACAAACTGCTCAAGGGCCTTGGCGTCACGACCTACGCGCAGATCGCCGGCTGGACCGCGGCCGACGTCAAGCGCATCGAGGACACGCTGAATTTCGACGGCCGCATCGCTCGCGAAAAGTGGGTCGAGCAGGCCAAGCTGCTTGCCGCCGGCGACGAAAAGGAGTTCGCACGCCAATTCCCGAGCGCCGGGACCGCCAACAACAGCTGATCTGTCATCGGCAACATAACCAGAAGGCGGCGCTCTCGGGCGCCGTCTTTGTTTTTGCATTCGCCACTGTCTTTGCGCCCTGCGACGCCGCTCCCTCGATTGCACGCCGCCCGGCCCCCATATAGAGCGGTTCTGGCGTTGTCGACCGCAGTACCCGAGCCCCATGCCCCTGCCCTCTGCCATTTTCCGCAACGATGAAAGCGGCCGTCAGTTGGTCTTCGACCACCCGGCCGACATCATCATTGCCTATGATGCCAAGGATTTTCTGCCGGCGCTGGCGGCCGCGCAGGCGGCGAGCGATGCCGGCAAATGGCTGGCCGGCTATTTCTCCTACGAAGCGGGCTATCTGCTCGAACCGAAACTCGTGCCGCTGCTGCCTGAAGGCCGGCGCGCGCCATTGGTTTGTCTGGGTGTCTTCGATGCTCCGGCCGAAGAGGCCGTGCCGCGCAACGATGCGCCGGCCACCAATGGCCCCATCTTCGACGCGAGGGCCAGTTGGTCCGCTCAGGACTACGCCAGACGCTTCGCGCGCCTTCACGACCACATCCGCAAGGGCGATTGCTACCAAGGCAACCTGACCTTTCCGGTCCGTGCCCAATGGTCGGGCGATCCGCTTGCTGCCTTCGACGCACTGACAGGACGCCAGCCGGTCAAGTATGGCGCGCTGATTTCGCTCGGCGATCCCATCGTCTTGTCGCGTTCGCCCGAGCTGTTCTTCGAGATCAATGCCGAAGGCATGATCGAAACCCATCCGATGAAGGGCACCGCACCGCGCGGCGCGACCAAGGCCGAGGACGCGCGGTTGAAGTCCTTCTTGCGCAGCGACGAAAAGAACCAGGCCGAGAACCGGATGATCGTCGATCTCCTGCGCAATGACATCTCACTGATCAGCGAGGTCGGCACGCTGGAAGTGCCGGAACTGTTCCGCATCGAGAGCTACCCGACCGTCCACCAGATGGTGAGCCGTGTGCGGGCGAAGCTTCTGCCTGATCTCGGCATCCGCCAAATCTTTGGCGCGCTGTTTCCCTGCGGCTCGATCACCGGCGCGCCGAAAATCCGCGCGATGGAAATCCTGCACGAGCTGGAAGACACACCGCGCGACGTCTATTGCGGCGCCATCGGCTGGATCGCGCCTGGCGGCATGATGCGCTTTTCGGTGGCGATCCGCACCATATCGCTCTTTTCCAGTGGCGAGGCCGTTTACAATGTCGGCGGCGGCGTCGTCTTCGATTCGACGGCGCAAGAGGAGTATCAGGAGTGTCTGCTGAAGGCGCGCTTCGCGACGGGGACACCGCCGATTTCGAGCTGATCGAGACCATGCGCTGGGAGCCCGGCCAGGGCTTTCTGCGCTTCGAACGCATCTCGCGCGCCTTTACGGCTCGGCGGAAGAACTCGGCTTTGCCTGCGATCCGCAGCGGATCGGCGAGGTGCTGGCGAATACTATCGGGGCGCAGCAGACGGCGCTGCGCACCCGGCTCGTCCTGCAGCGCAATGGCGAAGTGACCGCCTCGGTCCAGCCCTATGAGCCGTTCGCCGCCGACAAGGTCTGGCGGCTGCGACTGGCGCGGGTCCGGCTCTCTTCCTCGGACGCGCTGCTGCGCCACAAGACCAGCCGGCGACAGATCTACACCCACGCCCGCTCCGAATATCTGATCACCCAGGCCGACGAAGTGTTGCTCGCAAATGAGCGCAGCGAAATCTGCGAAGGCACCATCACTAACGTCTTCGCCGATTTCGGTGATGGCATGCTGATGACACCCAGGCTCGACTGCGGCCTGCTGCCTGGCGTATTGCGCGCCGAGCTGCTGGACGAAGGCCGCGCCCAGGAGGCGATCTACAGCTATGACGAGTTGAAATCCGCCAAAACACTGTTCGTCGGCAATTCTCTGCGCGGCTTGATCCCGGCAACATTGGCCTGATACGAAGCGGCTGCGAGAATAACCGCCGGCATTGGACACTTTCTAGCGAAGCATGAATTCTCGTCAGCCCACGCACACGCCCTATGATGGCTCCTCAAAGCTCTTCACCATCGGGCTGAAGCCGCTCGAACTCGACAAGTGGATCGAGGTCGACCGGTATCTCTTCGACCATCTCGCCGAAAAGCGCCGGCTGTATGCCGAAATCCCCGACAAGGTGTTTGTCGAGGAAGACGGCACGCGCGACGCCCAGCGCGAAGTGCGCGGCCTCATCGAAGCACATCTGCTGTCGACATTTCCCGGGATGTACCGGCGCACCAATGCCGGGGTTGAGGTCATTGGCGCCAAAGCCGACTCTGACGCCACCTTCCCCGATGCCCCGCTGGTCGCAGCGTCGCTGCTCGTCCAGGAAGACCTGATCCTGATGCGCCGTGACGACACCGGCTGGCGACTCGCCGCCGGCTCGCTGTGCTTCCCGTCATCCTGGTCGCTGGTCGAAAAATTCGGCCGGCCGCTGCAGCAGATCCACGCACCGGTGCCGGGCTTCGGTCCGGGCACCAGGCCGGCCGAGCTCATCAACCGCATGTTCGACGGCCTGCAGGGTCAGGCTGTCGAACGCTTCAACTGGTCGATCCAGGCCGACGACGCGCTCTATCATCCGCTCTCCAATGTCGAGCGCATCGACCGCGCCACCAGGCGCCCCTCGCGATTTCCCGACGGCGACGTCAACACCCACGCCTTCATCCGCGTCGAGCGCCAGACGCTGCGCAAACTGCCTCTGTCGCGCGACATCCTGTTCACCATCCGCATCCACCTCGACCCGCTGAAAGTGCTGGCGCGGCATCCCGACCGGGCAACGCTTGCCGCCTCTTTCGCGGCGCAATTGCAGGCGCTGGATGAGGCTCAACTCGACTATAAGGGGATGACGTCAGACCGTGACAGGCTGGTGCAACGCCTGCAAGCCATGACGCTGGAGTGACGATGATCCGAAAAATCCTGGAGCAAGCCGTATTGCTCGGTGCATTGCTGGCGTTGCCGGCAACGGCGCTCGCCGACCCCGTCACCTATGCCGGCAAGCTCGGCAACATCGACATCGTCGTCGAGTTTACCGGCGATCCGGCGACGGCTGGAGAGGCACTGGCGGCGCGCTATTTCTACCGCTCCAAGGGCATCGATATTCCTCTGCAGGCGAAGTCGAGCAAGGGCGCCACCTTTCAATTGGCCGAGGAAGAAGCCTGCGATGCCAAGAAGTGCGGCGACGGCCAGGCTCCACCCATCGGCGCCGTCTGGCGGTTGAGTTCCGCCGACAAGGGCAAGACGCTGGAAGGCACCTGGACGGCCAAAAAGACCCTGCCGCTGAAGCTGACAAGGATCGCCAGCCGTGCCCAGACAGAGACGCCGGCGACGACGCCACGCGATCTCTATGATTTCACCGACATGACATTCTCGGGCGACGATGCGCCGATCACCATGGCGGCATCGCCCTACGACTATCTCAAGCTGGATTTCGCGCCCGAGGCAGACGCCAAGGAAGGTTGGCCGGATGCAGCCTACAGCTATGTCACCGATCCACGCACCAAATTCGCCAGGCCGCGCATCGTCGATCTCGCCGGCGGCGCGCCGATCGAAGCCGCCAATGCCTTGCTGCAGAACCGCCATTGGCATGACAGCCTCAGCGCCTTGACCTGCGCGGCGCTGCAATACGCCGGCTTCCACGATGGACCACCGATGGAGGGCATGGATGACGATTCGCTTGGCGGCTACGAAGACACGACGTCCAAAGTGACGTCATTGACGCCGAAGCTGATGAGCTGGTCGGAATCCGGCAGCCTCTATTGCGGCGGTGCGCATCCGAACAACTATTCCGACGCCTATGTCATGGACGTGCGCCGTGGCGCCTTGCTTACCCTTCAGGACATGTTTTCCGATACGGGCGACGGCAAGCCAGGCCCCTCGCTGGCCGCCTTCGTCAGGGAAAACCGCAAGAAGCCAAGCGACCAGACCGAGGTGGATTACGAGGCCGAATGCGGCATCGACGATTTGATCGGCGACTATCTAGACGCCAGCCTGAAGCGCGATGGCGACAGGCAGGTTCTGGTCTTCGGGCTGCAAGGTTTGCCCAACGTCATCCAGGCTTGCGGCGACGATCTCGTTGAAATGCCGGTCTCCGAAGCACAAGCGCTGTTCACACCGGAATTCGCGAAACTGCTCGAACCGTAGGCGCGCATCTGCGCCGTCGGGAACTAACCTTATCCCTGCTTTTCGCTTTATTGTGACAATGATCTATGGTTTGTCGCGCGGCGGTCGAACGGCCGTTTTGGCGCGTTGCTTGAAGGAGTGCTCGATAAAATGGCGAATGAAAACTGGCCCGTTTACGGTGAAATCACCGGCCCTGTCGTGATGATCGGCTTTGGTTCGATCGGACGGGGAACGCTGCCTCTGATCGAGCGCCATTTCAAATTCGACAAGTCGCGCATGACGGTCATCGACCCGCTCGACACCGACCGCAAGCTGCTCGACGAGCGCGGCATCGCCTTCGTGCAGGAGCACGTGACCGAGAAAAACTACAAGAAACTGCTGACGCCGCTTTTGACCAATGGTGGCGGCCAGGGCTTTTGCATCAATCTGTCGGTCGATACCGGCTCGGTCGACCTGATGCGGCTCTGCCGCAAGCTCGGCGTGCTCTACATCGACACCGTCGTCGAGCCGTGGCTCGGCTTCTATTTCGACGCCAAGGCCGACAATGCCAGCCGCACCAACTACGCGCTGCGCGAAGCCTTGATCAAGGAGAAGCACGACAAGCCCGGCGGCGCTACCGCGGTTTCGACCTGTGGCGCCAATCCGGGCATGGTCTCGTGGTTCGTCAAGCAGGCGCTGCTGAACCTTGCCGGCGACCTCGGCCTCGAGTTTTCCGAACCCGCGCAGGACGACCGTGACGGCTGGGCGAAGCTGATGAAGAAGGCCGGCGTCAAGGGCATCCACATCGCCGAGCGCGACACCCAGCGCACCAAGAAGCCGAAGCCGATGAACGTGTTCTGGAACACCTGGTCGGTCGAAGGTTTCATCTCGGAAGGGCTGCAGCCGGCCGAGCTCGGCTGGGGCACGCATGAGAGATGGATGCCGAAGAACGGCAAGGAGCACAAGCATGGCTCCAAGGCTGCGATCTATCTCGAACAGCCCGGCGCCAACACCCGCGTGCGCTCCTGGTGCCCGACGCCGGGCGCGCAATACGGTTTCCTGGTGACGCATAATGAGGCGATCTCGATCGCCGACTTCTTCACCGTGCGCGGTAAGAAGGGCAAGGTCCAATACCGCCCGACCTGCCACTATGCCTATCACCCCTGCAACGACGCCGTGTTGTCACTCCACGAAATGTTCGGCGCTGCCGGCAAGCCGCAGCCGGTCCACCATGTGCTCGACGAAAACGAGCTGGTCGACGGCGTCGACGAGCTTGGCGTGCTGCTCTACGGCCATGCCAAGAACGCCTACTGGTTCGGTTCGCAGCTGTCGCTGGCCGAAGCCCGCAAGCTGGCGCCCTACCAGAACGCTACCGGCATGCAGGTCACCTCGGCCGTGCTCGCCGGCATGGTCTGGGCGCTGGAAAACCCGGAAGCCGGCATCGTCGAGGCCGACGAGATGGACTACAAGCGCTGCCTAGAAGTGCAGTCCCGGTATCTCGGACCGGTCAAGGGCTACTACACCGACTGGACGCCGCTCGATAACCGTCCGGGCCTGTTTCCCGAAGACCTCGACAAAAGCGACCCGTGGCAATTCCGCAACATCCTCGTTCGATAGCGGTTCCATACCCCTGCCTCACTGCCTTGCAATCGCCCGGAAATCGGGCGATTGAAGGGATGCGGACGAGAGCAGTGTGCATCCATTTGGACGCACGAGGGACGGCTCTGGAAACTTGAGGCCACGCACATCGTGTTCCCCAAAACGCCGTTTGACGATTGGGCCGATGCGTCAGGAGAGGATTTGATATGACGATTGCGCGCAAAATTCTTTCTGCGGGAGCGGCGGGCGTTCTTGCGACGATGCTTGCCGCCTGCACCACCGGCGGCTCCGACGGGCCACCGATCTCATCGCAGGCGCGAGGCGTCGAAGGCTCATGGCTGAACGCCGAAGGCAAGGCGGTCTCGACATTGAACGGCGGCGTCTTCACCACCGTTTCGGCGGAGACCGGTGAGAAATTCGCTGACGGCAGCTACACCAAGACCGGCGCCACCTCGGTCGAGATCAACGGAACCTCGCTGATCCGGCAGCAGCCAATCGCTTTCAACTGCCTGCTGGTGTCCATAAACCAGCTGAATTGCACCAGCTCCGCCGGGCAGAACTTCGTGCTGACCAGGCGCGGCTGAACCTTTCCCATGCGGCTTTGCGGATGGCGGCGCCGCGATGCCGCCGCCTCTTTTATGCCGGCAAACCGATGCCGGTTATCCGCCCTGATTCTTCTTGCATCGCCACAACCGCGATGTGAACATACCCGAAATGCTGGCTGTTATCCTGCAGTCGGGCAAGAGCGTTAAACGCCTTTGATCATATCCGGGAGACGAAGATGAAGAAGCTCGCCGCCATTGCCGCCCTCTCTGCCTCGACACTCGGCCTGTCGGCCGCACCATCCTTTGCCGACTACACGTTGAACATCCTGCATTTCAACGATTGGCACAGCCGCATCGAAGGCAACAACAAATACGAGTCGACCTGCTCGGCCGAGGAAGAGACCAAGGGTGAGTGCATCGGCGGCGCCGGCCGGCTGGTCACCGCGATCGCACAGGAGCGCAAGAAGCTCGAAGGCCAGAACGTGCTGCTGCTCAATGCCGGCGACAGCTTTCAGGGATCGCTGTTCTACATCACCTACAAGGGCACGGCGGAGGAGGAATTCCTCAATCAGATCAAGCCCGACGCGGTGACGCTCGGCAACCACGAATTCGACGATGGCGAGAGCGCGCTGGTGCCTTATCTCGACAAGGCGAAGTTCCCGATCGTCAGCGCCAATGTCGTGCCCAACGACAAGTCCGGCGCCGCAGGCAAGATCAAGCCGTCGATTGTGCTTGAGGTCGGCGGCCAGAAGATCGGCATTGTCGGCGCCGTGACCAACGACACGCCGGAACTCGCCTCTCCCGGCCCCAACATTACCATCGAGGACGACGTCAAGTCGATCACCGCCGAGGTCGAGAAGCTGAAGGCGCAAGGCGTCAACAAGATCATTGCCGTCACCCATATCGGCTACAGGCGCGAGCGCGATGTCATCGCCAAGATCCCGGGCATCGATGTGGTGGTCGGCGGCCACAGCCATTCGCTTCTGTCCAACACCGACCCGAAGGCTGAAGGCCCCTACCCGACGATGGTCGACAACCCCGACGGCTCCAAGGTGCCTGTGGTGCAGGCCGCGTCCTATTCGAAATATCTCGGCGAATTCAAGGTCGTGTTCGACGACAATGGCAACGTCAAGGAAGCCAGCGGCGACCCGATCTTCCTCGACAAGTCGATCACTCCCGATCCGGCCGTTCTTGCCCGCATCAAGGAGCTTGGCGCGCCGATCGAGGCGCTGAAGAACAAGGAAGTGGCCGAGACCACCGAGGCCATCGACGGCAGCCGCGAAAGCTGCCGCACCAAGGAATGCGCGATGGGCAACCTCGTCTCCGACGCCATCCTCGACCGCGTCAAGGGACAGGGCGTCGAGATCGTCGTCTCGAATGGCGGCGGCCTGCGTGCTTCGATCGACAAGGGCACCGTCACCATGGGCGAGGTGCTGACCGTGCTGCCGTTCCAGAACACGCTGGCGACCTTCCAGATTTCCGGCAAGGATCTGGTTGCCGGGCTGGAAAACGGCGTCAGCCAGGTCGAGGACGGCGGCGGCCGCTTCCCGCAGGTGGCAGGTCTCAAATACTCCTTCGACAAGTCGGTCGCGCCCAATGCCGGCCGAGTCAAGTCGGTCGAGGTGATGCAGAACGGTGCCTGGGCGCCGATCAATCCGGACAAGGACTATCTGGTCGCCACCAACAATTACGTCCGCCAGGGCGGCGACGGCTACAAGGTCTTCGCCGAGAAGGCGAAGAACGCCTATGATTACGGCCCGGGCCTCGAACAGGTGGTCGCCGACTATCTCGCCGCGCACCGGCCCTATACGCCCAAGCTCGACGGCCGCATCACCGAGGTTGCCGCAACCGTAGCGGCTGCCCCGGCCGCCGAGCCGGCAAAACCAGCCGAACCGGCACCTGCTCCAGCGGAACCGGCAAAACCGGCCGAGGCTGCACCGGCGGAGCCGGCGATGCCCGCATTGCCGGCAGGCTCCGGCGACATCACCACCACGCCGCCGACTGTCCCGGCGGAAACCGCCCCGGCAACGCCGGCTCCGGCCGAACCGGCAAAACCGGCCGAAGCCGCACCTGCTCCGGCAAAGCCGGCTGACGCCGCCCCGGCCGAAGCCAGCCATGTCATCGTCGCCGGCGATACCTATTGGGATCTCGCCAAAAAGGCCTACGGCGACGGCGCCAAGTGGAAGGTGATCTCCGAGGCCAACAAAGGCTACGAACCACGCCGGCTTCCTGTCGGCGCGACCTTGACCATTCCGGCGAAGTAACCTCGCTTCGCACTTGCGACCAGCAAAACGCGTCCGGGTAACCGGACGGGTTTTTGGCTTTCAAGGTAAGGTGCGGCCAGACGCAGCATTGAAAACTCGCGCCGCATCGCTAGTTTCGCCCGACATCGTCGGTTTTCGCGGTGTCGGGAGACCTTCATGACGCTTTCCACGCCTGTCGACCCCAAAGCCGCGAAAGCGCTCGACCGGCTACCGGCCGGACATCCGCCGGTAAAGGCAGGCAAGATCGGCGTCATGTTGGTCAATCTCGGCACGCCGGACGGCACCGATTTCAAGCCGATGTGGCGCTATCTCCGCGAATTCCTGTCCGATCCGCGGGTCATCGAGCTCAACAAGGCGATCTGGTATCCGATCCTCTACGGCTTGGTGCTGACCACGAGACCGAACAAGTCCGGCGCCAATTACGCCAGGATATGGAACCGCGAGAGGAACGAGTCGCCGCTGCGCACCTACACCCGGGCGCAGGGCGAAAAGCTGGCCGCAGCGCTCATCGACCTACCCGATGTCGTGGTCGACTGGGCGATGCGCTACGGCAACCCCTCGACCGCGAGCGTCGCGCAAAGGCTGGTCGAGCAAGGCTGCGACCGCATCCTGTCGTTCCCACTCTACCCGCAATACTCCGCGACCACCACCGCGACCGCCAACGACCAGCTGTTTCGCGCCTTGATGAAGATGCGCCGCGCGCCTGCCGTGCGCAGTGTTCCGCCCTACTATGACGAGCCGGTCTACATCGAGGCGCTCGCCCATTCGATCGAACGGCATCTGGCAACGCTAGACTTCGAGCCCGAGGTGGTCATCACCTCCTATCACGGCATCCCGAAGCCCTATTTCGAGAAGGGCGATCCCTATCACTGCCACTGCCAGAAGACGACACGGCTGTTGCGTGAACGACTGGGGTGGGATGAAAAGAAGCTGATCATCACCTTCCAGTCGCGCTTCGGCGCCCAGGAATGGCTGCAGCCCTACACCGACAAGACGGTCGAGAAACTGGCGAAGGACGGCGTGAAATCGATCGCCATCGTCAACCCAGGCTTTTCCGTCGACTGCATCGAGACGCTGGACGAAATCGGCCGCGAGGCGGCCGAGACCTTCCATCACGCCGGCGGCGAGAAATTCGCCCACATCCCGTGCCTCAACGACAGTGCAGAAGGCATGGCGGTGATCGAGGCGATGGTGCGGCGCGAGCTGTCGGGCTGGGTCTGAGGCCGCCACGTTGCGGCGATCGATCGCCGCAGTTGCGCTATTCCATGCACTAATAATCAACGATCACCTGATTGTAACATTATTGAAACACACCTAAGTGTTTGGTGAAGTCGGTTGCATGGAATCAACGCCATGGCCGGCATCTGAGGGAGATTCAAATGGACTTCAGTGGTTTCGGTATTGCGATTGGTGCGCTTGCCTTTCTGGTATTGGTGCTTCTTATCAAAGGCATCCGGACAATCCCGCAAGGCTATAATTATACGGTGGAGCGCTTTGGTCGTTACACCAAAACACTAAGCCCCGGCCTCAACCTCATCGTGCCGTTCGTCGACCGAATCGGCGCCAAGATGAACATGATGGAGCAGGTGCTCGACGTTCCGAGCCAGGAAATCATCACGCGCGACAACGCCATTGTCGGCGTCGACGGCATCGCCTTCTACCAGATCCTCAATGCGGCGCAGGCCGCCTACCAGGTCGCCGGCCTGGAGAACGCCATTCTCAATTTGACGATGACCAACATCCGTACCGTCATGGGCTCGATGGACCTCGACGAATTGCTGTCGAACCGCGACGCCATCAACGAGCGCCTCCTGCGCGTCGTCGACGAAGCGGCGCATCCGTGGGGCATCAAGATCACCCGCGTCGAGATCAAGGACATCAATCCGCCGGCCAACCTCATCGAATCGATGGGTCGTCAGATGACGGCTGAACGTAACAAGCGTGCGCAGATCCTCGCCGCCGAAGGCCTCAAGCAGTCGCAGATCCTTGAGGCCGAAGGCCGCAAGGAAGCCGCCTTCCGCGACGCCGAGGCACGCGAACGCTCGGCCGAGGCCGAAGCGCGAGCCACCCAGGTTGTATCGGAAGCCATCTCCAAGGGCGACGTGCAGGCACTCAACTACTTCGTGGCGCTCAAATACACCGAAGCGATGGGCAAGATCGGTACCGCCAACAACAGCAAGGTCGTGCTGATGCCGATGGAAGCCTCGGCGCTGATCGGCACGCTCGGCGGCATAAGCGAGATCGCCAGGGAGGTGTTCCGCAGCGAAGGCACCGCCGGCGCCGCCAGGCAGGCCGCCCGCCCTCCGGTGGTTCGCCCAGGCGAGAATTGAGGCTAGCTGAGAACTGAGATCATAGGAGCGCACTCCCATGTTCGACCGCATCATTTCCGAACTTGGTCCGTGGAACTGGATGGTTCTGGGCTTCGTCCTCCTGGTGATGGAGGTCATCGCGCCAGGAATATTCATGCTGTGGATCGGCATCGCCGCATTGGTGATCGGTGTGATTTCCCTGCTCGTCTGGGACGCAAGCTTCTGGGCCTGGGAAGTCCAGGTCCTCGCCTTCCTGGCCCTGTCGCTGGTCTCGGCCTTTGCCGGAAAGAAGCTGGTTGGTGGGCGTAATACCCCTAGCGACCAGCCGCTGCTCAACCGGCGCGGCGCGCAGTTGGTCGGCAGGATGGCAACGCTGGCCGAGCCGATCAAGGACGGTCGCGGCCGCATCAAACTCGGCGACACACTGTGGCGCGTCTCCGGTCCCGACCTGCCGGCCGGCACGCAGGTGCGCGTCGTCAGTTCGGCCGACACCGATCTGGAACTGACCGTCGAGGCAGTTTGACATTTCGAAAGCGCATGGCGCTTTCGATCCGGAAAAATCAGGCCGCGTCGCCTAGGGCTTCCCGAACGCGACGCGTCCTTTGATTTTTTCAGGCGGCGCCGATGCGCAGCAGGTCGTGCAGATGAACCAGTCCCACGAGCCGCCTGCCTTCGACCACCATCAGGCTCGTAATGGCCGAATTGTTGATAATCTGCAGCGCCGTCGCCACCAGCGTGTCCGGTGTGGCCGTCTTCGGCTTTTTCGTCATCACCTGATCGACGCTCATTTCCATGAGATTGCTGCCGATGTGACGCCTGATGTCGCCATCGGTGATGATGCCCACCAACGCGCCATCCGCCGTCGCGATCGCCACGCAGCCGAAGCCCTTGTTCGACAATTCGAGGATCGCCTCGCGCATGCCCGTGCCGGAAGACACCAGCGGCAGCCTGTCGCCGACATGCATGATCTCGTGGATCTGCGTGAGGTTGGCGCCGAGCTGGCCGCCGGGGTGGAACGTGCGGAAATGGTCGGGCGTGAAGCCGCGCGCTTCGAGCAGCGCTATGGCCAGCGCATCGCCGACCACCAGTTGCAGCAGGGTCGATGTCGTCGGCGCCAGACCGTGCGGGCAGGCTTCCGGCGCGGACGGCAGGAGCACCACCACGTCGGCCGCGCGCGCCAGCGCCGAGGCCGCGCCCGCGGTAATCGCAATCAGCGGGATCGAGAAGCGCCTGGAATAGGCGACGATGCCCATCAACTCTTTGCTCTCGCCGGACCATGACATGGCAATGATGGCATCGTCTCTGGCGATCATGCCAAGGTCGCCATGATTGGCCTCCGCCGGATGGACGAAGAAGGCAGGCGTGCCGGTCGAAGCCAGACTAGCCGCGATCTTAGTGCCGATATGGCCGCTTTTGCCGACGCCGGTGACTATGACGCGGCCATTGATGCGCGACACCATGTCGACGGCGCGGGCGAAAGGTTCGGCCAGTTCGTTCTCCAGCGCGGCGGCCAATGCCGCCACGCCGGCCTGTTCCGTGGCTACCGTTCTCAGCGCCGAGGCGACCGAAGCCTCCAAAGGCTTCTTTTCTGGGGATCCCGCATGCATGGCTGATGCGATTAGCGCTTTGCCGTTCGCCTGTCCAACAGAATTGCCGTCCAGCCATGTCGTACAGGCACACCTTCAACCCTCCGTTAACCATCCCCGTTTACGGTTCGGTAAGTATGGCGCGCTTGCGCCGCGCAAGCAGTGGTGACGATGTCGCGGGCCCAGCCTCAAGAGAAAAAAGGTCGAACGGGCAGAGCCTTTTGCGCTCTGCTTCTGGCGACGAGCGTGCTCGCTTTGCTGCGGCCAACTGCGCTTCATGCCCAGGAGACCGAGCTGCGCGGCGAGGTTTCGGAATCGGCGATCCTGTCCGACCAGCAGCGCCGGGCCAGGCAATTGAGCAAGGCCAACACGCAGGTCAAGCCCGCCCCTGCCGACACCGCCCCCACGGGAAACACGCCAACCGCTTATGTGCCGGCCAGCGATGGCGCCTTGCCTGACGACACCGACCCGTCACAGGCCGGCGCAAACAGCATTTTCGACCCGCCGGCGACCATCGACGATTCGTTCGCCGACAAGCCGCCAACTGTCCAGCCACGCCGTCCGTCGACGGCAAAGCAACGCGCCGCCGCGGATGCAGACAAGGCCAAGGACAAAACCAAGGCCGCCGACAAGAAGAAGCCTGGCAAAGCCACGGACCAGACCACCACCGCCGCGACTCCGGACGGCACTGCGGCAGGCGACGCCGATCAGGACACAGCCAACCGCCGTGTCCTCACCGTCGACGGCGTCGACCGACACCCTGGAGCCGAACGCACCGACGCCATCGAGGGCCAGAAGAAGAAGCTCGAGGACGACCCGTACGCGGCAACCGGCATCAAGGTCGGCTCGTTCCTGCTGCGGCCGACGCTCGAGCAGGGCGTTGCCGTCACGTCGAACGCCGATTCCAGCGCTGGCGGCAAGTCGGCGGTGCTGTCCGAAACGGCGCTACGTTTCTCCGCCGCCTCCGATTGGCGCGAGAATTCGGCGGTCATCGACGGCTACGGCAATTTCCGCAACACCATTTCGGGCCAGAAGATCAATGAGGCACGCGGCCGTATCCAAGGCACGTACAATGTCGACCTCGACAACGAACTGCGCGCCATCGCCAAGCTCGGCTACGAGATTGCGCCGGAATCGGCCTCCGCGCCCGACGCCATTGCCGGCGTCAAATCGCAGCCGATCCGCCAGACGGTCGACGGCAGCCTCGGCGTCGAGAAGGACGTCGGCAAGATGCGCTTTGCGCTGACCGGCGCCGTCTCCCACGACATCTATGGCGATGCCGAACTTACCGATGGCACCTCGTTGTCGCAGAAGGACCAGGACAACACGCTCTACACCGCAACGTTGCGGACCGGCTATGAAATTTCCCCGGCTCTGACGCCCTTTGCCGAGATTGAGCTCGGCCGCCGGGTATATGACCAACGGATCGACAACAAGGGCTTCGAGCGCTCCTCGATCCGGCTTGGCGCACGCGCCGGTATCGAAGTCGACATGGGCGAGAAGCTCAAGGGTGAGTTCTCGGCCGGCTGGCTGAGGGAGGCGATCGACGACAAGAACCTGGAGGCGATTTCGGGAGCCACCATCAATGCCGACCTCAAATGGTCGCCCGAGCGCGGTACCATCATCGGCCTCACCGGGCAAACCACGGTCGAAGGCACAACGAATGCCGGTGAGAGCGGCGACATCCTCTATTCCGGCCGCCTCACCGGCGAGCGGCAGATCCGCGCCGACCTGACCGGCAACGCAGCCCTTGGGCTCGACTGGCGCAATTACACCGGCTCCGACGGCCATGACATGACGCTAAGTGCAGAGGCCGGGCTGACCTGGTGGCTGAACCGTTACGTCGGTCTCACCAGCCGCGCCCGCACCGAAAAGCTGACCAGCAATCTGCCCGGGCGCAACTACACCGCCAACAGCATCTATTTGGGGCTGAAGCTGCAGCGGTAGCTAAAAAGCAGCGCCGCGACGCTCGGACGGCTTCATCTCATCGAGCAGCGTGCGGATGACGCCGGCCATGTTCTCGTTCATGTCGCTGCGCCACAGCGCGAAGGCGACATTGGCCTCGACGAAGCCTTCCGGCGAGCCGCAATCGAAGGTGCGGCCCTGAAAGTGGTAGCCAAAGAAGGGCTGCTGCTTTTCCAGCTTCAGCATCGCGTCGGTGAGCTGGATCTCGTTGCCGGCGCCCTTTTCCTGGCTTTCGAGGATCTTGAAAATCTCGGGCTGCAGGATGTAGCGGCCGTTGATGTAGAGATTGGACGGCGCGGTGCCGGTCTTCGGCTTTTCGACCATCTCGGTGATGCGGAAGCCGTGATGCGTGTCCTCGCCGCGGCCGACAATGCCATATTTGTGGGTCTCGGCCGGATCGCATTCCTGTACGGCGATGATGTTGTTGCCCGTCTCCTCGTAGAGCTCGACCATGGCCTTCGTGCAGCTCTTCTCCGACTGCATGATCATGTCGGGCAGCAACAGCGCGAAGGGTTCATCGCCGACCAGTTCGCGGGCGCACCAGACGGCGTGGCCGAGCCCCATCGGCACCTGCTGGCGGGTGAACGAGGTCTGCCCCGGCGCCGGCTGCAGCCGCTGCAAGCGGGCCAGCTGATCGTCCTTGCCGCGCTGTGCCAGCGTATCATAGAGCTCGAACTGGATATCGAAATGGTCTTCTATGACCGCCTTGTTGCGGCCGGTGACGAAGATGAAATGTTCGATGCCGGCCTCGCGCGCCTCATCGACGACATACTGGATGACCGGCCGGTCGACGACGGTCAGCATCTCCTTGGGAATGGCCTTGGTGGCCGGGAGAAACCGTGTGCCGAGACCGGCGACCGGGAAAACTGCCTTGCGAACTCGCTTCATGCGTCAATTATCCGTTTGAGGGCGTGCCCGGCAATCCCGCCTCGCGACATTTTCGCGCCGGAATTGTGGATTATCGGGCCATTGAGGGAAACATCAACCGGTAAAGCATCCAGGTGTCTTTTCGTTCCAGGCGCCGCCTATGGTAAACCAATTGCTAACCCGGTTCGGCGATGAATGGTCTTTCCTGAGATAGAGAAAGGGGAAAATATGTCCGTTCGCAGTGCCGCAAAACTCTTTACCAGCGTGCTGACGGCGGCCAGCCTCTCGCTCGCCTTGCTGATGCCGGCCGGACCGGCCTTCGCCGATGCCGGGTTTCGGCAATGGGTCGCCGGCTTCCGCGCCACCGCCGTGGCGGGCGGCGTTTCCGGCGCGGTCTACGACCGGGCGTTCCGGGGCATCAATGAACCCGACCCGGTGGTGCTGGAAAAGGCACGCACCCAGCCCGAATTCACCGCACCTGCCTGGGACTATTTCGACAACCGCGTCCACGACCAGTCCGTTGCCGTCGGCCAGCAGATGGCCAGGAAATGGAAGCCGTGGCTGGAACGGATCGAGGCGAGGTTCGGCGTCGACCGCTACATCCTGCTCGCCATCTGGTCGATGGAATCGAATTATGGCGAGATCCTCAAGCGCGACGACATCATGCGCAATGTCATCCGCTCGCTGGCAACCCTCGCCTATGGCGACCCGAAGCGTTCGAAATTCGCCCGCACCCAATTGGTCGCCGCGCTGAAAATCCTGCAGACCGGCGACATCGACGAAAGCCACCTGATGGGCTCCTGGGCCGGCGCCATGGGCCAGACCCAGTTCATCCCGACCAGCTACCAGCATTATGCCGTCGACATGGACGGCAACGGCAAGCGCGACATCTGGAATTCGATCCCCGATGCGTTGGCGACATCAGCCAATCTGCTGAAGAAGAATGGCTGGCAGGGCGGCAAGACCTGGGGCTACGAGGTTACCATTCCAGCGGGCAAACTGCCTGCCGGCTCGAAGACATTGGCGCAGTGGCAGGCCCTCGGCGTGGCCAGGGCCAATGGCAAGCCTTTCAAGAACGCAACCGACAAGGCGACGCTGAAAGTGCCGGACGGCCGCGGCGGACCGGCATTCCTGATGATCAAGAACTTCTCCGTCATCAAGGCCTACAACAACGCCGACAAATATGCCTTGGCCGTCGGCCTTCTTGCCGACGAAATCGCCGGCTCTAACGGTCTGGTGCAGGACTGGAAGCGGCCCTTCACCAAACTGTCCTTCGAGGAAAGGCAGGAGTTGCAGAAGCGGCTTTCGCAGCACGGACTTTACGACGGCAAGTTCGACGGCAAGATCGGTGACGGCACGAAAACCGCCATCATGACCTATCAGGCAACGGTCGGCTTGACCCAGGACGGGTATCCGAGCATGGAAGTGCTCAAATGGCTCAGAAAGAAATAGAGCCGGCGACGGCAGCTTGCATTTGCGACGCAAGGGATGCCGTAGCATCGGTCTGTGCATGATCCCCTGCGAGGGCCATGCACCAAGGGATGGAGAGGGTGCTTGGTTTCGGCAGCGCGTATCCGTGTGATCGTTTTCCGCTTGCCGATCCTCGTTCTGGCCATCGTCGTCCTGGCGACGGGGGTCGCCGGCACTTTCCACACACCGGCTTTGGCGCAGGAACAACCGCAGAACCGCGGCTGGTCGCTGCGCGACCTTCTGTTCCCGCGCCGCAGCGAACGCATCGAGCCGCCGCTCGACGTCCGCAAGGCAAAGCCGAAGGTCAAGAGGAAGCCCCGTGCACCCGTTGAACCTTCCGCTCCGATTGTCGAGAAGACACCGGATGCCCGCGTCGTTCTGGTGATCGGCGATTTCATGGCCAACGGCCTGGCCGAAGGCCTCGAAACAGCCTTTGCCGACAATGCCAACGTCAGGATCGTCGAGCGCGCCAACGGTTCTTCGGGTTTCGTGCGCGATGATGTCTACAACTGGCCCGAACAGGTCAAATCGCTGGTCGAGACCGAAAAACCCTCCGTGGTCGTCGTCATGCTCGGCTCCAACGACCGCCAGCAGATGCGCGTCAACGATGTGCGCGAGCAGCCGCGCTCCGAGAACTGGACCAAGGAATACGAACGCCGGACCGAAGCCTTGGGAAAGGCACTGGCGGCGACCAAGGTGCCTTATCTGTGGGTCGGCATGCCAGCCTTCAAGACGCCGAAGATGACCTCCGACATGCTGGCATTCAACGACATCTACCACTCGGCTGCCGAGAAGAACGGCGGCGAATTCGTCGATGTCTGGGATGGGTTCGTCGACGAGAACGGCGCCTTTGTCTCGACCGGCCCCGACATTAACGGCCAGGCCGTGCGGCTGCGCTCCGACGACGGCATCAACGTCTCGAAAGCCGGCAAGCGAAAGCTCGCCTTCTACACCGAAAAGCCGCTGGCCAAGATCCTCGGCCTGGCAGCGCCGGGAAGCGTGGTGACGGCTGCCGCACCGGCCGGCGCCCCGGTCGAGGCGCCGTCGCTGCCCGCCGCCCCGATCGTGGTCGACCGCACCGTTCCAATGCTGCTCAATGATCCGGCGCTCGACGGCGGTACCGAACTTCTCGGTGCGGCGGCGGCGCCGAAAGCCAATCCGGATCTGCCCGGCGAAAAACTAATCCTCGAAGGCAAGGCGCCCGAGGCCTCGCCCGGCCGCGCCGACGACTTCTCGTGGCCGCCCAAGGCCGCTGCCGCGACGGATACGACGACGGCGATCAACCGTTAACGGGGGAGTACCGTCGACCCCATCAGCGCTTCATCGATCGAGCGCGCGGCCTGGCGGCCTTCGCGGATCGCCCACACAACCAGCGACTGGCCGCGGCGCACATCACCTGCGGCGTAGAGCTTGTCGACGCTGGTCTTGTAGTCGCGATCGTTGGCTTCGACATTGCGGGAACGGCGGCTGTCCGTGGTGATTTTCATCTCACCGTCCAGCTCTTTCGCGACGCCGGCGGCAGCCGGTCCGGCAAAGCCGATGGCGATGAAGGCGAGGTCTGCACGGATGACGAATTCGGTGCCGGCGATCGGCTTGCGCTTCTCGTCGACTTCGCAGCATTTGACGCCGGTCAGTTGGCCGTCCTCGCCGATGAATTCGAGCGTCGCCACCTGGAATTCGCGCTCCGCACCTTCGGCCTGTGAGGACGAGGTGCGCATCTTGGTCGCCCAGTAAGGCCAGACCGAAAGCTTGTCTTCCTTCTCCGGCGGCTGCGGGCGGATGTCGAGCTGGGTGACGCGCACCGCGCCCTGGCGGAAGGCGGTGCCGACGCAGTCGGACGCGGTATCGCCGCCGCCGACGACGACGACATGCTGGCCGCCGGCGATGATCGGATGCGACGGCCAGGCCACCGACTGGATCGGCTCGCCGCCGACGCGACGGTTCTGCTGCACCAGATAGGGCATGGCGTCATAGACGCCGCCGAGATCGTCGCCCGGAATGTTGGCCGGACGCGGCGATTCCGAACCGCCGCAATAGAGCACCGCATCGTATCCGGCGAGCAACTCTGCCACCGGCTTGTCGACGCCGACATTGACGCCGCAATGGAAGGTCACGCCCTCGCCCTGCATCTGCTCGATGCGGCGGTCGATATAGTGCTTCTCGATCTTGAAGTCGGGAATGCCGTAGCGCATCAGCCCGCCGGGACGGCTCTCACGCTCATAAACGCTGACCTCGTGGCCGGCGCGGCCAAGCTGCTGCGCCGCCGCCATCCCTGCCGGGCCGGAGCCGATGACAGCGACCCGCTTGCCCGTCTTCTTCTCTGGCGGATAAGGCCGGATATGGCCGGTTTCATAAGCCTTGTCGGCGATTGCCTGTTCGACAGTCTTGATGGCAACCGGAATGTCCTCGAGGTTCAGCGTGCAGGCTTCCTCGCAGGGCGCGGGGCAGATGCGGCCGGTGAACTCGGGGAAATTGTTGGTCGAATGCAGGTTGCGGATCGCATTGTCCCAGTCGCCATTGTAGACGAGGTCGTTCCAGTCCGGGATCTGGTTGTGGATCGGGCAACCGGTCGGCCCGTGGCAGAACGGGATGCCGCAATCCATGCAGCGCGCCGCCTGTTTCTCGACCTCCTTGTCCGACATCGGCAGCGTGAATTCACGAAAATGCCGGATGCGGTCGGAGGCCGGCTGGTACTTGTGCACCTGCCGGTCGATTTCGAGAAAGCCTGTTACCTTGCCCATAGTCCAGTTCCTGCTGTCCAGATGGTGCGGTTTTCGCACCCGTTAACCCCTTGAGGCAGCCGTGGCAACCTTGCGTCCGAGGTCAAACTGTCGCTGAAAGTTCCGCCGGGAAGCCTGCGCCTCCCGGCAAGTCGAAAAACCTATTCCGCCGCCACGCCCATGCGCATGCGTTCCATCTCGATCAGCGCGCGGCGGTATTCGACCGGCATGATCTTGCGGAATTTCGGCCGGAAGGTCGTCCAGTCGTCGAGTATCTCGCGGCCGCGTACCGAACCGGTGAAATGGACGTGGTTCGAGATAAGCTGGTAAAGCCGTTCCTCGTCATGGGTGGTCATGTCGCCCGAGACGTCGACGCGACCCTTGTGGTCGAGGTCACCGCCATGATGCAGCAGCCTTTCCATCAGATCGTCTTCTTCCGGAACCGGCTCCAGCTCGACCATCGCCATGTTGCAGCGCGCGGCGAAATCGCCGGCCTCATCCAGAACATAGGCCACGCCGCCCGACATGCCGGCAGCGAAGTTGCGACCGGTCTGGCCGATGACGACGACGATGCCGCCGGTCATGTATTCGCAGCCATGATCGCCGACGCCTTCAACGACGGCGGCGACGCCCGAATTGCGCACCGCGAAGCGCTCGCCGGCGACACCTGCGAAATAGGCCTCGCCCTCGGTCGCGCCATAGAGGACGGTGTTGCCGACGATGATCGATTCCGCCGCGACGATCCTGGACTCCTCCGGCGGCCGGATGACGATGCGTCCGCCCGACAGGCCCTTGCCGACATAGTCGTTGGCCGCACCGACGAGATCGAACGAGATGCCGCGCGCCAGGAAGGCGCCGAACGACTGGCCGGCGGTGCCGGTCAGCTTCACCTGGATCGTGTCCTCGCGCAGGCCCTTGTGCCTGAAGCGCTTGGCGACTTCGCCCGACAGCATGGCGCCCGTGGAGCGATCGACATTGCGGATGTCGACCTCGATCTTGACCGGCTGCTTGCTTTCGAGCGCGGGCTTCGCCAGTTCGATCAGCTTGCGATCGAGTACATCGTCGATCGGGTGTTTCTGCCGTTCGGTCCAGTGCACCGCCTCATGCGGCGCGTCCGGCTTGAAGAACATCTTGCCGAAATCGAGCCCACGCGCCTTCCAATGCTGGATCATCTCGCGCTTCTCCAGCAGGTCGCTGTCGCCGATGATCTGGTCGATATGGGTGTAGCCCATCTCGGCCAGCAGCCCCCTCACCTCTTCCGCAACATAGAAGAAGAAGTTGATGACATGCTCGGGCGTGCCCTTGAAACGCTTGCGCAGAACCGGGTCCTGCGTCGCGACGCCGACCGGGCAGGTGTTCAAGTGGCACTTGCGCATCATGATGCAGCCGGCCGCGATCAGCGGCGCGGTCGAGAAGCCGAACTCGTCGGCACCGAGCAGCGCACCGATGATGACGTCGCGCCCCGTGCGCAAGCCGCCATCGACCTGCAGTGCAACGCGCGAGCGCAGCCCGTTCAGCACCAGCGTCTGGTGCGTCTCGGCAAGGCCCATTTCCCATGGACTGCCGGCATGCTTGAGCGAGGTCAGCGGCGACGCGCCGGTGCCGCCATCATAGCCGGAGATGGTGATGTGGTCGGCGCGCGCCTTGGCGACGCCCGCCGCAACCGTACCGACACCGACTTCCGACACCAGCTTTACCGAGACGTCGGCCGCCGGGTTGACGTTCTTCAGATCGTAGATCAGTTGCGCCAGATCCTCGATCGAATAGATGTCGTGATGCGGCGGCGGCGAGATCAGGCCGACGCCGGGCGTCGAGTGCCGGACCTTGGCGATGGTGGCGTCTACCTTGTGGCCGGGCAGCTGGCCGCCCTCACCGGGCTTGGCGCCCTGCGCGACCTTGATCTGCATGACATCGGAATTGACGAGATACTCGGCGGTGACGCCAAACCGCCCCGAGGCGACCTGCTTGATCGCTGAACGTTCGGGGTTCTTGCCGCCGCCGGGCAGCGGCAGATAGCGGTCGGCCTCTTCGCCGCCCTCGCCGGTGTTCGACTTGCCGCCGATCTGGTTCATGGCGCGCGCCAGCGTCGTGTGTGCCTCGCGCGAGATCGAGCCGAACGACATCGCCCCGGTCGAGAAGCGCTTTACGATATCGGCCGCCGACATCACGTCCTCTATCGCCACCTTCTTGCGGCCGGTCTCTTCCGCAAGCTTGATCCTGAACAGGCCGCGTATGGTCTGAGCACGGGCCGTCTCGCTGTCGATCTGCGCGGAATACTCCTTGAACGTCTCCCACGAGCCCTGACGCACGGCGTGCTGCAAGGTGGCGACGGCGTCGGGCGACCACATATGGGCTTCGCCGCGCATGCGGTACATGTACTCGCCGCCGACCTCGAGGCTGTTGCGCAGCACCGGATCGTTGCCGAAACCGTCGGTGTGGCGGCTGAGCGTCTCGGCCGCGACCTCGTCAAGGCCGACACCTTCGATCAGCGTCGCTGTGCCGGTGAAGTACTTCTCGACGAAATCCGACTTCAGCCCGATGGCGTCGAATATCTGCGCGCCGCAATAGGACTGATAGGTGGAGATGCCCATCTTCGACATCACCTTGAGGATGCCCTTGCCGATCGACTTGATGTAGCGCGAGACCACCTCGTAGGCGTCAACCTCAGCCGGCAGTTCGCCACGCTTGTGCATGTCGAGCAGCGTATCGAAGGCAAGGTAGGGGTTGATCGCCTCGGCGCCGTAGCCGGCGAGACAGCAGAAATGATGCACTTCGCGCGGCTCGCCGGATTCCACGACCAGGCCGACCGCGGTGCGCAGACCCTTGCGGATCAGATGGTGGTGCACGGCAGCCGTCGCCAGCAGTGCCGGAATGGCGATACGGTCGGGACCGACCTGGCGGTCGGACAGGATGATGATGTTATAGCCGCCGGCGACAGCGGCTTCCGCCCGCTCGCACAGACGTTCGACCGCGCCCTGCATGCCGGCAGCGCCCTCGCTCGACCCGTAGGTGACGTCGATGGTCTTGGTGTCGAAACGGTCCTCGGTGTGGCCGATCGAGCGGATCTTTTCCAGATCGCCATTGGTCAGGATCGGCTGGCGCACTTCGAGCCGCTTGCGGCGCGAATTGCCGACCAGGTCGAAGATGTTCGGCCGCGGCCCGATGAACGACACCAGGCTCATCACCAGCTCCTCGCGGATCGGGTCGATCGGCGGGTTGGTGACCTGGGCGAAATTCTGTTTGAAATAGGTGTAGAGCAGCTTCGACTTGTCCGACATCGCCGAGATCGGCGTGTCGGTGCCCATCGAACCCACGGCTTCCTGGCCGGTGGTCGCCATCGGCGACATCAACAGCTTGGTGTCTTCCTGCGTGTAGCCGAAAGCCTGCTGGCGATCGAGCAGGCTGACATCCTTGCGCAGCGCGCGCGGCTCGACCGGCTTCAGATCCTCGAGGATCAGCTGCGTGTTGTTGAGCCAAGTCTTGTAGGGATGCCTGGTGGCGATCTCCGACTTGATCTCCTCGTCGGAAATGATGCGGCCCTTGGCGAGGTCGATCAAAAGCATGCGGCCGGGCTGCAGCCGCCACTTCTTGACGATCCTCTCCTCCGGCACCGGCAGCACGCCGGCCTCTGACGCCATGATGACGCGGTCGTCGTCGGTGACGATGTAGCGCGCCGGCCGCAGCCCGTTGCGGTCGAGCGTGGCGCCGATCTGGCGGCCGTCGGTGAAGGCGACCGCGGCCGGCCCGTCCCACGGCTCCATAAGCGCTGCATGGTATTCGTAGAAAGCCTTGCGATCGGCATCCATCAGCTTGTTGCCGGCCCAGGCTTCCGGGATCAGCATCATCATGGCGTGGCTGAGGCTGTAGCCGCCCTGGAACAGGAATTCGAGCGCATTGTCGAAGCACGCCGTGTCGGACTGGCCGTCATAGGAGATCGGCCACAGCTTGGAGATGTTGTTGCCGAACAGTTCGGAATCGACCGAGGCCTGGCGCGCCGCCATCCAGTTGTTGTTGCCGCGCACCGTGTTGATCTCGCCATTATGCGCGACCATGCGGTAGGGGTGCGCGAGCTTCCATGACGGGAAGGTGTTGGTCGAGAAGCGCTGGTGGACGAGGATCAGCGCGGTCTCGAAACGCGGATCCGACAAATCCTTGTAATAGGCGCCGACCTGGTAGGCCAGGAACATGCCCTTGTAGACGATGGTACGCGCCGATAGCGACACACAGTAGGCGCCGATATCCTTGTTGTTGTTCTCGGCGTAGATGCGGCCGGAAATCACCTTGCGCAGCAGGTACAGCCTGGCCTCGTATTCCTCGTCATCTGGAATGTCCGATGTGCGGCCGATGAAGACCTGGCGATGGAACGGTTCGGAGGCCGCAATATCGGGCGCCTTCGACAGCGATGAATTGTCGACCGGCACGTCGCGAAAGCCGAGCAGCGGCAGCCCTTCTGACTGCGCCGATTCGGCGATGATCTCTTCGATATGGGCGCGCAGTGCCGCATCCTGCGGCATGAACCAGTGGCCGACGCCGTATTGGCCTGCCGCCGGCAGTTCGACGCCCTGGGCCGCCATCTCTTCGCGGAAGAAATGATCGGGAATCTGCACCAGCACGCCGGCGCCGTCGCCCATCAGCGGATCGGCGCCGACAGCGCCGCGATGCGTCAGGTTTTCGAGCACGAAGAGCCCGTCCTTGACGATCTGGTGCGACTTCACGTTCTTCATGTTGACGATGAAGCCGACGCCGCACGCGTCATGCTCGTTGCGCGGATCGTAGAGACCCTGCGCGGCCATGCCATTGGTGGTCAGGCCGTTGGTGGTCTGGCCTTCTTTGGTCAGAACGGTATTTTTAACGGCTGCCGCTTTCGTCTGCGCGGCCTGGCCGATAATCGCAGATGGCGTCAGTTCCGTCATCGTCCTGTCCTCCGTTCCGGCCCCTTGCACGTCTAGCATTTGGGGCGCTGGTCTACCTTGGGAAGCGACTGGCTTCCGCTCTCATCTTGCGGCACGTCTTTTCGAAATCCTTGGCGGACCGTGCGGTGCACCGCCGGTTCGTATCCGGTATCGTACAGGCCACAGCCGAGCCGTCTACCCGTCGCTCGCGGCAACGGCCGGAGTGGCCCAAATGATACGCCAATCCAGCCTGACTTGTGCGACAAAATAAGACAGCACTACTGTCCTAAATTTTTTATGTCAGAAATCCTGGGCGTACACAAGACCGATTCACCAAATTCTTGGACGTTTGGCGACAGAAAATTACGTCGGGCGCTGTCGAAACGAAATTTCGGTCCCGGCACTCCTTCGTGATCGCCTTTGGCTTTACCGCTTTTTCAGCCCTTGGCCCTTGCGCGTCAAACCCCGAAACGGCCATGGTCGCGCTCTTGTCGCAACCAGACTTTCTCAACCAGACAGGGACTTTCCTGATGTTCTTTGCATCCGACAACTGGGCGGGCGTCCATTCCAACATTGCCGCCGGGCTGTCAGCCAACGCCGGCGGCTTTTCGACCGCCTATGGCGATGGCGATCTCGACCGCGCCGTCTACCAGCGTTTCAGCGAGATCTTCGAACGCGAGGTCGCGGTGTTCTTCGTCGCTACCGGCACGGCGGCCAACTCGCTGTCCCTGGCCGCTTACAACAAGCCCGGCGGCATTTCCTTTGCGCACCGCGAATCGCACATCATCGAGGACGAATGCGGCGCGCCGGAATATTTCAGCGGCGGCTCGCGTCTCCATGCTGTCGACGGCGCCCTGGGCAAGATCGACCCGCACAATCTTGAACGGGCCGTCGCCCGTTTCGCACCCGAAATCGTCCATTGGGGACGCCCGACGGCCGTCTCGATCACCCAATCGACCGAAGTCGGCACAGTGTACGGGCTCGACGACATTTCCACCATTTCGGAGATCGCCAAACGCTTTTCCCTGCCGCTGCATATGGACGGCGCCCGTTTTGCCAACGCATTGGTCGCGCTTGAGACGACGCCGGCCGAAATGACCTGGAAGCGCGGCGTCGATATCGTCTCGTTCGGCGGCACCAAGAACGGCTGCTGGTGCGCCGAAGCGGTGGTGCTGTTCGATCTAGACCGCGCCAAGGAGCTGTCCTTCCTGCGCAAGCGCGCCGCACAACTGTTCTCCAAGTCGCGCTTCATCGCAGCGCAGTTCGACGCCTACTTCACGGACGGCCTGTGGCTGGACATGGCCCGTCATGCCAATGCCATGGCCGCGCGCCTGGCGGCTGCGATCGAGGATTCGGCAACGGCTAAGCTCGCCTGGTTGCCGCAGGCCAACGAGGTGTTCGCGGTGATGAAAAAGGCGGAAGCCGAAAGGCTGCAATCCCTCGGCGCCGCCTTTTACGACTGGCACAGGCCGCACGGCTTCGACGGCCATGTCGGCGACGACGAGTTGCTCTATCGCTTCGTCACGAGCTTTGCCACGACTTCAGATGAGGTCGATCGCTTCGGGCAGATGATCGCCTGAACCCGCGAGACCGCGCCAATGACAAAGCCACCTCTCGGCTCAACCATGCGGCTGGTTCGCCCGGCGCCAAACGTGCTCGGCTTCTACGATGGCCGCGTTGACGGCGTTCGCGCCTGGTCGGACGAGCCGAACTGGCTGGACGACGGCGCCTATGCCCTCGGCATCTGCACCTATGCGATGGTCGATGGCTCGCAGGCGCTTGTCTACGACACGCATATTTCGCTGCCTCACGCGCGCTTCATCAGGCAGACGCTCGAAGACATGGGCGCAACATCGATCCGAGTCGTGCTCAGCCACTGGCATGACGATCATATTGCCGGCAATGAGGTGTTTCAGGATTGCGAGATTATCGCCAACACGCTCACCGCCTCGGCGCTCGCGAACAACCGGGCGGAGATCGAAAGCAGTGTTCCACCGATCAAGCCTCTCGTGCTGCCGAACAGGACCTTCGAAGGCGGTCTTGACTTCACCGTTGGATCGATCGCCGTCGAGCTGCGTCAGGTCGAAATCCACAGCCATGACGGCACGGTGCTGTTCATGCCTGGGAACGGCCTGCTGCTGGCGGGCGACACGCTCGAGGATCCAATCACCTATGTCAGCGAGGCGGATCGGCTGGCGCAACATCTGGTCGATCTCGAACGCATGAGCGGGTGGCCGATAGACCGCATCTTGCCCAATCACGGCTCGCTCGAAGCGATTGAGCGAGGCGGCTACGACAAAGGCCTCATCGCCGCCACGCAAGCCTACGTTCAAAAACTGCTTCGCTGCCGGCATGAGCCTGATCTTGCGAAGCAGGATCTGAAAACCTTCGGCGCCGACATGTTCGCCACGGGCGCGGTCGAGTACTTCGCGCTGTACGAGCCCGTCCACCGGCAAAACGTCGAGGCCGTTCTCGCAACCGGCACCGGTCGCTAAGCAAGGAAAGGCCGCGCCAAAAGCTCGAGGCCAAGCAAGATCAGGAAAATAAGAAACCAGCGCCGGAAGGTCGCCGGGCTGATCCGCTGCCGGAGCAACTGTCCGAGCCACATGCCGAGCAAGGCCGGCGCAACCGCCAGCGACGACATGGCGACATGCCCGACCTGGAACGCGCCGTGCGAGGCAAGGCCGGCAGCGAGCGCGATCGTCGACACGGTGAAGGACAGGCCGAGCGCCTGGATCAGATCGTCACGGCTCAAGCCCAGCGCCTGAATGTAAGGTACAGCGGGCACGACGAACACGCCGGTGCCGCCGGTGACGAGGCCGGTAAGGAAACCGACGATGGGCGACGACCATCGCTCGGCTGACGCGGGAACCGTCAACTGCCGCGCCAGCAGCGTATAGACGGCATAGACGATCAGCGCCGCCCCGAGGCCGGCCGTCGTCCATTTGACATTGTCGCTGGCCAGCAGCCATGAGCCGGCCAGCGTGCCGGCGACGATGCCGACCATCATCAGCCACAGCCGCCTGAGGATCCAGCCGAAGCTCGGGCCGGCAAACAGCTGCCAGATATTGGTGACGAAGGACGGCACGATCAGCAGCGAAGCCGCGGCGACCGGCGGCATGATTGTGCCCAGCAGCCCCATCGCCAACGTCGGCAGTCCCATACCGGTAACGCCCTTGACGATGCCGGCCAGCAGGAAGGTCACCGCAATGGTTGCCGTTAGGGCCAGGGAAAAATCAGCCGAGAGATCAGACATTGCCCTTCATGGGAAGGCGGCGCCCGCCGCAAAAGAGCCAGAACTCTTCGGTTGGGGACCTGACAGAGGCTGCGGCGAAAAAAGCGGCGCCACGCGGCGCCGCTTTCGTCTCGGGAGGAGACGCTTTTAACCTTGGGCGTTGTGACGCCGCCGTCTTGATCACGCGGCGTTCTTGGCCTCGATCTGCTTGGCGTTGGCCGAAGAGGCGGTAATCGCGATCTTGCGCGGCTTCAGCTCCTCGGGGATGTTGCGCTTAAGGTCGACGAAAAGCAGGCCGTTCTTCAGCGTGGCGCCGACGACCTCGACATGGTCGGCAAGCTGGAAGCGGCGCTCGAACGAACGCGAAGCAATGCCGCGGTAGAGCAACTCGGAGCCTTCGCCATTGCCTTCTTCCTTGCGCTCACCCTTGACGGTCAGCACGTTGCGGTGGGCTTCGATCGAAATCTCTTCGTCCGAGAAGCCGGCAACCGCCATCGAGATGCGATAGGCGTCCTCGCCGGTGCGCTCGATGTTGTAGGGCGGATAGGTCTGCGCGCCATCGGGCTGGGCCAGCGAGTCGAGCATGGTGAACAGTCGGTCGAAGCCGACGGTCGAGCGATAGAGCGGGGAAAAATCAACGTGACGCATGAGGTGTTCTCCTGTTGAGCAACATGTTTGCGTGTGGCCGGTGCGAAACCCTGGAAAGGCGTTTCGGGTGGACCAGCAGCCCCGACATCGGCGGCTGCATCCGACATTTGGGGAGCGCAAAAGTGCATTTCAAGGATTTTTGAAGAGCACCAATCGAGGCGTCGATGAACGGCAGATGAACCGCCGCTTCGGCGCCCGTTCAGCCGGCCGGCGCTAGAGTGCCCCCAGGATAAAGAACCAGGCGGCGCCGGATGAAAGCGCCGCGACGAGGCCGACCGGGTGTAACGTCCCTTCCTCCCGGATCGACAGAGGCCGGAAGCACGCCGCCGCAGGCTGCTTCCGGCCTTGCTTGTTGTTAGTCCGCCCCCTTGGCGTCCTCCCTTTGCTTTTCATCCATTGGCGTCTATCACCATGCCGACGCCCTGCCGGGTGAGACACCACGAAGACGCAAGCGCCTAATGACGGATCTCTTCCATCCCACGCCAGGCAATCCGCCGCCGCAAAATGTCGCCGGCGGCTTTTTCACCACGCGCGACGGCAAGAAGATCCGCTACGGCCTGTTTGCCGCGGTCACCCGGCCGCTGAAAGGCACCGTCGTGCTGCTGCCCGGCCGCAACGAGTGCATCGAGAAATATTTCGAAACCATCCGCAACCTGACCGACCGCGGCCTCGGCGTCGCCACGCTCGACTGGCGCGGCCAGGGCGATTCCGACCGGCTGATCGCCGACCCGCAACGCGGCTATGTCCGCTCCTTCTACGATTACACCGGCGACCTCGAACAGTTCTTCGAGGACATCGTGCTGCCCGACTGCCGCGGCCCGTATTACATCCTCGCCCATTCGATGGGCGCCGTGATCGCGCTGCTCGCGGCGCCGTCGATGGTCAACCGGGTACGTCGCATGGTGCTGATTGCGCCTTTCCTGACGGTGCCTGACTCGCCCGTGTCGGCAAAAACGGCGCGCCGCGTCTGCTCGATATTGTGCTTTCTCGGCCTCGGCCGGCTCTACGCCGCCTGGGGTCCGCGTCCCAGGGAAACCCTGCCCTTCGCCCTCAACAAGGTGACATCGGACCCCGGGCGCTATCAGCGCAACACGAAAATCTACGAGCACTATCCGCAACTGGCGCTCGGCGGGCCGACGATCCGCTGGCTGCAGGCGGCAATCAAGGCAGGCGAAGCCATCAGTGAGCCCGACTTCATGGCCAGGATCCAGGTGCCGCTGCTGATGATCGCCGCCGGCGCCGATCAGGTCGTCTCGACCAAGGCCGTGGAAGCCTATGCCAGGCGTCTGCGCCTCGGCTCGCTGCTGATGATCGATGGCTCGAAACACGAGATCCTGCAGGAGGCCGATGTCTATCGCGAGCAGTTGCTCGCCGCCTTCGACGCCTTCATACCCGGCAACGACGACCCGACAGCCTGATGCCGCCGGCGCTGCATGTTGCGGCGCCTTGAGCTTGCGCCTGCTGACAGCCTTCTGTCAGGAGCAGCGCCGGCAGCACCCAAAGAGCTAAAGATTCTGACAGCCGGTGCCGCCCCGGAATGCTCATCTCTCCGCATACTGAACGCCAAGGGGATGACGTCATGACCGAGAAAACCTGCGCTGCCTGCGATTGCCAGCTGGACGCCAACCCGATCCGCGTCAAGGTCGGCGGCAAGACCGTCGAGGTCTGCTGCGAGGAATGCGCGATTGCGCTGAACGAAGCCGGCGCCTCAGTGGCCGGCGCATCAGTGGCCGGCAACGGGGAAGCCTGAGCGATGCGCCCCGATCATGCAGCGGCGGCGCAATGCCTCGCACATCAGCCGACAACTCAAACCGCGACGTTCCGGCGGTCCTTGCGGACACAAGGCATCGCGGCGGCCAACTGGATCGGCCGTCAACTGGAAAGGCGCCGAAGCCGCCTTGCCTTGCTCGAAATGACCGACGAACAGCTCAAGGACATCGGTCTGTCGCGCAGCGACGCTCACTGCGAATACACGCGCCGTTTGTGGGACTGAGCCATGGCCGTTACGAAGGGCCCGACAGGTGAAGTCTCCTGACAGGTTTGGACAAGCCAATCGCCTAAATGTGCCGGAGCAGCTTTCGGTGCAAGGGTAGAATGCAACGGCCATGTCTCAGCTCACCATGTCGCAGTTCACGGTACAGACGCTTCTGGACACCGGCACCGTCAGGGTGAGGGATGTCCTCTGCAGCGGCGAATGCCGGCACAAGAGCGAAGAAGAGTGCACCGCTGCCACGCATCTTGTGTTTCCCTATGGCGGCGTCTTCGTGCGCCATGTCGGCCGCAACGATGCGGTCGCCGAAGCCAACCAGTTGTTGTTCTTCAACAACGCCGAAGGCTACCGGATCAGCCATCCCGTCGAGGGTGGCGATTCCTGCCTCGATCTCGTTGTCGAGGAGGCGCAACTGCAGGAGCTGACGCCGAAGGAGCAGTTGCGCTTGGGCAGCGCCGTGGCGTTTCGTCGTCAGCGCCGCCGCATCGACCCGCGGGCTCAGGCGCTGGTGGCGGTGCTGCGCCACAGCCTGAGCCGCAACATTGCCGAAACGCTGGAGGCCGAAACCCTGGCGCTGACGCTGGTGCGGCGCTCCCTCGGCGAGCGCACCTCGCATGCCGCCGGCGCCAGCGCTGGCCGGCAGAAGCTGGTCGATCGCGCCAAGCTCGTCCTGTCCTCGGATCTTTCGCGGCGCTGGACGCTGGCCGAGATCGCCGCTGAAGTCGGGGTATCACCGGTTTATCTCACGCAGGTTTTCCAGCAGGTCGAGGCGATGCCGCTCTATCGCTACCATCTGCGCCTACGGCTGGCGCGCGCGCTCGACCTGCTTGGCCGCTACGACAATCTGACCACGCTCGGCCTGGACCTCGGCTTCTCCAGCCACAGTCATTTCAGCTCAGCGTTCAGGCAGGTCTACGGGCGAACGCCGGCGGAATTCCAGCGCTCGATCAAGCCGCGCTGATCGGGTCGACTATCAGCCGCGCAAGGCTGCCATTGCAGCCGCGTGAAGCTCCGGCGTTGCGGCGGCCAGGATGTCGCCGCCCTTTTCCGCCGGACCGCCCTCGAATGTGGTGACGACGCCGCCGGCCTTTTCGATGATCGGGATCAGCGCCACGATGTCGTAGGGTTTCAATCCGGGATCGGCGACGATGTCGACGCTGCCGGACGCGATCATGGCAAAGGCGTAGCAATCGGCTCCGTAGCGGGCGAGCTGGATCTGTTTCTCGAACGCGTCGTAGCGGGTGCGCGCCTCGCCCTTGAAAAGCGCCGGCGTGGTGGTGAACAAGGTCGCCTCGTCAAGCTTCGTCCTCTTGCGGGTCGACAGCTTCCGCGGCCCACCGGGGCCTTCGTAGTGGGAGCCGGAAGCGTTGGCGTAGAACAGCTCGCCGGTGAACGGCTGCGCCATCATACCGGCGACGGCGTCACCGTCGACCGTCAATCCGACCAGCGTTCCCCACACCGGCAGGCCTGAGATGAAGGCGCGGGTACCATCGATCGGATCGATCACCCAGACATGCCTTGAGGAGATGTTTTCGCTGCCATGTTCTTCGCCAAGGATACCGTGATCGGGATACTCAGCCGAGATCAGCGCCCGGATGGCGCGCTCGGCCTCGCGGTCGGCCTCGGTGACCGGGTCGAAACTGCCTTTTTCCTTGTTGGCCACCGCGCCCTGTGCGCGGAAACGCGGCAAGGTTTCAGCTGCCGCCGCTTGCGCGATCCGGCGCATGAAATCGATGCTGATGTCCACGTGATTCTCCCGCATTGCAGAGTGCCAACCCGGTCTGCCGGCACTTTCCCGCCAAAACAAGCCGGTTTATCGATTTATCAGAGACATCAGCGTTGCTGAAATGTCACACATCGGGACCATCGAAACGCATTTTCACATCAGAGTGAATTAAAAAAGCGTGGGATCGATTGACATTTGTGCATCGCACAATAAATTTGTTCTCGGACAGGTTTTCCTGTCCATGCCCTCCTTGGGCGTTTCCTCCCTAGACTTCGACCGTGTCGTGCAAACGATGCGGTCTTTTTTTACGCTGCGGGATGGCCAGCGCGGGATCTCATGAACAGCCGCCGCTCCGTGTCATTCGGCGGCCAGCGGCAGGTCTATGAAGTGGTGGTCGGGCATAGCCATCAGGTCGGCCGAAAAGCGCGCCATATCGTCGGCCAGCGCATCGAAGCCGGCCGATTTCTGGAACGTCCGCTCATTCATGTAGAGGCCGCGATTGACCTCGATCTGCAGCGCATGCAGATGGCGCGCCGGCCGGCCGTAATGCTCGGTGATGAAACCGCCTGCATAGGGTTTGTTGTGGGCGACGGTGTAGCCCATGCCGATGAGCAGGCCGATCGCCGTCTCGGTCAGGGCCGCCGTGGCCGAGATGCCGAAACGGTCGCCGACGATGAAATCCGGCCGCAGGCCGCTGTCGCCCACCCTGATGCTCGCCGGCATCGAATGGCAGTCGATCAGCACGGCATAGCCGAACCTGGCATGGGTTCTGGTCAATAGCCGCTTCAGCGTCTCGTGATAGGGTTTGTAGACCGCCTCTATGCGCTGGACGGCCTCCGCCAGCGGCAGACGGCCGGAATAGATGTCGAGCCCCTCACCCACCAGCTTGGGCACGGTGCCGAGCCCGCCGGCGACGCGCGCCGAGCGGATGTTGCAGAAGGACGGCACCGGCTCGGCGAACATGCGCGGGTCGAGTTCCCAGGGTTCGCGGTTGACGTCGAGATAGGCGCGCGGAAAATTCGCCGCCAGCATCGGCGCGCCCAGCACTACCGCGCTGCCGAACAGCTCGTCGACATAGCAATCCTCGGAGCGGCGGATGGCGTTGCGGTCGAGCCGCGCCATGGCCAGGAAGCGGTCTGGATAATAGCGGCCGCTATGCGGTGAGTTGAAGACGAACGGAACGCGCTGCTCGGCGCCCGATCGGATTTCGAAGGGTGGAACGACCGAAAAATCTTCGGCTGCCGTCGTCAATTTGAACGAACCCGGAAACAGCAATGCATCATGATGGGAAACTGCCACCTCATCGGCCGCATGTCCAGCATTTCGGCATGTCAGGAACCCCGTCAAATCAGGATTAATGCCGCCAACGTTCACTTGATGTTTACCGTCAGCTCCTCATATACAGGATGGTTAACGGGCTTGCCGGACGGCAGGCTTGGCTGGGGTGATTCGGACGGGACAAGATGGCACGCATTCTGCTGGCGGAAGACGACGACGACATGCGCCGGTTCCTGGTCAAGGCACTGGAGCGGGCCGGCTACCACGTCAGCGATTTCGACAATGGCGCCAGCGCCTACGAGCGGCTGCGCGAAGAACCTTTCTCCCTGCTGCTGACCGATATCGTCATGCCGGAGATGGACGGCATCGAACTCGCCCGCCGCGCCACCGAGATCGATCCCGACCTGAAGGTGATGTTCATCACCGGTTTCGCGGCCGTCGCGCTCAACCCCGATTCCAAGGCGCCGAAAGACGCCAAGGTGCTGTCCAAGCCCTTCCACCTGCGCGATCTCGTCAATGAGGTCGAAAAAATGCTTCAGGCCGCCTGAAGCGCGCACAGTGTGATCTCGCCGCTTCGTCGGCGGCGCGACAAAACGAGCCTTTCTTTCCCTTTTCCGGCTATTGACGCGCTGGACCAAAAATGGTGTATGCGCGGCTTCGGATGGGCGTGTAGCTCAGCGGGAGAGCACTGCATTGACATTGCAGGGGTCACAGGTTCAATCCCTGTCACGCCCACCATCCTTCCAATAACTTAGCCAAGCCCGTTTTTGGCGCACCCCTTCGACGACTTAGCCGGTAAGGCGGCCACCGCTTGTGGCAGCCGCCTCGTGTTTGTGGACATTCTAATGCATGGCGCTCAAAAGTGGCCCCGGTTTTGAGACTACGACATGCATAAAAACAAAGACCTAAAGCGCGTCGTCTGAGTCCGTTCAAACGCGACGCGCTTTAGACGTGGTGCGGACTTAGCGTCCTTGAAGGCGCAGGCTCGATGCCGTCCTCCATAAGAATATCCTTCTTGCGAGCGAACGCGACGAAGACGCCTCGTGCTGTCTCGGGTTCCACATCACCAATCAGAGCGGCTTTGCAAGCGCGAATAGCAGCTCTCTGCTCCGGGCTGTTGCCACACCATTCGGCTGCGAATTGATAAGCATCCGCGACCGTGTTGAGTTGGCGGGGAAAGCCCAATCCCACCCACACCCGGACTGGCTTTTCAAAAGGTTTCGATAGCATCATGACCTCCTTTCCTGATGCATGTCACCCAGAAGTATGCCGCGGTTCTGGGACAACGACATGCATCAAAACAAAGACTTAAAGCGTGTCGCATGAATCCGTTTCGCGACGCGCTTTAGGCAGTCACTCCTCCGCCTTCGCCACCTCTGCCCATCATCCACGGCATTGTCGTGGATACTTCCTCAAGGATTCTGGCTGCTTTCGCAAAACCGCTGAACGCGTCTCTGGCTGCGGAAAGCGGATAATCGCTATCGAAAGCTCGCTGGCAGGCCCGCAATGCGGTTTGGTGAATGGGGCCGCGCCTGTCCTTCGGCCATTCATAGAGGAACTCCAGAGCGTCCTCGAGACACGTGATTTCCTGAACAAGGTTGTCGCCGCTTTTCACGAAAACGGCGCTATCGAACATCCGATCGTTCATATGATCCTCCAAATCGAACGAACCATTGAGTTTCATGGTTTGCGCGGTCCAGGCCAACTGCGGGCGCGCGACAGAGGCGCGCCAGTACGTCCTGCAGTGATCATCTTCGTTTCTCCGCAATCACAGCCTCCCGGCCGAAAACCGGGAGGCGGACCCGCAGTTCAAAGTGTGACAGATCGACAGGATTACGCGGCTTTACGCGCGCGGTCCGTGTCTTGCGTGATCTGAGTGGCGGCCGTCGGCGTGTCGCCCACGCCGATGCTGATGCGGCGCGGCTTCAGCTCTTCGGGAATCTCGCGGACAATGTCGATCGAGAGGAGGCCATTCTCCAGTTTGGCTGCCTTGATCTTCATGTGGTCGGCAAGCTTGAACGTCTGCCTGAAACTGCGGTAGGCGATGCCCTGGTGCAGCAGCTGGCGTCCGCTCTGATCATCAGCTTTCTGGCCTACCACGACCAGTTCGGGTCCATGCTGGGTCAGCTCAACCTCATCCTGGCTGAAGCCTGCGATGGCCATCGAGATACGGTAATCGTTCTCGTCGACCTTCTCGATGTTATAGGGCGGCCAGTCTGGACGCGTGCCGCTGTCGAGCATGTCGAAAAGCCGGTCGAAACCGACGGTGGTCCGATAGAGGGTATCAAAGGTTCTCATAGCCACATCCTCCTTGAAGCAACATGGGTACAAGGACGCCGCCCTGTGCGGCGCCGCCATTTTTTGCCGAGCCTTATGGCCTTAGCGGAAATCGAATTAGGAGGCGCCCCAAATGAGTTCAAGAGCATCTCGAATTTTTTTTAGTAGCATCCTTCGCATCGACGGAAAGCGAAATCTGAGTTTCTACGGGACCTTCCCTTCGAACAGTCGAACAGCCCCTTGAAGTACAGATCCGGCGGGAAGTTTTCGCGCGATCTGCGCGACCGCATCGTCTACTGCCCCGCCGTCCCGTTCGTATTCAAATGCCGGCCAGCAAGGAACCGGGTAGCGGCCTTCCGATCCGTAAGTCCGCCCTGTCGGGGGCGAAACGTCCCGGCACGTGCCGGGACGTTTCTGGCTCGCGGATCACTGTGGCCGCGGATCGGGCCTGTCGGGCTTGTCATGAGGGGTGTTGTTGCCTTCACGGCACGGTGTGCCGATGCCGCAGCATTTGCCGTTGTAGGTGACACCGGGCTTGGTCTTCTCGCATTCCCTCGGCGGTGCCGTCTGACACCCTGCCAGCACCGAAACCGCGATGGCGGCGAGAAATGCGTTTCTTGGATTGATAAACATTGACGTTCTCCTTGATGGACCGTGTTTGCTACACACCGCTTGGTCGCGGGCGGCAGCGAAATGGTTCAAGGAAAATTGGAATCAGGCCGCGCCGAGGCGGACACCACCCTTCCCAATATGGTTGAGAAACCACGCATATGTCTGTTCCAATCCACCGCGAAGTGCGTAGCGCGGGCGCCATCCCGTTGCAAACAGCCGCGAAACATCCATCAACTTGCGCGGCGTGCCGTCTGGCTTGGTCGTATCGAAGGCGATATTAGCCTCGACGCCGGCGACCGATGCGACGGTCTGGGCAAGCTCGGCAATGGTGACATCCTCGCCCGAACCGACATTGACGTGGCCGTCGCCGGCATAATTCTTCAACAGCCAGACCAAGGCATCGGCGGCGTCGTCGACATGCAGGAATTCACGCCGTGGCGTGCCCGAGCCCCAGACATTGAGGCTGTTGCCGCCGCTCAGCGCCAGCGCATGCGCCTTTCGCATCAGGGCCGGCACGACATGGCTGCTCTGCAGGTCGAAATTGTCACCCGGTCCGTAGAGGCTGGCCGGCATCGCCGAGATATAGTCGACCCCATGCTGGCGCCGATAGGCCTGGCACAGTTTCAGCCCGGCGATCTTCGCGATCGCGTACCATTCGTTGGTCGGCTCGAGCGGCCCGGTCAGCAGGGCGTCTTCCCTGATCGGCTGCGGCGCGAGCTTTGGATAGATGCAGGACGAGCCGAGAAACAAAAGCTTGCCGACCTCGCTGCGAAAGGCGCCGTCGATGACATTGCCCTGCATGACCAAATTGTCCTGCAGGAAATCGACCGGGAACCGGTCATTGGCCAGGATACCGCCGACCTTGGCGGCCGCCATCACCACCGCATCCGGCCTGTGCTCGGCCATCCAGCGCTGCACCCCTGCCTGGTCGAGCAGGTCGAGCCTGTCGCGCGAGATGGTGAGTATCTCGCAGTCCTCGCTCGCCAGCCGGCGCACGACGGCCGAACCGACCATGCCGCGATGCCCGGCGACGAAGACACGCTTGCCCTTCAGCTCAAATGTCGCGTCCATCGGCCTGCCTCACGCAGAACGGCTGTTCTGACGCGTGCCGCCGGCCGCGCGCGCCAGATCGGCCTGCACCATTTCCGTCACCAGATCCCTGAAGCCGGTCGTGTGCGACCAGCCAAGTCTTGCCTTGGCCTTGGCGGGGTCACCGAGCAGCAGATCGACCTCGGTCGGCCGGAAATAGCGCGGATCGATGCGCACCAGGACAGTGCCCGAACCGGCATCGACACCGACTTCATCGACACCCTCGCCTTGCCAGCGGATGGTGCGTCCGGTCTCGGCAAAAGCCAGTTCGACGAATTCGCGCACCGAATGCGCCTCACCGGTCGCCAGCACGAAATCGTCGGCTTCACTGTGCTGCAGAATGCGCCACATGCCCTCCACATAGTCGCGCGCATGGCCCCAGTCACGCTTGGCGTCGAGATTGCCGAGATAGAGCGTGGCCTGAAGGCCGTGATGGATCGAGGCGACGGCCCGCGTGATCTTGCGGGTGACGAAGGTTTCGCCGCGTGTCGGGCTTTCGTGGTTGAACAGGATTCCGTTGGCGGCGAACATGCCGTAAGCCTCGCGGTAGTTGACCGTGATCCAGTAGGCGTAAAGCTTGGCCGCGGCATAGGGCGAGCGCGGATGGAAGGGCGTCGCCTCGCTTTGCGGGACCTCGCGCGCCTTGCCGTAAAGCTCCGACGTCGATGCCTGATAGAAGCGCACCGACTTCTCCAGGCGCAGGATGCGGATCGCCTCGAGCAGCCTGAGTGTTCCCAGCGCATCGGCATTGCCGGTGTATTCCGGCGTCTCGAAACTCACCTGGACATGACTCTGGGCGCCGAGATTGTAGATCTCGCCGGGCTGTGTCTCCTGCACCAGGCGAATAAGGTTGGTCGCGTCGGTCAGGTCGCCATAATGCAGGAAGAAACGCGCACCGCGCTCGTGCGGATCGACATAGATGTCGTCAACGCGCTCGGTGTTGAACGAGGACGAGCGGCGTTTGACGCCATGGACAATATAGCCCTTCTGCAGAAGCAATTCTGCGAGATAGGCCCCGTCCTGCCCGGTAACCCCGGTGATGAGCGCCACTTTTTCCGTCATTGCCGCTCCGTCCGCATCCAATCCCGGCAACCGAATACAGATTTGGCGCGAGAACGC
The DNA here is from genome assembly GCF_040318615.1 of Mesorhizobium sp. M1078. Taxonomy (NCBI): domain Bacteria; kingdom Pseudomonadati; phylum Pseudomonadota; class Alphaproteobacteria; order Hyphomicrobiales; family Phyllobacteriaceae; genus Mesorhizobium; species Mesorhizobium sp. M1078. The sequence goes on from NZ_JAMYMP010000001.1 coordinate 441,695, forward strand.
AAATCCCCCATACGGGGGACAGGTTTCAGCCAGCGATTGTGTCGTTCTCAGGCACCTGCAACCGCGCAGAAATGCTTCATCCTGGCCAGCGCAAGCTCGGGATCGGCGAGCAACCCTGCCTGGTCGGCAAGGCGGAAGATGTCGGCATAGTGCAGGATGCCGCGCGCCGACTGCATGCCGCCGACCATGGCGAAATGGTCCTGATGGCCGTTGAGCCAGGCAATGAAGACGATGCCGGCCTTGTAATACTCCGTCGGCGCCTCGAAGATCTTGCGCGACAACGGCACTGTCGGCGCCATCAGCGCGTCAAAGCCGGCGCGGTCGCCGTCAGCCAGTTTCGCGAGCGCCGCACTGGCGACCGGCGCGATGGCGTCGAATATGCCGAGCAAGGCGTGCGAGTGCCGCTTCCCGTCGCCGGCAATCAGTTCGGGATAGTTGAAATCGTCGCCGGTGAACATGACGACGCCTTCCGGCAACCGGTTGCGCAAGGCAACTTCCTTGCCGGCATCGAGCAGGGAAATCTTTATCCCCTCGACCTTGCCGGCATGACGCTCGATGATGGCGACGACGGTGTCGAGCGCGGCCTCGAAATTGCCGCTGCCCCAATAACCTTTCAGTGCAGGATCGAACATGTCGCCCAGCCAGTGCAGGATGACCTTGCCGGATGCCTGGCTGAGGATGCGATCGTAGACCCTGATATAGTCGTCCGGACCCTTTGCGACCGCTGCCAGCGCCCGGCTGGCCATCATGATCGCCTTGCCGCCCTCGCCTTCAATGAAAGCGAACTGCTCCTCATAGGCGGCGATCACATCTTCGAGTGATCTCGAATTGGCCGGCGCCAGATGATCGGTGCCGGCGCCCGAGGCGAGGTCTGCGCATTCGACGCTGCGCGCCTCGGCGATCGAGCGCCGGATCAATTCCTGCGCATTCGCCCAGTCGAAACCCATGCCGCGCTGCGAGGTGTCCATCGCCTCGGCGATGCGGAAGCCAAGCCGCCACAAATGATGCCGAAACGCCATCGTCTTGTCCCAGTCGACCGCAGGCTTCGACCAGGGGTCGGTCATCGCGAAAGGGTCGGCGACGACATGGGCCGCGGCATAGGCGATGCGCGGGAAAACCGCACCGATTACGGGCTCGACCGGACTGCCCGCGAGCTTGTAGCTGACGCGGCCGCCATTCTGCGTAGGCAGGGTGATATCCATGGCAACCTCCGTTTTCGGCATCCTATAAATGGAACGTTCCAATAAATCAAGGAACTTTATGATTCCGGCGATTGAACCGGCCCAAACGTTGAAGAAGGCTAAGAGTCTTGCTAGCAACCACATTCATCACCTTTTCGATCTCCGCAAGAATCCCGATTGACTCTCGTTTGGCAGAGTGATTAGAACGTTCCAATAGATTTTCTTCAGGCGGAGGAAACCACCGACATGGCCAGCCGGGCCAAGGCAACGATCCTGGACATCGCCCGCGAGGCTGGTGTGTCCAAATCGACGGTGTCGCTTGTGCTGCAAGGCTCAGGGCTGATCCGGCCTGAAACCGCGGTCAAGGTTCGCAAGGCGATCGAGGATGTCGGCTATGTCTACAACCGCGGCGCCGCCAATCTGCGCAAAGCCCATTCCAACGTCATCGGCATGGTCATCAACGATCTCACCAACCCCTTTTTCGCCGAGCTGGCGGTCGGCATGGAGCGCGTCTTCCAGTCAGCCGGCATCGTGCCCTTCATCGCCAACACCGCGGAGAACCCGGTGCGCCAGGAAGAAGTGCTGAAGTCGCTGATGGAACAGGGCGTCGCAGGCCTGATCGTGTCACCGGCGCGCGGCACCACGCCGGGCGCCTTCCGTCGCCTCGAGATGGCGGGCGTGCCGGTCGTCTTCGCCATGCGCCGCCTGCCGGACAGCCGCATCCCGGTGATCGCTCCTGACAACCACCGCGGCGCGTATCTCGCCGCCGCCCATCTGATCGGCAAGGGCCATCGCCGGCTGGCCTTCTTTGGCGGCACCTCCGACCTGGTCGTCTATCAGGAGCGCCTGGGCGGTTTTCGTGAAGCTTGCGAGACATTGGGCATGGCCAGGCGCGAGGTGCTTGTCGTCGAAGGCGAGACCAGCCGCAGGGGCGGCATCGCCTGCCTGGAAACCGCCCTTGCCATGGCCGAGCCGCCGACGGCGGCGCTGTGCTTCAACGACGCCGTCGCCTTCGGCGTCATGCTGGCGCTGCGCAAGCGCGGGCTGGAGCCCGGCGCGGATTTCGCCGTCGTCGGCTTCGACGACGTGGTCGAGGCCGAGCATTATATGCCGGCGCTGACCAGCGTCTCGGTGGACACACCCGGCCTCGGCGAACGCGCCGCCCACGTCATGCTGAAGATGATCCAGTCGCGCATCACGCATGCCGAGGACCATATCGGCGCCGTCAATCTGGTCGTCAGGGACAGCTGCGGTCCCGATCGCGGCGCCCAGGACACATCAGCAGGAATGGGAGACGCGGCATGAGCGTCAAATGGGGACTGATCGGCGCCAGCACGATCGCCAAACAGTTCATGATCAACGCCATCCGCGCGCAAGAGGGTGGCGAGATCGCGGCGGTGATGAGCTCCAGTCCGCAGCGCGCCAAGACTTATGCCGCGGAACAGAATATTCCGCTTGCCGTCTCGACGCTGGACGATTTGCTCGGCGCCGAAATCGACGCCGTCTACATCTCGACCACCAATGAACTGCATCTCGAACAGGCATTGGCTGCGATCAAGGCGGGAAAGCATGTTCTGTGCGAAAAGCCGCTGGCGCTGAACAGCGCCGACGCGCGCACAATGGTCGCCGCCGCCAAGGAAGCCGGTGTCGTGCTTGGCACCAATCATCATCTGCGCAATGCCGGCGCCCACCGCGCCATGCGCGACGCCATATCAGCCGGCCATATCGGCAAGCCGATTGCCGCGCGCGTCTTCCATTCCGTCTATTTGCCGGAAAACCTGCAGGGCTGGCGCATTACCAAGCCTGAGGCCGGCGGCGGCGTGGTGCTCGACATCACCGTGCATGATGCCGACACGCTGCGCTTCGTGCTCGGCGACGACCCGGTCGAGATTTCGGCCTTCACCCAGTTGGCCGGCATGGCCAGCAGCGGGCTGGAAGACGGCGCCATGTGCATCTGGCGCTTCGGGTCGGGCATCATCGCCCAGTCGCATGAAGGCTTCACAACCAAGTTCGCCGATACCGGCTTTGAGGTGCATGGTTCCGAAGGTTCGCTGATCGCAAAAAATGTGATGACGCAGAAGCCAGTCGGCTCGGTGCTGCTACGCACCGCCAAAGGCGAGGAGGAACTGAGCTTCGACCGCGAAGACCTCTACGTCAGGTCGCTGCGCCAGTTCCATGCGGCCATGCGTGGAGAAGGCCAGCCCTCCGCCACCGGCGAGGACGGCGTCTGGTCCCTGGCGTCGGCCGAAGCAGCGTTGCAGTCGGCAAAATCCGGCAAGGCCGTCACTATCGATCCGAAAGGTGTCGCGTGAGCAAGCTCGTCTCCGCCGCTGAAGCAGCAAGCCTGATCAAGGACGGCATGACCGTCTCCGTCTCGTCGTCGAGCGGCCTCGGCTGCCCGGATGCCGTGCTGGCCGCCATCGGCGAGCGCTTCGACGCCGAAGGCCATCCCAAAGACATCACCACGCTGCACCCCATCGCCGCCGGCGACATGTATGGCATCAAGGGCATCGACCATCTGGCCAAGCCCGGCTTGTTGAAGCGCACGCTCTGCGGCTCCTATCCCTCAGGCCCCTCCTCGTCCGAGCCGCCGCAGATATGGAAGATGATCGGCGACAATTCGGTCGCCGCCTACAACGTGCCCTCCGGCATCCTGTTCGACATGCACCGCGAGGCCGCCGCCAAGCGGCCGGGCGTGCTGACCAAGGTCGGCCTCGACACTTTTGCCGACCCGCGCCACCAGGGCTGCGCCATGAACGCGGCGGCAAGCGAACCGATCGTCTCGGTGCAGCAGTTCGACGGCGAGGAATGGCTCTATTTCCGCTCGATCGTGCCTGACATTTCGATCATCCGCGCCACCACCGCCGACGAGCGCGGCAACCTGACCTATGAACATGAAGGCGCCTATCTCGGCGGCCTCGAACAGGCGCTCGCCGCGCGCAACAATGGCGGCATCGTCATTGCGCAGGTCAAGCGCGTCGTCGAGAACGGCACGCTGAGGCCGCATGACGTGCGCGTGCCCGGCGTGCTGGTAGACCACATCGTGGTGGCGCCGGACCAGTTGCAGACGACGCTGACGCCTTACGACCCGGCGATTTCGGGCGAGATCTTCCGCCCGCTGTCAAGCTTTCGCAACGCCGAGATGAACGTCCAGAAAGTAATCGCGCGCCGCGTCGCCATGGAGTTGCGCGATGGCATGGCCGTCAATATCGGCTTCGGCATCTCGGCAAACGTGCCGCGTATCCTTCTCGAGGAAGGCCAGCACGGCAAGGTCACCTGGGTGATCGAGCAGGGCGCCGTCGGCGGCGTGCCGCTGCTCGACTTCAAGTTCGGCTGCGCTTCCAACGCCGAGGCGATCATGCCCTCGCCGCACCAGTTCATCTATTTCCAGGCCGGCGGCTTCGATGCCTCGCTGCTCTCCTTCTTGCAGATCGACCGCCATGGCTCCGTCAACGTGTCGAAACTCTCGGCCCGGCCACATGTCACAGCCGGGGCCGGCGGCTTTGTCGACATCACGGCACGGGCGAAAAAGATCGTCTTCTCCGGCTTCTTCAATGCCGGCGCAAAACTGTCGCTCGCCGATGGCGGCATCCGCATCGATGCGGAAGGCAAGGTCAAGAAGGTGGTCAACGAGGTCGAACACATCTCCTTCTCAGGCAAGCGCGCCGTCGCACAAGGGCAGGACATCACCTACATCACCGAGCGTTGCGTGATGAAGCTGACGCCGGACGGCCTGATGGTGACGGAACTTGCGCCGGGCGTCGACCTCGAGCGCGATGTGTTGGCTCAGTCCGAAACACCGCTCGGCGTCGCCAACGACCTCAAGGTGACACCGGCGGCGCTGTACCAGGATCGGCCGATCGGCCTGTCGCTCAATGGCGGCGCTTCGCTCGGAGGCGCGCATGGCTGAGCGCCTCGTCACCTTCGAACAGGACGGCGCCATCGGCATCGTCACGCTGCGCCGGCCGGAAAAATTCAACGCTCTGGACATTCCGATGCTGCGCGCGCTGGAGGCAGCGCTCGACGAAGCCGAAATGGCTGAAGGCGTGCGCGTCGTGCTGGTCCGCGGTGAAGGCAAGGGCTTTTGCGCCGGCGGTGATGTCGAGGCCTGGGCGCAAATGAGCGCCGCCGATTTCCAGGTGCAATGGGTGCGTTATGGCCACCGCGTCTTCGACCGGCTGGCCAGGCTGAGGCAGCCGACCATCGCCGTGCTCTCCGGCCATGCGCTGGGCGGCGGGCTGGAACTGGCGGTGGCCTGCGACTTCCGTGTCGCGGAAACACGGGTGAAGCTCGGCTTCCCCGAGACATCGATCGGCGTCGTGCCCGGCTGGTCCGGCACGCAGCGCGCGGTGCGCCGCTTTGGCGCGCAAATCGTACGCCGCATGGCGCTCGGCGGTGAGGTTTTCCTCGCCCCCGAGGCGCTCAGACTCGGCATCGTCGACCGCGTGGTCGAAACCGGCCAGGCGCTGGCCGAGGCCAAGGCGTGGGCCGAAAAGATCGCCGAGCGCGGGCCGCTCGCGACCGAAGCCGCCAAGTTGATGATCGCGGTGGCCGAAGGCGAGGAAAGTGCCGCCGCGACCGAGGCGCTCGCCAGCGGCTTCATTGCGCTGACCGGCGATCTCAAAGCCGGCGTCAGCGCATTCAAAGCCAAGCAGAAGCCGGCCTTTTCGAGATACTAGAGAAATCATGATGAACGCACCGCTCAACATTTCCATGCCGGCCGAGGCGTCCAAGGCGCCGAAGGCCTACAAGCTGCTGATCGACGGCAAGCATGTCGATGCTCGCGACGGCCGCACGCTTGAGCGCAACAGCCCCGGCCACGGCTTCACCGTTTCGCGCTATGCGCAGGCCGGCGAGGCCGAGGTGGAGGCGGCCATGCAGGCCGCGCACAAGGCATTCGAGACCGGCCCGTGGCCGCGCACGAAGGCGGCCGAGCGCGCAGCCATCCTGCTCAAGACGGCCGACCTGATCGAGGCCCAGCTCGAAGACATCGCCCGACTCGATGCGCTGGAATCCGGCAAGCCGATCGCCCAGGCGCGTAGCGAGATCGGCGGCGCCGTCGACATCTGGCGTTATGCCGCCTCGCTCGCCCGCACGCTGCACGGCGAGAGCTACGCCAATCTCGGCGACGCCATGCTGGGCGTCGTCCTGCGCGAGCCGATCGGCGTCGTCTCGATCATCACCCCGTGGAACTTCCCGTTCCTGATCGTCAGCCAGAAATTGCCCTTCGCGCTCGCCGCCGGCTGCACCGCGGTGGTCAAGCCGAGCGAAATGACCTCGGCCTCGACCTTCGTGCTCGGCGACATCCTGATGCAGGCCGGCCTGCCCGCGGGCGTCGTCAACATCCTGGCCGGCCTCGGCGCCGATGTCGGGGGGCCGATGGTCAGCCATCCGCTGGTGGAAATGGTGTCGTTCACCGGCTCGACCCGCGTCGGCAAGATGACCATGGCTTCCGCCGCGCAGTCGCTGAAGAAAGTCTCGATGGAGCTCGGCGGCAAGAACGGCCAGATCGTCTTCCCCGATGCCGATCTCGAGGCGGCCGCTGACGCAGCAGTGTTCGGCGGCTTCTTCAACGCCGGCGAATGCTGCAATGCCGGCAGTCGGCTGATCGTGCATGAAGCCATCGCCGACGATTTCCTCGCCACCGTCAAGACCCTGACCGCCAAGGTCACGGTCGGCGACCCACTCGATAACCGAACCAAGGTTGGCGCGATGATATCAGCCGACCATCTGACCAAGGTGGCGGGTTACGTCGCGGCGGCAGCAAAAGACGGCAGCAATGTCTATTGCGGTGGCGGCCAGCTGGCGTCCAATGCCGGCCAGTATCTCGATCCGACCATCATCCGCGGCGTTACCGAAGACATGGCTATTGCGCGCGAGGAAGTGTTCGGCCCGGTGCTCTCCGTGCTGACTTTTGGATCGATTGAAAAGGCGTTGCACATCGCCAACAACACGCCCTATGGTCTGTCTGCAGGGGTGTGGAGCGCCAGCATCGACACTTGTATGTCGGTGGCGCGTGGTGTGCGTTCGGGGACCGTTTGGGTGAACACATTCATGGAAGGCTTTCCCGAGTTGCCATTCGGGGGCTACAAGCAGTCCGGCATCGGACGCGAACTCGGCAAACGCGCTGTCGAGGATTATACCGAGGAAAAGACAATCCAGTTTCATCGCGGCCAGCGCACCGGTTGGTGGGTCGGCTGAGTTTGGAAGAACCCGGTGGGCTTCCACCGGTCGTGTAATGCAACAAGGGAGGTAGTACATGTTGCGCAAACTGCTTATCGGAACGGCTCTTGCGACGGCCTTTGCTTTCTCGGCCCATGCCGAGGACGTCAAGGAAGTGCAGATGCTGCATTGGTGGACGTCGGGCGGCGAAGCGGCTGCTCTCAACGTCCTCAAGGGCGACCTTGCCAAGGAAGGCTATGCCTGGAAGGACGTGCCGGTGGCCGGTGGTGGCGGCGACGCCGCCATGACTGCGCTGAAGGCGATGGTCGCGGCCGGCAATTACCCGACCGCGTCGCAGATGCTCGGCTACACCGTGCTCGACTATGCGGCGGCCGGCGTGATGGGCGACCTGACCGAGACGGCGAAGAAGGAAGGCTGGGACAAGTCGGTTCCGGCAGCCCTGCAGAAGTTCTCCGTCTACGACGGCAAGTGGGTCGCTGCTCCAGTCAACGTCCACTCCGTCAACTGGCTGTGGATCAACAAGGCGGTGATGGACAAGATCGGCGGCACCGAGCCAAAGACCTTCGACGACTTCGTCGCCCTGCTCGACAAAGCCAAGGCGGCTGGCGTCATCCCGCTCGCCCTTGGCGGCCAGAACTGGCAGGAGGCCACCATGTTCGACTCGGTCGTGCTGTCGACCGGCGGACCTGAGTTCTACAAGAAGGCCTTCAACGACCTCGACGACGAGTCCCTCAAGTCGGACACGATGAAGAAGTCGTTCGATAACCTCGCCAAGCTCGTCACCTATGTCGACCCGAACTTTTCGGGCCGCGACTGGAACCTTGCCACCGCCATGGTCATCAAGGGCGATGCCCTGGTGCAGGTGATGGGTGATTGGGCCAAGGGCGAGTTCAACGCCGCCAAGAAAACGCCGGGCACCGACTTCCTGTGCTATCGCTTCCCGGGCACGGAAGGCTCGGTGGTCTACAACTCCGACATGTTCGGCATGTTCAACGTTCCGGACGACCGCAAGGCCGCCCAGGTCGCGTTGGCCACCGCCACCCTGTCGAAGAGCTTCCAGTCGGCCTTCAACGTCGTCAAGGGTTCGGTTCCCGCCCGTACCGACGTTCCGGACACCGACTTCGACGCGTGCGGCAAGAAGGGCATCGCCGACCTGAAGGCTGCCAACGAAGGCGGCACGCTGTTCGGCTCGCTTGCCCAGGGCTATGGCGCGCCTCCGGCAGTCGCCAATGCCTACAAGGACGTCGTTTCGAAGTTCGTCCACGGTCAGATCAAGACCTCGGACGAAGCCGTGACCGAACTGGTCAAGGCAATCGACGACGCCAAGTAAGCCCTGGCCAGCAAGACACCTTTCCCGCTTCGGCGGGGAAGGTTCGCCTCAGGATTGGCCGGCTGGCGCAATTCCAGGAAAAGTGTGAGCGGTTTTCCGGCCGGAATTGCGTAAAAGAAAGAGTTAGAGAGGTTCGCCGTTTCCGTGAAACGGTGAAACCCTCTTGAACACCATGCCGACCAGAGACCCGTATGCACGGGGCCGCCTTGCCTCCTGACGGCAGAGCACGGACGACCCTAACGGGAGGAGCCTCATGAGCAGTGTAGCGACGACCCAGATCAAGCTGACACCCGAGCGGTCTCGCCCCTCCGTGCGCGCGCGATTGCAGGACGCGCTGCCGAAGATCGTGCTGGCGCCGAGCTTCGCCATCACCATCGTCTTCGTCTATGGCTTTATCCTGTGGACTGTCTATCTGTCCTTCACCAATTCCAAGACCTTCCCGACCTATGTCATTACCGGACCACGCGCGTATCTACGGCTGTGGGGCTGGACGTTCGACTCCGACCCGCCATCGAGCTGGTACACGTCGATCGTCAATATGGGCATTTTTGGCTTTCTCTACATCGCCATCTGCCTGGCGCTCGGCCTGTTCCTGGCCATCCTGCTCGACCAGAAGATTCGCGGCGAAGGCGTGTTGCGGCCGATCTATCTCTACCCGATGGCGCTCTCCTTCATCGTCACCGGCGTCGCCTGGAAATGGTTCCTCGACCCGGGCCTCGGTCTTGAGCAGACCCTGCATCAGTGGGGCTGGACGAGCTTCCATTTCGACTGGATCAAGAACAAGGATTTCGTCATCTACACGGTGGTCATTGCCGGCGTCTGGCAGGCCTCCGGCTTCATCATGGCGATGTTCCTGGCCGGCCTGCGCGGCATTGACGGCGAGATCATGAAGGCGGCGCAGATCGACGGTGCCACCACCTTCCAGCTCTATCGCCGCATCGTCATTCCGCTGCTGCGGCCAATCTTCCTGTCGGCCTTCATCGTGCTCGCCCACCTCGCCATCAAGTCGTACGATCTGGTGGTGGCGCTGACCAGCGGCGGCCCCGGTGGCTCGGCCTGGCTGCCGTCCAACTTCATGTATGAGTACACGTTCAAGCGCAACGAAATGGCTGTCGGCTCGGCCAGTGCCGTGATCATGCTGATGACCATCGTTGCCATCATCGTGCCTTATCTCTATTCGGAACTCAGGGAGAAGCCGCGATGAGCGCTGTCGCCACCCCTGCCCGCCCCGCTGCTTCCCAAAAGGCCTCCGGCGGCATGAGCACCAAGACCCTCAACCGCATCGTCATCTACGGGCTTCTAGCGCTGTTTGCGCTGTTTTATCTGATGCCGCTGTTCGTTATGCTGGTGACCTCGTTCAAGACCATGGACGAGATCCAGAACGGCAACATGCTGGCGTTGCCCACGGCGCCGACCTTCGACCCGTGGCTGAAGGCCTGGGGCGAGACCTGCGTCGGCCTCACCTGCGCCGGCATCAAGGGCTATTTCTGGAACTCGATCAAGATGGTGGTTCCAGCCGTACTGATCTCGACCATGCTCGGCGCGCTCAACGGCTACGTCTTGACCAAATGGCGTTTTCGCGGCGCCACGCTGGTGTTCGGGCTGATGCTGTTTGCCTGCTTCATTCCGTTCCAGTCGGTGCTGCTGCCGATGGCGACCATCCTCGGCAGCCTGGGACGTTTCGGCGTGAAGCTGCAGAATGCGACGGGTACGAGTTTCGGTCTCGGCAATCCGACGGTCAACCTGGTCTTCGTCCATGTCGTCTACGGCATCGGCTTCACCACGCTGTTTTTCCGCAACTATTACGAGGCGTTCCCGAACGAACTGATCAAGGCGGCGCAGATCGACGGCGCCTCCTTCTTCCAGATCTTCCGCCGCATCATGCTGCCGAACTCGATGCCGATCTTCGTCGTCACCGTCATCTACCAGTTCACCAACATCTGGAACGACTTCCTGTTCGCTTCGGCTTACGCCGGCACAGGCGACTCCATGCCGATGACGGTGGCGCTCAACAACGTCGTCAACACGTCGACCGGCGTCGTCGAATACAACGTCAACATGGCGGCCGCGATGATCGCGGCTCTGCCCACTCTGATCGTCTATGTCGTCGCCGGCCGCTATTTCGTGCGCGGGCTGATGGCTGGCGCGGTCAAGGGCTGATCAATTCGGAAGGAACGACCATGGCTTTTCTGGAAATTGATGGGCTGAAGAAGCGCTTCGGGAATGTCGAGATCCTGAAGGGCATCGATGTCGAGCTCGAAAAGGGCGGCTTCCTGGTGCTGGTCGGCCCGTCCGGCTGCGGCAAGTCCACCTTGCTCAACACGATTGCCGGCCTGGAGCAGATCACCGAGGGCGAAATCCGCGTCGACGGCCGCGCCATCAACGATCTGCACCCATCCAAGCGCGACATCGCCATGGTGTTCCAGAGCTATGCGCTCTATCCGAACATGACGGTGGCCGGAAACATCTCCTTCGGCATGGAGATGCGCGGCGTGCCGGCCGACGAACGCCAAAAGGCGATCGACAAGGTGGCCAAGGTCCTGCAGATCGGCCACCTCCTGCAGCGCAAGCCGAGCCAGCTTTCCGGCGGCCAGCGCCAGCGCGTCGCCATGGGCCGGGCGCTGGTGCGCGACCCCAAGCTGTTCCTGTTCGACGAGCCTTTGTCCAACCTCGACGCCAAATTGCGCGTTGACATGCGCATCGAGATCAAGCGCCTGCATGCCACCACCGGCACAACCATCGTCTACGTCACCCACGACCAGATCGAGGCGATGACACTGGCGACCAAGATCGCCGTCATGCGCGACGGCGAAGTACAGCAGTTCGGCACCCCGGCCGAAATCTACAACAATCCGACCAATTTGTTCGTCGCCGACTTCATGGGTTCCCCGGCGATGAACCTGATCCCGGCGACCATTGCTACATCGGGCAATGCGCTGTCCGTCGTGTTGGAGCGCGAGGCGCGCGAGCCCATTACGCTGCCGATGGCCAATGCGCCGGCGGGCCTGTCGGCGTTCCAGGGCAAGCCGATCATCTTCGGCGTGCGCCCGGAAGCGCTGACCGATCCGGAAGGTGCGGAACGCAACGCCTCCAACATTGCCACTGCCGACCTGCACATCGAAGTGGTCGAGCCGGCGGGGTCCGATACTTTCGCGGTGACCAATCTCGGCGGCAAGGGCGTGGTGGCGCGGTTGCGGGCCGACGCCAACATCCAGCCGGGCACCAGCACGCCGCTCGCCTTCAACCTGACCAAGGCCGTGTTCTTCGATCCGGCGACCGAACACCGCATCCGCTGATCGAGATGGTCAGCCCCGATATCGTCATCATCGGCTCCGGTATCGGCGGCGCTACGATCGCCTCCGGTCTGGCGGGCAGCGGTGCCTCGATCCTGATGCTGGAGCGCGGTGAGCCCTTGACGGCAACGCCGCATGCCCGCGACACGCGCTCCATCTTCGTCGACGGCCACTACCGTCCGAAGGAGATGTGGCGTGAGGCCGGCGGTGCGGCCTTCAACCCCGGCAATTACTACTATGTCGGCGGCAATTCGAAATTCTACGGCGCGGTGCTGATCCGCTACCGCAAAGAGGATTTCGCCGCCATGGAGCACTTCGGTGGCGTCTCGCCGGCATGGCCGTTTTCCTACGATGAATTCGAGCCTTGGTATTCGAAAGCCGAGCAGCTGTTTCGCGTCCGCGGCTCGCTCGGCGAGGACCCGACCGAACCGTTCCACTCGGTCCCCTATGCCTTCAAGCCGGTGCCCGACGAGGCGCCGATTGCGCGCGCGCGCGCCGAGTTGAAAGGCCTCGGCCTGCATCCGGCCTCGCTGCCGCTAGCCGTCGACATCGACACCTGGCTGAAAGAGGGCAAGACCGGCTGGGACGCATTCCCCAACACCGCCCAGGGCAAGATCGATGCGCAGACCGGACCGCTGACGGCTGCACTTAAGGACAGCAATATCCGGCTCGAAACCGGCTGCCATGTCGAATATCTCGAAGCGTCGTCCGACGGCAAAAGCATCGCTGCCGTTCACTACCGTCAGAATGGCGAGCTGAAGAAAGTCGCGCCGAAGCTGGTCATCCTGTCCGCCGGCGCGGTCAATTCCGCCGTCATCCTGCTGCGCTCGCCTTCACCAGATGGCAAAGGCTTCGCCAACCGCTCCGACCAGGTCGGCCGCAATTTCATGAACCATAATTCGAGCGCCATGCTGGCGATCGATCCGCGCCGCAGGAACGACAGCGTCTACCAGAAGACGCTGATGCTGAATGACTACTATCTCTCCGACGGCAAAGGCGGCAAGCCGCTCGGCAACGTCCAGCTGCTCGGCAAGATCGACGGCAACATGTTGAAGGCCAACGTCAAACGCGTGCCGAAATTCGCGCTCGATTACATGGCCGGTCACGCCGTCGACTGGTATCTGATGTGCGAGGATCTACCCGATCCGGAAAGCCGCATCATGGTCGACGGCAAGGACATCGTCATGCAATGGCGGCGCTCCAACATGCAGTCGCTGGACGGGCTGACCAAGCTGATGCGTGAGAACTTCCGCGCCTGCGGTTATCCCATCGTGCTGTCGCATCCCTTCGACAAGCGCACGCCCTCGCACCAGTGCGGCACGGTGAAAATGGGCGACGATCCGGCGACGTCGCCGCTCGACCCTTTCTGCCGCGCCTTCGACCACCCGAACCTGTTCGTTGTCGACGCCAGTTTTTTGCCGAACTCGGCCGCCGTGAATCCGGCGCTGTCGATTGCGGCACAGGCGCTGCGCGTGGCCGAGCATATTCGCCGAACGGACCTCGCGGCATGACCCGCCCCGCAGCAATCGTCACCGGCGGTGCGCGCGGCATTGGGCTCGCCTGCGCCGAGGCGCTGGCCGGGGCCGGCTTCGACATTTTGATCGCCGACCTTGCCGAACAAGCGCCGGACGAACTGGCCGCCAACATCACCGCACGGGGTGCGGAGTTCGCCTATGTCCGTTGTGATATCGCCAACCTCGAGGATCACACGGCCCTCGTCGACGCCGCCATACGTGCCTTCAGCCGAATCGACTGCCTCGTCAACAATGCCGGCGTCGGCGCCATGGTGCGCGGCGACCTGCTGGAGCTGAAGCCCGAAAACTTCGACCGTGCGCTCGCCATCAATCTGCGCGGCACAGTCTTCCTTAGCCAGGCCGTCGCCAAGGCGATGCTGGCGGCTCCCAGCAATCATCCGCGCTCGATCATCACCATCACCTCGGTCAGCGCCGATATGGCCTCGCCGGAACGCGCCGACTACTGCATCTCGAAAGCCGGCCTTTCGATGTGGGTGAAGAACCTGGCGCTACGGCTTGCGCCGGAAAACATCGGCGTGTTCGAACTGCGGCCCGGCATCATTCGCACCGACATGACCGCGAGCGTATCAGCCAAATACGACGCGCTTATCGACAGCGGCCTGGTGCCGGCAAAACGCTGGGGCGAAGCATCGGACATCGGCGCCGTGGTGGCGACGCTTGCCGCCGGCAAGCTCGGCTTTTCCACAGGCTCGATTATCAATGTCGACGGCGCGCTCTCCGTGCCTCGACTGTAGGTGGATAGAGTTATGACCGACTACATCATCGTAGGTGCCGGCCCGGCCGGCTGCGTTCTGGCCAACCGGCTGAGCGAGGATCCAGCGAATTCCGTGCTGCTGCTCGAGGCCGGCGGCAAGGACTGGCACCCCTACATCCACATGCCGGCGGGCTTTGCCAAGATGACCAAGGGCATCGCTTCCTGGGGCTGGTCGACTGTGCCGCAGAGGCACATGCAAGACCGCGTCTTCTGGTATACGCAGGCGAAGGTGGTCGGCGGCGGCTCGTCCATCAATGCCCAGATATACACGCGCGGCAACGCTCGCGACTACGACGCATGGGAGAAGGAAGAGGGCCTCGCGGGCTGGGGCTATCGCGACGTGCTGCCCTATTTCAAGCGCGCCGAGAACAACCAGCGCTTCGCCAACGATTTTCACGGCGACCAGGGTCCGCTCGGCGTGTCGAACCCGATTTCGCCGCTGCCGATTTGCGAGGCCTATTTCCGCGCCGGCCAAGAGATGGGCATCCCCTTCAACCCGGATTTCAACGGCGCTAGCCAGGAAGGCGTCGGCTACTACCAGCTGACCCAGAAGGACGCCCGGCGCTCATCCGCTTCGGTCGCCTATTTGAAGCCCATCCGCGCCCGCAAGAACCTGACCGTCCGAACCGATGTGCTGGTCACCCGCATCGTCGTCGAGAAAGGCCGCGCCATCGGCGTCGAGACCGTCGACAAACCCGGCGGCGAGAAGACCATCATGCGCGCCGAGCGCGAAGTGATCGTCTCGTCGGGCGCCATCGGTTCGCCGAAGCTGTTGATGCAGTCGGGCATCGGCCCGGCTGATCACCTGAAATCGGTCGGCGTGACGCCGGTGCATGATCTGCCCGGTGTCGGCTCCAACATGCAGGACCATCTCGATTTGTTCGTCATCGCCGAATGCACCGGCGACCACACCTATGACAACTACGCCAAGCTGCACCGCACCGCGTGGGCCGGCTTGCAGTATCTGCTGCTGAAGAAAGGGCCGGTCGCCTCCAGCCTGTTCGAGACCGGCGGCTTCTGGTACGCCGATCCGACCGCCGCCTCGCCCGACATCCAGTTCCATCTGGGACTCGGCTCCGGCATCGAGGCCGGCGTCGAGAGGTTGAAGAACCCCGGCGTGACCTTGAACTCGGCCTTCCTGCGCCCGCGCTCGCGCGGCACGGTGCGGCTGAGCAGCGCCGACCCGGCCGACCACCCGCTGATCGATCCCAACTATTGGTCGGACCCTTATGACCGCGCCATGTCGATCAAGGGCCTCAGGCTTGCGCGCGAGATCATGCGGCAGAAGGCGCTTGCACCTTACGTGTTGCGCGAGGTGCTGCCCGGACCATCGCTCGCCAGCGACGACGAGCTGATCGACTATGCCTGCCGCACCGCCAAGACCGACCATCACCCCGTGGGCACCTGCCGCATGGGCCATGACGATATGGCGGTGGTCACACCGGACCTGCGCCTGCGCGGCATCGAGGGCCTGCGCGTCTGCGATGCCTCGGTGATGCCGCGCGTGCCTTCCTCCAACACCAATGCGCCGACCATCATGGTCGGCGAAAAAGGCGCCGACATCATCCTCGGCCGCGAGCCGCTTCCGCCGGCGGTGTTCTCCGGCAATCGGGCCGCATAACCACTTAGGAGAACGAACCAATGATCAGACACTGCGTCTTCGTACGCTTCCGCAGCGATGTGCCCGCCACCGAGCGCACGGCAATCCACGCCGATCTCGAAGCACTGCGCTCTGTTGTCGACGGCATGGACACGGTCCATTTCAGCACCAATGTCAGCCCGGAGCCGTTCGCGCGCGGCTTCAGCCATGCCTTCACCATCGACTTCCGCGATGCCGCCGCCCGCGACGCCTATCTCGTGCATGAAGCGCATCAGCGCGCCGGCGCCCGATTGGTCGCAACGCTCGAAGGCGGCACCGACGGGCTGATGGTGTTCGATCTCGACATTACGAAAAAGTGACCGCGCTTCTTTCGAAAGCCGGCTGACGCCTGTTCTCTTTTGCGCCCCAAGGAACATATCGTTCCCCGGGGGCGTTTAGGAGGAACGTCGTGGCTCTCACCGCGCAGAAGAAGAAACCGTCCTTGCCTCCTTCCTCGGCTGGACGCTCGACGCTTTTGATTTCTTCCTTCTGACGTTCCTGCTCACCGATATCGCAACCGAATTCAACACTGACGTCCCGGCAGTCTCCAAAGCGTTGTTCCTGACGCTGGCGACACGCTTCATCGGCGCCTTCTTCTTCGGCAGGCTGGCCGACAAATATGGCCGCAAGCCCATTCTGATGCTCAACATCGTAAGCTATTCGGTGATCGGCGCGCTGGCTGCCTTCTCGCCCAATCTCGTGGCTACGCGCTGGCGCTGTTTGCCGGCGTGGTCGCCGTCTGCATCATCGTCGTCATCCGCTTCAGTCCGGAACGGCGCGGACAGGTGATGACGGTGCTCGGCTGAAGTATCAGGCTCTCAGCCCAGTCTGAGGGCCACGACACCGGCGACGATGCTGAGCGCGGCGGCGCCGCGCCAGCCTGTCATTTTCTCGCCGAGCGCGAAAACCGAGATCATCATGGCAAACAGGATCGACGTCTCCCGCAACGACGCCACCGAGGCGATCGGCGCCTTGGTCATCGCCCACATGACGATCCAGTAGGCCGCGCCGCTGAGCACGCCGGTGAACAGGCCTGCTTTCCAGTCACGCGCCAGCACGGGCAGCGCCTTGGGCCCGCGAAAGATGAGGCACAGCACCAGCGCCCACGTGGCATCGCAGATGAACAGCCATGCGGCATAGCTCGTTGCCGTTGCGGCCAGCCGCGCGCCGCTGCCGTCGGAGAGCGTATAGCTGGATATGAAGATCGAAGTGCCGAGCGCAAAGCCGACCGCCCGCACATTGATCCGCTCCAGATGCGCGCCGCCGCGAAACGACATCACCAGCGTGCCGGCCGACAGCAGCAGGATGCCGAGGATGGCGAACGGCGCCGGCATCTCCTGCACCACGACAACGCCGCCGAGCGCGGTCAAAAGCGGCGCCGTGCCGCGCGCCAGCGGATAGGTCTGGGCGAAATCGCCGGCCTTGTAGGCGCCGATGAGGAAGGTCCGGTAGCCCATGTGAAAGAGCACCGAGGCGATTATAAAGGGCCATACCGCGGCCTTTGGAAACTCGACGAAGGGCAGCACGAACAGTGCGGCAAAACCCATGCCCAGCGTCATCAGCGTGATCGACAGGAAGCGATCGAGATGCACCTTGACCAGCGCGTTCCAGATCGCGTGCATGGCGGCGGCGGCAAGCACCGCGAAAAAGACGGAAAGCGTCATTGAGGGCTCACCGATCTCCTGAGCTCAAAGGCGTTTCGAGATCGATATCGATCCGGACCGGAAAATGGTCTGAAGCGATCTCGCCTATATCGGCACTGACCGAGCGCACACGGTCCGCGAACATACCGCCGACGAAGCAATGGTCGAGCCGGCGTTTTGCCACTTTCCCGTCGATCGTTTTCACATGGGTGTGGAAATCGGCAGCCGGCTCGCTAGCGACGGCAGCGGCATCAACAAAGCCGTCGAGATAAGCTGCCCCGCGATGATAGGGCGTGCTGCCGACGATGCGGCTGTATTCGGCGCTGCCCGGCTCCATGTTGAAATCGCCCATCCAGATCGCAGCTGTCGGGTTTTCCGGCTCGGCCTCGCCACTGGTCCAGTTGCGCGAAGGCTCATCGTCCGCGCCGCTCCACGGGCCGCCCTCGGACGGCGCGCGGCGATGCTCGGCCAAGAGATAGTCGATCTGCTCCAGACGCTCCTCCGCCGCGATATGGGCGAGATGCAGCGACAGGACCCTTACCGGTCCGGCCGGCGTGCGGATCATGCATTCGAGCGCGGCGTTGCGCGTGTTGAGCGGCCGCAGCGTGCGGCGCATGGGCAGCGCGTGCAGCCGCGACCAGGCGATCGGCAGCTTCGACAGCAGCATGGTGCCGAACTGGCGGCGGCGGTTGACGACCCGGCCGTCGCGCTGCTCACTGGCGTCCATGTCGAAGGCCGGGCCATAGACCCAGTAATAGCTAGGCAGCAGCTTGGACAGGACCTCCGGCTGGTCGTCCTCATTGGTGCGCTGCCAATGCCGCTCGACCTCCTGCAGCGCGATGATATCGGCGCCGTCGACCAGCTTGGTGCAGCGCGAAAGATCGTAACGGCCATCGCCGCCGAACCCGTACTGGATGTTGTAGCTGACCAGCTTCATTGCTTATCCGGCTCAATTTCGCTTTGGCAGTAGCGGTTCGGCAGACGGGTTGCAATGTACCGGCACGACGGCGGAACTGGGCCAGCGTCTATGATGTGGTCAGCGGTTGGAACCGGCCCGCCGGCGATGCCGCCAGTTCGGCCCAGTCGATCTCTTCCTCCAGCCGGTGGTAGGCTTCGTCGCCGATCGTGCCGTTGCTGCGCAACTCCTCGAGCGTGTCGCGCTGGCGGTTGATGGCATAGAGGCGCAGCCGGTCGTATTCGGTCGCGGCCTGAGCGTCCTCCGGGTTTTCCGCAATCAGGCGCTGCGCTTCATACTGTTCGCGCACGACGGCGGCGGCCGCAGATGTCTTGCGGCTCAGCACGTCCAGTGCTGCCTGCATGATGGCGACGCGCGCCTGCGCCACCTCATTGTCGACGGTTCTATCGGGGTCGAAGTTGATCCAGCGCAGCAGCGGCTTCAGCGTCATGCCTTGCAGCACCAGCGTGCCCAGCACCACCGCGAAGGCGGCAAGCACGATCGGGTCGCGGCCGGGAAAATCGGCCGGCAGCGCAATGGCCACCACCAGCGTCACCAACCCACGCATGCCGCACCAGCCGACAATGACGGCGCCGCCGAACGTCGGCAATTCCCGCCTTGCCTCTTGGCTGCCGAAGCGGGCAAGCCACCGGATGATCGCGACGTAACTCGCCACCCAGACAAGGCGCGCGACGATAACGACGACCAGCACCGTTGCGGCGAAAAGGAATGCTTCGCCTTGCCCGTCGCCGGCCAGCCTGCCAACGATCGTGCGTGCCTGCAGGCCCATCAGCACGAAAGCCAGCACGTTGAGCACGAACACCGCCGACTCCCAGACCGAATAGGTGCTGACGCGGCGTCTCGCCGACGACTGGCGCGGCGCCCTGCGCGCAATGGTCATGGCATAGACGACGATGGTGATGATGGCGGAAAGGCCGAGCCTGTCGGCGATGATCCACACGGCGAAGGTTCCGGCAAACTGCACCACCGTGCTGCTCGCCGCATCCTCGATGCGGCCGAGCGCCAGCAGCGAGACGCGGCCAAACAGATAGCCCGCGATCACACTGCCGATCGTTGCCAGCAGGATCACCGGAACGGCGTTGCTGAGCATGATCGTGCCAAGCGCCGCCGAAACCGCCAGCCGGTAGATCAGCAGCGCCGTGGCATCGTTGAGCAGGCTCTCGCCCTGCAGGATGGCGGTGATGCGGTGCGGTACCTTGAACTGGCTGAGCACGGCGGATGCGGCCACCGCATCCGGCGGCGCGACGATGGCGCCAAGCGCGATTGCCGCCGCGATCGGCAGGCCGGCCATCTTCCAGCCGACGAAGGCAACCACCACGGTGGTGAAGACGACGGCGCCTAGCGCCAGCAGCGCGAGCGACAGCCGGTAGCGCTTGAGGTCGCGCAGCGACGTGTCATAGGCGGCGTCGAGAAGCACCGGCGCGATGAACAGGGCAAGCGCCAGTTCCGGATCGATCTCGATCGTCGGCGCACCGGGTACGAAGGCGATCGCGACCCCGGCCAGAGCCAGCAGGGACGGATAGGGAATTTCCAGCCGCCGCGACAGCGCCGTCAGCGCGACGGCAGCCAGAAGCAGGATGAGGGTAAGTTCGAATAGCGCCATGGCCTATCGTAGCGGCGAAGCGGCATCATGGGCAGTGGCTGGATGGCAAGATGCTGTTGATTATCCAGCACTCGGGGTCCGGCAATGATACGGCCGTTCATCGCGCCAGCTCGAATCGACCGCCTCGGTCGCGCCAAAATGCTGCTTGCTAGTGCAGCACCAGCATATCGCTTGATGAGAACGATATGTCGGCCTTCTCGCCGACCGCGGGCGGTGGCGTTGCCGGGCTGTTGAAGGTGTCGAGCGACACCGTGTTGCCGCCGATGCCGACGCGAACGCGAATGACCGAGCCGAGGAAGTGCACTTCGGAGATTTCGCCCGACAGGCTTGAATCGCGCCCGGGTTGGCGTCCGAGCGAAATCGCCTCCGGTCGCAGCGCCAGCGACAGCGTGTCACCGGACTTCGAGCCGTTGAGCTTGCCCATTAGCGAGACTTCCTGCGTGTTGACGCGCACCTTGCCGGACGCGGCATCGGTGACAGTGCCTTCGAGCACGTTCAGCGTGCCGACGAAATTGGCGACGAACTTGGTCGCCGGCCGGTTGTAGATCTCGAACGGGGTGCCGACCTGCTCGGCCTTGCCGCCATACATCACCGCGATGCGGTCCGAGATCGACAGCGCCTCTTCCTGGTCATGTGTGACGAAGATGGTAGTGATGCCGAGCTTCTTCTGGATCGAGCGGATTTCCTCGCGCAGCGAGACGCGCACCTTGGCGTCGAGCGCCGACAGCGGCTCGTCGAGCAAAAGCAGCTTCGGCTTCGGCGCGATGGCGCGGGCCAGCGCGATGCGCTGTTGCTGGCCGCCGGAGAGCTGGTAGGGATAGCGGTCGGCCATCTGCGGCAGCTTGATGATGTCGAGCATCTCGGCCACGCGTCTGTCGATGTCCGCCTTGGGCATGCCGGCGACCTTCAGGCCAAAGCCGATGTTTTGCGCCACCGTCAGGTTGGGGAACAGCGCATAGGCTTGGAACACCATGCCGACATTGCGCTGGTTGGGCTTTAGCCTCGTGATGTCCTTGCCTGCGACGACGATCTTGCCCGCCGACGGCTCTTCGAAACCGGCGACCATGCGCAGCACGGTGGTCTTGCCGCAACCCGATGGCCCAAGGAAGGAAACGAACTCGCCCGGCTCGACATCAAGATTGAAATCTTCGACCACGGTGGTGGCGCCGAAGGATTTTCGCACATGCTGGATGGAGAGGAATGGTTCGGCCATGGCTTTTTCTTTCGATCAGTACTTTGTCGATCAGTTCGGGCGGTTCGCCGATCTCGGCGCGAAACGGGACAGGATCTGGATCAGCGACATACAGCCCCAGGTGATGGCGAAGGCGATGATGGCAAGCGCCGCCGGCTCATAGGCGCGGTTGGCGCCAACGTTTTGCAGATAGGGGCCGAAGGCGGGCCGGTTGAGCAAGCTGGCCATGGTGAATTCGCCAATGACGATGGCGAAGGTAAGGAAGGCGCCCGACAGCACGGCGATCAGCACATTGGGCAGGATCACACGACCAATGATCGTGCCCCAACCGGCGCCAAGGATCTGCGCCGCTTCGGTCAGCGTCCTGACGTCGATGGTGCGCAGTCCGGTATCGACCGCGCGATACATGTAGGGCAGCGCCAGCATTGCATAGCCGATGACCAGCAAGGCATTTGTGCCCATGTCGGTCGCCAGGAACGGCAGCGGCGAATTCGAACCGTACATCCTGATATAGCCGAAGACGATGACGATGGCGGGAATGACCAGCGGCAGCAGCGTGATGAACTCTACGATCGGCCGCAGTTGCGGCAGGCGCAGTCGAATCCAGTAGGCGGCGGGCACCACGATCAACACGCCCAGAATGATGGTGAAGATGGCGGCAAGCACTGAGTAGCCAAAGGTCGCCTGAAAACGAGGGTCGCCAAGCACGATCTGATAGGCGTCGAAGGAATAAGCGCCGCGCCGCATGCGCAAGGAAAATTCCACCGTCGCGATCAGCGGAATGAAGAAATAGGCCGCGCCCAGCCCGAAGACGACCCAGGCCCAGAATTTTCCGGACTTCATTTCAGCCACCTCTCCGAGCGCGTCCGGAACCAAATGTAGAAGACATTGGCCAGCCCGGTGATGACGATCATGCCGAAGGCGATCGCATAGCCGAGATGGGCATTGTGCAGCACGTCACCGCGTATCTGCGCATAGAGCAGGATCGGCACGATGTTGAGTGAAGAGCCGGTCAGCGCATAGGCGGTGGCGATGGCGCCGAAGGCATTGGCGAAGAGCAGGATGACCGTGCCGAGGAAACTCGGCCAGATCACCGGGATGACCACCATGCGCCAGTATTGCGTCTGGGTGGCGCCAAGCGTCGCCGCAGCCTCGCCCCACTCCTTCTTCAAGCCGTCGATCGCCGGCGTGATGATGACCACCATTAGGGGAATCTGGAAATAGACATAGGTCAGCGTCAGGCCCCAGAACGATAGGATGTTGAAGCCGTGCGCATAAATGTTGAGGCCGAACACGGTGTTGAGCAGCACCGTGGCGAGACCGAGGCGTCCGAGCGTGGCGATGAAGGCGAAGGCCAGCGGTACGCCGGCGAAATTGGAAGCCACGCCGGAGAATGTCAGCGTCGCCGAACGTATCCACTCCGGCAGGCCGCCGCGCACGATGGCGATGGCGATGCCGAGACCTGCGAAGGCGCCGATCAGCGACGAGGAAAGGCTGACCTTGAGCGAGATCCAGTAGGCGGCGACAATCGATGGCTGCGCCAGTGCTGCTATGTTTTCGAACGTGAATTCGCCGGCATCGTTCTGGAATGCACCCAGCATCAGATAGAGCGTGGGTAGGATCAGGAACATGATGGCGAAGATGAAGAATGGCGCAACGCCGAGCCATTGCGTCGGCAGTCGCATTGCACGCGCCTCGCTGGGGGGCGCGGTCTTCCCGGCAACTGCGTGATCGGAAAGCGAGATATCTGTCATGCGCCGGCTACCGTCTCCGAGGAACACCGGGCGGCCGCGAGGCCGCCCGGTTGGTTTCAAGCCTTACTTGACGTTGGCGCCGACGACGGCATCCCAGTTCTTGGTGACGGCTTCCTTTGCCTTGCCCTGCTCGTCCAGCGTCGGGAACACCGCGGCAGCGTAAGCCTCGGCCGGCGGCAGCTTGGCCATCACGTCCGCCGGGAGCTTGCCGTTCTTGGCAAGATCGTTGAAGCGGATCGGGTGGCAATAGCCCTTCAGCCAGCCGATCTGGCCTTCGTCGGAGTAGAGATACTCCAGCCAGAGCTTGGCAGCGTTCGGATGCGGTGCGAAAGCACTGATCGCCTGCACATAGACGCCGGCAACGACACCGGTCTTGGGCACGACGACGTCGACGGGCGGATTGCCCTTCAGCGTGTCGCGACCGGCAAGTGCATTGTAATCCCAGGTCACCAGGATCGGCGTCTGGCCTTGTGCCAGGGTCGCCGGTTTGCCGATGACCGGCACGAAATTGCCGGCGGCGTTAAGCTTCTTGAAGAAGTCGAGACCAGCAGTGCCAGCAGCTTCGCCGGCAGCCGCACCACCGGAAATGCCGGCCGCGTAGACGGCCTGGATGGCCTGGTTCGAGGCGCGCGGGTCGCCGGCAAGCGCCACGGTGTTGGCGAATTCCGGCTTCAGCAGGTCAGCCCAGTCAGCAGGCGCTTCCTTGACGAGGTCCTTGTTCACCAGGAAGGATAGCACGCCATAGTAGTCGCCGGTCCAGTAACCATCGGCATCCTTGGCGCTGTCGGGGATCGAGTCCCAGGTCGACACTTTGTAGGGCTGGATCAGGCCGTCAGCCTTGGCGGTCGGGCCGAAGGACAGGCCAACGTCGATGACGTCGGGCGCCTGCGGGCCCTTGTTGTCCTTGTTGGCCTTGATCGCCTCGACCTCGTCGCCGGAGCCGGCATCGGGGTTGAGTTCGTTGATGGTGATCTCAGGATACTTCGCCTTGAACCCGTCGATGACGGCGCCGTAGCCGCACCAGTCATGGGGCAGCGCGATGGTGGTGAGCTGGCCTTCCTTCTTCGCTGCGGCAACCAGTTCATCCATGGACTGGGCCGACGAGATAGCAGAGGTCGCCATGAGGGCGACGGCCGAAAGGGAAAGCACTTTCCCTGTAAACTTGAACATGTGTTCTCTCCGTTGAACTGGCGTCCTGGACGCCTGCGATGCGGTATCGATTTCGTGTGACAGCCAGATGAAAGCTTTTTGAAACAGGCGCCCGGCGGCACGAAAAGTTAACTCTTTTTAACGGGCTGTAGCAATTAGCCTGCACTTAATTTCCCGGCTAATGGTTTATAGCCTTGTCTCTTGCCCCTTTGCCCTTTCCTTTCCCCTCGTTTCCAGATCAATTCCGGCACAAGAAACCGCCTCAGACCGTACCGGCGATAGAGTTTTCGAGCAGCGTCAGCGCTGCTTTCTTGGTCAGCTTGACCGGGTTGCCGCCGGCTGTCGGATCGACCACCGCCATGTCGGCGATCAGCCCCTTGCGCTTCTTGTCCATGTCGAGCCCCTTGATCAGGCCGGGCAGTGCATGCGGCACCTTCAATTCCTTGCGCAGCTTGACGATCGCTTTGGCAAAACCGTTGAACCCGCCCTTGATTCCGCAATAGGCGGCAAGCCGGGCGATGCGTTCTTCGATCGAGTCCCGGTTAAAGGCCAGCACGTAGGGCATGAACACCGCATTGGTCATGCCGTGATGGGTGTCGTAAAGCGCGCCGATCGGGTGCGACAGCGAATGGATGGCGCCAAGGCCCTTCTGGAAGGCGGCAGCACCCATGGCGGCGGCACTCATCATATGGGCGCGGGCGACGATGTCCTTGCCGTTGGCATAGGCCCTGGGCAGGTTCTCGAACACCAGGCGCACACCTTCGACGGCAATGCCGTCGGCCATCGGGTGATAGCCCGGCGCGCAATAGGCTTCGAGGCAGTGCGCCAGCGCATCCATGCCGGTGCCGGCGGTGATGAAGCCGGGCATGCCGACCGACAGTTCCGGATCGGCAATGACGATTGCCGGCAAAAGCTTCGGATGGAAGATCACCTTCTTGGTGTGCGTCGCCTCATTGGTGATGACGCCGGCACGCCCGACTTCCGAGCCTGTGCCGGCAGTGGTCGGCACGGCGATGATCGGCGCGATGGCATCCGAATTGGCGCGCGTCCACCAGTCGCCGACATCCTCAAAGTCCCAGATCGGCCGCGTCTGGCCGGCCTGGAACGCGATCAGCTTGCCGAGATCGAGCGCTGAACCGCCGCCGAAAGCGATGACGCCGTCATGCTTGCCCTTCTTGAACACGGCGATGCCGGCGGTGAGGTTGGAATCGACCGGGTTCGGCTTCACCTCGGAGAACACGCCATAGGATACCTTGGCGTCGTCGAGGATTTTCAGCGTCGAAGCGACGACCGGCAGTTTCGCCAACCCCGGATCGGTGACGAATAGCGGCCGCTTAATGCCGGTGGCAGCGAGCACCTCAGGCAGTTCCTTGATGCGCCCGGCGCCGAAGCGGACGGTGGTCGGGTAGTTCCATTTGGAGATCAGCTTGGACATGTCTTGTCTTTCAAAAAATCAGATGGCTTCGCGCAGATGGAAGGATTTCGGCCGGGTCAGATTGTCGTAGCCGAGCGCCGAAAGGGCGACGCCTTTGCCGGTGTCCTTGACGCCGGTCCAGACCAGCGCCGGATCGAGGTAGTCGCAGCGGTTCATGAACACGGTGCCGGTCTCGACGCGGTCGCCGATCGCCACCGCATGCTCGATGTCGTCGGTCCAGATCGAAGCGGTCAGCCCGTAGGGGCTGTCGTTCATCAGCGCGATCGCCTCCTCGTCGTTGCGCACCTTCATGATGCCGACGATCGGGCCAAAACTTTCCTCGCGCATGACGCTCATCTGGTGGTCGACGCCGGTCAGCACTTCCGGCGCCAGATAGGGCGAGCCGGCCTTGTCGTTAGCCACCTTCATATTGATGTGTGCGATTGCACCCTTGCGCAGCGCCTCGGCCTTCTGCTCGCGGATCAGGTCGGCAAAGCGCGCCTGCGCCATCGGCCCCATTGTCGTCGCCTGTTCTAGCGGATTGCCGACGGCATAATTCTTCGTCTCGGCGATGAAACCTTCGACGAACTGGTCGTAGACCTTCTCATGCACATAGACGCGCTCGATGCCGCAGCAGCACTGGCCGGAATTGTAGAAGGCGCCGTCGACCAGATTGGCCACCGCATGGTCGAGCTTGGCGTCGGGCAGCACATAGGCCGGATCCTTGCCGCCGAGTTCGAGCCCGAGCGTCATGAAGGTGCCGGCCGCCGCCTTCTCGATGGCGCGGCCGCCGCCGACCGAACCGGTGAAATTGACATGGTCGATCTTGCCCGAGCCGAGCAGCTTCTCGGTCTGGGCATGGTTCAGCACGACATTCTGGAACACGCCCTTGGGCAGCCCAACCTTGTCGAACGCCTGCTGGAACCGTTCGCCAACCAGCAGCGTCTGCGCCGCATGTTTGAGGAAAAGGGTATTGCCGGCCATCAGTGCCGGCACGATGGTGTTGACGGCGGTCAGATAGGGATAGTTCCACGGCGCGATCACCATGACGACGCCGAGCGGATCCTTCTTCACATAGCGTCGGAAGCCGTCCTTCGGGTTGGATGCCGGCACGGATTTCAGCGCGGCTTCAGCGATCTCGACCATGTAATTGGTGCGTTCCCTGACGCCGCCGAACTCGCCGCCATAGCGCACCGGTCGCCCCATCTGCCAGGCGATCTCCGGCACGATCTCGTCGGTCATCGCGACCAGCGCTTCGAGCATCGCCAGCATAAATTTGCCGCGCTCGACGATCGGCGTCAGCGCCCACTTCTCCTGCGCCGCCTTGGCGCGCTCGACCGCGGCATTGATCGCCTGGTCGGTCGCGATCGGCCGCTCGGCGTAAATGGAACCATCGATGGGCGATTTGAGTTTTACGGTTTCCAAAGGATACTCCAAGTTAGCAGGCTAGGGTGCGCAGATGGCCATTGCGGCCATAGCGAAGGATGGGCTCGTCACGCGTCACCAGAACCATGTCCAAAGCTCTCGCACTTGCCATCAGTATCCGATCCATGGGATCACCATGAGGCGGACCGGGCAGGTTGGATGACGCAATCAGAATGGCTGGTGAGATAGCGCTGAGCTTTGCCGACATTCGCTCGATGAATCGCTCCACGAAGTCGAGTGGCGCCAATGGCAGATTGAGCCGGCCCTTGGCTACGCCACTTCCGATCTCCCATGCCGACATCGGCGAAAGATACAGACGGCCGTCATAGGCCGCTTCCGAAATCTCCCGGCTTGCGTGCGGATCGATCAGACTATCGTTGGCGACAAAGATCATCGCACATGTATCCAGAAGCAGGTTTGGCCCTTCGTTCATTTACGCACCGCAAGTTTGCCGTCACGCGCGTCAGCCTCACCGCCCAGATAGCCCTGGTCCCATGGCTCGTCATCGAAAGGTTTGGTGATATCAAATCCGGCTTCGATTGTTATCAGGCCCTTCATGAAACCAAAACCGGGGTGGCGATCCGCGCGCGCCTCCTTTGGCGCGGCAGGCACGCTACCACTGGGCGGCGTCGAAATGGGCACTTTGCGAACGCGGCGAAATACCAGTTTCCCACTCCCTATATTGACGGATTCGGTCTCGAACCCAGCCTCAAGCCACTCCCTTGTCATGGGATTGTTGCTCGGATTGTTGCTCCACCATGCAGGGTATTGCTTCGATGCGGGCAGCGGGAGATTGAGCACTCTCTCGATTTCGGCGAATGACATCGGAACGCGATCGACATTTTGGGCAATGAGAAAGTCCTTGAGCGGCGCATATTTGGACATTGCAAACTCCTCAATGTAGCGCACTGCAGTTTACAGGTACCATATGGTACTAACTTCACTACAGTGTCAACATTAAAGCTGTATAAAGTTTAATACCGCTCGAACCCCCTGTGCAGTTCCCAATCCGTAATGCGGCGGTCGTATTCGAATTGCTCCCACTTTGCGGTGTGGACATAATGTTCGAGCACATCGTCGCCGAGCGCCTGCTTCAGCATCTTCGACTTGGCCAGCGTCTCGGTGGCGTCGCGCAGCGTCTTCGGGATCTCCGGCAGGCGCGAGGCCTGGTAGGCATCGCCGACGAACGGCTTCTGCAGTTCGAGCTTCTCGTCGATGCCGGCAAGGCCGGCGGCGATCAGCGCCGCGAAAGCGAGATATGGGTTCAGGTCGGCGCCGCCGATGCGGCATTCCATGCGGATGCCCTTGGTGCCCTCACCGCACAGGCGGAAGCCGGCGGTGCGGTTGTCCTCGCTCCACATGATCTTGGTCGGTGCGAAGGTGCCGGCCTGGAAGCGCTTGTAGGAGTTGATGTAGGGCGCCAGGAACCAGGTAAACTCCCTGGCATATTTCAGTTGCCCAGCCGCCCATTGCTGGCCAAGCGTGGACAAAGTCCAGTCCGCCTTCTTGTCGAAGAACAATGGCGTCTTGCCATCGGCGCTCCACAGCGAATTGTGGATGTGGCTGGAATTACCGGCGAGCCCGTAATTGTATTTCGACATGAAGGAAATCGACTTGCCTTCGGACTCGGCAATCTCCTTGGCGCCGTTCTTCAGGATGACGTGGCGGTCCGCCATGTCGAGCGCCTCGGCATAGCGCACATTGATCTCTTCCTGGCCCGGGCCCCATTCGCCCTTGGAGTTTTCGATCGGAATGCCCGCCGCTTCCATCTCGTTGCGAAGCCGGCGCATGACGCCTTCTTCCTTGGTGGTGATGCCGATCTGGTAGTCGCCAATATAGGGCGACGCGGTGTCGAGCCCCTGCCAGTGCTTCTTGCGGGCGGAATCGTAGGTCTCGTTGAACAGGTAGAATTCGAGCTCGGAGGCGAAGTAGCCGATATAGCCGCGTTCGGTGAGCCGCTTGACCTGCTTTTTCAGCATCGCGCGCGGCGAATGCGGAAGGTCGTCATGGGTGTGGTGGTCGAGCACGTCGCAGATCACCAGCGCGGTCTTTTCCAGCCACGGAATCCGCCGCAGCGTCGCAAGGTCCGGCTTCATGACGAAGTCGCCATAGCCCTTCGACCAGCTTGCCGCCTTGTAGCCCGGCACCGGCTCCATATCGATGTCGGCGGCGAGCAGATAGTTGCAGCCATGCGTCTCGTCATGAGCAGAATCCACAAAGTACTGCGCCAGGAAACGCTTTCCCGCGAGCCGCCCCTGCATGTCGACGATGCAGGCCAGCACCGTGTCGATCTCGCCATTAGAGACCGCTTTCTTCAACTGATCGAACGAGAAATTTCCGGCCATTCCTTTGGCACTCCAGCTAGCCGCTTTGGGCTTGTCACTTTG
Organism: Mesorhizobium sp. M1078; assembly: GCF_040318615.1. Lineage (NCBI taxonomy): Bacteria > Pseudomonadati > Pseudomonadota > Alphaproteobacteria > Hyphomicrobiales > Phyllobacteriaceae > Mesorhizobium > Mesorhizobium sp. M1078. Next base: position 471,153 of record NZ_JAMYMP010000001.1, read on the forward strand.
AAAGGGAAAAAGCCGTGGCTATCGAACTCGCCACGGCTTTGATTGTTGCTCAGGCAGATTCGCCGACAGCCTTTTCAGCGGCTGCAATGATCGCCTTGCGCTTGGCGATTGCCGCCTCGCCGATTGGCGGACCCTGGAAACGCCGGTTTTCAATGGCGAACCAAAGAATTGCCAGGATGATGGCGAAGCCAACCGAATAGTACCACAGGCCCGGCACGAAGCTTGTGGCGGCAACCGGCGGATTGGCGGCAGCGTCGCCCGGTGTGCCGGGGATCGACACGACGAAGGCATGACCACCGATCGTGACCAGGACGGTTCCGATCATGACAATGACCGCGAAGACTTTTGACAAACCGCCCAGACGGAAGCTGCCAAAGGTGGTCCAGGTTTTTCCTTCGGCAAAGAAACCCGCAACAATCGGCATTGCATATGAAATGTAGAGATACATAGCGCAGCCGGTCGAGAGCGCGGCAAAGGCATTGAGTGGCGTCGTCACGGCGGTCAACACGACCGCCATGATGGCGGAGAACCAGATCGCCGCCACCGGCGTGCGATATGTCGGGCTGACCGAGCTCAGCAGGCCCGAGAATGGCAAGCCACCATCACGCGCAAACGCATAGATCATCCGTGATGTGGACGTCACGGCGGCTAATGCGCAGAGGAAGTTGGAAATGATCACACCGATCAGCATCAACTTGCCGATAAACGACGTCATGATGGCTGCGATGAAGAGATTGTTGAAGGAACTCCAGCCGGAGGCGGCGGCGGCATTCAGATCCGGGATGGCCATGATCATGACAAGGATCAGCACAAAACCGAACACGCCGGACCAGAAGACTGAATGCAGCATGCCCTTGTGCACCGTGTCGCGCGCATTGACTGTTTCTTCCGCCGTGTGTGCGGACGCGTCAAAGCCGGTAATGGTGAACAGCGGATAGAGAAGGCCGATGATGATCGCCATCAATGGACCGGTTTGCGGGGAAACGCCACCACCAGAAGCCCCGGTGTTGTTTACGAAGGTGAACGCCTTGCCGATGTCCAGGCTTGGCGCCGCCATCAGAAACATGATGATAAGGATGACGGTGACCCCGAGGATCAGGTAGCCGGAGAAATCCGTCAGTATGGTCGTCAGCCTGATGCCGAAATGGTTCAGCAGGGCTTGCGCCGCGGTGATGACGGCGACCGATAGAATTTGCGTCCCCATCCCCCAGCCGGAGACGTCCCAGCCGAGTACCGAACCGAAGAACAGATCACGCGTGATGAGATAGAGAAACACATTCACGGCCGGGATGACGAACAGCAGTCCCAGCAGATTGACGTAGGCCGTTGCCCAACCCCAGAACCGGCCGCCCAGGATTGACGACCAGTGATACAGGCTGCCTGCCGTCGGGTAGGCTGACGCGATCTGGCCAAGACAGGCCGCAACGACAAGCGCATACGCGCTGCCGATGATCCAGCCGATGGTCAGTGAGAATGGACCGCCCGTCGAAAGCGCGATCGGGAATGATCCAAACCCGCCGGACAGGATGCAGATGATCGAAAACGAGATCGCAAAGCTTTGGAATGCTCCCATGCGCCGCGATAGTTCCTGGGCGTAGCCCATGCTGTGAAGGACCTTCACGTCCTCCGATGTGTCCGTGTGTATCGGTGCTGCCATTTGAAGTCCCCTTTTTAACGTTCTTAGCTGGCCGATTGAACTGACTTTCCCATTGCTTGTCGCCGGGAACCCTTGGCCTCCTCGGGTTCCAGGTCAGAAAAAATGCCTGTGAGCAGATCCGCCCATTTCCGCTGCCCGGTCTCGCCGGAAATCTCGTCGTTGCGGATTTCGATCATTGCGCAGGCAAGGCCGCGCGAGCGTGCATGGCGCTCCAAAGTGAAATAGACGCGGTCGGCCGGCGAATAGGGCTCGTTGATGCCGACAGTGACGCCGGAGAGCCGCTGCAGCGCCGCTATCAGCGGCGACGCCAGCCGGCGGTCGTCATCATGGATGATGCCGATATGCCAGGGCCGGTTCTTGCCCTTGTAGACCGGCGTGAAGGAATGCACCGACACCAGCCGGGTGTCCTGCCCACGCGCCTGCCGGTCGTCGATGATCGATGCGATCGTGTCGTGGAACGGCCGCCACGACAAAGCGATGCGCTCGGCGCGCTCACTGTCCGACAGGCCGGCATTGCCCGGAATGGCCGTCGTCTCGCTGACCGGCGGCACCAGGTCCGGTGCCTCGAGCGGACGGTTGCAGTCGATTATCAGGCGCGAGATGCGGGTTTCGATGAGCGTCGCATCGAGGGCGGTCGCGATGCGGCGCGCCACCGGCAGCGCGCCGGGGTCCCAGGCGATGTGGCGGGAGAGGTCCTCGGCCGGCAGGCCAAGCGTGCCGAATTCGGATGGCAGGAAGTTGGAAGCGTGGTCGCAGGTCAGCACGAAAGGGCTGGACCCGCCGGGGTTCGTCACCCCTACGGTATCAGACGATGCAAGGCTGGCGGGCCGTGCTCTCTTCATAATCTGCCGTCCCCTGGGGAGCGCTGTATCTTATGTTACGTATTTTGCCTCATTGCGTCCCCGTGGATGATTTCATACAGTTTGTCCGGCTTTGTCAAACGCGATTTCGGGGAAGCGGTCTGGACGGGCTCAGGGGTGGGGAAAACGATGATTTCCAGCATTGCCGAACTGATTTCGGACCGCATCGGCACGATGCCGGCCGGCGAGCGCCGCGCCGCGCAAACGCTGATTGCAAACTATCCGCTGATCGGGTTGAAGACGGTCGCCGAGTTCTCGACCGCCGCCGGCGTATCGTCGCCGACAATCCTGCGCTTTGTCTCCAGGCTGGGGTTCCAGAACTATCCCGAATTCCAGTCGGCGCTGCAGGACGAACTGGCGGCGCAATTGCAGTCGCCGGCATCGCGCACGCTCAATCCGGCCTCGCCAGGCAGCAGTGCCGTGTCGCCAATGCTGGAGGCGACGCTGGACAATATGCGCGAGACCTTCAGGCATCTGTCCGACAGGCAGCTTGCCGACATCGCCGAAAGGCTCGCCGAACGGCGCGGCAAGACATTCCTGATCGGCGGCCGCTTCACCGATCCGTTGGCACGCTACATGGCCGCCCATCTCGCCATCATCCAGCCCGATGTCTATCACCTTGCCGGCCAGGAGAGCATCTGGCGCGACCGGCTGATCGACATGGGCAAGCGCGACGTGCTGGTGATCTTCGACATCAGGCGCTACCAGGACAGTCTGGTCCGCTTTGCCCAGACCGCGCATCAGCGCGGCGTGCAGATCGTGCTGTTCACCGACCAGTGGCTATCGCCGATCGCCCGCTTCGCCCGCCATGTCATTGCCGGACGCACCGCCGTGCCTTCGGCGTGGGACTCTTCCGCCGCTCTGTTCGTTGTCGCCGAGACGCTGATCGGCGCCGTCACCAGGCAGCTCGAGGCCGACAGCGCCAGGCGCATCCGCGACCTCGAAAGCCTGCGCTGACACGTTCAATCCCGCCGCAGGTGCGCAAAATTACGCAGATTTAATGTGCATGGAAGCGGCAGAATTGCCATAAAGCCATGATATTGCGGCGGCTTCGCACATACCGGGTGCGTCGCTGCGCGTTTTTTTGCTTGGCGAAACCCGTAGACGTTTTGCCAACCGGAGTGTCGATGGTCGCCTGGAAACAGATCGTTTTTGCGCTTGTGATCCTGGTCGCGGCTGTCCTCGCCTGGGCGCGATTCTTCCCGGGCGCGCCGGAGGTTCTGGCACGCTGGGGCATCGACTGGACCTATGCTTCGGCGCCCGCCACAACCGGCGCGGTCGACACGACGAAACAGGCAGGCGGTCGCAACGCTGCCGGCCGGCCGGCAAATGTCGTTGCCTTGCCGGCGGGCACGGCCACCATCAACGATCGCCTGCAGGCGATCGGCACCGGCCGCGCCAATGCCTCGGTGACGGTCAACCCGTACAGCTCCGGCCGGCTGGTTGAATTCCTCGTCCAGTCCGGTACCCGCGTCGACAAGGGGCAGATCATCGCTGTTCTCGATTCCGAGACCGAGGTGATCTCGCAGGATCGTGCCAAGCTCGCCTTGCAGGATGCCCAGGACAAGCTCGAGCGGGTGAAATCATTGAGGGCCTCCAACGCCGCGACCCCGGTCGCCGTCGCCGATGCCCAAGTGGTGCTGGCCGGCGCCAAACTGGCGCTGCAGGATGCCGAACTCGCCTTGCAGCGTCGTTCGATCGTCGCCCCTATCGCCGGCACGGTCGGCATCCTGCCGATATCGGCCGGCAATTACGTCACCAGCCAGTCGGCGATCGCCACGCTTGACGACCGCTCCTCCATCCTGGTCGATTTCTTGGTGCCCGAGCGCTTCGCCGCCGCCGTCAAGGTCGGCGCGCAACTGTCGGCGACGCCGATCGCCAATCCGAGCAAGGCCTATACCGGCACTGTGTCGGCCATCGACAACCACATCGACGAAAAGAGCCGCACTCTGCTGGTCAAGGCTGCAATCGCCAATCCAGCGGATTCGCTGCGCGCCGGCATGTCGTTCGGCATCACCATGCGCTTCCCCGGCGACACCTACCCGGCCGTCAGCCCGCTGGCGATCCTGTGGGGTTCCGACGGCGCCTATGTCTGGCAGATCGAGGACGGCAAGGCCAGGCGCGTTCCCGTGCGCATCATCCAGCGCAACACCGAGACGGTGCTGATCGACGCCGAGATCGAGGATGGCGACATGGTTGTGACCGAGGGCACCCAGAGCGTCAGCGAAGGCGGCGCGGTCCGCATCGCCGGCCAGGATCAGCGGGCCGCGGACGCGGCCGAAGGCTCATGACCGCGCCTGTCAGCACCGCCAGCGAAACCGGCTTCACCGCTCTCTTCATCCGCAGGCCGGTCATGGCCTTCGTGCTGAACACGCTGATCGCAGTGGCCGGCCTTGCCGCTTTCTACGGCGTCGAAATCCGCGAACTGCCCGATGTCGACCGCGCCGTGGTCACCGTGTCGACGGCCTTCGAGGGTGCCGCCGCCGAAACCGTCGACCGTGAACTGACCGACACCATCGAGGGCGCGGTCGCCCGCGTCTCCGGCGTCAAGTCGATCTCGTCGACCTCTTCCTTCGGCCAGAGCCGCGTCACCATCGAGTTCAACGATGGCGTCGATTTGAACGTCGCCGCCTCCGACGTGCGCGACGCGGTCGGCCGTGTCGCCAACATGATACCGGAGACCGCCGACCCGCCGCGCATCGTCAAGGCCGATGCGAATTCCGATGCCGTGATGCGACTGGCCGTCACCTCCGACACCATGTCGGTGCAGGACATGACGGTGATCGTCCAGGACCAGATCGAGGACGAACTGGCTGCCGTGCCTGGCGTCGCCGACGTTCAGGTCTATGGTGACCGCGACAAGATCTTCCGCATCGATGTCGACCAGAACAAGCTCGCCAGCCTCGGCTTCACTGTGGCCGATCTGAGGGCAGCGCTTGCCTCGGTCGCTTTCGATTCACCAGCCGGTTCGATCACCACCACCAACCAGGATCTCATCGTCCGCACCACGGCCGATGTGACGACGCCGGAAGAATTCGAAAACATCATCATCGGCGGCACGACGCGCATCCGCGACGTCGCCACCGTCACGCTCGGTCCCGACATCGGCCAGACCTCGTTGCGCTCCGACGGCAAGACCGGCATTGGCCTTGGCATCATCCGCCAGGCGGAATCGAACACGCTGGATATTTCCACCGGAGTGAAGGCAGCCGTCGCCAAGCTGCAGGAAAACCTGCCCAAGGGCATGTCGATCAAGATCACCAGCGACGACGCAGTCTTCGTCAACGGCGCCGTGCACGAGGTCGAGATCGCGCTCGGCCTGTCGATCTCCATGGTGCTGATCGTCATCTACATCTTCCTGCTCGACTGGCGCGCGACGCTGATCCCTGGTCTGTCAATGCCGGTCGCCATGATTGGCACCATCGCCGCCATCTATCTCGCCGGCTTCTCCATCAACATCCTGACGCTTCTGGCGCTGGTGCTGGCAACCGGCCTTGTCGTCGACGACGCCATCGTCGTTCTGGAAAACATCGTGCGACGGCGCAACGAAGGCATGGGGCCTCGTGCCGCCGCCGTGCTCGGCGCCCAAGAAGTGTTCTTCGCAGTCATCGCCACGACGCTGACGCTCGTTGCCGTTTTCGTGCCGATCTCCTTCCTGCCGGGACAGACCGGCGGCCTGTTTCGCGAATTCGGCTTCGTCCTCGCCATGTCGGTGCTGCTCTCCTGCGTGGTGGCGCTGACGCTGTGCCCGATGCTGGCCTCGCGCATGTTGACCGGCGCATCGCTCCACCATGAAGGCGGTCACGGCATTGGCGCGCGCGTCGGTGGCGCGCTGAACGCGGCCTACAAGCGCGCCCTGCATGCCTGCCTCGGCGCGCCGTGGATCGTGCTGCTGGTTGCGGTGCTGTTTGCGGGCGTCGCCTTCAGCCTGTTCGGCACCATCCGCCAGGAACTGACGCCGAGCGAGGACCGCGCCGTCGTGCTGTTGCGCATCAACGCGCCGCAAGGCGTCAGCCTCGATTACACCACGCAGCAGATGCAGAAGATCGAGAGGCTGATCCAGCCGCTGCGCGATTCCGGCGAGATCGTCTCGACCTTCGAAAACGCCGGCCAGAACGGCGCCTACAATTCCGGCTTCATGGTGATGACGCTGGCGCCGTGGGACGAGCGCACGCGCAGCCAGCAGGAGATCATGGCGCAGATAAGCCAGTTGACCCGGCAGGTGCCATCCGTGCGCATCTTCCCGGTGCAGGCCAATAGCCTCGGCATTCGCGGCGCCGGCAACGGCCTGCAATTCGCGCTGGTCGGCAACGACCGCAAGGCGCTCGGCGACGCGGCGGTGAAGATCATCGCCCGGATGCAGGCCGATCCGCGCTTCCAGACGCCGCGGCTTTCCATCGACCCGACGCAGCCGCAACTGGCGGTGGCCATCGACCGCGAGCGCGCCTCCGATCTCGGCATCGACATATCGGGTCTCGCCAACACCTTGCAGGCGATGCTCGACGGCAACGATGTCGTCGATGTCTACATCGCCGACCGCAGCTATGGCGTGAAGCTGGTCTCGACCACCAACCCGATCAATGATCCGACCGATCTGGAAAACATCTTCCTGAAGACCGCCGACGGCCGCTTCGTGCCAATGTCGACCATCGCCACGCTGACCGAGCGCGCCGTGCCGCCGTCGCTGACCCGCGAACAGCAGCAGCCTTCGGTGGCGATCACATCGAACCTGAACGGCAATTTCGCACTGGGTGACGCGCTCGGCGTTGCCGAGCAGATCGCCGCCCCGCTGCTGCCGCCGGGCAGCCGCGTCCTGCCGCTGGCCGAAGCCGCGACGCTCGGCGAGACCAACAGCGCCATGATCACCATTTTCGGCTTCGCGCTGGTCATCATCCTCCTGGTGCTCGCCGCCCAGTTCGAAAGCTTCGTCAGCGCCGTCATCATCATGGCGACGGTCCCCCTCGGCCTTGCCTGCGCAATCTTTGCGCTGCTTTTGTCAGGCACCAGCCTCAATGCCTACAGCCAGATCGGCCTCGTGCTTCTGGTCGGCGTCATGGCCAAGAACGGCATCCTCATCGTCGAATTCGCCAACCAGCTGCGCGACCGCGGCCTCGGCGTGCGCGAGGCGATCGAGCAGGCCTCGATCATCCGCCTGCGGCCGGTGATGATGACGATGATCTGCACCATCCTCGGCGGGGTCCCGCTGGTGCTGGCCGCCGGCGCCGGTGCCGAAGCGCGCATCGCGCTCGGCTGGGTCATCGTCGGCGGGCTGGGTCTCGCCACCGTCTCGACGCTTTTCCTGACCCCGGTCGCCTACCTCCTGCTCGGCCGCTTCGTCACGCCGAAGACGCATGAGGAAGCGAGGCTGAAGCGGGAGCTTGAGGAAGCGGCGTACACGAATGTGGAGCCGGCGGAGTAGCTGGCTCCGGCTGTAGATATAGGGAGGGGGCGGTCGTCAAGCACTGAAAACCGTTCGTGCGCCTCCACTATTTGCCAGTGAATTCTGGCAGTTGGATGTACGGGTTGGCCGGGTCGTACCGGTACCTCGGCTCACCTTTCCCCGGTGGTATCGCACCCGCGATCAGTGCTCCTTTCGGCCCGAATTGATAGTCTATCCCGGCACAGAGGTGAGCGAGATCTTGGTAGTCAAAGCCGCGCAGCGCAACGCGGGTTTCAAACGCCGCTGCCTTGAGGGCGTCAGGCGAAAGCGCGCCGAGCGTGCTGTCGCGATATGCTTTGAGCTTGGCTTTATTGAGCTTGGACGACTGACACTCCGAGCCGACTTCTCGCGCCAGCACGATGTTTCTGACTGCGGTCGCAGCAGGATTGTCCAGGGCGGCCGAATACTTCTTGAGGAAGAAGTTTGTGCTGGGGTCATTGGTCATCGACTTGCGCCAGGAAGGCGGGAACTTGTCAGCAGCCTCGGCAGAAATCGAGCCTGCCATCCCCGTGAGGACGACTGCAACGAACCACAGTTGCTTCATGGGAGAACCTCGAACCCTTCTGATCTACGGCCTAATAAACACCTTCCCGTTCGGCTTGGCCAGCTCCGCCGGGACCTTCGCCATCGCCTCATCCAGCGGTAGCACCGCCGTCACGTCGGTCGACCAGCGCCCATCCGAAAAGCGCATCTGTGCTTCCATGATCGCCGGGCCGCGCTTGTCGCGGAAGTGGCGCATCCATTCGACCAGCCAGAAGCCTTCAATGTGCTTGTGTTGGAAGATCATCTGGCCGGGCTCTCGGATGACAGTGGGGTCCGGATCGAGCCGCCCATAGATGATCCAGCGCGAGCGCTTCGGCATGGCGTCGAAGATCGCCGAGGCCAGCGGCCCGGTCACCGCATCGAGTAAGATGCGGCTGCTCGGCCTTGACCACATCGCGTAGTGCTGCCTTGAAATCCGGCGCCTTCTCGTTGAGCACATGGGCCGCCCCGATCTCCTTCAACAGCGGAATCTGCTCGTCGCGGCGCATGGTGACGATCGGCCGGAACCCAGCCTCCTTGGCGAGACCCGCGATCAGCTTGCAAAGCTGGCTGGCGCCGGCGGTCATAATGAAGGCTTTTTCGCCCGTCTCCTTGACGATGTCGAACATGGCGAGCGCCGTGAGCGGGTTGACGATCATCGCCGCGCCATCCTCGTCGCGGACCGTGTCGAGCAGCGGAATGCAGCCGGCAGCTTCGGCAACTGCATAGTCCGCCCACGCGCCCCAATTGGTGACGCCGGTGGTGAAGGCGATGCGCTTGCCGATCAGGCTTTTCGCATAGGGCTCGTCGCCGCTGGCAACGACCGTGCCGACACCCTCGAAGCCGGCCGGCTGGCCCTTGGCGCGCGGCTGACCGTACTGGCCCTTGATGAACATGACGTCGGACGGGTTGATCGAGGCGAGGCTGACCTTGATCAGAACCTGGCTCGGTCCGGGCGTCGGCACGCCGATGCTGCCAAGCTTGAGATACGGCTCCATCGCCTCCAGCGCACTGCCGGAGGGCGTCCTGGTGTAGCCGTCGCCGGTCAGCAGCAGTGCTTTCATGTCTGAGGGGATCGCCATGGCGGGGCTCCTTACAGTTTGAGGATGAGCTTGCCGGATGCGCCACGGCCAAGCACGCGCGTCACCACGGCGGCGGCATCGGCCAGCGGATAAGTGCCTTCGATGACCGGCCGAACCTTGCCGGCCAGATGCCAGCCGACCAGTTCCTTCAGATTGTCGGCATGGACGAGCTGGCCGAGCGGCGCGAAATCGCGGGCGATAATGGCCTTCATCCGCTCAGACCTTTTCCTGCGTGTATTTCCTGAGCTCCGTACGCGCCACCTGCCGGCGGTGCACGGCGTCCGGCCCGTCGGCAAGGCGCAGGGTTCGCAGATGCGTCCACGAGCGCGCCAGCGGCGTGTCCTGGCTGATGCCTTGCGCCCCGAACATCTGCACCGCCTCGTCGGTGACCTTGAGCGCGACGCGCGGTGCGATGACCTTGATCTGGCTGATCCAGGGCGCGGCTGCGCGCGCATCGCCCTGGTCGATAATCCACGCCGCCTTGAGGCAGAGCAGCCGCGCCATCTCGATCTCCATGCGGCACTCGGCGATGATATCGAAATTGGCGCCGAGCTTGGCCAATGGCTGGCCGAAGGCCTCGCGGCGCACCGAGCGCTGGCACAGCAGCTCCAGCGCCATTTCGGCTTGGCCGATGGCGCGCATGCAATGGTGAATGCGGCCGGGGCCGAGCCGCCCCTGCGCGATCTCGAACCCCCTGCCCTCGCCGAGGATCAGGTTTCCGGCCGGCACCCTGACATTGTCGAAGCGGAGGTGCATGTGGCCGTGCGGTGCGTCGTCATCGCCATAGACCTGCATCGGTCGAAGCTTGATCACGCCCTTGGTGCCGGACGGCACCAGGATCATCGAATGGCGGCGGTGCTGCGGCTCGGCTTCGCCGCCGGTGCGGACCATGACAATGTAGATGGCGCAGCGCGGGTCCCCGGCCCCCGACGCCCACCATTTCTCACCGTTGAGTGCATAGTCGTCGCCTCGCCGTTCGCAGCGCATGGCGATGTTGGTGGCGTCGGAGGAAGCGACGTCCGGCTCGGTCATCAGATAGGCCGAGCGGATCTTGCCCTCGAGCAGCGGCTCAAGCCATGCCTGCTTGTGGTCGTCCGAGCCGTAGCGCTCCAGCACCTCCATATTGCCGGTGTCGGGCGCCGAGCAGTTGAAGGTCTCGGCGCCGAGATGCGCCTTGCCCATCTCCTCGGCGAGGTAGGCGTATTCGACCGTCGAGAGACCATAGCCGCGCTCGGACCCGGTCAGCCAGAAATTCCACAGGCCGCGCTCCTTGGCCGTCTTCTTCAATCCCTCGAGGATCTCGGTCTGCCGCGCGGTGTAGACCCAGCGGTCGCCGCCCTTGCCGACCTCACTCAAAAAATCATGATCGAGCGGCATGATCTCATCGCGCACCATGGCGGCGACACGGGCGTGGATCGGCTTCAGCCGCTCGGTCATGCCGAGATTCATGTCCGCCATCGGTCTCCAACCCTTTCACGCATCTGGGCACTTTACCCGTGGCAAGGATGACCGTACTTCGGGTAGCCTTGTCAACGCGAGCCCCTTTCGCCCCGGACCGTGAGCAGAAAAGCGCGGAGGAATTCCGATGAGCTATCTCGAAGACCTGTTCTCAGTGGTCGGCAAGACCGCGCTCGTGACGGGAGCCGCGACCGGCATCGGCCGCATGGTGGCGACCGCTTTGGTCCAAGCCGGCGCCACCGTGATGATCGCTTCGCGCAAGGGCGAGGATTGCGTCAAGGTCGCCGCTGAATTGAACGGGCTCGGCGGCTCCGGCAGTGCCGAAGGCTTTGCCGGTGACGTCTCGAGCGAAGCAGGCATTGCCGCGCTGGTCGGCGAGGTCAAGGCGCGCACCGAGAAGCTGCATATTCTGGTCAACAATGCCGGCATATCCTGGGGTGCCTCGCTGGAAGATTTTCCCTATAGCGGCTGGGCCAAGGTGTTCGCCGTCAACGTCACCGCCGTCTTCCATCTGACGCGCGAATTGCTGCCGCTGCTGGAAGCCGCCGCCAGCGATGCCGATCCGGCCCGCGTCATCAACCTGGGCTCGGTGATGGGCACGCAGCCGCTGGCCGACGACGCCTATTCCTATACCGCGTCCAAGGGCGCCGTTCACCACCTGACGCGCACGCTGGCGATCGAACTCGCGGCGCGGCGCATTACCGTCAACGCCTTCGCGCCCGGTCCCTTCCAGAGCCGGATGACCGCCTTTGCCACCGGCACCGAAGAAAAGGCCAGACATGTCGGCAGCCATGTGCCGATCGGACGTATCGGCGTGGCGGATGACATCGGCGGCGCAACGCTCTATTTGTGCAGCCGTGCCGGTTCCTATGTCACCGGCGCCATCCTGCCGATCGACGGCGGGCAGTCGGTGCAGCATGGGCTGACATTGTTCAAGGAATGAGCCGCGGTCGGCGGCAAGGGGAGGACACCGCAGTGGAACCGATCAGTCTCGATGTGCTTCTGGCCAGCGTCGGCAAGGAAGTCGGCGTCTCGCCATGGCGCGAGGTCACACAGACCATGATCGACCAGTTCGCCGACGCCACCGACGACCACCAGTTCATCCATTGCGACCCCGAGCGGGCCAAAAACGAGACGCCGTTCGGCGGCACCATCGCGCATGGCTTCCTGTCGTTGTCGCTGCTCTCGGCGATGACCTTCGAGACCATGCCGCCGCTGGAAAAGGGCAAGATGGGCGTCAACCACGGTTTCGATTCGCTGCGCTTCCTGGCGCCGGTGAAGACCGGCGCGCGCATCCGCACCCGCTTCGTGCTGGCCGACGTCAAGGTCAGGCCGTCGGGCTGGGTGCAGACGGCGCATGACGTGACCATCGAGATCGAAGGCTCGAAGAAGCCGGCGCTGACGGCGCGCTGGCTGACGCTGACGCTGATCGAGCGTGAGCCGGAGACCGCATGAGCGGCGACGCCAACGCGCTGGACCAGACGGCACTAGCGCCCTATCTCGAGGCGCACATCCCGGGTTTTGCCGGGCTTCATTCCATCGAAAAATTCAAATCCGGCCAGTCGAACCCGACCTATCTGCTGACCGCAGCCAGCGGCCGCTATGTCCTGCGCGCCAAGCCGCCGGGCCAGTTGCTGAAATCGGCGCATCAGGTCGACCGCGAATTCACGGTCATGAAGGCGCTGGCCGGCACCGCCGTGCCGGTGCCGGCGATGCTGCATCTGTCGGCGGAGGCGACGCCGATCGGCCGCATGTTCTACGTCATGGATTTTCTCGACGGCCGCATCTTCTGGGATCCGGCAGTGCCGGAGGCCGCTGGCAACGATGAGCGCGCCGCCCTCTACGATGCTATGAACGCCACGCTGGCGGCCCTGCACGATGTCGATGTCGAGGCGGTCGGGCTCGGCGATTTCGGCAAACCCGGCAATTACTTCGAACGCCAGCTGGCACGCTGGACCAGTCAGTACCGCGCCTCGGAGACCGGCACGGTCGCCGACATGGACCGGCTGATCGCCTGGCTGGAGACGCATATGCCGGCCGATGACGGCCGGATATCCCTCGTGCATGGCGACTACCGGCTGGACAACATGATCTTCGCAGCCAGTGAGCCGAAAGTGCTGGCGGTGCTCGACTGGGAACTGTCGACGCTTGGCCACCCCTTTGCCGACATCGCCTATCAATGCATGCAATGGCGCTTGCCGCACGCCTCGGGCTTTCGCGGTCTTGGCGGCGTCGACCGCGCCGCCCTCGGCCTTCCCTTGGAGGAAGCCTATGTCGCGGCGTATTGCCGTCGGCGCGGGCTGGCCGGCATCGACAATTGGAGCTTCTTCCTCGCCTTCTCCTTCTTCCGCTTGGCGGCCATCTGTCAGGGCGTCTACAAGCGGGCGCTGGACGGCAACGCCTCCAATCCCGAAAAGGCCAGGACCTATGGCGAAGCGGTGAGGCTGCTGTCGCACCTTGCCGCCAAGCTGATCGACCGAACCTGACTCGACAATGAGATAGTGTGGTCGGCGCGATTTGATGACAGATCGGATCAGTTCCGTTCCCCGACCGGGGAGCAAGCCCATACGGAGGTGGTGGCAACCGGCCTGGAAACAGGACGCAAACCGATCACCGTCGGTAGAAAGAGCATGATGCCGAAAGTGTGAAGCGGTTTTCGGACGACATCATGCTCTATCAATTTGATTAGACCCGGATTCAGATTTCAGCTCAATTCGACCTGAAATCATTCGGCTCTAGCGCGCGTCGCTGGAAATGAACTTCATGTGCCGGCTGACTTGCAGGGCGATGTAGACGACCAGCGAGCATCCGATCGGAAACACGATCTCAATGAGGCCGGTGGCGACAGCCTGCGGCAATGCCAGCGCAATGTCCTTGGCTGCGGCAGTCTCGATCGTCAGCGCCGTGATCCCGCCGCCGAACACCGCGCCGGCCAAGGCACCCGCCAGCATGAAATGCAGCGAGCGAGGTTCTTCCTTGGATGCCAGCGAAGCCAGCATCCAACCCAGCAAACCATACTCGATCGCCCGCAACATACCGAGCGTGGTGAGCGACAGGATCACGGGCTTTGCCGATACATCAAGCGCGCTCACCATCACCTTTTGCGTACCTTTGGCGATGCCCATGGCCAGCGGCCCCGAGATCATGGCGATCAGGCCGCCAAGCGAGGCTCGCACCTTGGTGATCGCCGTGCCGAGGCTGACGCCGGCGCAGACGAAGAATGACCAGGTCACTCCTTGCGCCAACTCGATCAGAACCTGGGTCGGGGCCGGGTGCGAACCTGCCGCAAATCCGGCAGTCAGAATAAGCGCTTCCATGGCGAAGCCGATTGCGATCGCCAGCCATGCGACTATCACGACTCGCCTGAGCGCCAGCCTTGCGCCATGAGAAAGTGGATGTGTGCCCGGCAGCCCGGACGAAAGCTCTATCGCAGCCATAGAGGCCCCCCAAAACCGAAATTTCTTGCAGAGCCGCCAAATAGGCTTTGTTTGTAACAGTCCGATGTTGCCTGCGTGCGCCCAGGTTACACATGCTGTGACATAGATGCTGGCGAAATGGACCAGAACGGGCACGACTATTCGAGAGAAAGCTTGAGGTCGCTTTTTGATGTGCCTGACAGCGCCCTTGCCCGTTTCCGTACAGCGTATATATTTAGTCATGCACAACCAACCAAAGGCACCGGATCTTGCCACTGAGCGTCCAGAAACGCCGCGAGAAACAAAAGGCCGAACTGCGTTCCGAACTGCTCGACGCAGCCCACAAGCTCGTCAAGGAAGAGGGCTATGAAGGCCTGACCATCCGCAAGTTGGCCAAGCGGGTCGGCTATGCTCCGATGTCGGTCTATTCCTACTTCGCCGACAAGCAAGACATCCTGTTTGCGCTGGCCGAGGATGCCTTCGAAACACTTGCCCGCCGCATCGAGGAGCATCCTTCCGACGATCCGATCGAGGCCTTGCGTGCGGTGATGACCGAATATGCTGCCTTCGGGCTCGGCAATCCCAACGAATACCGCACCGTGTTCATGACCGAAAAGACCAAGCTGCCGGAAGGCAGAAGCTATGAGGACATGGAAGAGGCCAACCCGGCGATGAAAGCGCTGATATCCAGGGTCGAGGCCTGCGTTGCTGCAGGCAAGCTGCAGGGCGATCCGCGCGCCATCGCCACCATGCTTTGGGCAGTCGGCCACGGCACCATCTCGCTTTTGATCACGTTCCCGTTCTACCCCTTCGGCGATCCACAGGCTTTCGTGACGCGGATGTGCGATTTCACACTCGCCACGCTCAGCACCCAGAATGTGCCGCCGCTGACCGAGACCCCGGTCGACTGCTGAGCATCCCCGCCCCTCCAATTCAACGTCCGGCCTGACAGCTTCGGCTGTGTCAGTGCGCCGCAATTTTCGGCGTTCAAAAAGATTTTTCGTACGCGTACGTTTTCCGACTTGAAAACCCATCTCGGTGGGCGTATGTGTACGTTGTATCGTACATGTACGAAAAGAATTTAACCGATGGAGACAGACATGAACAAGACCCTTCTCGCCCTCGCCACCGTGCTGGCTCTCTCCGGCTCGGGTTTCGCCGCCAACAACACACACTCGACCAAGCAGGCCCCCGCCGCCACCTGCGTCGACACCACGACCAATGCCAAGCTCGATTGCGCCGTGACCGGCTCGGTCGAAAAGTCCGACGTCAAGGCCAAGAGCCCGCGTCTCGGCATCGAGATCAACCCGTGGATCGTGCCGAGCACGTTCTAAGTTGATCGGGCTCGACCAGAGCACAACGACTAATTTAAGGGCGGCAGGATAATCCCGGCCGCCCTTTTTTCCTCGGCGCAAGCCGGCTTTTCCTGAGTTCAAACCTGGCGTAGCCGAACGGGTTATTTCTTGCGCGGTTTGCGACCCGGCACCGTCTTGGCCTTGCCGGGTCTTGCCGGCACGCCTGGGATGGCGGTCGAGGTGATCGACACCGGATCGCTGGCCGGAAACGTGTCCTCGAGGCCTTCCTCGAGTTCCTCTTCGGCAGTCACCTCGTGATGCTGCTCATGTTCGAGTGAGCGCACGGCGGACGTCTTGCCAGCTGACTTCGGCGGCGCTTTCGACGGCATCGTATGTTCTCCCTGATGGGGGAAGCAGAACGGCTTGACCCGTCAAACGTTCCTACGCCGCCGCGTCGCTGGCTGCTTCCGACAGGAAAGTAAAGACATAGTCCGAGAAGGAACGCCAGCACTCGACCCGGAAAGCGTCGGCTGCCGTGCGCAACAGCAGGATTTCGCACTTGCCGAGAATGGTGCGCGACGCCGCGCCCACCGGAAAAGCCTCGAGCGACAAATCCTGCGGGCAGCCTGCATTGATCGCGGCGGCAGCCGCCGGGCCGGTGACGGCGAAGGCGACGTTGCGGTGCGAGATGCCGACCGCCGAATGCAATGCGGCAACCCCAGCACGATCGGCCAGCGGATCCTTGCCAGCCTCATCGATAACCAGCCACTCGTCAGGGCCAAGCCACAGCGCCGTGCGCCCTGTCTTCGACGCCGAAGTTTTCGGCTGCTTCGGCAAGGTCAGGCCGAGCGCCTTCGACAGCGCCGCGACGGAAGCCTCCGGCGCGCGCAGCGACATGCGCTCCGCCGGCGGCAGCACCTCGACCTTGACATCCGTTGCGGAAACGACGCGTTCAGCCAGGGCCGGGCGGCGCTCGACCGACGGCGCTGCAGCTGGGGCCGTCTTCTTTGCAGCAGCCTTAGCCATTGAGGCGCCCTCCCGTCTCGTCGAAGAACACCATGCCGGTAACCTCCACTTCGATCATCCCGTTCGGCATCGGCACATAGAGCGTGTCGCCCATCCGGTCGCGCCCGCCGGCAACCAGCGCCAGCGCGATCGAGCGACCGCAATTTTCCGACCAGTAGCTGGATGTGACGTGACCGATCATCTTCATCGGGATCGCCTGCTTCGGGTCGGCGACGATCTGCGCGCCTTCCTCAAGCACCACTTTCGGGTCCTTGGTCTTCAAGCCGACCAGTTGCTTGCGGCCCTTGGCGACAAGGTCGGGCCGCGTCAGGCCGCGGATGCCGACGAAGTCGGTCTTCTTCTTGCCGACCGCCCAGTCGAGCCCGGCATCGTTCGGCGTCACCGTGCCGTCCGTGTCCTGGCCGACGATGATGTAGCCCTTTTCGGCGCGCAGCACGTGCATCGCCTCGGTGCCGTAAGCAGTCGCGCCATGCTTTTGGCCTTCGGCCCACAGCGCCTCCCAGACAGCCTGGCCGTGATCGGCCGGCACGTTGACTTCAAAACCGCGCTCGCCGGTGAACGACATGCGAAACAGCCTGGTCGGCACGCCGCAGATCTTGCCTTCGCGCACCGACATATGCGGCAGCGCCTCGTCCGACATGTCGATGCCTTCGACCAGCGGTGCAATGATGTCTCGCGACTTCGGCCCCTGCACGGCGATGACCGCCCATTGCTCGGTTATCGAGGTCAGCCAGACATTCAGATGCGGGAACTCGGTCTGGAGATAGTCCTCCATATGGTTCATGACGCGCGGCGCGCCACCCGTCGTGGTCGTCACATGAAAACGGTCCGGCGCCAGCCTGCCGACGACGCCGTCATCATAGATGAAACCATCCTCGCGCAGCATGATGCCATAGCGGCAGCGGCCGGGCTCAAGCTTCTCCCACGGATTGGTGTAGAGCAGTTCCATGAACCTGGCCGCATCCGGCCCGACCACTTCGATCTTGCCCAGCGTCGAGGCGTCGAACAGGCCGGCATTGCTGCGCACCACGACGCATTCGCGGTCGACCGCCTTGTGCATGTCCTCGCCGGGTTTGGGGAAATACCAGGCGCGCTTCCACTGGCCGACATCCTCGAACACCGCGCCTTGAGCTTCCGCCCAGGGATGGATCGCGGTCTTGCGTGTCGGGTCGAACAGCGGACCGCGCGAATGGCTGACGATCGCGCCGAAAGTAACAGGCGTATAGGGTGCGCGGAACGTGGTCAGCCCGACCTCGGGGATCGGCTTGCCAAGCGTCTCGGCGGCAATCGCCAGGCCGTGCATGTTGGAGGTCTTGCCCTGGTCGGTCGCCATGCCGTTGGTGGTGAAGCGCTTGACGTGCTCGATCGAGCGCATGCCTTCATGCACCGCCTGGCGGATGTCCTTGGCGGTGACGTCGTTCTGGAAATCGACGAAGGCCTTGACCGTCTTGTCCGGCCCGGCGCCGGGCGCCGCGCCCAGCATGCCGCGCGACCAGCTTTCCGACGCGTCGACCTTCGGCTTTACGCCCTTGGCCACTTTGCCGCCCGCATCCTTCGCCGCCTTTGCGCCGGCCGCATAGGCCTCATCGATCGACGCCGAGAGCCCATCCGTACCGTTGCAGGCGCCGACCGAAACGCAGTCCTGCGCATAGATGCCCGGCACGAAGCGCTTGGTCTCGTCATTGAAGGCGACCTTGCCGCGCGACTGTGAGAACAGATGCACCGACGGCGTCCAGCCGGCCGACATCAGGATGGCGTCGACCGGAATGGTGCGCTCGCCGCCCCCATTCTTCGGCTGCACCGTCATCGAGGTCACGCGCAACTTGCCGCCGGCGCGGATCACCGCGCGGCCGAAATTGACCTCGATCCCGAGCGCCCTCGCCTCGTCGATCACAGGTCCGGTCGGATGGTCGCGCAGGTCGACGATCGCCGCCACGTTGACGCCGGCCTTCTTCAGGTCGATCGCGGCGGAGTAGGCCGAGTCATTGGCGGTGTAGACGCCGACATTTTTGCCGACCGCGACACCGTACTGGTTGAGATAAGTCCGCGCCGCCGAGGCCAGCATGATGCCGGGCCGGTCATTGTCGGCAAACACGATATGGCGTTCGATGGCGCCGGTCGCCAGCACCACGCGCTTGGCGCGTACCTGCCATAGGCGCTCGCGCGGCAAATCGTGGCCGGGGTTTTGCAGATGGTCGCTGACCCGCTCGACCAGGCCGACGAAGTTCTGCGCGTAGTAGCCGAACGCCGTCGTCCGCGACAAAACGCGGACATTGTCCAGGGCGGTGAGCTTGGCCACCGCGCCTTGCGCCCAGGCATAACCGTCCTGGCCGTCGATCTTCGCCCCGCTCTCGAAGCGCAGGCTGCCGCCGAAGCTGGCCTGTTCATCGGCGAGGATGACACGCGCGCCGGTTTCGGCAGCGGCGAGCGCTGCCGCAATGCCGGCCGCACCGCCGCCTAGCACCAGTACGTCGCAATGCGCATAGCGCGACGAATAATGGTCGGGATCTGGCTTGTCAGGCGAAACGCCGAGGCCGGCCGCGGCGCGGATCTTCGGCTCGTAGAGGCTCTTCCAGGCTGCCTTCGGCCACATGAAGGTCTTGTAGTAAAAGCCGGCCGAAAACAGCGGCGATGCAATGTCGTTGACCGCGCCGACATCGAAGGCCAGCGAAGGCCAGCGGTTCTGCGACTGCGCGACCAGCCCGTCATAGAGCTCCTGCACCGTGGCGCGGATGTTGGGCGCCTTGCGTGCCGCGTCGCGCTTGACCTCGACCAGCGCGTTGGGCTCTTCCGCTCCGGCCGACAGGAAGCCGCGCGGACGGTGATACTTGAACGAACGTCCCACCAGATGCACGCCATTGGCAAGCAGCGCCGAGGCCAGCGTGTCGCCTTCGATGCCGGTGTAAGACTGGCCGTCGAAAGAGAACCGCGCGGTCTTGGCCTGGCTGAGACGGCCGGCGCTTTGAATGCGGAACGCGCCGCTCATTTGGATGCCACTTCGTTGGAGTTTTTGGGCAGCTTGGACGGCTTCGGCTCGCCGGCTTTGTAAGTCATGACGAACTTGTCGGTGACGGTGTCGCGCACCGCATTGAAGAAGCGTGCGCAGCCATGGATGTGGCGCCAGCGCTCATAGATGATGCCCTTGGGGTTCGAGCGGATGAAGAAGAACTTTTCAAAATCGTCGTCGCTCTCGCCCGCCATGTTGGCCGAGCGCCCAATATGCGCCTCGCCGGCGTTACGGAACTCGAGCTCCGGGCGCTCTTCCTCGCAATAGGGGCAGCGGATGAGAAGCATTATCGTTCGTTCCTACAATTCGCCGTGGCCGACATGCGCGCCGGCCGGTTGGTTGCAAAGCCTCTGGCCCATCGCCGCAAAAGGCGCGACGAGCCGAATGCGCTCCTCCACGCTTGCGGCGGGGCGAAACAGCTCGCGATACGCCATGTTGCCGATCGTGAGCTGAAACGGATCGGTCGTCACGATGACGCTGCGCGGCTCGAATGTGTCGTCGTCGCCGAGATCGGAGGGCCTGTTCTCCATGAAGATGACCACCTTCTGGCCACCGCTCCACACGCATGCCAGAATGCCGGCGTCGATCGAAAACGGCCAATTGGCTTCGTTGCCGGCGCGGCTGATCGGCTGCGTCCGCACCTCGTCCGGTGACGGAAAATGGAACAGGTCCTGCTCCCCCGCCAGCACCAGCGGCACCGCTACAGCCAGTTCCACCATCATCAGTGCGCCACCGCCGCCGCTGCTGCCTCGTCGATGAGGCGCCCGGTGCGGAAGCGCTCGATGGTGAAGGGCGCGTTGATCGGATGCGGATCGTCCTTGGCAATCGTGTGGGCAAAGACATGGCCTGAGCCGGGCGTTGCCTTGAAGCCGCCCGTGCCCCAGCCGCAATTGACATAGAGGCCTGATACCGGCGTCTTGGCCAGGATCGGCGAACGGTCGGGCGTCACGTCGACGATGCCGCCCCACGAGCGCAGCATCTTCATGCGGGTGAAGATCGGGAACATCTCGCAGATGGCGTCCAGCGTATGCTGCAAAATGTGCAGGCCGCCGGTCTGCGAATAGGAGACATACTGGTCGGTACCGGCGCCGATCACCAGTTCGCCCTTGTCGGACTGCGAGATGTAGGCGTGCACCGTGTTCGACATCACCACGCACGGCACCACCGGCTTGACCGGCTCCGACACCAGCGCCTGCAGCGGATAGCTTTCCAGCGGCATGCGCACGCCGGCCATGTTCATGATCACCGAGGAGTGGCCTGCAGCCACCACGCCGACCTTCTTGGCGCTGATGAAGCCGCGCGTCGTGTCGACGCCCATGACCGCGCCATTGGCCGCCCGCTTGACGCCGGTGACCTCGCAATTCTGGATGATGTGCACGCCGCGCGCCGAAGCGCCGCGCGCATAGCCCCAGGCCACCGCATCGTGACGCGCCGTGCCGCCTCGCCGCTGCAAGGCGGCGCCGACGACGGGATAGCGCGCCTGCCTGGAAATGTTGAGCGGCGGGCAGAATTCCTTCGCCTGCTCAGGCGTCAGCCATTCATTGTCGATGCCGTTTAGACGGTTGGCATGGACATGGCGCTTCAGCACCTGGATGTCGTGCACATTGTGCGCCAGCATCATGACGCCGCGCGCCGAATACATGACGTTGTAGTTGAGTTCCTGGGAGAGCCCATCCCACAGCTTCAGCGCATGGTCGTAAATGCCGGCGCTCTCGTCGTAAAGGTAGTTGGAGCGGATGATGGTGGTGTTGCGCCCGGTGTTGCCGCCGCCTAGCCAGCCCTTTTCCAGCACCGCGACATTGGTGATGCCGTGCACGGTGGCGAGATAGTAGGCGGTGGCCAGGCCATGACCGCCGGCGCCGACGATGATGACGTCATATTCCTTCTTCGGCTCCGGCGAGGACCATTGTTCCTCCCAGCCCTTGTGGCCGCGCATGGCCTCGCGGGCGATGGCGAATACCGAATATTTTTTCAACGTTCCAGCCTCGCAATGGCGATGGGGTATTTTACGCAGCCCCGGCGCGCGAGGTGTATCACTAGCGAAACGGCGCTTCCACCCTTGCGCTGTTTGCGACGGCGCTTGCCGTTTTGCGCCGCGGCGGAAAAGACCTGCCCGGGCTGGCAGGCATGGCTGCGTTCGGACACACTGGCGATCGCGAGACTCTGGAGGACGAATATGGGCAACGCCTGGTGGAATCTGACCTTGCGTTTCCTGCTGGAACTTGCCGCGTTGCTTGGCCTCGGCTTTGCCGGCTGGAGCCTCTCCGGCGGATGGTGGCGCTGGCTCTTCGCCTTGGCCTTGCCGTTCATTGCAGCTGCGCTGTGGGGAACCTTCGCGGTGCGCGGCGATCCGAGCCGGTCCGGACGCGCGCCGGTTCCTGTACCAGGCGCAGTCAGGCTGGTGCTTGAACTGGCCATCCTGTTTGGCGGTGCAGCCGGATTCTATGCCGCCGGTCACACAACCACGGGCGTTGTCATCACGCTGCTCATCGCCATCAGCTACGCATTTTCGCTCGACCGCCTCGGCTGGCTGCTGAAGCAATAGTCCGGCGCGCGGCGCTTGTGCCGCTGCGAAGCCATTCAGCAAGTCGAGCACGTATCGGGTGGCTAGCACCGTCCCGAACTGCGATCAACATCCCGGTTGCCGGCACAGCCGGCGCGATGAAAGGATGTAAGAAAATGTTCGTACTCACCAATAAAATAGCGATCGTCACCGGCGCCAGTTCCGGCATCGGCCGCGCCACCGCAAAACTCTTCGCCGAAGAAGGCGCCAGGGTCGTCATCGCCGCCCGCCGCCAGGCCGAACTCGATGCGCTGGTCGTCGAAATCGAGGACGCCGACGGCACGGCAGTCGCGCTTGCCGGCGATGTCCGCGACGAAGCCTATGCAAAAGCCCTCGTCGATCTCGCCGTCGAAAAATTCGGCGGGCTCGATATCGCCTTCAACAATGTCGGCTCCGTCGGAACGATGGGTCCGATTTCGGAACTGTCGCTGGACGGATGGCGCGAGACGCTCGACGCCAATCTGACCAGCGCCTTTCTCGGCGCGAAATACCAGGTGCCGGCGATGGTCGAACGCGGCGGCGGATCGCTGATCTTCACCTCGACCTTCGTCGGTCACACAGTCGGCATGCCGGGCATGACCAGCTATGCCGCGAGCAAGGCCGGACTGATCGGCCTGACGCAGGTACTGGCCGCCGAATACGGCCCCAGGGGCGTGCGGGTCAACGCGCTGATGCCGGGTGGCACCGACACCCCGTCGGCAACATTCAAGACGCCGGAATCACGCGCTTTCGTGGAAAACCTGCATGCCTTGAAACGTGTCGCTGTGCCTGAAGAGATCGCCCGCGCTGCGCTCTTCCTGGCATCGGATGCGTCGAGCTTCACCACAGGATCGGCGCTGTTTGCCGATGGCGGCGTCTCGATCACCCGGACGTGAAGCATTTCGCGGGCCATCGCCCGCGCCGATCAGCCATAGAACCCGAAACCGGACTTGCTTTTTCCACGCGATTTGGCGATTCGGTTTCGGGTGAGGAGGACGGACATGCTGCTGATCAGGACCTATGTCGCCCAGAGCGCAATCGAAGGCGTCGGCGTGTTCGCCGCCGAGCCGATCAGGAAGGGCGCCTCGATATGGCGGCTCGATCCGGATTTCGACCGGCTGATCCCGATGGACAAATACGAGGCGGCGCCGCCGCACCTCAAGGAATTGCTCGACCGCTATGCCTATCCGAGCCCCGACCGTCCCGGCTTCATGGTCTATGAAGTCGATAATGGCCGCTTCATGAACCACGCCGAGCGGCCGAACACGGATTTTTCGCAATATGGCGGCGCCACCGCCACTCGAGATATATCAGCCGGCGAGGAAATTACCTGCGATTACGGCGAATTCTTCGAGGATTTCGCACGGCTCCATCTGGCCAACGCCTAGTTGGCGCCCTATCTCGGGGCTGCCGTGGCAAATTGGCGGTTGTCCTTCATTTCCAGTGTGGACAGCGCGGCCTGATTCTGCTATCAGCCGCCACAATTCGTGGTGTAAAGCGCCGCGGAGGCATGTGGCTATGGTCACTTGCCTGTTGATATCAAACCCGAAAGACAGGATTGCCCGTGCAGGTACTCGTCCGCGACAATAACGTTGATCAGGCGCTTCGCGCTCTCAAGAAGAAGATGCAGCGCGAAGGCATTTTCCGCGAAATGAAGATGCGCGGCCATTACGAGAAGCCTTCCGAGAAGCGCGCCCGTGAAAAGGCCGAAGCCGTTCGCCGCGCCCGCAAGCTGGCCCGCAAGCGCGCCCAGCGCGAAGGCCTGCTGCCGATGACGCCGCGCCCGGTTGCTGCCGGCGCCGCCGGTGGTCCTGGTGGTGCTCCGCGTCCGCCGCGGTTCTGACGCCAATTTTTCGTCCTTTTCGAAGGATACTCTGAGGTGGCGCGATGCGGAATCGCCGCCACCTTTTTGTTTGGAGCGCCGCCATTCTGTTGGAGGCCGTTCCCTTGAACGCGCAAACGGCGTTCTAGATTTTGTTACGACAATCTGTGACCCGGCCCGGAGGGGGACCTGGACGGCGCGGCTGAAGTGAGGACAGGGCAGACATGAACGCAATCGGCGTAGAGCGCAAAACCACAATGCGCGGTTTGGCCCTGGCGGCAGCCCTGATGTCCGGCCTGGTGCTGGCCGGTTGCCAGAGCGTTCCGACCGGCGAATTCAACAACATCGACAAGGCGCAAGGCTCGAGCGAGAACATCTCCTCGCTGTCGGCGGTGATCCAGCGCAATCCGCAGGATCCGGAAGGCTACAATGTGCGCGGCTCGGCCTATGGCCGTGGCGGCCAGTACCAGGCGGCGCTGAAGGATTTCGACACCGCCATCCAGCTCAACCCGAATTTCTACCAGGCCTATTCGAACCGGGCGCTGATCCAGCGCTTCCTCGGCAACCAGGCGGCCGCCCTTGCCGACTACAACCGCTCGATCCAGATCAATGCAAATTATGACGCCGCCTATATCGGCCGCGGCAACCTCTATCGCAAGGCCGGCCAGACCCAGCAGGCCTTCAACGATTTCCAGAAGGCGATCCAGCTCGACACCACGGATGCCCGCGCCTACCACAATCGCGGCCTGATCTATCAGAGCCAGGGCCAGCACAAGTTTGCCATCGAGGATTTCTCGACCGCCATCTCGCTGGCGCCGGACGCCGCCGAACCCTATAATGGCCGCGGCCTCTCCTATCTCGCCATGAATGACGAGGACAACGCCTTCTCCGACTTCAACATGGCCATCAAGCTCGACGGCAAGAACGCCGAAGCCTGGTCCAACCAGGCGCTGATCTACGAGCGCCGCGGCGACAAGGTCAAGGCCTCGAAGGCCTACCGCGAAGCCGTCCATCTCGACCCGACCTACCAGCCGGCCAAGGACGGCCTGTCGCGCACATCGGGCGCCACCGCCGGCTGAGATGCGGCCGCGCGCCGCCATCGGCGGCCTTTTATAACAACGTTCCATTCCTGATGCAGTGCGCCGCGTGAGCGGTTTCTCCCCGGGAAAGCGCAGAGCCCGTCCCCTAGGGATTGCGTATCCAGAAAACCCCACTATCACCCAATCTTAACCACCGGGGGCAAAGCGTTAACCCTTGCCTTGATCGCGCCAAGTTTTCAGCGGAACGCTCCGGGCCATTCAACCGTTGTTGAAGTCATTTTCGAAAGGACTGACCCATGATCAAGAAAATCATCTGTGCCGCGGCACTTGCCACGACGCTGCTTGCCGTTCCCGCCAGCGCCGGCAAGCTTCAGCTCGGCACGCTCGATTGCACCATCGACGGCGGCGTCGGTTACGTCATCACGTCGAACAAGGGCGTCGACTGCACGTTCCGCCCTTATCACCATGGGCGGTCCGAGAAATACACGGGGATGATCTCCAAGCTCGGCGTCGATCTCGGCCAGACGCATCAGGGCCAGCTGGTGTGGGCGGTTCTGGCCGCCACCCGCGGCCATGACGAGGGCGACCTTGCCGGCCATTATTACGGCGTCAACGCCGAGGCGAGCGTGGTGACCGGCGGCGGCGCCAATCTGCTGGTCGGCGGGCTCGACGGCGCCTTTGTGCTGGAGCCGCTCAGCGTCCAGGCGCAGACCGGCGTCAATGTAGCGGTCGCCGTGACCTCCCTGGAACTGATCCACTCGTTCAAATAAGCATCGGCAAATAAGGATCGACTGATCCCTCTACGCGCGGCGCGGAACAGGTTACTGTTTCGCGCCGTATGCTTTTTGGGGGATCCGCCGTGCTGAAACCAGCCATCGCCGCCGCTATCACCATCATCTGTACCGCCCAGGCCCAAGCGCAAGGCCAGGGTATCGAACTCGGTGTGCTCGATTGCGCCATCGGCGGCGGCACCGGCTTCATCTTCGGCTCCAGCAAGGATCTGAGCTGCACCTTCACGCCGGCCGACAAGAGCTTTTCGCCGGAAGCCTATTTCGGCGCCGTCAACAAATACGGGCTCGACATCGGCACCACCAAGCAGACCGTCATGCAATGGCTGGTGCTGACGCCGCTGAGGAACATCTATGCGCCCGGCGCGTTGGCCGGCGACTATATCGGCGCCAGCGCCGAAGTGACCGCGGCGGTCGGCGCCGGCGCCAATCTCCTGGTCGGCGGCTCCTCGCAGGCCTTCACCCTGCAGCCGCTCAGCCTGCAGACGCAGACCGGTATCAACATTGCGATCGGCGTCAGCCAGTTTCAGCTGCGCAGCATTGAGAACTGACCGGCGCATCAAGCGGAGAGGCTTCCGGCCAATCTCGACCGTTTGCACTTCGATAAAAAGCCACTTGAGCTCAACTGCGCTTGAGGTTTTACAACTCGCCTGACTGAAACAGCGCGCATGGCCCCGCCGGAAAGCGCGACTGGCTTCTGGCGCCATGCGCCGGCATCGAGATATGCAAAGGCAGGGTAAAAGAATGACTGAAATCACCAGCAACAAGGTCGACTGGCGGGCATTGTGGGCAAGCGGCGACCTCGCGCGCTTCTGCTTCATCAGCCTCGGCATCCTGCTGCACGCCACCAACGAGACGATGGTGGCGACGGTCATGCCGGCCATGGTCGGGGACCTCGCCGGTGTGCAGTTCGTCGGCTGGTCGCTGGCCGTCTACGAGCTCGGCGCCATTGTCGCCGGCGCAGCGGCCGGGCGGCTGGTCAGCTATGTCGCTCTACGCTCCAACGTCACGGTCGCCGCCCTGCTCTATGCCGTGGGCGCACTGATCTGCGCCACCGCGCCGTCCATGCCGGTGTTTCTTGGCGGCCGTCTGGTCGAGGGTCTCGGCGGCGGTGCGCTGGTGTCGCTGGCCTTCGTCTCGGTCGAGCGGCTGTTTAACCGCAGCATCTGGCCACAGCTGTTCGGCATCATGTCGGCGATCTGGGGCGTCGCCGCCTTCAGCGGCCCGATGCTCGGCGCGATCATGGTCGAACTCCTGTCCTGGCGCTGGGCCTTCGGCGTCTTCGTGCTGGGTGGCATCGCCATGGCATCGGCAAGCTTCATCGTCCTGAACACGCCGGAAGCGACGAAGCCGCAAGCCGCCGCCGGCACCTCGCCGCCCTTCCCCTTTGCAGCACTTGGCTGCCTCGCCATCGCCGTCGTGCTGATCGCCACCGCAGGCGTCGACGTCGCCTTGCTTCGATCGTCGCTGCTGCTGGTCCTCGGCCTCGCCGGCCTGGCGCTGTTCGTTTTCGTCGACGCCATGAAGCCGCAATCGCGACTGTTCCCGTCGGGCCTGTTCTCATGGCGCTCGCCGGTCGGCAGCGGCATGAGCATGGTTGCCGCCTTCTCGGTGGCGACAGTCTCTTTTTCCATCTACGGGCCGCTTCTGCTTACCACGCTGCACGGCATCCCGATCCTGACCACAGGCTACATCATCGCCGCCGAATCGATCGCCTGGTCGATCCTGTCGATCGCCGTCGCCAATGCGCCGCTGCAGCGCGAACGGCAGATCCTCGTCATCGGCGCGCTGATGATTGCAGCCGGCCTCGCCGGTTTCGCCTATGCCATCCCCGCCGGCTCGATCCCGCTGATCCTGCTCTGCGCTTTGTTGCAAGGCGGTGGCTTCGGCGTGTCATGGCCCTTCCTGACCCGCATCATCGTCGCCTCGGCCCGCGGCGGCGAGCAGACGATCGCCTCGGCCGCCGTGCCGACCATGCAGCGCATCGGCTACGCCGTGGGCGCCGCCATGGCCGGCATCATCGCCAATGCCAGCGGCTTTTCGGACGGACTGAACCGCGAGGCAGCAGCGCACGTCGCCGGCTGGCTGTACCTGGCCTTCGTGCCGCTCGGCATTGTCGGTTGCCTGGCGGCGTTGAAGATGGCTTTGGAGGCACGCCGGCCGCAACTGGCGCCAGGCTGAGGGCACGGCCGATCGAGAATTTGGCGACAGCATTCCGCCGGCGCTGTCGGCGTCAAATGCCCTCGGCCACAAGGCTGCTTGCAAGACCATGGCCTGCCCGATTGCGGAACCGGCGGCCGCTCAGGCTTGCAAACGCTCGGCGATGAGCGCGGCGAGCCGCGCCGCCACCTCGCCCTTGCCCATCTCAGGCCATTCCTCGACACCGTCCTTCGAGACGATGCGCACCTTGTTGCGGTCGCCGCCCATGACGCCGGTGGGGCCGACGCCGCTTTCATGCGAGACATCGTTGGCGACAATGAAATCGGCGCCCTTCTTCTTCAGCTTGGCCTCGGCATTCGCAATCAGGTCCTGCGTCTCGGCGGCGAAGCCGACAACCAGCCCCGGCCGTTGCCCGTGATGACCAACACTGGCGAGAATGTCGGGGTTTTCGACCATTTGCAGCGCCGGTGGGCCCTGGCCCGCCACCTTCTTGATCTTCTCGCCGGCCGTGCCAGCGGTGCGCCAGTCGGCGACGGCAGCTACGAAGACCGCGGCGTCCGCCGGCAACAACTGTTCGACGGCCGCCTTCATCTCGGCCGCGGTCTCGACATGTGTCGTCACAACGCCGGCCGGATCGGCAATGCTGACCGGACCGGAGACCAGGCGTACATCCGCGCCCAGTCTCGCCAGCGCTGCCGCAATCGCATGGCCCTGCTTGCCCGAAGAGCGGTTGGCGATGTAGCGCACCGGGTCGATCGGCTCATGCGTCGGCCCCGAGGTGACGATGATCCTGCGGCCGGCCAGCGGCTTCGGCCTGCTGTCGAGCAGTGCCTCGATCACTGCCACGATCTCCAGCGGCTCGGCCATGCGGCCCTCGCCCGCCTCGTTGCTCTCCGCCATCTCGCCCTTGGCCGGGCCGACGAAGGCGATGCCATCCTTGGCGAGCGTCGCCCGGTTGCGGCGCGTCGCGGCATGCGACCACATTTTCGGATTCATCGCCGGCGCCATCAGCACCTTCTTGTCAGTGGCGAGCAGCACCGTCGAGGCCAGATCGTTGGCGTGGCCGTTGGCGAGCTTGGCCATCAGATCGGCGGTGGCCGGCGCCACCACCAGAAGGTCGGCCTCGCGCGACAAGCGGATATGGCCGACATCGTGCTCGTCATTGAGGTGGAACAATTCGCTGAAAACATGGTCGGCCGAAAGCGCGCCGACCGAAAGCGTGGTGACGAACTCCTGCGCCGCCGATGTCATCACGACGCGCACCGCCGCACCGCGCTCGCGCAGCCGGCGGATCAGGTCCAGCGCCTTGTAGGCGGCGATGCCGCCGCCGATGATCAGCAGGATGCGTTTGCCGCCGAGGGTTTTGTGCGTTTTTGTGGATTGACCTCGCTGGGGCAGATCGATGTCAAAACCTCCATGAGGCTCAACCGAGCGGCGGATTGTTGCATAGAGGGTTTCGCTCTCGGGCATGCCGGCTTCCGCCGACAGCACGCTTTTGGCAAGCGCATAACGCGCCTCTTCCTCCATCGACACCCCGCGCGCCCCAGCGCGCTCACGCAATTTCTGCTTCACGTCGTCAGCTAGATTGCGGACAGTAATGGTGCCCATGACTTGCTCCGCGACATCAATAGCGCGATCGCAACGCTAGCACCACAGTTGCTAGCGTTGCAAGCGATCAGAGCAGCTTCCACGCGATATACGCCAGCGTCAGCGCGAGGACCCACAGCGCCATCCGGCCGGAGCGGGAGTAGTGCGCTTCGGCCTTGCCGATGGCGCGCGATGTCGCTTCGTCGAAGCGCAGGCCGTGTTCGGCCATAAAATCGATCTCGCGCGACAGCCGTTCGGTGCGGGCGGCAAGATCGGGCGCCTGGCGGGCCAGCGCCAGCAGCGCCTTGGCGCCGTCGCGCGCGTCCATCAGCAGGCCGCTCGGGCCGAGATTGCCGGCGATCCACTGGCCGACCACCGGCTCGGCCGTCTTCCACATGTTGAAGGCCGGGTCGAGCGTGCGCGCGACGCCTTCGACCACCACCATGGTCTTCTGCAACAGGATCAGTTCCGACCGCGTGGCCATATCGAACAGTTCGGTGACCTCGAAGAGCAGCGTCAGAAGCTTCGCCATCGAGATGGTTTCAGCCGGCTGGCCATGGATCGGCTCGCCGATCGCGCGAATGGCCTGCGCGAAAGCCGCGACATTGTGCTGACGCGGCACGTAGCCGGCCTCGAAATGCACCTCGGCGACGCGCAGATAGTCGCGCGTGATGAAGCCGTAGAGGATTTCGGCGAGGAACCGGCGCTCCTTCTTGCCGAGCCGTCCGGCAATGCCGAGATCGACGGCGACGATATTGCCATTGGCCTCGACGAACAGATTGCCTGGATGCATGTCGGCATGGAAGAAGCCGTCGCGCAGCGTGTGACGCAGGAACGACTGGATCAGGTTGGTGGCGATCGCCTTCAGATCGTGCCCCGCCGCCGCGAGGCCGGCGATGTCGTTCATCTTGACGCCGTCGACCCATTCCATGGTCAGCACATCGCGCCCGGTGCGCTCCCAGTCGACCGACGGCACGCGGAAGCCCGGATCGTCCTTGGTGTTTTCGCCCAGTTCCGAAAGTGCGGCCGCCTCGAGGCGAAGATCCATCTCGATCTTGGTGGTCTGCGCCAGCGTCTCGGTCACCTCGACCGGCCGCAGCCGGCGCGACGACGGGATGTATTTCTCCTGCAGCCGGGCGGCGAGGAAATAGCTTTCGAGATCCTGGAAGAAGCGGCGGCGCACGCCAGGCCGGATCACCTTCACCGCCACCTTGGTATCGACACCGTCATGCATGGCTTGCGCGGGATGAACCTGGGCGATGGAGGCCGCCGCGACCGGCCCGCCGAACTGCGTATAGAGTTCGCCGATCTTGCGCCCGAGCGAGCCCTCGATCGCCGCCACCGCTTCCGCCTGCGAAAAAGTGTGCATCTTGTCCTGCAGCATGGCGAGGTCGAGCGCCATGTCGTTGCCGACGACATCGGGCCGCGTCGCCAGGAACTGGCCGAGCTTGACGTAGGAGGGTCCGAGCCGGACCACCGCCTTGGCCAGCCGGTCGCTGCGCTCATAAGCGAGCGCGCGGCGGCGGGTGAACAGCCGGGCCATGCGCCAGCCGAATTTCGGCAGGCCGCTGAGTTCGTCCCCCGGCAGTGCTGCGATCACGCCCTCGCGGACCAGCACCCAGCCGGCCCGCGCGAGCCGAAAGGCGGCGCCGACGCTGCTCATCGTCTACCCTGCTGCTGCAAACTGTCCGGCCTCAAAGCTTCCAGCCCGAATGAAGCGCTGCGATGCCGCCGGAATAGTTGCGGAACGACACGCGCTCGAAGCCGGCGCGGGTGATCATGGCAGCAAAGTTCTGCTGATTGGGAAATTTGCGGATCGATTCGACCAGGTAGGAATATGGCTCGCCCTCGCCCGTCACCATCTTGCCGATCTGCGGAATGGCGTTGAACGACCAGGCTTCGTAGACTTTGTCCAGCAGCGGCATCTCGACCTCGGAAAACTCCAGGCACAGGAACCGTCCGCCAGGCTTCAGCACGCGAAAGGCTTCCGTCAGCGCGACATCGATGCGCGGCACGTTGCGGATGCCGAATGCGATGGTGTAGGCGTCGAAGGTGCTATCGGTGAAAGGCAGTTCCTCGGCATTGGCCTCGACGAAATCGGTGTTGCCGGACAGGCCCTTTTTCTCCGCGCGGTCACGGCCGACACTGAGCATCGAGCCGTTGATGTCGAGCACCGTGGCATGCGCGTTGCCATGGCTGGCGTCGACGATGCGGAAGGCGATGTCGCCGGTGCCGCCGGCCACGTCGAGCACTTTCCAGCCCGGACGTTTCGGCGGATTGAGCCATGTCACCATGGCATCCTTCCACAGCCGGTGCAGCCCGGCCGACATCAGGTCGTTCATCAGGTCGTAGCGGTTCGCCACCTTGTGGAAAACCTCGTTGACCAGAGGCTGCTTGTCGCCTGGCCCTACCTTCTTGAAACCATAGGAGGTTTCCATGCCGCCCGCGGCCGTGGTTCTCTCAACTGACATTATTTTGATCCGTCATAAAACCGGCGGGACCATAGCCGATCGATGGTGCGGGCGCTATTGTTTAAGGCGCGGTGTTCGGCCGCGCTTCCAGGTGGTGGGCTTACGGCCTGGACTGATGAGACGGGATAACTGCATGCCTTTGAAAGCGGAACTGCACTGCCACATCGAGGGGGCAGCGGCGCCCGAACTCGTCGTCCGCCAGGCGCAGAAATACGGCAAGGACACCTCGCTTTATATCCAGAACGGCTCGTTCGTCTGGCACGACTTCACCTCTTTCCTCGCGGCTTACGACTTTTCCGCCGACCTGTTCCGCTCCGAGGAGGATTATGCCCGCCTCGCCGACCATTATCTGACCAGCCTTGCCCGCGACGGCGCCATCTATTCCGAAGTCTTCACCTCGCCCGACCATGCCGTCAGGGCCGGCCTGTCGCCCAAGGCCTACACCGATGCGCTCGGCGAAGGCATGCTGCGCGCCAAAGCCAAGACCGGCATAGAGGGCCGCATGATCGTCACCGGCGTACGCCATGTCGGCGTCGAATCGATCGAGCAGGCGGCGCGTTTTGCGGCGCGCTGCGGAAATCCGCTGGTCACCGGCTTCGGCGTCGCCGGCGATGAACGCATGGGCGAGATGGAGGATTATGTCAGGGCCTTCGAGATCGCCCGTGAAGCGGGTCTTGGTATCACCATCCATGCCGGCGAGTTGACCGGCTGGGAGACGGTGCAGGCCGCACTCGACCACATCCGCCCCTCGCGCATCGGCCATGGCGTGCGCGCCATCGAAAATCCCGACCTGGTGCGCCGCATCGCCGATGAGGGCATCGTGCTCGAATGCTGCCCCGGCTCCAACATCGCGCTCAAAGTCTACGACAGTTTCGCCGATCACCCTTTGCCTGCCCTGCAGGCGGCCGGCTGCAAGGTGACGCTGAACTCCGACGACCCACCCTATTTCTGGACCTCGCTGAAGCGCGAATACGACATCGCCGCCGAGCATTTCTCCATGAATGAAAAAGCTTTGACCGCCGTCACCAGGACGGCGATCGAAGCGGCTTTCGTCGACAGGAAGACGAAAAGCGCGCTGCTTGCCCGGCTCGATGCGAAGAGGTGACTGGTGACTGGTGACTGGTGATTGGTGATTGGTTTGCCGGCGGTTCGGCCTGTCAACGGCAATGATCGATCCATCGGGACTCGCAAACCTGCTCACTATTCACTATTCACTATTCACCATTCACTGGAGCAACCCATGCAGGGCGTCACCGTCGTCGACCACCCGCTTGTCCAGCACAAGCTCACCATCATGCGCAAGAAGGAGACGTCGACCGCCGGTTTCCGGCGGCTGCTGCGCGAGATCTCGCTGCTGCTCGGCTACGAGGTCACCCGCAACCTCGAACTGACGACGACGACCATCGAAACGCCGATGGAAACCATGGAAGCGCCGACGCTGGAGGGCAAGAAGCTGGTCTTCGCCTCGGTGCTGCGCGCCGGCAATGGCCTGCTCGAAGGCCTGCTCGACCTGGTCCCGGCGGCCCGCGTCGCGCATGTCGGCCTCTACCGCGATCACGAAACGCTGGAGGCGGTGGAATATTTCTTCAAGTCGCCGAGCGATCTCGCCGACCGGCTGGTGATCGTCGTCGATCCGATGCTGGCGACCGCGAACTCGGCCATCGCGGCCATCGACAAGCTGAAGGAGCGCGGCGCCACCAACATCCGCTTCCTTTGCCTGCTGGCGGCGCCAGAAGGCATCGAGCGCTTCACCAAGGCGCATCCGGATGTCCCGGTCTTTACCGCTTCCATCGACCGCCAGCTCAACGAGAAGGGCTACATCATGCCCGGCCTCGGCGATGCCGGCGACCGCATGTACGGAACCAAATGACGGCGGCTGGCAAGGCCAGCTGACATCCAGTCGTTTACCGCCCGTTTACGCAAAGCCGCGGTTTCGGGTTGGCGTTAAAGCGGCAAACACCATGTGCGCACGAGAATGGGCCTTCACGAAGGTCCGTTCATGCTGCGCAAGCTTCTCATTCTGGGCGTGTTCGCCGGAACGTCGGCATCGATCCTGATCGTCTATCAGTCGAACCCGCAGATTCTCGACAACCTGTTGAAGTCGACCGTCGCCGGCAAGCCGCAACCGCAGCCCGAGCTGAGCCTCGCCTCGGTTCCCGACAAGCCGGCCGCACCGCTGCCCACAGGTCGCAAGGTCCTGGTGGCGGCCGACGAGCGCGGCCATTTCACCTCCGCCTTCAAGCTCAACGGCCGCCAGATCGACGGCATGATCGACACCGGCGCCACGTTGGTCGCCATCAACACCTCGACGGCGCGCCGCATCGGCATCTCGCTCAACCCGTCGGATTTCAGCCATCAGGTCAACACCGCCAATGGCGCGATCAGGGCCGCTGTGGTCAACATCGACCGCCTGCAGATCGGCAAGATCAGCGTCGACAACATCCAGGCCGTGGTCCTCGACGACAAGGCGCTGCGCACCAACCTGATCGGCATGAGCTTTTTGCAGCGGCTGGCAAAATACCAGGTCGAAAACGGCACACTGTTGCTGGTGCAGTAGCGCCTTCCGCTACCCGCGCGGCAGCACGCGCCGGATGACAGTCTTGTCGGCGGCTGGTTTCGACGCCCCGATCGCATAGGCCGAAAGCACGGCGGCTGCGGCCGCTTCGGCCTCCACTTGCGTGCGGGCGTGGACCAGCGCCAGCGGCTCGCCGGCCCGCACCTCGGCGCCGAGCGGCAGTAGCCTGGTGATGCCGACCGCATGGTCGATCCTGTCGTCCGGCCGCGTGCGCCCGCCACCGAGCCCGACCACAGCAAGGCCGATATCGCGGGTGGCAATACCGGTGGCAAAACCGTTGCCTGTCGCCTTGACCGCAAACTCCACCGCCGCTTTCGGCAGGTATTTTTCCGGCTTCTCGACGAAATCGGCGGGACCGCCAAGCGCTGTCACCATACGCGCGAAGGCGGCTGCCGCGCGGCCGCCGGCCAGCGTCTCGGCCGCGCGCCTGAGACCGTCCTGATTGGACGACGCCAGCCCTGCCGATTGCAGCATCTCGGCGGCCAGCGCCAGCGTCACATCCTCCAGTCGCTTGTCGCGGAGCCTCCCGGTGAGGAAATCGACGGCGTTGCGCACCTCGACCGCGTTGCCGGCCGCCGACGCCAGCGGCTCGTTCATGCCGGTGACCAGCGCCGAGGCCTTCAGGCCGGCGCCGTTGGCGATCTCGACCAGGCTGTTGGCCAGTGCTGTCGCGTCGCGCGACTTCTCCATGAAGGCGCCATTGCCGACCTTGACGTCGAGCACCAGCGACTGCAGGCCGGCCGCGAGTTTCTTCGACAGGATAGAGGCAGTGATCAGCGGCACCGATTCCACCGTTCCGGTCACATCGCGGATCGCATAGAGCCGACGGTCGGCCGGCGCGAGATCGGCGGTCTGGCCGATGATGGCGCAGCCGGTCTCGAGCACCGTCTTGCGGAAGCGCGCGATATCCGGCTGGCTGGTATAGCCCGGGATGGCATCCATCTTGTCCAGCGTGCCGCCGGTATGGCCAAGGCCCCTGCCGGATATCATCGGCACATAGGCGCCGCAAGCGGCGACGATCGGCGCCAGCATCAGCGAGACATTGTCGCCGACGCCGCCGGTCGAATGTTTGTCGGTGACCGGACCCGGCAGGTCCGACCAGTCGAGCACATCGCCTGAATCCCGCATGGCGAGCGTCAGCGCCACCGCCTCGTCGCGGTTCATGCCGTTGAAGAAAACCGCCATGGCAAAGGCGCCGACCTGGCCGTCCGAGACGCTGCCCGAAGTCACGCCGGCGACAAAAGCCGAAATCTCCTGTGCGGACAGTTTCTGGCCGTCGCGCTTGCGGCGGATGATTTCCTGCGGAAGCATCAGGCGGCGCCCTTCGGCTCCGGCAACCCATCCTGGAACACATGCGCAAGGATCGTCGCCAGCCGTGCGCCGCCGATCGGCGCCATGTCCTTGGTCTCCTGGTGCGACAGTTCCGCCCCGGTCATCCCGGCGGCGAGATTGGTGATCACCGAACAGGCGGCTACGCGAAGCCCAAGGAAGCGGGCGAGAATGACCTCCGGTACGGTCGACATCCCTACCGCTTTGGCGCCCATGACGCGGGCCATGCGGATTTCAGCAGGGGTTTCGAAACACGGACCGGAAAACCACATATAGACGCCCTTGTGCAGCGCCGTCCCTGTCGCCTTCGCCGCCCGTTCGATCGCCGCGCGCAAGCCGGCATCGTAGGCTTCGGTCAGGCCGACGAAGCGGCGGTCGCTCGGCTCGCCGATCAGCGGGTTGGAGCCGGAGAAATTGATGTGATCGGTGATCAGCATCACCGATCCAGGCAGCATGTCGGGATCGACCGAGCCGGCGGCATTGGTAAGGATCAGCTTGGTGATGCCGATGCCGGCAAGCACCTCCAGCGCCGGCCGCATTGCAGCAGCAACGCCGTGCTCGTAATAATGGGCGCGGCCGGACAGCATCAGCACCGGCGTGCCGGCGAAAAGCCCCGCGACCACCTCGCCGGCATGGCCAGTCACCCCGCTGCGGGGGAAACCCGGCAGGTCGGCATAAGAGATGCGCACGGCATTTTCGACCTGGTCGACAAGCCCGCCAAGGCCCGACCCCAGCACCATCGCCGTTGTCGGCGCCAACCCGTCCAGCCTTTCAACGAGGTGGTCCAGAGCTTCCTTCATATCAGCCAACTCTCACTTCAAAATGTCGCCACGAAACCCGTAGGGCAGCATGTCGCCCATCGTCACGGTCTCGACCACGCCGATGTTGTCGCAAAGATAGAGCTTTGTGTCCGGCCGGCAGAATTCCGCCAGCCTTTGCCGGCAGCCGCCGCAGGGCGAGCATTTCGCCATGCGCGAGGCAATGACGGCGATTTCCACGATCTTGCCGCCACCCCCCATGATGTAATGGCCGAGCGCCGTGGTCTCGGCGCACCAGCCTTCCGGATAGGACGCGACCTCGATGTTGGCGCCGGTGAAGACACGGCCGTCTTCGGTGCGCAACGCCGCACCCACCGGAAACTTCGAATAGGGCGCGTAGGCCTTGGCCATGGCCTCCTGCGCGGCTTCGAACAGATCATGCGACATTCAGGTGTTCTCTCCGACGATCGTGGTCAAAACCCGGCCATTTGCGTTTTCCTGGCGCCTTTCGAGCACCAGCCGCATGTTCGACACAGTGCTCCTGGGCGCCCGGATCAACGTTCCTTGACATAAGGCACGCCGCCGGCGCGCGGCGGGATCGCCTTGCCGATGAAGCCGGCAAGCAGGATCACGGTCAGCACATAGGGCAGCGCCTGCATGAACTGCACCGGCACCTTGCCGATCAACGGCAGCGGCGAACCCTGCAGGCGGATCGCCGCCGCGTCGAGGAAGCCGAACAGAAGACAGGCGAACATAGCGTTGACCGGTCGCCATTTGGCAAAGATCAGCGCCGCCAGTGCGATGTACCCCTTGCCCGCGGTCATGTCCTTCACGAAGCCGCCATTCTGCACCATCGAGAGGTAGGCGCCGGCAATGCCGGTCAGCACACCGGTGCAGATCAGGGCCCGGTAGCGCAGCCAAGCGACCGAGATGCCGGCGGTGTCGACGGCGGCCGGGTTCTCGCCGACGGCGCGTAGGCGCAGGCCGAAGCGGGTGCGAAACAACACCCACCAGGTGAACGGCACCATGGCGAAAGCGAGATAGACCAGGATCGAATGGCCAGAGAGCAGCTCGGAATAGATCGGCCCTATGATCGGCACGTCGTGGATCGCGGCAGCACCAGGCAGAGTGATGGCCTCGAAACGCTCGCCCGGCTGCAGCGCCGGCGTTCGCCCGCCCTGCTGGAACCAGGCTTGGCCCAGAATGATGGTCGAGCCGGCGGCGACGAAGTTGATGGCCACACCGGAGACGATCTGGTTGCCGCGATGGGTGATCGAGGCGAAGCCGTGCACCAGGGCAAAGGCGACCGACATCACGATCGCCATGCCGAGACCGAGGAAGGCCGAATGGAAGACCGAAGCGGCGGCCGCACCTGCAAAGGCGCCGACCAGCATCTTGCCTTCCAGCCCGATGTCGAAAACGCCGGCGCGTTCCGAATAGAGGCCGGCGAGGCAAGCGAGCAGCAGCGGCACCGACAGGCGTATGGTCGAGTCCAGGATCTGCACGATGGCGATGAAGACGTCCATCTCAGGCGCCCTTCCCTTTGACCGCTTCGATGCCGACCGACCTTGGACTGAACGAGGCGAACAGCGCCTGGACGTAGGGCCGGAACATGTGCTCCAGCGCACCGGCAAACAGGATGACCAAACCCTGGATGATGACGATCATGTCGCGGGAAATCGCCGGCATTTCGAAGGCAAGTTCGGCGCCGCCCTGGTAGAGCATGCCGAACAGGATCGCCGCCAGCACGATGCCGACCGGATGCAGTCGGCCCATCAGCGCCACGGCGATGCCGACGAAGCCGGCGCCGGAGACGAAATCGATCGCCACATTGTGCTGGTCGCCCATCACCGGGTTCAGCGTCATCATGCCGGCCAGCGCGCCCGAAATCATCATCGCGATGATGATGATGCGGGTCTCCGAAATGCCGGCATAGCGCGCCGCTTTCGGGCTGTGGCCATAGGTGCGCATCTCGTAGCCGAGCTTGGTGCGCCAGATCAGCAGCCAGACCAGGAATGCCATGAGCAGCGCCAGCAGGAAGCAGATGTTGAACGGCGCCGAGCGGATCTTGGCGCCGAACAGTTCGATGATCCAGTTGAGTTTGGGCAGTTCGGCGCCGGCGAGGAAGTTGCGCGTCTGCGGCGCCTGCGACGCCGCCGGCTTCAACGGCCCGACCAGGAGGTAGACCATGATCGAGGCTGCGATGAAGTTGAACATGATGGTCGTGATGACGATGTGCGACCCGCGCTTGGCCTGCAGATAGGCCGGGATCAGCGCCCACAGCGCACCGACGGCGGCTCCGGCGACGATCGCCAGCGGAAAGGTCAGCCACCACGGCAGCACAGTGTCGAAGGCGAGGCAGACCACGCCCACGCCAAGGCCGGCAATATAGGCCTGGCCCTCGGTCCCGATGTTGAACAGGCCGCAATGCGCGGCCACCGCCACCGACAGGCCGGTGAAGATGAAGGTGGTGGCATAGAACAGCGTGAAGGCAATGCCGGTTCCCTTGCCGAAAGCGCCCTCGACCAGGATGACGGCGGCACGAAACGGGTTTTCGCCGACCAGCATGACGACGAAACCGGCAACGATGAAAGCCACTGACAGATTGATCAGCGGGATCAGCCCATAATCGGCCCAGGCCGGCAGTTTGGCGTAAGGCGTGCTCACTCTGCCGCCTCCTGGCGATCGACGCCTGCCATCAGCAGGCCAAGCTCGCCCTCGGTCGCCTCCGGGCCACGTTCGCCGACGATGCGCCCGGCAAACATCACCAGGATGCGGTCCGACAGCGAACGGATCTCGTCGAGCTCGACCGACACCACCAGCACCGCCTTGCCCTGGTCGCGCATGGCAATCAGCCGCTTGTGGATGAATTCTATGGCGCCGACATCGACGCCGCGCGTCGGCTGGCCGACGATCAGAACACCGGGATCCTGCTCCATTTCTCGCGCCAGCACGATCTTCTGCTGGTTGCCGCCGGAGAAATTCGCCGTCTTCAGACGCGGATTGCCGGGACGGATGTCGTATTTCTCGATCTTGTCCTTGGCATCGGTCATGATGGCGTCGATGTTGAGGAACGGCCCTTTGAGGTAGCGCGGGTCGTCATGGTAGCCGAGGATCGAATTCTCGTTCTCCTCGAAGGCCAGCACCAGGCCGACATGATGGCGGTCCTCCGGCACATGGGCGAGCCCACGGTCGCGCAACTCGCCGGGATCGGCGGCCCCGGTCAGGTCGATCGGCTTGCCATCGAGCATCACCGAGCCGGAAACCGCGCGCCTGATGCCGGAAATCGCCTCGAGCAGTTCGGACTGGCCGTTGCCGGCGACACCGGCAATGCCGACGATCTCGCCGGCGTGGATATCGAAGGAGATGTCGTCGACCATGGTGACGCCGCGCTGGTCTTTCACCGTCAGGTTCTTGACCGCGAGCTTGACCGCGCCGGCCTCCGTCTCGCCCTTTTCGACCCGCAGCAGCACGCGCCGTCCGACCATCAGTTCGGCCAGTTCGCCGACTGTCGTCTTGCTGGTCTCGCGCGTCGCCACCATCGTGCCCTGGCGCATGACCGAGACATTGTCGGTGATGGCCATGATCTCGCGCAGCTTGTGGGTGATCAGCACCACCGTTTTCCCCTGGTCCTTCAATTGCCTGAGGATGCGGAACAGATGGTCGGCCTCGGCCGGCGTCAACACGCCCGTCGGCTCGTCGAGAATCAGGATTTCGGCACCGCGATAAAGCGCCTTGAGGATTTCCACACGCTGCTGCAGGCCGACCGGCAATTCCTCGATGATGGCGTCGGGATCGACTTCCAGCCCGTATTCGCGCTCGAGCCGCTCCAGTTCGGAGCGCGCCTTGGCGATGCTCTTTTTCAACAGCGCATCGCTTTCGGCGCCGAGGATGATGTTTTCCAGCACGGTGAAATTGTCGACCAGCATGAAGTGCTGATGCACCATGCCGATGCCGAGCGCGATGGCGTCGTTGGAGGTCTTGATCGACGCCGGCTTGCCGCCGACGCGGATC
The DNA here is from genome assembly GCF_040318615.1 of Mesorhizobium sp. M1078. Classification (NCBI taxonomy): domain Bacteria; kingdom Pseudomonadati; phylum Pseudomonadota; class Alphaproteobacteria; order Hyphomicrobiales; family Phyllobacteriaceae; genus Mesorhizobium; species Mesorhizobium sp. M1078. Next base: position 512,002 of record NZ_JAMYMP010000001.1, read on the forward strand.
TCGCCGCTGTCGGCCTGATAGAAGCCATAGAGGATCGACATCAGCGTCGACTTGCCGGCGCCGTTCTCGCCGACGATGCCATGGATGGTGCCGCGTGCGATCTCCAGATTGATGTCGCGATTGGCGCGAACGGCGCCAAAACTCTTGTTGATGCCGATCAGTTCGATTGCGGCTTGCGCCATGCAGCCTTTCCCACTCTTATTTTTTTATCGCTTGGTCAAAACGCCTAGCATGATGCCCCACCCGTGCCAATTGGCGGCGCAGTGGCCACTCTCGACAAATCCCGGTGCGCTTGTCAATTTCGAACGTGGCCGCAGACCTTCACATTCACTAATATGCAAGGCTCAACAGTCGCATCATGCTGCAACTGCGTGCACCAGGACCGGGAGTTTCGAATGATCATGCCTGTCGACCGGCTGACGACGCTGGAAATCCGCGCCGCTGAACAGGAAAAGACCATCGAGGAACTGTCGGGCCAGATCGCCGAACAGTGGACGGCGATCGAACGCATGCAGCGCAAGCTCGATGCGCTGACCGGGCGCTTCATGGCGCTGGAGGAACAGTCGGCCCCCGACGTGCCCATAACCAAACCGCCGCACTGGTAGCAAGGAGAAGCCGATGGCCGGTGAAAGCGATCGCGTTGCGCGGGCGGGCGACTATGTGCTTGGCCTGATGAACGATCGCGACCGCGAGCGTGCCGAGCGCGACCTGGAGATCGATCCCGCCTTCCGCGACACGGTGATGCGGCTGGCCGAGCGCATGCATGTCCTCGACCGTGGTGCGCCATCGGGCGGCAGCGATCGGCGGCTGATCTCGCAACGCATCGCCGAACTGCCGCAGATGCGTGTGGTCGGCCACGACGAAGCGAAGCCGGTGATCGGCAGACTGGAGCGGAAGCCCTATGGCGTCGGCGTGCATTCGCTCGGTGGCCGACGCGGCGCCGTCATCGCCATCGCGCTGATCATGATATTCGCGCTGGGTTATCTCGTCGGACAGCTATAGGCCGAGTTCGCGCGACATCAGCAGCATCGGGTACCCGCCCTGCTCAAACGACTCGACCACTGCCCAACCGAGCCCGGCATAGAAGTCTCGCGCCACCCACGTATAGAGGTAGGTCCTCTCCACACCGATCGCGGTTGCATGCGCTTCGATGGCTGCAACCAGCGCGCGGCCGATCCCTTTGCCGCGGTGGTCGCTATCGACGACCAATCCCGCCAGCCAAGGCGTCAGCTCATGCGCGGGTTCAAGTTCGTGGCGAACCAGCAGGCAGGTCCCGACCGGGACGTCCCTTATCCGCGCCACAAGCGCCGCCTCGAAGCCATCTCCGTTGAGCAACTCGCGAAGCCCGGCGACGTCCTCATTCAGCGTTCTTGCGCTGCCCTCGAAAAAGGCGGCGATGCGCAGTCGCGCCACTGCATCAACATCGCGTTCGGTCATCGGTCCGATGGTCGGCTTCACTCTCGCCTCTCAAGTTGCGGCCCCCGTCAAACCCAAAAACAAAACCGCCGGACTCTCGCCCGGCGGTTTCAACTCTAATGGATACAGATCAATACGGGCAGGCGTTGTCGGCGGTGTAGTCGTGCACCTGGATCGTGCCGGCGATGATGTCGGCCTTGGCCTTTTCGACGGCAGCCTTCATCTCGTCGGTGACCAGCGCCTTGTTGTTGTCGTCCATGGCGTAGTCGACGCCGCCTTCCTTGAGGCCGAGATTTTGCAGGCCGCCCTTGAAGGTGCCGTTCTTGCCGTCCATGAAGGCGGTGTAGACCGCAACGTCGACGCGCTTCAGCATCGAGGTCAGCACCTTGCCGGGCTGCAGGCCGTTCTGGTTGGAATCGACGCCGATGCCGAGCTTGCCGGCATCCGCCGCCGCCTGCAGCACGCCGACGCCGGTGCCGCCGGCCGCGGCATAGACGACGTCGGAGCCCTGGTCGATCTGCGTCTTGGCGATCTCGCCGCCCTTGGCCGGATCGTTCCACGCCGCGGGCGTGTCACCGGTCATGTTCTGGATGACATCGGTCGCACCGGCCGCCTTGGCGCCGCCGACATAGCCGCATTCGAACTTGCGGATCAGCGGAATGTCCATGCCGCCGATGAAGGAGACCTTCTTGGACTTCGAGGCCATCGCCGCCAGGATACCGACGAGATAGGAGCCTTCGTTTTCCTTGAAGACCAGCGAGCGGACATTGGGCATGTCGACGGCATCGTCGATGATGGCGAAGTTGAGATCGGGATATTCCTTCGCGACCACCTTCAGCGCATCCTCCCAGGCAAACCCGGCCATGACGATCGGGTTGCGGCCGTCCTCGGCGAAGCGGCGCAGCGCCTGCTCGCGTTGCGAGGCGTTCGACACTTCGAACTCGACATAGGCGGTGCCGGTCTCGGTCTTGAACTTTTCGGCCCCGTGATAAGCAGCCTCGTTGAAGGACTTGTCGAACTTGCCGCCGAGATCGTAGAGGATGGCCGGCTGGACATCCGCGGCGAAAGCCGGAAGAACCATTGCGGTTGCGGCCAGGAGGCCGAGAACGATACGTTTCATGTGATCCACACCCTGTCGGTTATTTTTTTCCGTTACGCGCCGTCCGCCTGCCCGGTTCTCCGGCAGGCATGCGGCATCAGCCAGGAGTGTACTCCCCTCCCGCTCAAGGCAATCTGGCACGGCCCGAAACAAAATTCACGCGGAATTTTGACCTTTTGGAAAAGCATGCCCCCCGTTGGAAAAACATGCCCAATGCGGTGACAGCTGTGGACGATTGCCGCGTTGTCGTCGCAAGTCCGCCGGCACAACCCATCAGCCCGGCGCGAATTCTCCGCCGCGCCGCCGGCGCCGGCAGCCGATCGCATAGAGGATGAAGGCAAGCACCGCGAACACGGCAAACCCCGGCTGGGCAAGCACCCAGGCGATGCCGCCATCCCATATCACCGGATTGACCTTGGCGCGCACGAAGGTCTCGAAGGCCGCGCGGGTGTCGGGCGAAACCGCCAGCCAGCTCGAATTCAGCGGCGTCATGACCAATGCGGAAGCCGCCACCGAGCGCGTCGCGTCGAGCACGGCCATGATGACGGCGACCGAGAGTGCGATCATGGCCGCGAGGCGAAACAAAAAACGCAACATCGAAAAATCTTCCCCGATCCTCAAGTTCCTCCCGAGGACCTTCCGGTCAAGGCGAGGAATAGAATGCGCACGCCCGGCGTGCAATCGCCATACGCGAATTTGAAGCCTATCGCCCGCCTATATGGAAACCTTTCGGCTCCGCCGATGGACGAGCCAGACGCCGAGGACGCCGCCGCCAATGGCCCCGACCACCAGCCCGGCAAGGCCGATGAACACCGCGAAGTAGCCGCAGCCGCCTTCGAAACAGCTGATGTCGGTGGCTTCGGCGATCCCCGCGCCGAGCGCGAAGCCGGCGACGGCGCCGACGACGGCGCCGAGGGTGATGCCGGCCAGCGCGGCGACGATCGAACTAAAGGCTGACGGTGCCTGCGCTTCCGGCCTTGCATAAAAGGCCTTGGCCTCGTCGCGGCGGCGCAGCAGGTAAATGCAAAACAGGCCGATGACGATTTCGGTGGCGGCGATCGCAAGCTCCCTGGCGGAGACGGTGAAATCGGGCACGGTCAGCGCATAGACCTGCTCGGCCAGCCGCCAGGCGATGGTGGTGATCTGCCAGATGGTGAAATGACGCGGAAAGCGCGCGGAACGGCTTAAGGCGAGGCCGAGCAGATAAAGCCCCCACACGATGGTGACGATGTCGAAGGCCAGTCCGCCAAGCACGAAATAGAAGACCCTGTCCGGTAGGCCGGAACTCTCGAACAGCCACCGCGCCGAGACCAGCCAGTAGACCGACCATGCCATCACGAAGAGGAGCCAGACCACGGGCACGAAGGACAGCCCGCTGTCCGGACGCCCTGCGGGCGTCAGCCCGCCTGGCATGCCTCCGGCCGGCGTTCCGCTGGCCGGCTGTTCATTGCTCGATGTCATGTCGGACGATGCCCCCCGCAAAGCCTCCGCCGCACTCGACAGGTGGCGAGGGGCGAAGTCAAGCGCGGCCGGCCCTGCCGCCTTGCCCGTGCACACCATTCAGAACCGAAGCGCCTTAGAAGCGGAGCGTTCAACGCCCCGCGAAACGATGCATGGCCGGCAAAGCGAATAGACTGCCGTTATGGCTTGGCATTCGGCGCCGGATCGACTAGATGAGCCCCGCGCCTGTTTGATTGACGGGCGCCGGGAAGGGCATCCGCTGGTTGGCGGTGTCCATCAAGCGGGTCTTCCCGCGAATCCCAAAGGGATGCATCTCCCCAACCCGCGTGGCAAAACCGGCCGGCGCGAATGCAAGGACGGAGAGGTGGCCGAGTGGTTGAAGGCGCACGCCTGGAAAGTGTGTTTACGGGAGACCGTAACGCGGGTTCGAATCCCGCTCTCTCCGCCATTATCAAGCCAATGAAACCGCCTGCGATTTCCCACCCAGCGGGTGCGGCTGACTTTACTTCACATGCTCGCCCTGGGTTCATGGCGGATTGCCGGCTTGCTCGCCAAGCCAGGCTCAGAAATGCCGCGGAGCGATCCGGCGGTCGCCGTCACCTGTTCAACCGCCAGAGTTTCAAAGGCGTAGCCGGACCTCTGTCTTCACTCTTCGTGCCCCATCTGTCACCGTCGCAACCAACGCGTTAGTGCCGCCTGGTGCGGTCTCAGGTCGCAGATGAGGTAATTCCGTGAATTATAACGATATCGACCTCAATCTATTGCGGGTCTTTGACGTGATGATGCGGGAAAGGAGCGTGACGCGGGCGGCTACCGAATTGGGCAGAACACAATCAGCTGTAAGCCACTCCCTGTCGAAGCTTCGGTATCTATTGCAGGATGAATTGTTCACCAGAGATGGCGGCGAGATGCGGCCAACTCCCCGGGCAGTTGAGCTGCTGTCGAATATTTCCGCCGCACTCGCAACGATCCGCGCATCGATCGACCGGCATCAGATCTTCAATCCAGCAACGACGCGGCGCAACTTTCGCGTTGGACTTACAGATTATCATGCCATGGTTTTCATCCCGGGCCTCATTCGAGAATTTTCCAGGCAAGCTCCTGGCGCGACGCTGAACGTCATTCCCGCAAACGGACCCGAAATCGGTTCATCGGTCTATCTGAGACAAGTTGACTGCGCGCTGACGGGAGCAGCGATACGCGACGACCCAGGTCTCTTGAAGGTGGAGCTTGGCCAGGACCGATTGTTTTGCGCAGTGTGGAGCGGAAGCAAGATCGCCAGAAGCGCAATGACGCTGGAAACCTATCTGGCCAGTTCCCACCTCCAGATTTCCGCAGATGGCCTGGCGGAAGGCCTCGCGGATGCCGCCCTCAAACAGATGGGTCTTCGCCGCAATGTCGTTGCGACCATCTCGAACTATCCGGTGCTGCCCTGGGCGCTTCGCGGCACTGAACTGATTACCCATTGCGGTGATGCCATCCTGCAAATGCTGGATGAGAGGAGTGAGGTGACGTTGGTCCCGCCACCCCTTCCGATAGCGAATGTGAATGCCTGGCTTATTGTTCACCGCCAGATGGCGAATGACCCGGGAACCAGGTGGCTCCGGGAAATCATCGTGGGAATCTACAACGAATCGCGGAGCAAGAGACACCAAGGCACCGTCGGAGCACCGGGGTCGGCCGTAAAATAGGTCGCGCGCGCTGCTTCACCACTCAACCGCTTTTCAGCTGGAGTGCTTCGCAACTATGAGCAGCGCTCATTTTCACCATGAGAACAATCGATTTGACGAATACTTGGGCTGGAGAGCACATTCCCTTCAACAATAACAGGGGAATGCCGAAATGAGATCAACGTTCAAGGGCCTACTTGCCCTCGCCATCGCGTGCACCGCCTCCTCGGCGTGGTCCGCAACCCTCGATAATGTCAAGAAAAATGGCGTGCTGACCTGTGGCACGAATTCGGCCACGGCTGGCTTCAGCCTTCCCGACAATGAAGGCAAATGGACCGGATTTGTCGTCGATTATTGTCGCGCCGTGGCCGCTGCCGTGCTCGGGGACGCGCAAAAGGTCAAGTTCATCCCATTGACGCCAAAGGATCGCTTCACCGCCTTGCAGTCGGGAGAGATCGACATTCTCGCCCACAACGCAACCTGGACATCGTCCCGCGATACGTCGCTAGGCATACTGTTTGCCGGCACGTATTTCTATGACGGCCAGGGGTTCATGGTGCGCAAGGCGGACAATATCACGTCAGCCAAGGGACTTGACGGCGCATCGATATGCGTCACCCAGGGCACCACGACCGAGTTGAACCTTGCCGACTATTTTCGCTCGCAGTCGATCAAGTACACGACGGTTGGTTTCGCGGACGAGGAAGCTGTAGTGAAGGCTTATGAGGAGGGACGTTGCGACGTCTTGTCCGCAGACACCTCCACCTTGAACGCGTCGCGGCTTCGCATGGCCAAGCCGGACGACAGCATTGTTCTTCCCGAGCTGATCTCCAAGGAGCCGCTTGGCCCGGCCGTGCGGCAGGGTGACGACCAGTGGCTCAATGTGGCGAAGTGGACGCTCTACGTCATGGTGGCCGCGGAGGAATACGGGGTCACCTCCAAGAACGTCGATGCCATGAAATCGTCGGACAACCCCAGCATCCGCCGCTTGCTTGGCGTGGACGGCAGCATAGGCAAGGACATCGGGCTCGGCGATAACTGGCCGGTCGAGGTGATCAAGCAGGTCGGCAATTACGGCGAAGTGTTTGATCGCAATGTCGGCAAGGATTCGCCGCTGAAAATGGAGCGCGGCATGAACGCGCTCTGGAACCAAGGCGGCGTTCAATACGCTCCGCCGATCCGCTAACGCATGTCGCTCAAAAATGGCCCCGGTTTTGAGACACGACATGCATAACGAAGACCCTAAAGCGCGTCGCCTGAGTCCGTTCAATGGCGACGCGCTTTAGGCAAAGGCATGGTTGCAAGGCGCTGGCGTGTTACCGTCAGCGCCTTGCACGGACCAGATAGGAACAGCCCATGTCCCATTTGTCGCTTCCCGCGCCGTCGCGCAGGAGGTTGTCGCTGCACGATACGAAGGTGCGGGGCATCTTCTACCAGCTCTTGCTCGCCGGCTGCCTGCTGGCCTTGGCCCTGGGCATCGGCATGCAGACTGCATCGAATATGCGGGTCCGGGGGATTCCGCTCTCATTCGACTTTTGGAATGAGTCTGCCGGCTTCGACATCAATCAAACCCTGATACCGTACGATGCATTGTCCAGCTACGGTCAGGCGTTCTGGGTGGGAGTGGTCAACACCCTCTACGTCAGTGTCCTCGCAATCCTGTTTGCGACCTTGCTTGGCTTCGTCATCGGCGTTGCCCGCCTGTCGCCGAACTGGATCGTTTCGAAGGTGGCGACCGCCTATGTCGAGCTTGTGCGCAATGTTCCGTTATTGCTGCAGCTGCTGTTCTGGTACAACGCCGTCCTCAAGCCGTTGCCCTCGCCGAAGGCGTCCATCGCCATTCCCGGCGGCATCTACCTCAACAATCGCGGCCTCATCGTTCCGGAGATTCATTTGCATCCGGGAGCGGGTCTGGTGGGCCTGGCATTCGTTGCGGCCATTTCCTGCTGCGTTGCATTCTGGTTTCGCGCCAGGAGCGTCCAGAGACGGACGGGCAAGCAGCTGCCGGTGCTTCTGGTCAGTCTGGCGATCTTGACAGGATTTCCGTTGGTCCTTTTCCTGGCGGCTGGCGAGCCGGTCTCGTTCGTCGCTCCGCAGCTGCGGGGTTTCAATTTTCAAGGCGGGCATCAGCTCTATCCGGAGTTTGCCGCTCTCCTGATCGGTCTGTCGGTCTACACCGGTTCATACATCGCCGAGATCGTGCGAGGTGGAATCCAGGCAGTGCCAAAGGGCCAGACCGAGGCTGCGCATGCGCTGGGGCTGGCGCCGGGCAAGACGCTTCGTCTGGTCGTCGTTCCCCAGGCGCTGCGCATCATCATTCCCCCTTTGACAAGCCAGTATCTCAATCTCATCAAGAACTCGTCGCTTGCCGTGTTCATCGGCTATCCCGACCTCGTTCAGATCTTTGCAGGCACGGTGCTCAACCAGACCGGAGCCGCCGTCCAGGTCATGGCGATTACCCTGTCGGTCTATCTCGTTATCTCCCTTGCCACGTCATTGGCCATGAACGCGTGCAACCAACATTTTGCAATCGTTGAGAGGTGACGGGTGAGCGATCAGTCCATGCGTTCGCCAGTTGTGATCAGCGCACTCATACCAGCCATGGCGCCTCCCGCGGACGTTCGACCGGGTCCAGTGAGCTGGATGAAAAAGAACCTGTTTTCGACGCCGTCTTCAGGCGCGCTGACAATATGCTTTGTCCTCCTAGCCGCGTGGCTGCTGCATCACTTCCTGAGCTTTGCGATCTTCAACGCGGTCTGGAGCGGCGGCCACGAAGCTTGCCGTGCGAACAGCCAGGGGGCTTGCTGGCCTTTCATCGCCGAGAAGTTCGACTACCTGCGATACGGCGCGTATCCGGTTTCCGAGCGGTGGCGGGTGGACCTTGCGCAGGCGATCGGCGCCATCCTCATCGTTTGGCTCCTGTGGACGAAGGCTCCGCGGCGCAAAGTGGCGGCGTTGCTGTTCTTCCTCGTCTACCCCGTGGCCGCGTTCGTTCTCGTGCGCGGCGTTGCCTGGCTTCATTTGCCTGTCATCGATACGACGCTCTGGGGCGGTCTCTTGATCACGTTGCTGATGTCGATCGTGGGTATCGTCTTCTCGCTTCCGATCGGGGTTGTCCTGGCGCTTGGACGCAGGTCGGAACTCCCTTTCGTCAAGACGGTTTGCGTCACGTTCATCGAAGTCGTCCGCGGCGTGCCGTTTATCACAGTGTTGTTCATGGCGAACTTCATGATGCCGCTCTTCGTCCCGGATTATCTGACGCCTGATCGACTGTTGCGCCCGCTCATCGCGATAGCGTTGTTCTCGTCCGCCTATATGGCCGAGGTCGTGAGAGCCGGCCTTCAGGCGATCCCGAAGGGCCAACACGAAGCGGCCAAGGCGCTCGGGATCGGCTACTTCGACATGATGCGCCTGATCGTCCTCCCTCAGGCGTTGACGATCGTCATACCGAGCATCGTCTCGACCTTCATCGGTCTGTTCAAAGACACGACTCTGGTCGCCATCGTCGGCATCGCGGATTTCCTGAAGGCCGTCGAAACGGCGCGCGTCGATCCGAACTGGGCAGGCCCGACGATCTCATCAACCGGCTACCTCTTTGCGGGGTTGGTCTACTGGAGCTTTTGCTTCGGCATGTCGCGTTACTCGCAATCTATGGAGCGCCAATTGGCGCGTGGCCACAAATCCTAGGAGGCGATGATGATGCCACAAGCAATGCCCGCGGCAAGGTGACTATCAAATGGCTTGTGCAGACACGCCCGCATCGGCGCATGGGCAGCGACATATCGCGGGAATAGATTTCGACCAGATCCACGACCGTCAGCAGTTCGGATCCGTCAAATGGGCCAACCAGTGGGACGAGTTCTCTCCCCAGGTCGAGGGCCAGGACCTGCTGTCGCTGTGGACGGCGGATATGGACTTCCGCGCTCCGGAAACCGTCATCGCGCGACTGCGCGAGGCCGCGGAGCATGGCATTTACGGCTACACACGCCGCGATCCGCGCCACTATGAGATCGTGCAATCGTGGTTCGCGCACCGGCACAACTGGTCGCCGAAACTGGAGACCTTGCTTCCCGCGCCGGCGATCATGCCGTCTGTGGCTGCGATACTGCGAACCTTCACCAAGCCCGGTGACGGCGTCATTGTGCAGTCGCCCGTGTACTCGCCCTATTTCGAAGTTGTTCAGGGAAACGGGCGGGTTCTGCTTACGAACCGGCTGAGGCTGCAGAACAACAGATATGAACTCGATCTGGATGATTTCGAGAAACTGGCGGCCGGCGGTGCCAAGGCATTCCTGCTGTGCAATCCTCACAACCCTGCCGGAATGGCCTGGACACGCGAAGAATTGGCGGCGCTCAACGACGTCTGCGAGCGCCATGGGATCCTGGTCATATCGGACGACATTCACTGCGACATAAGGTTGTCGGATCGTCCTCACATCGTCTTCTCCTCCATCTCGGAAGATGCTGCGGAGAAATCGTTCATCTGCACCGCTCCAACGAAGACTTTCAATCTTGCCGGGGTTCCTTCGGCAACGATTTCGGTAGCCAGCAAAAAGCGCCGCGAGGCGCTTCTTGCCGCAATGCAGGCGTCATTCATGGTGAATGCGAACTTTTTCGGCCGCCTGGCCCTGGAGGTTGCTTACAGCAGCGGCGCGCCGTGGCTCGACCAACTCACGCGCTACATCGCCGGCAACATCGATCTGGTTTGCGAGTTCGCCGGTGAACACCTTCCAGGCATCACGCCCATGCGGCCCGACGCATCGTTTCTGGTGTGGTTGGATGCGTGCGCGCTCGATCGCCGAGTGGGTGGAATTCAGAAATTCTTTGTCGATCGGGCCGGGGTTAATCTCTATGACGGCCGCGTCTATGGGCCTGGCGGCGAAGGCTTCATTCGCCTGAATGTCGGCTGCCCGCGTCCTCTGTTGCGCCAAGGACTGGAGCGCATGTCCAGCGCGCTGGCATCCCTGTGATCGAGCGCCAGGGTGCTTCGGATGCGAGCCTGGTACTTGATGCCGGCAGCCGGTAAGGAAACGTCCGAGGGCGACGAGCCGGGTGGCCCGCAAGTCCGGATTCCATAGCCGTGCCGGACACGACCCTCAAGCCAAGGTCGACATGTCCAGCTTGATCGCCGCTACCATTTCACAGCGAACCCGAGCTTGGCGCCCAGGGCGTGGCTATCGCCAAAATCCTTGAGGCTTGTCCGCGCTGTCCCTTCTCCGAAGACGGCGTAGCGACCGTCCGCCCAGCTCAGCGAGCCACCAAGGCCGACACCGCCCCACAGCGCCTGATTTTCGCTGACCAGTTTCGTGCCAGACACATCGACATCATTTCCGTCGAGGAAGTCGTAGTAAAGGTTGCCGAGCCCGTAAATGTGCGTGCGGCTGACTTGCCCCGCATCGTCCACCCACTGGTCTTCATAGTCCGCGGAGAGGCCGAGGCGGCCGACGAGACTGTTGCTGCTGCCGGGCGACACGACGGCGTCAAACGGGTCGGTGAACGTGTCGAAGTCGACCGACGAATAGGCAAGCTGGGCCTGCGGCGTCAGCGACCAGTTGCCGTTGAGGGCGATCTTCTGTCCGGTCTCCACGCTCAGCCCGTAGCCGAAACCGTTGTTGCCGTCCGCAAGCGTGGTGCCCAGCGTGGCCGACCGGATGTCACTGTCATACCATGTCGCCTCGGCCTGCGCGTCGACGTAGAAGCCACCGCTGCCGAACCAGGTGAGCGTGCTGCCGACGCCGTAGCCGGTGGCAGCGATCGACCCTGCCCCGAAGATCGAGGAGACGTCCGACCACGCGGTTCCGTAGTGGGCCGTAATCCCTCCGATCAGGGTACCGGCGTCGCTTTCGTGCAGCAGGCCATCGACGCCGGCCTGCAGCTTCCAGGTGGTCACGTCATAGTTCGTGCCGGAGGTCGACGTCTCCGGCTTGATCTCGGCATGGGCAGCTTCGATGCGCGCCCATATCGCCTTGCCGTCGACCGAGCCCTGGCCTGGCAGGTCCGCACCTTGCGGTGTAGCACCCTCGCCCCACGACCGATTGCCGATGCGTTGCTGCATGGTGCCCAGTTCATTGAAGGCCTGCAGCACCCCTTCATAGGCCTCGTACAGCGGCACGCCGGGCGAATAGAGCGGCTGCGGATCGGGATCGCCGTTGACCAGGGCCGAACGCAGATACCAATCGCCGTCGGCCGGCGTGCTGACGCCGTTCTTGTAGAGCCTGTATGCGTAGGCGCCGCCGACGACCGCTGCATCGCCTTCGAAGGTATAATTGCCGTCGAGCGAGAAGCTGCCGTTCGAGACGCCGCCGACGTCGACGACCTTGATGCCTCCGACCGTTTGGGCGCCCGACCCGCCGAAATTGACGACCTGAAGGGTACCCGTCCCTGACGTGTTGCCGGCGATCACCAGCATGTCTGTCGGCGAACCGTCACCACCGAGCGCAGCGTTGAGAACGACGGCGCCGCTATTGCCGACATAGTCGCCGCTTACGGTAAGTGTGTCGCCTGGGACGCCACCCGCGATGCGCACCGTTCCGGCGTTGCTCAGCCCCGCAATCGTCTGGGACGTGCCGGCAAGATCGAGCGTGGCGCCCGAGGCGACGGAAAACTGCGAGGAGGAACTGAACGCGTTCGCAGCGCCCGCGGCAAGCGTGCCGCCGCTGACCGTAGTGGCGCCGGTAAAGCCTGAGTTGTCCAACGCAAGCAGCAGCGTGCCTTGGCCGTCCTTGATGAACGTACCGGCGCCCGAGAGCACGCCGGCATAGCTGGCGGAGGCGACTTGGTCGAATGTGAAGGAGGCGCCGGCGCCGATCGCGACATCGCCACCGAAGCGCTCGGCTGCCGAGACGAGGCCGCCTTGATTGACGGTCCAGTCCAGCAGCGACGTGCCTGACAGCGTCAGCACGCCGGCGCCATCCTTCATCATTGCGCCGGTGCCGGAGATATCGCCGGCGAAGCTGGCGTCCGCCGCCTGGTCGAACACGACAGTGCCGGAATTGCCGATGTCGCCACGAATCGAGGTTGCATCGCCGACCAGCGTGCCAGCGCTGACCAACGTGTTGCCGCCATAGCTGTTCGTTCCCGTAAGCGTCAGCGTGCCGGCGCCGGTCTTGGCAAGGCTGCCAGCGCCAGAGATCGCACCGGACAAGGTCAGGTCGGCCACAGTTTCGAAGGTGCCGCCGGCCGACGAAAGCGTGACGTCGCGCGCCGAGCTGAACGCCGCTGTGTTGCGCAGCGTCCCGCCGGAGAGCGTCAGGCCGCCAGCGGCAACGCCGAGATTGTTGTCGGCTGAAACAGATAGCGCGCCGCCCAGGACGGTGGTGCCGCCCGTGTAGGTGTTGGCGCCGGACAGCACCAGCGTGCCCGCATCGGTCTTGGTCAGGCTGCTGGTCCCGGTTAGCACGGAGGCGATGGTGGCGGTGTAACCTGCTCCGGCCACCGTGCCGTCGCCGACCCGAATGATGCTCTCGCCGCCAGCGCCATCAAGCGTGATGGCGTCGCCTTCGATGCGGTAGCCATCGGCGGCGAATTGCATGCCCGTAATCGCAAGCGCGCCGGCGCTGCCGTCGGCGATGACGGTGCCGCCGAGCGTCTGGAAGATGGCGAAGCCGGGCTGCGGCTTCATCGCGCCAGTTACCAGGCCGGTGCTCGTCGTCCAGTTCAGGCTTGTCGCCGTCCACGTGCCGTTGCCGCCATCGACCAGATCATTGTTGGCATTGCCGGCCGCGTCACCATCCCAGAAGAGCAAGTCGGTGCCGACGCTGCTGACGAGATTGACCTGGTTGGCGACGGAGGTCTGCACCGTCAGGTCGGCGGCCGTGACACCGGCCGGCAGATTGCCGAGCTCGAGACCATTGTCGGTGAGTGCGCCGCCATAATTGATTAGCCGGTAGACGCCAGGCCCGAAGCCGCCGACGTCGGTGATGTCAAGGCTGCCATCCAGCGTCAGCGCTCCGGTCACCTCAATCAGGTCGTTGACACCGCCGCCGACAATTCCTGCATGGCCGAGCTCGTAGTCGAGCATAGAACCGGAGCTCAGGCTGAGCGATCCGACCGTAAGCGTACCCGGACTGGAGCCGGGGGCCAGCACGCCGCCATCGGCGACGATCACCGCGCCGCCTATCGAGCCGGAGCCGCCCAGCGTGCCGCCGCTGTTGACCGTCGTTTCGGTATTCCCAAGCGAACCTTCGACGACGAGCTTGCCCCCGTCGACCGTGGTACGGCCGGAATAGGTGCTGTCGCCGTTGAGCACCAGGGTGCCGGCGCCCTCCTTGTAGACGCCGCCCACGCCGCTCAGCTCGCCATTCGCGGTCAGCGTCGTACCCGCCGCCGCGCGGAAGTAGCCATAGGCGGAAGTGAGCTTGACATCGCGGCTCATGGCGAAGCTTGCTGTCGTGCCGAGTTCGCCGCCGTCGAGTGTCAGCAGGCCCGTCGCAGCACCCAGATTTTGGTCCGACGCGACCGAGATGCTTTTGCCGGTCCCGACCTTCGTGCCGCCGCTGTGGGTGTTGGCACCGGTCAGCGTCAGCGTGCCGAAGCCTTCGATGTCGACGCTACCCGAGCCGGAGATGTTTCCGCCGAAGGTGTGGGGGCCGAGGTCGAGAAACGAGACAGCGCCGTTGTTCAGGATGTCGCCACGGATGGCCACGGTATTGCCGGCAAGCGTTCCGGCATTGACGATGTTGCCGCCCGCATAGCTGTTGGACAGATTGGTGACGTTGAGGGTGCCGGCGCCGTTCTTGACCAGCGTGCCGGCGCCCGTCACCTGGCCTGACACGTCCAACTGCGTGCCTGCCACCGTGTCGAACCCGCCGGTCGAATTGATCAGGACATTGCGATTGGTGGCGAAGCTGGTGGTCGTGCGCAACGTGCCGCCGTCGAAGGTCAAGCCGCCCGAGAGGGCGCCCAGATTGTTGTCACTCGAAATTTGCAGGGTCCCGCCGGACAAGGTCCAAGGCGTGACGGCAGTTGTCGTCCCCATTAGGGTCCAGGTGCTGTTTCCGGTTTTCTCGTAGAACCCAAACCCGTCATATTTGGCGCCAGCGCCGATCTGCGACACACCGAAACTGGCGCTGATATCGCCACCCAGCTTGAATGTATCCGCGGCGCTGAAAGCGACCACATTGCCTGTGATGGTGGAGCCGGCCTGAATCTCCAGCGAATTGACGCCGCCGGTGAACTGGATGGCTTTGCCGGCTGCCGGCGTTCCGCCACCGGTGCCGACGGCACCGCCGCTGATCGTACCCGCATTGATGACCGCGATGTTGGCGCCCTTGATCCCTGCGGCGCCATCGCCGCCTGCCAAGGAGCCCTGACCGCCACTGCCGCCAACGATCGTCGCACCTAGCTTGTTGATGACGGTTCCACCTGAAAGCAGCAGAACAGCGGCGCCACCGTCCCCACCGCCGCCGAGAACTGTTCTTCCACCGGCACCCCCGAGCAGATTCCCGCTGTTCTGGATTGTCCCGCCGCCCATCAGGACGATGGCAGCTGCGCCGCCGCCACCACCTGCTTGGACCCCAATTGTGGAAAGACTCGTGCCGCCGGTAACGCTGCCGCCCGCCTCTACAAACACGTTTGCGGACGAGAATATGCCGACGCCGCCACCACCGCTGCCGCTGTTGCCATTGGTCCCACCTCGGCCGCCAGTGCCACCACTCACCGATCCTGTGCCAGTGACTGTAACGTCGGCCGTGGCACTGACGCCCACACCGCCACCGCCACCGCCGCCGCTCCTGACGACGCCATTCGTGCCAGGGGAGCCCAAAGCGCCGGCCCCGCCGCTGATGCTGGTTGCAATGGTCCCGTCTGTCGAGATGACCAGACCCGTAGCACCAGTGGCACCGGCAACGCCATTTGGGTTGTTGGCTGTCCCACTTACCGCTCCCGATCCTCCTGGCGCCCCGTCACCCGTCGTGAGGTCAATGCCGCCACCACCGCCACCAGCGGTCGCGCCATTGGCGGCATTCTGACCCGTGGCACTCGCGAGCGCGCCGTCAACGCCACCTTGTCCAGCGCCTGCGCTGCTGCCATTGCCGCCATCGGCCCGAGCTGGCGCGGCGCTCAGCGCAAGGGCAACAGTTAGGATCGTCAAGGCGGAAGTGCCGGAGCGAAGCGACACGACTTGCGGCAAGCGCGCGAGATGCAAAACCCAAAACCCATCACGCGCAATCCGCTCCGCCATGCCTAAGCTCCCTGATTCCTGAGTGCGCGAAGGCAGCATGAAAGCTATTCGCCCGCAAGAAGTTTATAGTCGTGAGAGCTACCAAGAAGCTAACGGTGATCAGTAAAATGAAGTCTGCGACTTTTGAGCGACAGAAAATAGTCAATATTAGATATAGCTTATTAAACAGAGACCTTACGGAATCGCGAGAACAATCTCGCTGCATGAATTTATGCGGAAACGTTCGGACCTCCTGGGCCCAGCCGATCCCATCGGGCGGAGGTGAGTTTCGCCTCTACGGGGGCGATGAGGCGCTAGGCTGCCCCTTGGGCGACCCTCACTATCCTGCAAGAAGTGATTCTGTAATCGACTCCCACTCTGCGTCTAGCTTGCCAGTTGCCACAGGCTGCCCGGCGCGGCGGTACCAGTAGGCTGCATTAGAAAGGTCGCCTTCTTTGCGGTGCAGATAGGCATGAACCCATACAGAGGCCGGATCAGATTCGTTGGCCTGCACACACTCATGCGCCCGCTCCCAATCGCCCTGTCTATCCCACCATAGAGCGTGGAGCGCCATCCCAAGATTCGCCGGGGGCTCTACACCCTGAAGGGTCGCACGGAACTCGTCGATGTCCATAGTTACCTCGCCTCTGGCTACGCCGGTCCTGTCCCGTTCCGTGCAACGAAATGCGCCCTCTGCCGGTGATTTGCTCTGTCGACTTTAGCAATGGCTCTGGCGATCTTTAGCGGAAACGGGGTTTTCGCTCGGCAAAGGCCGCATCAAGGGCTTCCAATTGACGAATGCTCGTTGCAGGGCTGCTTCCTGCTTCTAAGCTTCATGGACGGCAGAAGCTGCCACGGAAGCCAAAGGCGCTTCCAGGCTCCATGTTATGCCATGCGGACCGTGTTCGAGAATTCCCTGCCCACTGACCGCTGCGGGCGCAACCCGCTTCAGCACAACGGTTCCAAAGCCACCTTGTCCGACAGTCTGAACCTGCGGACCATCGGTTTCGGCCCAGGTGAGGTGAAAGAGCCTCGAAGCACCGGAACCGGTGATGCCCCATGTGACCGAGATCCGGCCCTTGTCCCCTGAGAGAACCCCGTATTTGGCCGAGTTGGTCGCCAGTTCGTGGAAGGCAATCCCGAGATACTGAACTGCGTTGGGACTGAGCACCAATGATGGGCCCGACATTTCGATCAAATCCCCCCGCGGGAAAGGCTCGACCTGGGCCGCCAAAAGGTCGCTGATCGTGGCACCCTTCCAATCCGCCGATACAAGCAGGTCGTGAGATCGTGACAACGCCATGATGCGCTCGCGCACCTGGGTTTCAAATTGTTTTGGCGTCTCCGATCGCTTGTTGGTCTCCCGGATCATCGACAGGATGACCGAATACTGGTTTTTCACCCGGTGGTTGACCTCGCGCATCAGCATGCGGATGCGATATTCATTCTCCTTCGTCGACGTGATGTCTCGCGCTATCTTCGATGCGCCGGTGATCTGCCCGGTTGCGTTACGCACGGGCGATATCGTCAGTGAAACCGGAACCAGGCTGCCATCCTTGCGCTGGCGGGTCGTTTCGAATGGTTCGACGCGCTCGCCGCGGCGAATGCGTTGGAGAATGCGGGGTTCCTCGTCCTGATGGTCTTCGGGGATCAGCATGGTCACCGACCGGCCAATCGCTTCGTCGGCGGTATAGCCGAAAAGCCGTTCGGCGCCCTGGTTCCAGCTTTTTATGATGGTGTTGAGATCCTTGCTGACGATCGCGTCAAATGAGGATTCCACGATCGCTGAGAGGTGCTGCCTGGTTTCTTCGGCACGTTGGCGGTCCGTCAGGTCCAGCAGCATGTTGACGGCGCCGATCAGAGCGCCGTGCTCGTCCCGCAGCGGTGTCGGGTAGGGCAGGAACGGAAAAAACGATCCGTCGGGACGTTGCGCAACAGCTTGCTGATTGCGGACCGGCCTGTTCTCCTTGAGCGCAATGGCCATCGGGCATTCATCGTGCGGCAATTCCTTGCCGTCGGCAGTGAACAGCTTGAACGTCACGCACCATTTATCCTTGCCGATTTCAGGCTCCCTGCCTGCCAGATCGGCCGCGGCGCGGTTGTAGTAGGTGATCGTCCCATCCTGATCGGTCGTGTAGATGGCGACGGGTAGGCCGTCGAGTATCTGGTGATAGGTACTGTCATGCTGCCTGAGCTCCGAGCGGGTGTGCACCAAGTCGGTTACATCGACCGTGAAGCACCGGGTGTTGATCAGCTTGCCGTCCCGGAAATGTCCGCTTGAGGTGACTTCGACGTGCTTGATCGATCCATCGCTGGCCCTCAATCGCGCCGGATATCTTACGATCTTCTCGCCATTGGCAAGGCGACCCAAAATGTCCTCTATGACGTCCCGGTCGGGATAGAACTCGGCGATGTGGCAACCGAGGTAGTCCTCTGCGGGATAGCCGAGAAGGTCGAGCTCAGCCTGGTTGGCATGCACGATTACGCCGTCTGCGTTCACCAGATGGAGGGCAACGGCGCCGTTTTCGAAGAAATCCTTGTAATCGAAATCCAGACCGTCATTGCTGGACACCCCCGGGTTTTCGAAGGCGACAACATTCGCCTGTGTTGCTTCATGCATCCCAAACACCTTGTCCAGTCCAACCAAATATAATGCGGCTTGGATCAGTTGGTTCCCATTGCTCGCGGTCTCGACCCGCTGCGCACGGGAACCGGACCCTAAAAGGGTCGTAGCCTCGACTCGTCTTCCATCTACAAACGTGCGATCATCCGCGCATGGGCAAACCCTTGGTCCTTGTCGTCGACGACGAAGCCTTGATAGCACTGGATATGGAGTCCACTCTTTCGGAGGCGGGCTTTGCCGTGGCATTGGCGGCGACATGTTCCCAGGCGAAACGTTTTCTTGCGGACCATACCCCCGCCGCAGCGATCCTGGACGTCAGGCTGTCGGACGGCGAGGCTGTTGACGCGGCAAAAACCTTGGCAGGGCGGGCGGTTCCTTTCATCGTCTATTCCGGCCTGGGGCTCGAGGAAACCCCCGAAGCGTTCTCGTCTGGCGTAAGAGTGATGAAACCCGCCGGACCTGCAGAGGTGGTCCGGGCTCTCAAAGCGATGACCGCCGGGCAGCATAAGGCGACGGGATAGCCGTGCTCTGAGCACCTTTGGTCTAAATTAGCCAG
The DNA here is from genome assembly GCF_040318615.1 of Mesorhizobium sp. M1078. Taxonomy (NCBI): domain Bacteria; kingdom Pseudomonadati; phylum Pseudomonadota; class Alphaproteobacteria; order Hyphomicrobiales; family Phyllobacteriaceae; genus Mesorhizobium; species Mesorhizobium sp. M1078. The sequence goes on from NZ_JAMYMP010000001.1 coordinate 530,985, forward strand.
GCGCTGCCGGAGCAGCTGCCGCGCCTCACGGAGCAGCGAATTGCGGCCGGTGCCGATCAGGCGAACAAGGTCGCGCCCGTGATCCTCGGTGATGCCGGTCTCCCTGGCAATTGACAGCACCAGTGCTTCTTCCCTTCCACATTCTTAGGGTCGTGCCTTGCCTGTGCTGATCATGCCTTCTCCATCGGCTCAACGCCAAGATCTGAGATCTCATTCTCGACGCACGGTCAACCTCGTTATGCCGCGTTTGAGCGGCGGAGATAGCGGCTCAATTTTGCGTTGCCAGGATCGATCCTGGCACAGCCAAGTGGCCGGTCCGTTCGCACGATAATGCGCCCCGCCCAGGGACGGCGCCAGTACGGGCCAGATCGACCAGACAAATTGAGCGGTCCTATGCCTCTCCGAACTCGGTTTCGTTTCTTGACGTCGGGTGCCGCTCGTAGTCAACGGGCGGCGGCAGGAGCATGATTTCGGTCTCCTTGCGGCCGAACTCCCGGCCGATCTGGAACGCCGCGTAGATCGCGCCGAGGCGGATAAGGAATCTAAGCATGGGGGTTCTCCTTCGATGTTAGGAACCGCAAGGCCGCGAGATTGTTCCATGGTTTGCGAGTGGGGACGATCTTGCCGTCTCACCAGGCATTCCAGCGCCGGCGCGGCAATCTGAGACATGCGGTGCGGCTAGGCTGTTGCGGCCGTTGCCTGGGCCGGGATCCGTTTTCGAGGGGCCGGACGGCGTCTATCGCGGCGTTTCGAAACGACTTTGAGGGGAACGGCCGGCGCTGGAGAAAGTGCGCCAAGCACAGCGTTGACCATGCCGTGGGCTACGAAATCGGCGCTGATGTCGGCGGCCAAAGCTTGCCTTTCTTGCCCGACATCGCCCTGCTCCGCGTCTGACCAGAACACAATCCCAATTCTCAAACCTGCCTTGGCGCGCTTCAGTCTCCGGACCAGAAAGCGGGCATGCTTGAGCGAATCCCGGTTCAGGAAACCGACCACGACGGTGTCGATCGCCTCTAGTTCGAGACGACGAATACCTGCCGGCTCCATATCGACAAAACTGGCCTTCGCCACCGTAGCACCTTGCACCTCCAGCACCTGAGCGAGCATGGCGGCAGCGGCATCGTCGAGTTCGCCGCGACCGCCGGCACAAAGCACCGACCTGTCCTTGCCGTCGGGCAGTTCGATCTCTTCCTCTTCGATGCCATCTGTTTCCTTGCTCGCGCTCCCTTCCGCGGTGGTTGTCGGCGCATCTTCCTCGCTTGCCTCTTCCTGTGCATCGTCGGCAAGATTTGCCACAAGAATTTGGGCGCTCGCCGCCACCTGCCTTCGCTGTTGATCGCCCATCACGCCACGCATGCGATCCTGCTCGCCCAACAGGAGAGCAGGAATGGCGACCGTGTCGTAGAAATCGATCAGGTACTTCTCCTCGAGGATCTCCTCGGCATGGTCAGTTGCCTCGTCGGGATCGCCGGCCAGGAGCCGTTGATAGAGCCGGGCGTGAGCTTCAAGGACGGGCTCGTTGCCAAACAGGACGTCGAGAAATTCGAACTGCGGAACATGTCGCCCGAGGACGACGAGGCAAACTGTCAGCGGCGTCGAAAGGACCAGGCCGAGGGGCCCCCACAACCATGTCCAGAAAATTGCCGCAACGATGATTGCCAAAGGAGAAAGTCCCGTGCGCGAGCCATAGAGCCACGGTTCGATGACGTTGCCGGTTACCAATTCCATGACGACAAACAGTGCGGCGGTCCACAGCACCAGCGACCAGCCGGGCGCAACCGCCAAGGCCAGAAACAAGGGCAGCAGCATGCCGATAACAGGGCCGATATAGGGAACGAAGCGCAGCGCCAGTGCCAGCAACCCCCACAGCAGCGCGTTGGGAATGCCGAGCACCCAAAGGCCAATCGCGATTGGTATCGCGTAGACGATGTTCACCACCAATTGCATGATCAGATAACGGCCAACCCGTTTGCCGGCATCCTGCAATGCCTGCGTTGTGCGATGGAGGTCGCCATAGCCGACGAGGCGGATAAACCGGTCGCGCAGATCCTCGCGCTCAAGCAACATGAAGATGACGACGATGATGATCAGGCCAGCTGATGCCAGCGGGCTGATCAACGGTCCGATGATGTTCTGCAATACCTCCAGAGGTCTCTCGCGGGCGACGATCTCGACGGGAACAGGCTCGCGCCGGGGCTTGTCGGCCGCAGGCGGCGCCACATCCTGCTTGTCGATCTCCTGACCGACACGCTCGATCACCCCGCTCAGCCTGGCAATTATGCCGCCACCCACCCCCGTCTCCTTGAGGGAACGCACCTTGGTCAGAATGTTTGTCTGGTAGACGGAAATGTTCTGAGCAAGCTCGCTTACCTGGGTCGCAACAATGAAGCTGAACAGGCCCAGGGCCGCGAATGCGCCAATGACGCTCAGAAGCACTGCGGGCAGCCGAGGCAAGCCGACACGCTTCAGTGCGGAGACCATCGGCACCAGCGCAAAGGTCAAAAGCAGCGCGATGGCAATGGGAAGGAACACCTCACGACCGAAATACAGCGCAGCTACTGTCGTGACGATGGTTGCCACGGTAGGCAGAGCTGTGCGCGGATGGGCATTGCCTGCCGCAAGAATCCGTCCTAGCCCTCGCTCGGACGATGAGATGTCGTTTCGACGATTGGCAGCCACCTGATTCCCCCCGTTTCCTAACGATAGTTAGACCCATTCGCCTGCCGGGCAATGTTTAGCAGGGCCGAATACATACGTTTTGCGGTTTTGCTCCCTGGGCGCTGTGCTCCGACGGTTCGGTCGATATCGTCGGAGCCGCAAATCTGTGGTAAAGCCGCCGCCCAACCAACCAAAGGACGACATCTGTGAGCGAACCGACTGTGGCCGAAGCGACCGAAAGTATCTATGCCTCGCTGCGGGCGGACAATGCCGACATCGACGCCCATATCGCGACGCTCAAGGCAGCGCTGACACGAGAGGGCGCAAAACAGGCGGTGTTCGATCCGGCAAAATTGGCGCAGAACAACCGCTCGGGCCGTAAGTTGATGCAGGCTTATTTTCGCCAGCGCGGCGTGAGCGTGAAGTTTTCGGACCAGTAGCGCGCGGCAGCTTCGGAGAACCGCGCCTCGACGGACGGTCCGTATCTCGCTCGCTCCGCCCTGCGGCGGACTTTCGTCAATCGTAGGCGAATGGCCGCATCGCCCTGCCCAGGTCGGTGTCGCCCCCTACCCTGCAGCTCTTGACGGAAACCGGTGCCTCCTGTTTGAGGGTGACCAGGACGTTTGCTGCATGGGGAGATGGGCAAGGGTGGGCAAACAGTGAAGCGCGTTCTTCAGATGCTTGCCGCGGCGATCATCGCGTCCGGGGCGACCGGCTGCACGACCATTTCCTACTACGCGCAGTCGTTGCAGGGTCACGCGCAGATCATGGCCGCCCGCAAAAATATTGGAAAACTCATCCGTGATCCTTCGACGCCTGAGGCATTGCGCGCCAAATTGACGTCGGCCAGCGCCATAAGACGGTTTGCGACAGATGAGCTGGCATTGCCCGAAAACAGCAGCTACCGCAGCTATGTCGACATCCATCGCGATGCCGTGACCTGGGCCGTTTTTGCCGCGCCGCAATTCTCGCTTGCGCCACGAACATGGTGCTTTCCGGTCTTCGGCTGCGTTCCATACAGGGGCTATTTCTCCCGGAAATCCGCGACTGAGAACGCAGTCGAACTTCAAAGACAGGGGCTGGACGTCTATGTCTCGGGCGTCACCGCCTATTCCACGCTTGGCTGGTCGAGTGACCCGCTACTGAGCACCATGCTGCGTCAGGACGACACCTATCTCGCCAGCCTTGTTTTTCATGAGCTGGCGCATCAGCGCCTCTATGTGGATGGCGATTCCGCATTCAACGAGGCGTTCGCCGTTGCCGTCGAAACCAGCGGCGTCAGGAAATGGCTCCGCGCCGCCGGCGACCGGGCCGGATTGCGCCGCTACGAAGCCGATCGCAAGCGCAGCGCCGATTTTCTTGGACTGGTGGCGAAGACGCGCGACGAGCTAAGGCAGGTCTATGGTAGTCCCCGCACCCCGGAAAAGATGGCGGCCGCCAAGGCAGCAACCATCGACCGGTTGCGGATGCGCTATCGGCGGATGCGCGACAGGCACTGGGCCGGATACCGGGGATACGACGCCTGGTTCGCTGCCCCGATCAACAACGCCAAGCTCGCGGCAACTTCTGTCTACGGTGAACAGGTTCCGGCCTTTCTTCGCTTGTTCGACCTGTGTTCGGGCAACTATCCAAGGTTTTACGCTTCTGTCCGGCGGATCGCGGATTTGCCCAAATCGTCCCGCGCCGAAGCGCTCAAGGCTGCTGACACGTGCAATTGACTTGAACAAGCACAGGCTGGTCCTGACGATCACCCCGGCGACAGTTCCTTCGTCTGGTGTCTCAAAACGAGGCCGACCGCGCCCAGCAAGGCATCGTTCTCGGTGTGCCTGCCAACGATGATGCGCGTGCGCAGCGCGGGAGCGACATCCCGGGACTTGATCAGCGTATGGCGTTCATAGGACGCGATCAGCGGCGTCAACAGAATGTCCCCTGCCAAAGCCATGTGGCCGCCGATGATGATAAGCGGCGGATTGAGCACCGAGCCGATCAGGCCGAGACCCCGGCCGGCGATCTCGGCGGTATCCTCGATCATCCGCAACGCCCTGACGTCGCCCTGCTCGGCCATGGCGATGACATCGTCCATGGTGACTTGCCGCCCAACGACACGCGAAATCTGTTCCAGCGGCCGGGTAAAACTCGCGTAGAGCTCCAGGCATCCGCGATTGCCGCAGCGGCAAAGGTCGCCGCCGGGATCGATGCTGATGTGCCCGAATTCGCCGGCGCCGCCGGCGACGCCCGCCACCAGCCGGCCATGCTGGACAATGGCGCCGCCGACACCCAGATCGATCTTGAACAGCACGAAATCGTCCTGGCCGACGGCCGCACCCCACATCAGCTCGGCAATGGCCGCGCAGTTGCTCTCGTTGTCGGCGAAGATCGGCTGTTCCAGGACGGGTCCGAACACATCTCGTATGTTGACGCCGGCCCATGTTGGAACCATGCTTGCGCGCAGCACCACTCCATCGCGGCTGACAGGGCCGGAGACGGAGACACCAACCCCCAGGAGCCCCGCTACCGGCAGACCGTTTTCCCTGTAGGATTGGGCAATCGCCGATTTGACCGCCTGGGCCGCCTGTTGCGGCTGGTAGTCCAGCGCCATTGGAATATTTTGTTCGGCAATGACGGAATGCGAGACATCGGCGACGATGAGCCGTATCTGCTGAAGAGCCAGGTGAATGCCGACGCAGGTGCCCGCTGTCGGATTGAGCGTCACCGCCGCGGCTGGCCTGCCGATGCCTCTGATGCCGTCGCGGCTGGTCGGGGCTTCGATCACCATTCCAGACTTTTTCAAGCCGTTAAGCGCGGTTGACACCGTCGAGCGCGCCAGACCGGTGGCGCGTGCGATCTGCAACGCGGAGAGTGCGCCGCGCTCGCTCAGGCAGCGCACGATCATGCTCTCCGGCGACGCGGAGGGTCTGTCGATCAGCCAGGTTCTAAGCGAAGGTTTTGTCATGGCTCAACATAAACATCGTTGACTGATAGCTCCAATATGTCATCTTGGAAAGAACTCGAGATTGACGCATCTCGCCGGCGGCGGCTTCAAACCGCGGCCATAAGCGGTCGAGACGAACCGTGCAACACGATATGGGAGTGAAACGATGAAGTCCGTCATGACCGCGCTTGCGGCCGCTGCTGCGTGCACATTTTTCGCCGGAACAGCCTTCGCCGAGCCCAAGACCAACCTTTTGCACCAATGGGCGACCGGATCGGACGCCCAGGCGATCGCCAAGCTCGGCGAGATGTTCACGGCCAAGGGCGGCAAATGGGAACAGACCTCGATTGCCGGCCACACCGCCAATACGCTGGCCAAGCTGCGCGCCGACGTGATCGCCGGCAATGCCCCGCCTGCCGTGCAGCTCAAAGGCCCTGAGATCGCCGAATGGAACGAGACCGGCATGACCGCCGATCTCGACGAGTTGGCGGCCTCCGAAGGGTGGGAGAAAGTGGTGGCGCCGGAATTGCTTCCGGTGATGAAGCCGACCGGCAAATGGGTCGCCGCGCCCATGAACATCCACCGCATCAACTGGCTCTGGGCCTCGCCCAAGGTCATGCAAGCGTCCGGCGTGGCGGAAATGCCGAAGACCTGGGCCGAGTTCAATGCCGCCTGCGACAAGATCGTCGCCACAGGCAAGATCTGCATCTCGCATTCGACCGCCGACTGGACGGATTCGACGGTGTTCGAGGTCGTGCTCTACGGCCAGGACATCGATCTCTACCGCAAGGCCTTCGTCGAAGGCGATGTCGAGTCCATGCGCAGCCCGGGGATGGTCAAGGCCTTCACGCAGATGCGCCTGATGACGAGCAGGTACATGGATCCGGGCATGGTCGGCCGCGACTGGGATTCGATGTCGGCGCTGGTCGGCAAGGGCGACGCGGCGTTCCACATCATGGGCGACTGGACGATCGGCCTTTTGACCGCCGCCGGCTTCAAGGAAGGCACCGACTATGTCTGCGCCCAGGCGCCGACCGATTGGGGCAAACCCGGCTTCATCCTCAACTCGGACTCGGTCGTGTTCTTCAAGCAGAAGGACCAGGATTACATCGACGGCCAGAAGCTGCTGGCCAGCCTGATCCTGTCGCCCGACTTCCAGACGGTCTTCAACCAGGCCAAGGGCTCGATCCCCGCACGCCTGGATATCGATCTGTCGAAGGGCTTCAATCCGTGCCAGCAGCTCTCGCAGAAGGATCTCCAGGCTTCGATCAAGGACGGCACACTGGTCCGCTCGATGGCCCACAACATGACCATCCCGCAGAAGATGCGCGGCGCGATCATGGACTCCATTACCGAGTTCGTGGCGACGCCGGACATGTCGCCGGAGGATGGCGCCAACGCGATGGCCGACGCGGCGGAAGCACAGAAATAGATGGCAATGGCCGGGCGCCATCCGCACCCGGCCATCCGCCATCCCGGTCCCGCGCTCCGCCAGTCCTGTGCTCTGCCAATCTCCGTGCTCTGAATGTCAAATCACGACCTGATCCTGTCGGTACCGGCGCCCGCCCGCCCCTGGCGCGAGCGGCTGGGCTCCGCGATGCCCTTGCTGGTGCTCGGCCCCTCTCTCGTGGCGAGCTTCGTCTACGTCTTCGTGTTCACCGGCTGGACGCTCTATATCTCGTTGTCCAACTCCTCGCTGCTGCCGACCTACGGCTTCGTCGGCCTGGACAACTACGCGTCGCTGTGGGCGAACCGGCGCTGGAACATCGCCTACAACAACCTGTTTTTCTTCAGCGCTTTCTACATCGTCGGCTCGATGGCGGTGGGACTGCTGCTGGCGATCCTGATCGACCAGCGCGTGCGCGGCGAAGCGGCCTGGCGCACGATCTTCCTCTATCCGCTGGCCGTCTCCTTCATCGTCACCGGCACGGTCTGGAGCTGGCTCTACAATCCGACCGACGGCATCCAGGCCATGGTGCGCGGTTTCGGCTGGGCGAGCTTCAGTTTCGCACTCGCCAGCGACCGGCACTATGCGATCTACGCGGTGATCATCACCGGTGTCTGGCAGGCCTCGGGCTTTGCCATGGCGCTGTTCCTGGCCGGCCTGCGCTCGGTGGATCAGGACCTCGTCAAGGCCGCGCAGATCGACGGCGCATCGACGTTCCGCATCTATCGCAAGGTGCTTCTGCCAACCATTGCGCCGATCTTCCTGGCGGTCGCCGTCATCCAGATCCAGTTCGCCATCAAGACCTTCGACCTCGTGGCGGCCCTGACCAAAGGCGGCCCGGGGATCTCGACCACCTTCCCCGCCATCTACGTCTATGACCTGATGTTCCAACGCGGCCAGATCGGCGAAGGTGCGGCCGCCGCCATCATGATGCTTGCCGCTGTTGCCGTGGTGCTGGTGCCCTATTCATTCTGGGTGGTCTGGCGCCGGCGCAAGGAAGCCGGCCATGGCTGACGTCTCCCTGGACCAGTCGCTCGACCGTCGCGCTGCCGCAGTCGCGTCGCGCCGGCATTTTCTCACCCGCTTCGCCATCTATGGGCTGCTGGTCGTCTTCGCGGCGATCTACCTGGTCCCGTTGCTGGTGGTGGTGCTGAATTCATTCCGCGACCAGCAGGAGATCGCGCGCAACGGGTTGATCTCGCTGCCGCGCAGCTTCCGCCTCGATGCCTGGGGCCAGGCCTGGAGCACCTATTGCATCGGCGGCACCTGCGAGGGCATGCAGCGCAACTTCTACAACTCCCTGAAGATGACGATCCCGGCCACGATCATCTCGACGGCGGTCGGCGCGATGAACGGTTACATCCTGTCGAAATGGCGCTTCAGGGGTTCGGAAGCTTTGTTCACCTGCATGCTGCTCGGCGTCTTCGTTCCGGGCCAGATTTCGTTGATGCCGTGGGCGTTCATCCTCGGCAATCTCGGCCTCAGCAATTCGGTCTACGGGCTCGTCCTCATCCACGTCATCCAGGGCATTTCGTTCACCACTTTGTTTTGCCGCAACTACTACGTCAGCATCCCCGACGACCTGATCAAGGCGGCGCGCATCGACGGCGCCGGCTTCTGGCGCATCTTCCGCAAGATCATTCTGCCGCTCTCCTCGCCGATCCTGATCGTCACGGTGATCTGGCAGTTCACCGGCATCTGGAACGAATATCTGTTCGGCGTCGTCTTCACCTCCGGGCAGCAACAGCCGATCACGGCAGCGCTCGTCGCGCTGACGGCAAGCGGCACCAATGTGCGCGCCTACGATGTCATGAGCGCCGCCGTGCTGATCGGCGCGCTGCCGCCGCTGCTGATCTATCTCTTCGGCGGCAAGTATTTTGTGCGCGGCCTGACGCAAGGTGCCATCAAATGAGGCGCGATCAAGTGAAGGGCATCGCATGTCGACATTGACCATCCGATCGCTGCGCAAGAACTACGGTGCGGTCGAGGTGCTGAAGGGCGTCGATCTCGAGGCGCAGGACGGCGAGTTCATCGCGCTGGTCGGACCCTCCGGCTGCGGCAAGTCCACTCTGCTGGCGATGATCGCCGGGCTTGAAACCGTTACCTCCGGCGAGATCCGCATCGACGGGCGGCTGGTCAATTCGGTGCCGCCGAAGGACCGCGACATCGCCATGGTGTTCCAGTCCTACGCGCTCTACCCGACGATGACGGTGCGCGAGAACATCACCTTCGGCATGGAAAGCCGCCGCGTCCCGAAGCCGCAGCAGGACGAGGCCGTCAGTCGAGTTGCTGCCTTCCTGCAGATCGAACCGCTGCTTGGCCGCAAGCCCGGACAGCTCTCGGGCGGCCAGCGCCAGCGCGTCGCCATGGGCCGGGCGCTGGTTCGCGATCCCAAACTGTTCCTGTTCGACGAGCCGCTCTCCAATCTCGATGCCAAGCTGCGCGTCGACATGCGCACCGAAATCAAGAAGCTGCATCACCGCGTCGGCAAGACCACGGTTTACGTCACCCACGACCAGGTCGAGGCGATGACGCTGGCGTCGCGCATCGCCGTGATGCACCACGGCGAGGTCCAGCAATTCGACGATCCCGCCACGATCTACAACCGTCCGGCCAACATGTTCGTCGCCGGCTTCATGGGATCGCCGGCGATGAATTTTTTGGCCGCGGAACTGAGCCAGGAAGGCGGCCGCGCCACTGTTGTGTTGCAGACCGCCGACGGCAAGACGGCCAGCCTGCCGATGGTCCAGACGCTCGCTTCCGATACGCCGCGACAGCTCGTGCTCGGCATCCGTCCCGAGCACATCTACCGCTTCGATCCGGATCTTGCGCGCCGCAAGCCGGGCATCGCGCAGATCGATGCCGTGGTCGAGCTGGTCGAACCGACAGGTGCCGAGACCATGGCCGTCCTGCGCCTGGGCGGCAAGGAGATCACCGGCCGTTTCGACCCCGACGGCACGCCGCTTATGGGCGAGACGGTGACGCTCGGCATCGACATGGCGCGTGCCTGCCTGTTCGACCCGACGACCCAACGCCTGATCTGACCGAAGCTTGATCTGAAAAGAGTTCCGCCTTGTCCTTCGCCACCTATCCGAGCCTGTCCGAGCGTGTCGTGCTGATCACCGGCGGTGCGTCGGGCATCGGCGCCGACACGGTCCGCGCCTTCTGCGCCAATGGCGCGCGCGTCGCGTTTCTCGATCTGCAGCAGGAGGCCGGCGAGCAGCTTGCCCGCGACCTCGCCGCCGCGGCAGCGCACGCGCCCCTGTTCCTGCGCTGCGACGTGACCGATATCCCCGCCCTCCAAGCCGCGATCGGCACGGTGCGCGACCGCCTAGGGCCTGTCGCGGTGCTGGTCAACAACGCCGCCGATGACAATCGCCTCTCGGTCGCCGACGTGACGCAGGAATACTGGGACCATGCCCAGGATGTGAACCTCAGGCACCACTTCTTTGCCGCTCAGGCCGTGCATCCGCACATGCAGGAACTGGGCTTTGGTTCGATCGTCAATTTTTCCTCGATCGCCTGGCGTTTCGGCGCGTCAGAGATGGCGCCCTATGCGGCGGCCAAGGCTGCGGTGGTCGGGCTGACCTTCGCGCTGGCGCGGGCGTTTGGCCCCGACAACATCCGCGTCAACGCCATCGAGCCGGGCGCCGTCATCACCGACCGGCAGCGGGAGCTTTGGTACAAGACCCAAGGTTCGGTCGATCAGGTCGTGCAGCGCCAGGTGATCCGCAAGATTCTGCTCGGCGAGGAGATCGCGCGCACGGTACTGTTCCTCGCCGCCGACGACAGCCGCATGATCACCAAGCAGTCGATCACCGTGGACGCCGGCCTGCGATGACCCCACCTGACTCAAAGGATCGTTTCATGCTCGAGGTCGGCCTGAACCCCTACGGCCTGACCTATCATCTCGGCCTGCAGGGTCGCGGCACGCCACGCGCCAATCCTAGGCCTGCGGGGCTCGAAGGTTTCATCGCGCTGGCGACCGAACTCGGCGCGCGCGTGCTGGAGATCTGGGTGCCATGGCTGAGCGAGCTTTCCGACGACGCGGTGATCGCGCTGCGCGAACGGCTCGCCGGCCTTGGCATCACGCCGGTCGTCAGCGGCGGCCTGCTGGTGGGCGAACCGCTCGACGATGCCTTTCGGGCCGCGCGCCTGCTCAAGGCCAAAATCATCCGCACGGCGCTGACGCCCATTCTCTGCGGCGACCGCAACGCCGCCGGCGAAAAATGGAGCGAGTACGCCGGCATCATTCGGGGGCGATTGGTGGAGTGGGGTCCCCGCGCGAATGCCGACGGGTATGTCCTTGCGATCGAAAACCACCAGGACTTTACCAGCCGGGAACTCGTCGATTTCTGCGCCCTCGGTGGTGACAGTGTGGGCGTCACCTTCGACACCGGCAACACGTTCCCGGTCGGCGAAGCGCCGCTCGATTTCACGCGCGCGATCGCCCCCCATGTCCGCCATGTCCACCTCAAGGATTACCGAGTGCAGTTCACGACCGAAGGTTACCGGCTGATCCGCTGCGCCATCGGTGACGGTGCTGTGCCGTTCGCCGAGCTGTTTGCAATTCTTGCCCAGCACCATGATCGCCTGACCGCCGTCCTCGAACCGGGCGCATTGGAGGCGCGGCATGTCCGCTATCTCAGCGACGACTGGTGGCGCGGCTATCCCCCGAAGACGGCACGCGAATTTGCCGCCTGCCTGGCGGCCGCGCAGCGCAACCGGCTGCCCGACGATGCCGACTACCGCACGCCTTGGGAGCGCGAAGCCGACGTCTCACTGGTTTCCTATGAGCTCGACATGATCCGGCGCAGCGCCGCCAACATGCGCAAATTTGGTTTGATGGAGAATATCCGATGACGGCACGTGAACTCGATGGATTGACCGCCTTCGTAACCGGCTCCGGCCGCGGCCTCGGCCGCGTGATGGCCGAGCGCCTGGCCGAACTCGGCGCCAATGTCGCGATTCACGACATGGACGAGGAAGCGCCGGCCAAATATGGCGAGTTCGCCAATCTGAGCGAAGTGGTCGAGCGCCTGAAGCGGCACGGCACGAAGGTGACGTCGGTGACCGGCAACATTGGCGACCAGAAGGCGGTGGCCGCGATGAAGCGCAAGATCGAGGCCGATCTCGGCGACGTCCATGTGCTGGTCAATTGTGCCGGCGGCGACATCGGCGCCAGGGGCGGCAAGCCGAACCCGAACAACGCCCTCGACATCGAACTCGACGACATCCGCGTGCTCACCGAGAACAATCTGATCGGCACGATGCTGGTCTGCCAGGCCTTCGTGCCGCCGATGAAGCAGCGCGGCGGCGGCTCCGTCATCAACATCGCCTCCGCGGCGGCACATCTCGGCTGCTCGCCCGAGGTCGTTTACTCCACCTTGAAGGCCGCGGTCGTGCATTACACGCGCTGTCTCGCCAAGGAACTGATCGACGACGGCGTGCGCATCAACGCGGTCAGCCCCGGCGCCACCAAGACGGCACGCTTCCAGGCGACCCGCGTGGTCGATCCGGAGCGCATGGATTCCAGCAAGAAGTCGCTGAACCGCTATGCCGAGCCGGAGGAGATCGCCGAGGCGGTGGCGTTTCTGGCTGGCCCGCGGGCGCGGTTTATCAACGGGCAGGTGCTGCGGGTGGATGGCGGGTTTACGATTTTTCCGGGGTGATGGGGCGGGCCTCGAATTTCAATTTCGGGGCCGAAAGCGGAAGTGCCGTTTTCGGGATTCCTGGGTTAAATTGCCCCCTCACGCCTCGAGCTTTTCGCAGCGTCAAAACGGCTGTGGAGGGATTGGCAGGCTATACCGCTGACGAAGCGCACATGTGACGCACCGAGGATAAGTAACCCCGCTTGGTCACGAGGGCGCTGCCGACCGGTTGGTCGAAACTGGCGCTGGTACTCGCTATTCACGAAATTGCCGATCACCCTGACGAGGTCCACTAAGCAATGGTGAACGTCATTTCTGAAGTCGCAAGCAACTCGGCCGCCCTACTCCATTGAGGTCAGCCATGCCTTCGCGGAGCCGACGCAATCTCTGCTGGAGCCTGCATGCTTCTTCAGGCGCAAGCGCTGTGTCTCAGTGCGGCATGAATCCTTTTCTCAGCCAAGCCAATATCTTGCTCCCATTGAGAACCCTGCGGACACGCCCGGCGGCCCAGCCAGCCTGCATGGTGGCGCCGGTGTGGCAACTGCAGACGATCTCATGCAACTGCCAATCGGAGAGTTCGAAGAAGCGTCTGGCTTCCCCGTAGGTATCCGATTGCATGCCCGATGCACGCAGCAGTGGATCGTCAAAGGCGACACTAATCGCCGATCCGACCGCGCGCGCTTCTCCGCGGACAGAGGGATGCAGATGCTCAGTCCCGGTGAGAGCCACAAGGGAGCGCGTCGGATTTCGATAGAGCAGTTCCGCCCACCGCTCTATCCGTTGCGTCCTTGTAGCCAGCAGAGCCGGCGATAGTGGACTGATGTCCGCGACTGACTGGAGTTGATCGAGTGTCTGGTGCTTCATGACTGCCTCCTGTTGGTCGTTCCAATCCCTAGGCCTTTGCTGCAGGATTGGCTCACACGCTAAGCCGCCTCGTAAAGGAGCGGCGGCCGATCAGGTGTTGCCACCAATCGCCCACAGGCACCACGCGGCGGCATCTGCAGCGACCCCAACTGCATTCCTTCGCCAATGTTCCAGCGGGATGAAAAAAACTGTGCGGCCGGCCGACCCGACGGACCCGGCTGGCGCACGCAGGATCCTGAACTGCTGGACGATGATGACGCAGGCCTGGAAAGGCGGCTAGGTTGGACCTTGCTTTTCAGGCTTGACCATGATGTTTCACTACCCGCTCGGTCATCGCGGGAAGGCCAGGAGCAGAGCCGCTGGCAACGGTGAGTTGCGGACGAGGGCGGGCGGTGGAGGACGACGCCCTTGGGCCGCCAGGTCACTGAAGGACCAACCGAAGCGGCGCTTCGGGCGTAAAAGCGATGTCCTTGTAGGTCTGCAATGTCTGCTTATGGAGGAACGGCGGCAAGGCCTCTTTGACCGGCATGGGGCGCATTGCTGACCGGCAGATTTTCGGCCGACAGCAGACCCTCTGCTGCTTGGGTACCCAGCACGCAAGCTGACATGTGAGACCTCGGTGCGAAGGCCGGGACCAGGCCCACTGCGAACGTACGTGTTGGTTCGCATGTTGGCGCTGAAGCGCCTTATCGTTCAGCCTCGCGGCACATAGATCATATGAACCGTATCGTCATCGATCAATGTGCTCGACACCAGTTGCAGCGGAGGCCTTGCCTCGTGGAAGAAAGGCTTGCCCTTGCCGAGCACGAACGGCCTCACGTGCAGGTGATATTCCTCGATCAGGCCCAGCCCGGTCATAAGACCGGCCAGTTCCGGACCGGAAACGCTCAGGATACCCTCCGTGCGGGCCGCGATCTCGCGAATCTGCGCTTCAATATCGCCGGAGATGAGGGTGGCGTTCGGGCCGACCCGTGAAAGTGTGCGCGAAACGACCCATTTGGGCAGCTTGCGCCAGAGTGTCGCGAACTGGCGAAGCGAAGCATCCCATTCCGCGTGATCATCGTCCCAATAGCGCATGACCTCGTACATCCGGCGGCCATACACAGCGCCGGCATGGTTGCGAATCGTCTCGATCCAGTACTCGAAGTGCTTCTGGCTTGGTGCGCCCATGACCAGATTTCCGGCAAGGTCATCGACATAGCCATCGATGGAAACGTTCATTCCCAAGATAAGTTTGCCCAAAAGCAGCGCCTTCACCTAGTGGGTCCACGGACCAACCGCTTGCAATGCAAGCGGTCAGAGCCTATCGCAACTGATTGCAAATCGCAAGCAGCATGGAAGGAAGCGTTCGTGCCGCAAACGAGCCCTGCCTTGTCCCATCAACCCTGCACTTGAACAGCTGGGTGATCCGTCCCGGCTACCGCCATCTACGCCTGCCGTCCCGAATCGAGTTGCACCCCAAGTCGCTCGTTCCGTCTCCACCGCACCACGGCGCGATAGCTGGTATGATCGACCGGCACGTGAAGCACGAAACGGTCGGGGATTGCGATATCGGCCTTCACCCGCAGCTCCGCACCGTGGGCGTGCTGGTTGCAAACCAGACAATTGATACTGGCGTCGCCAACGCGGATTGTCGCTTCCTTCAGAACAAGATCACGGATATGCGACCGTCGCTCTATCGGTGGGTCAGTCGGCATTGCCTTATCCCTCTGATTTGACGACCTGAAACTCTTCTGAAGCCGGAATGGAAAGCGCACTACCGGCCCAGCGGTTGCCTCGAAAGACTGACGAGCTCGGCTTCATCGACCACGCCGGCCATATAGTTCGCGATAATCCGGGATGCGATGGCGTCGCGTGCTTCGGGCGACTGACCGTCGCGCTTAAGCTGCTCGAATACACGGCCCAACAGCTCGAGTTCGGATGGCTGCAAAACGCCGGCCTCGGTGGCTTTGCGTCGAATGGGCATTTGTGATCCTCCACTACGGTCAACAACATACGACCGCGGCAGGGAAACTCAACTCACCTGTCGAGGGCGCCGCGCGGGCGGCGCCGACCACAAATCCCGTTTACCCGAGCGGGGAGTTTTTCACTCAAAGCCACGGTGATCTGGCGTCCATACAAAGCCCGCCAGCAAAGCCGGCGGGCGCAATATTCATAAGATACGCCGCTAGAACCAGCTTCGGTCGCGTTCCTGGCTTTGCCCGAGCAGCATGCCGATCAACAACCCGGCAATGCCGCCAAGCACGAAAGCGCTGCTGATGGTGCCGGGATTTTGCTGGACGGCTTCGGACACCGTCTGCGCCTGCGATCTCAGCTGCTGCGTTGCCCGTGCCGCGCGCTCGGTCGCGCTGCCATACCAGCCGCCGGCTTCGCCAACGGCATCTTCTGCGCGCTCGGCAAGCGTCCGGTTGATCTTGCTGATCTCGCGCTTCAGCGATGCGACCTGCTTCTCCAGGGCCTCCTGGGCCTCTCGGGCGGAAATCTTCGGGGTGTCCTTCGGGGTGTCCTTCGGGGTGTCGTTCTCGGCCATGGCTGTTCCTTTCGTTGAGGCAGGGGGAACGGCCAACGGACAAGGATGGTTCCGCTGCCTGCCGTCACGGTCATTCGCCGGGCCGGCCGCCAACTTTGGGAACACTCTCCCGATCCAACGGTTGTGGCTGATGGAGGCACGCATTTGTCGAATCGATCGAGCCATGCTGAAACGCTGCGGACGGTCTCCGACCTGCTCCACCGCGCCCGCCGTGTCATTCGCGACGGCGGCCATGCGGCGGCGATGTTCGAAATAGACACGCTGCTGCAGGTCGCACAAACAGAGGTTGCGCGCCGCCTCGAACGCAACGATCGCTGAACCTCGATAGGCCACCGCGGGCGGTGTTCATTTGCGGGCGGCGAAGGCCTCGTTTCCCTTTGCGATGGACTTGCAAGGCGCCCATCGAGCGGGTCGCCGTCCGCGCCACGCGTCGACATCGCAAAGGCGCAAAAGCCGAGGATGAGGGGCCATCATCGCGGCATCGACCCTCCCGGTTATAACGCTTGGGCGGCGGAACAAAGCTTGGCCGCACTGGTTAGGCTCACAGCACGATGTGTGCCCCAACGAGGATCTCTGTCCATGAAAACACGTGTTCTTCTAGCTTCGCTGGCCACCGCCACAGCCATGGTCTTCGCCCTGCCCGCCTTCGCCGCCGACAGTGCTCAGGACTTTGTCGACAAGGCTGCCATCGGCGGCCTGTTCGAGGTGGACTCCAGCAAGATCGCAGAAGGCAAGGCCCAGGATCAAGGCGTCAAGGATTTCGCCAAGAAGATGATCGACGATCACGGCGCCGCCAACGCCAAGCTTGCGACCATCGCCGGCGAACAGAAGCTGAAAGTGCCGACGGAGCTGGACGCCAAGCACAAGGCCGATCTGGAGGCTCTGCAGAATGCCAACGATGCCGTCGACAAGCCCTATGTCCAGATGCAGCGCGATGCGCATTCGGAGGCGGTCACGCTGTTCGAGAGCTATGCCAAGGACGGCGACAACGCGCAGCTGAAGACCTTCGCCTCCGAGACCTTGCCGACGCTCAAAATGCATCAGGAAATGGTCGAGAAGATCGCTTCCGCCGACAATGCATCCTCGACCACCAGCTCCACCACCCCGGCCGTGAGCACGACCGACACCACCAATCCGGCCGCCCCGGTCCCGGGTGCCAACAGCTTCACCGAGGATCAGGCGAAGAGCCGCATTCAGGATGCCGGCTTCTCCGGCGTGTCCAAGCTGACCAAAGACGAGCAGGGCATCTGGCGCGGTCAGGCCACCAAGGATGGCAAGACCACGACCGTGGCGCTCGATTATCAGGGCAACGTCGTTGCCGGCGCCAACTGAACCCTCTGAACCAGAACGAGGAGATCAAGACCATGAAAACCGTAACCGGACTTTTCGACAACTACGATGATGCCTCCGATGCCGTCGGCGAGCTGGAGGCAATCGGAGTGCCGCAGGCCGACATCAGCATCGTCGCCAACAATTCGGATGACTGGTACGACGACGGCGACACTTCCAACGCCGCCGAGGATGCAGCCGGCGGCGCCGGTCTTGGAGCCGTCATTGGCGGCGCCGGCGGGCTTCTGACAGGGCTCGGCATCATGGCCATTCCGGGCGTCGGTCCTGTCGTGGCCGCAGGATGGCTGGCCGCCACCGCGGTCGGCGCCGTTGGCGGCGCGGTCGTCGGGGGCGCTGCCGGCGGCATCGTCGGGGCGCTGACCGAGTCAGGCGTCCCCGAAAGGGATGCGCATGTCTATGCGGAGGGCGTTCGCCGCGGTGGCACGATGGTGACCGCCAGGGTCAGTGACGAACTCGCCGACGAGGCCGAGCGTATTCTTGGCGAGTCCAACTCGGTCGATCTGCAAGACCGCCGACGCGCCTATGAAGCCGGTGGCTGGACCGGCTTCGATGCCAATGCCGACCCCTACACCGACATCGAGGCCGAGCGCGACAGAACGCGCAACGCCAGCCCACTCTGATCATCGAGCCCCGTCGCCGTACGGCGGCGGGGCCGAAGGTGCTGTCGGCGCACTGCAAGCGACGTTCAGATTCGGCCATAAGGGGCGGGTTCTATTCGGACCTGCCCCTTTTCGCTGTTGCCTTGGCTTGACCGGCTCTTGCCGTGTTAGCATCGAACCAACGAAACCAGCCCAGGAAAGCATGTGCCCGTCCCCGCAACTGATTGCCGAATGGCCGTTGTCGCCGTCAGCGACACTCGGGTCCGCCGTGCGCTCCAAGGGGATCGAACGTGAAGTCAGAGCCCGACTGCCATGGGCAGTCAGGAAGCACGTCAAGGCCGAGACGGGCCGCATCGCATTGCGAATGTCGAGATCCGAAGCGGAAGCGTTCAAGGCCGCCTCTGCCAATATCTCCAAAACACTGGAGGGAGTGGAAGCGCTGCCTGTGCTTCCACGCGAGGTCGAGGATATCCTTACGATCTCTTCGCGCGAGCGCCACAAATGGCTCAAGGACGGTCGGCTGCAAAGCACCGGCACACGCACCGTCAAGATGCGTGGGCGATCAAAGTCTGTCACCTTCCACGTTTTCGACCCGCGCCACATCGAGGACGTCCTGGACCGCGATCTGGCAACCGTCTGGAGAGAGCAGGATGTCCAGGCGGTCGCCGAGAACAGGCGGCGCGGTGCGGGCAAGGCCGCGCTGACGCGCGCGGGAAAGGGCACCGGCCAAGCGCGCACTGCGAGGAACGCCCGGGACACGGAGGGCCCGGCGCCCGGATTGAAGGGCTGGGATGCGTTCGAGGACGAAGGCCTGCTGCGATAATGATGCTGGCGCTTGCCCTTGTATTTTGGGCGTGTGCGGGGCGAGCCTCAGCCTCAGCGCATCAATCCCGCTGCCCGCAGCGCGTCCTCGATGACCTTGGTAATCCCGCCCGCCGGACCGCCTGGCGGATTGACAGGCTCCGGGGCCGGATCGACACGGACAGCTCGCGGTTTTTCCTTCGGCGAGAAAGGCTGCAATGCAGTGCCTGAAGCGGCCTCGGCTTTCGCCGCGCGTCGTACGTCTGGCTTCGTCAGCCCCCAGAAACGGGCGATGTGGCGCGTCGAGGAAATCCCGACATCCAGCATGAACGGCCCTGCTTTACCGAGAGCATTGTCGCCGCTCGCCTGCAATGGCGTGCCATGGCCCATGCCGGCAATGCTGTATGCCTCGACCACGTCGCGGCCTTTGCCATCGCACCAGACTTTTCGGCTCTGACCGTCGACCTTTTCCGTGCGTGTCGGCGCTTGAGCGAGGCCGTGCACGCCCTGCCATTGCGCCAGCACCGCGTCGGCATTGGAAGGCACCACGGTCGTATCGGCCGAGCCCTGCCAGACCGAAATCCTCGGCCACGGCCCCTTGTGCGGCGAAGCTTCCCGCAACAGACGCTGCAGGTCGCTTCTGGACGGTCCGCCATGGCCACGCATGCGGTCGAAGGCTTCGGGGATGGTCGAGGCGCTGCCATAGGCAAGCCCGGCAATGATCGCGCCACCGGCAAACACGTCCGGGTAGGTCGCCAGCATCACCGCCGCCATGGCGCCGCCGGCAGAAAGACCGGTGACGAATATCCGCTTGCGGTCGAGACCGTGGGTGACCACCGCCGCCTCGATCATCTGGCGGATGGACAGTGCCTCGCCGCTGTCGCGGCTTACATCGCCCGGCACGAACCAGTTGAAGCAAAGATTGGCGTTGTTGGCGCGCTGCTGCTCGGGGAGAAGCACGGCAAAACCCTGCTCGGCAGCAAGTTCGGTCCAGCCGGAACCATGATCGTAAGCGGCTGCATTCTGGGTACAGCCATGCAGCACCACGACCAGCGCTGCCTGCTTCGGCAGGTTTTCAGGGAGATAAAACCGCGCGCGCAAGGCGCCGGGATTGGACCCGAACCCTGTCATCTCGGACAGGTGATCGTCCTTGCTCTGTCCTGCACCGGCTGGCCGGCCGCGCATCGCGCTCAGCCGGGCGATCGTATCGGATATGTCTCGCAAATCGGTATCCTTGCGCGCCGGAATGGGCAGACTCGTGCACACAACGCACACGCAGCAATATCGTTGCTGCACTGCACAATAACAAGCGGCGCGGCCGATTAAATGACCGATGGATCATAGAATCCGCTGCACGGCTTGTGACGGACGAACGCAATTTGGCCCGGCTGACCTCTGGTCAGTCAGCCGATCGAGGCCGGCAGGCGCCGGGTTACCAGCGCTGATGCACGTAGGGCTTGATGTTCTCGTCGTAGACCGCCTTCACCTTGGCCATCGACTCGGAGGACAACGGCGCAAGCTCAGCCGCTTCCGCATTGGAAACCGCCTGCGCCGGATTGCGGGCGCCGGGGATGACAACCGTCACCGCGTCGAACATCAGGATCCAGCGCAGCGCGAATTTCGCCATGGTGGTGTCGCCTGACACCAGCGGCCGCACCTTCTCGACCGCCGCCAGCCCGACGTCAAAGGGCACGCCCGAAAACGTCTCGCCGACATCGAAGGCTTCGCCATTGCGGTTGAACAGGCGATGGTCGGTGGTCTCGAACTTGGTGTCCGCCCTGAACTTGCCGGACAACAGGCCGCTGGCCAGCGGCACGCGGGCGATGACGGCGACATCGTTCTTTTTCGCCTGGTCGAAGAACAGCTCGGCCGGGCGCTGGCGGAAGGCGTTGAAGATGATCTGCACGCTGACGACGCCGGGATATTGCATCGCCTTCAGCGCCTCTTCGACACGCTCGACGCTGACGCCGTAATTGCGGATCTTGCCCTGCTCGGTGAGCTTGTCGAGACGCTCGAACACTTCCGGGTGGTAATAGAGATCGGTCGGCGGGCAATGCAGCTGCACCAGGTCGAGCGTGTCGGTCTCGAGGTATTTCAGGCTGCGGTCGATCCAGCCGATGAGGTTCTCGACGCTGTAGCCCTCGACCGTCTGCTTCGGCAGCCGCCGTCCGGCCTTGGTGGCGATGAACGGGCGCGCGCCGCCGCGTTCCTTCATCACCCGCGCGATCAGCTTTTCCGAACGGCCGTCGCCATAGACGTCGGCGGTGTCGAGGAAGCTGACGCCGGCATCAAGCGCGGCATGCAGGGCTGCGACCGCATCGTCATCATTGACCTCGCCCCAGGCGGCGCCGATCGCCCACGCGCCGAAGCCGATCTCGCTGACTGATCTGCCGGTACGGCCAAATTTCCGTGAATGCATCTCGCTGTTCCTGACTTGCGGCTTCGCCGGCAATGCCGGCTCCATGATTGCGATTTTTCCGGGAGCCTCATACCGCATGGCAACGCGATTGACATCCCTCTTCCCTGGATTTACCAGATTACAGGGTTGTATGACAACGGGGTAAGACTGCAACAGTGGGAGCCGGGAGGAACATTTCGCTGATGCACGAACTCTATCTCGGCGGGGTCGCCGGATGAGCAGTCCGTCAACCGTGGTTGGCCCCCTAATCGTGAACAGCCTTGTTGCGCAGATCCTCGAAGCGGGCGTAGCTTTTGGTCAGATGGCTGCGCATGGCGCGCCGCGCGGCATTGACGTCCCTGGCTTCGATTGCCCCGAGAATGGCGCGATGCTCGCGCTGCATGCGGTCGAGATATTTTTCCCGCTCAGCCTCCGTCATCCGGTCGAGCCGCGTCCAATGGCGCGGGACCATGGCGCTGCCGAACGTGTCGAACAACCGGGTGAAATTCGGGTTCTGCGTCGCAGCGAGAATGGCGCGGTGGAAGCCGAAATCCTCTTCCGAGCCGGAGCCGCCGGCACGCACCGCCGCCTCCAGCGCGTCGAGCCGAGCGCTCATCTGTTGAAGCGCCGCCTCGCTGCGCCGTTGGGCAGCGAGGCCGGTCGCCTCCACCTCGATGCCCATGCGCAGTTCGAGCACGCGCAGCACCTCGTCGATCGATTCGAGATCATCGGGCAGCACGGAAAACGTCTTCGGCGGCGGATCCTTGGCGACGAAGGCGCCGAGCCCCTGGCGCGTGGTAATCAGCCCGCGCGCGCGCAGCGCCGCCAGCGCCTCGCGCACCACGGTGCGGCTGACGCCTGTGGCAGCAACAATCTCCTGCTCGGTCGGCAGCCGCTGCCCCGGCGCAAGGTCACCGGATTCGATCTGCGCAATCAGCGTGTTGACCAGACCCGTCCGCAGGTTGGGCGCCTGCGGTATGGCGTCGAAAGTCATGGGCTCCGCCATCAGCGCGACTCCGGTTCGATTCTTGTTCAAAGGATTGCATCGACGGGTGCCCGCCGCAAGGTGACGAAAGTTCGGCCCGCTGGCACGAGCCATGGGAGGATTGCATGAAAGAACGCATCGGCTTCATCGACCTGGGCAGCATGGGCGCCGGCATGGCCGACAATCTGTTGCGCAAGGGCTGGCCGCTGACGGTCCATGTCCACCGCAGCCGCACCGCCGCAGACCGGCTGATCGCCGCCGGCGCCACCGAAGCGCCAAGCCCGCGCGAACTCGCCGCCGCCTGCGACATCGTGATCCTGTGCGTCACCGGTTCGCGCGAGGTCGAAGCGCTGGTCAAGGGCGCGGACGGGCTTGCTGCGGCCAAGACGCCGCTGCTGATCATCGACTGCTCGACCTCCAACCCGTCATCGACGACAGCGCTTGCCGCCGACCTCGCCCAGCAAGACATAACGCTGATCGACTCGCCGCTGGCGCGCACGCCCAAGGAAGCCACCGAGGGCAAGCTCGACGTCATGGTCGGCGGCCCGGCCGAAATCGTCGCCCGCGCGACCGGTGCTCGAAGCCTTCGCCGCGCGAATCGTCCACACCGGCCCGACCGGCAGCGGCCACACCATGAAGCTGCTCAACAATTTCGTCTCGATGGGCTATTCCGCGATCTACTCGGAAGCGCTGAGCCTCGGCACCAAAGCCGGGCTGACGCCGCAGGTCTTCAACAGCGTCATCTCCGGCAGCCGCATGGATTGCGGCTTCTACCAGGCCTTCTTCGATTTCGTCCTCAACCGCAACGAAAACGCCCAGCGCTTCGCCATCGCCAACGCGCTGAAGGACATGACCTACCTCGCCTCCTTCGCGCAAGCAGCCGGCATCGCCAATCCCATCGGCGCGGCGGTGCGCAATGGCTTTGCCACTGCCGTCACGACAGGCCACGGCGAGAAGTTCGTGCCGGCGCTGTCGGATATTGTGGCGGGGTTGAATGGGGTGTCGCTGGTGGAGCCGGCGGAGTGAAGAGCGGCTCGATTATCGCCGCCAATCACAAGCGGTCACCCCAGCACAGGCGGAGTAGGATCGTAGCCGATTGAAACGATCCCCGGA
Organism: Mesorhizobium sp. M1078; assembly: GCF_040318615.1. Taxonomy (NCBI): domain Bacteria; kingdom Pseudomonadati; phylum Pseudomonadota; class Alphaproteobacteria; order Hyphomicrobiales; family Phyllobacteriaceae; genus Mesorhizobium; species Mesorhizobium sp. M1078. The sequence continues at coordinate 554,313 of NZ_JAMYMP010000001.1, forward strand.
TGCCGGTGGGCTATGGCGAGTATCTGGGTCTCAAGCTCGCAGTTATAGGCCATCAGCGCCTTTACGGTCTCAAGCGGGCTGTCATAGCGGGCAATCAACTTCACGGCTTCTGAGTGCAACTCGGCTTTCGCTTCCTCGTCAAAGTGCATCATACCCATTGCCGTCCTCCTATCGTGCCGCGCGACGTGGTGCGGTAAGCGCATCAAGCCGTTCCTGAAGATGCCCATTGAGCACGATCATTTCCTTCAGTGCCTTCATCACATCGCCCTTGTGGACGGCGATGAAATCTTCGGCGTGAGCTTGGAGAGCGGCTTCCTGCCGACTGTTTAGTGTCACGATGCGGTCCATAGCGATTACTCCAAGCGATGCATGGTCACAGTGAACAAAAAGAGAACATAAATGTCAAGGACGAATTGACTCGGCGAGGAACTCATTCCTATTTTCTAATATGCCCGAGCAGCCCAGAAAACCCCGCCGCCTTGTGCAGACCCTGAGCAAAGCACATGAGGTTGGGCAGCTGATCCGTGTCCGCTGCTTCAACTGCAACATCACGCGCCACTATCTGCCTGGCGACCTTGCCAAGCTGGTTGGAGACATTCCGTTTTGGGACGTTGACCGGCACATGCGTTGCGAGCGGTGCAAACGCCGCGAGCTTGACGTCGACATCCTGCTGCCCAGCGCGTCGGAGAGCATGAAAATACGCGTGAGACGGCTTGTTGAAATCCGAATGGTGCGCAGAGTGATTTGGCGTGACGAGACGTGATGGACCCCAAGGCCGTTCTACTTTCGCTTTGTGTTTTTGGACACAGCGTGATTACTTCAGGATGATTTTGAGGAAGGGGCTCAATGTTGAAAGCTATTGTGGCTGCCGCTTTCGCGTTGGCTCTAGCGGGCTGGACTTTGTCGGCCCACGGGGAAGATGCGTCCCGAGAGAAATGCACCTGTGATCTCGAACGTGGTCCCGTCCAAGAACATGGAGCCGTGGTGAACAATGCCACCGCCTGCTGGTCTACTGTAGATGTGCAACGACAGTGGTGCCAAATTACAGTGCAGGCACTAGAGGGCGATCTGAAGCACGACGCCATCATCAGGGAATTTATTCGGGCCGGCGATCCGGAAAGCTTAGTGGCCGTCCTTCAGAATTTGGCGGCGAGCTCGACAACGCCAGACGCGGACCAAAGCGAAGTTGCCAAAGCGAAAGCAGAACTCCCCGCTGTCATCAAGAGCTTCGACAAACTGACGGCAACCTGTATCGATGGGTTCCTTAAACCCTCAGAAAACAAAGAGGAGCGCACCGAGATTGTCGATGGCGCCTTTGCCTGCCGCGTTGGGAAGGAGACTGGCTGGTTGCGGCTTTCGTACATGGTAGGCGAGGTCCAATTCGTCTTTATGATCGCTCCACATGGCTGATTCATCGAAGAAGCCTCGCTCGTGGATTACGTGGATTGCAGGGACAGGGATCTTGGCGGCTATCGTCCTCGGGATTGCAGGCGGCCCCCTGGGGGAGTTTGGAAACTACCTTAAAGAACTGGGACGCAACTTCTTTTTCCCGCCATCGCAGGAAGTCAAAATAGACTTCAATGCCACCCGCGCCTGCTCACAAGGCAGGATGGTTGACCTCCGCAAGATGTTCGCAGACCCCAACACACCGCTTACCAACGGCGCTGACATGCTCACGATCTGCGATGTCGACTCTCTCCAGACCGTCCGCCCTAACCTACCGTACGAACTGTCGAGACGCTTCCCGGGATGCCTAGTCTGGCGGGGAAAGGAGAGTGGCGGCTTGATTATGGTGCGAAAGAGCGATGCCATTTGCGCCTTACCGGGCGGCACCAATTTCATGTGTGACGGCGCGAAGGCACGCCACTTTACAGGGACGAACACCATCGCAGATTCGGTTGACGCGGTGAAACCCTGTTCGGACGACACCCTGCGCCAATTTGGCTTTCGGTCCTGATCCCGCTTAGGCCTAAAACAGCGAGCCTTGAGCCGGCGCCGGCGGCGCTTGAGTGGGAAACTTGATCTGCGTGGCAGGCTTCTCGACAATCACAAGGGCATCGTCCGGTGCAGTGCGCTGCAGCCGCTTGGCCTCGGACCATGGCGCGGTCAGCCACGTCTCCGTCTCCTCTTGCGTCCTCAGGATCACCGGCATCGCCTTTTCGTGGATCGGCTTGATGAGAGCATTGGGCTCGGTGGTCATGAATCCGTAGAGCTCGAAGTCGCTGGGGCCGTCCTTGACCTTTCGCACCCCATGCCACGCCGTCCAGAGGCCAGCGAAGAAGAACAGCGGGCGCTCCTCATTGAGCGCGAACCAATAGTTCCGCTGGACGCCTGTCTCGGGGTCTTTGTCGCCGGGCGTTGGGCTGGGTTCTGCGAAGGTCGTAACCGGCACCACGCAGCGGTTCTCGACACCGACATACTGCTGCCAATGGCCATATTGCGGGTTGCGGATGTTGGTGGTGCCATAGTCCGCCTTGCCCTTCACCCGCTCGGCCGGCGTCGGCATACCCCAGAGCAACTTCGCCATCTCGCGCTGCCCGTCCGAGGCACTGCGGACCACGGGCCCAGGCATGTTGGGATATCAACTGATGGCTCAAGGTTGCCCAGAATGTCCCGAACGTCCGCGTCCACTGGCGGATGGCTCTTGAGACGTGGTGAGATTGTAGAGATTGCAAATGGCCACACTCTGCCGTGAGAGCATGCCGGCGACTAGCGGAGAAATTGTGCTGGCGTTTTCGGTTTTTGCCGCGAGTTGAACGGGGTGTCGCTGGCGGAGGCGCCCATGCGTGAGATGCGATAGTCTGACGCGCCAGCAGGCTAGTTTTCTCAATGGAAGTGGAAAAATGCGAAAACGCCTATTTGGCGCTGGAAAATTATGCGTTTGCGCATATTCATAGTGGCTGAGCGGATTCTTCCGCTTTGATACGACTTCCCCGGATGGCTCGGGGAAGAAGGCACCCGTAGCAGGGGTGCGCCATCCAGCGACGCCCGGTGGGGCGGGGTGTGAGCGCTTTTGCGGGCCGACTCACCCCTCCATCGCGCTGGAATGTCAATTGATCCTGATTTCATGACTCGGTGACAAGAGTCCCGGCCGAAAAACCGATTCGTTTCAAGGCTTTCTGGGGATAACGGGCCTGATCGGTGGAAAACCGGCCAAGGATTCCGACGAAACGGCTCAATGAGACCGTACACCGACTCCTTCATGGCACCGGCGGCGCCGGCCCCCTCGGCAGATCGGGCGCGCCTCTCGCCACCGCTGGCCGCACCCCTCCATCCATGCCAAACCGCAAGATCGGTCGAGCGCGACATCTCCAAGAGCGCCTATCTGGTGTCGCCACGCAGGACGAGACGATGAAGACGGCACTTGAAAACTACCATGCCCGGATGCAGCGGGTGCTGGACCACATCGACCAGCATCTGGACGGCGATCTGGGCCTGGAAGCGTTGAGCGGCGTCGCGGCGTTTTCGAAATTCCATTTCCACCGGCAGTTCACGTCTACCTTCGGGTTGTCCGTGCATCGCTATGTCCAACTCGCCCGCCTGAAGCGCGCTTCGTACCGGCTTGCCGAAAGCGACGCCCAAAGCGTGACCGACATAGCGATGGATTCCGGTTACGACGCACCGGATGCCTTCGCCCGCGCCTTTCGGCAACGGTTCGGACAATCGCCTTCGTCGTCCGGAAGTCTCCCGACTGGGGGGCGTGGCTCATGGCCTTCGGGCCGCTCGACAAAGCAAGGACCACGCTCATGCAGATAATCTTCGAACCCGCCGACGTCATGATCCGCGAGGTGCCGCCGACGCCGGTGGCGATCATGGAGCATCGCGGCGACCGGGCGACGCTCCAGGACACCATCCAACGCTTCATCGCCTGGCGCAAGGCGGCCGGCCTCTCGCCCGAGACAAGCCCGACCTTCAACATCTTCCGTTCCGAAAGGGAGCCGGCGAACCCGGCCGATTACAGCATGGATATCTGTGCCGGAACCGACCTGCCGGTAGAAGGCGGGCCGATCGAGGACGCGCAGATGAAGGCCGGCGTGATCCCCGGCGGACGCAGCGCGGTGCTGCGATATCCCGGCAACACCAACAATCTCGAGCCGGCAGCGCTCTACCTCTACCGCGAATGGCTTCCGGCCAGCGGCGAGGAGGCGCGCGACTTTCCGATCTATTGCCAGCGACACTTTTCGTCGAACGGACCGGTGCGCGAGGTGGTGCTTGAGCTGTTTTTGCCGCTGAAATAGCGCGTTGGGTGGCGGCCTATCTCCGGCCCTGAGCTGGTGAGCCGACGACCGAGTGAAATCTGATATGGCGCTCCCCCACTCCGTCTCGGCTTCGCCGAGCCACCTCTACCCCCACATTCGTGGGGGAGAGGAAACCCAAGCTTTTGAAGGGCTGCGATCTCGGAGATTGGCATTTCCTCATTCCCGATGAAATGGGGGGTCCGAAGGACGGGCGAGACCCGTGGCTCGCCCCGGCAAGGTGGCTCGGCGAAGCCGAGACGGAGTGGGGTCAGCGCCGCCATAGGCGATTGGCCCAGCGCGCGGACAAGGCAAGGCTATCCCTAAGCCTGCCCGCGCACAGCCTTCCGCAACCGCGAATGCCGCACCGGAGACGCTGCCTCGGGCCCCGGCGCTATCTCCGCAGCTTCCCCCTCATGCAACCCCACCCGCAACGCCGCACCCGCCAGGTGGTCGCGCATCGCCGCTTGCGCTCCTTCGGCGTCACCGGCATGGATCGCTCTCAGGATGCGCTCATGTTCGCCGAGCGTGATGCGGGCCATGTCGTCCGACTTTTGCTGGTTGCCGGCGGCCAGGATGCTTTCGCGCACGCGTTCGGACACGAAGACCAGGAACTGGCCCATGTAGCTGTTGCGGGTCGCCTCGGCGACAGTGCGGTGGAATTCGAGGTCGCTGCGCAGCCAGGCGACGCTGCCATAGGGGGCGGCGCGCATGCCGGACAGCGCATCGCCCATGGCTTTGAGATCGGCGTCGCTGCGCCGCTTGGCGGCAAGGGCCGCCGCCTGCACTTCGAGGATGCCGCGCAGTTCGAACAGATTGCGAAACGAGTCGGCGCGCTGCAGCGTCTCATGGTCGATGGTCAGTACCGTCGGGTTGGTGGTTTCGACGACGAAGGCGCCGCGCCCCTGCTGCGACCAGATGCGGCCTTCCGAGCGCAGCCGCGCGATAGCCTCGCGCACCACGTTGCGGCTGACCCCGAAAGTGGTTGCCAGCGCCGCCTCCGTCGGCAGCTGGTCACCCGGCTTCAGCCGGCCTTGCGCGATCTCGCGCGAGATGGAACTGGCCACCAGAGTGGAGAGGTGTGGGCCGCGATTGACCTTGTCGAGTTTCAGCGTCATCGCTCACCTATAGTCGACGGCGGGTGCGGACGCCAGAATGCGGCCGTTGCTGAGAATGTGGCGCGGGTCGAATGCGTCCTTGATGCCGGCGGCGAGGTCGAGCGTCACCGGATCGATGCGTTCGAGGAACGCCTTCTGCTTGACCCGGCCGATGCCGTGCTCGGCGCTGATAGAGCCGCCATAGCGATCGACGACGGTGAAGATCTCGGCTTCCGCCTGCTCGAACAGATGTTCCATCGCCTCGGTGCCCATGCCTTCCGGCGGCACGACGTTGAGGTGGATGTTGCCGTCGCCGACATGGCCGTAGGTGACGGCCAGCGCGTCGGGCCGGGCTTTCTCCAAGGCGGCCAGCGCATCGGTGACGAAATCGGCAAGCCTGGAGATCGGCACCGACACATCGGTGCGCAAGTAGCGGCCTCCCCTGCCCTGCCGCTCGACCATGATCTCGCGATAAAGCCACAGCCGCTCGCCCTGCGCCCTGGTCGAAGCGATGACGCCGTCCTCGACGATGTCCTCGACGCTGCCGAGAAAATCCAGAAGCATATTGGAGAGGTCGATCAGCCCGCCCGACGACACCTCGATCAGCACATAGACGGGATAGGGCTGGCTGAGCGGATCGGGAAAATCCTTGCCCTCGCGCATGGTGATCTCGATGCCGCCGCGCAGGATCAGCTCGAAGGCGGTGAGCAAATCGCTGCAATCGCGCCGCGACCTTGCATAGAGTGCCATCGCGTCCTCGACGGAGCGCAGGCCAACCAGCGTGGTTTCGATCTGCGTCGGCTTGGGGAATAGTTTCAGCGCCGCCGCGGTGACAATGCCGAGCGTGCCCTCCGAGCCGATGAAGATTTGCTTCAGATCATAGCCGCGATTGTCCTTGCGCAGCACTTTCAGCCCGTTCCAGATGCGGCCGTCGGCCAGCACCACTTCGAGGCCAAGCACCAGGTCGCGCGTCATCCCGTAGCGCAGCACGTTGAAGCCGCCGGCATTGGTGGCGACATTGCCGCCGATGCGGCAGCTGCCTTGCGCGCCGAAGGTGATCGGCAGCAGGCAGTCGCTCGCTTCGGCCGCGCGCTTGGCGTCCTCGAGGATGCAGCCGGCCTCGACCACAATGGCAAAGTCGATCGGGCTGATCGAACGGATACGGTTCATGCGCTCCAGCGAGATGACGATCTCGCCGCCATCCGCCGCCACTGCGGCGCCCACGAGCCCGGTCAGGCCGCCTTGCGGCACCACCGGAATGCGCTCGGCATGGCAGAACCGCATCAGCGCCGACATCTCCTCAACCGAAGAGGGCCGCGCCACGGCCAGCGGCCGGCCGAAATGATCGCCCGACCAATCGCGGCTGTAGCGCGCCAGATCCGCTTCCTCGGTCAGCAGCCCGCCATTCGGCAGCAGGCCGGCCAGGGCTGCGATCTGCGATCCGGAGGGCGGCGGCACGGCATTCATGGATTGGCTCTGGGCCCCTCGGCAAAACGACTGGACAAATACCTGCGTTGTCGTGTTATCATACAACCCTGATTGAGAACATCAAGCGAGGCTTGCCGCCAAGCGTTCGATGTGGATGATCAGACCCGCAAATCACAGAATTCGGAGGACTCCCCCAATGAGCGACGCCCCGGGCTTTCGCTATATGCACACCATGATCAGGGTGCTCGACCTTGACAAGTCGATCGCCTTCTACACCGAGGTGCTCGGCATGACCCTGCTGCGCCGCGACGACTACCCCGGCGGCAAGTTCACCAACGCCTTTGTCGGCTATGGCCCCGAGGACAAGGAAGCCGTCGTCGAGCTGACGCTGAACTGGGGCCGCGAAGAACCCTATGAGATCGGCACCGGCTTCGGCCATCTGGCGCTCGGCGTCAATGACATCTACGCCGTCTGCGCCGAACTGGAAAAGCGCGGCGCCAAGATCCCGCGCAAGCCCGGCCCGATGCAGCACGGCACCACCCACATCGCTTTCGTCGAAGACCCCGACGGCTACAAGATCGAGCTGATCGGCCTCGACACGATGTGATCCGATCGGGCCGGACCGCATCGGCCTCGCGCCGATGCGGTCCCGTCCTGTCCGCGCTTGCCCGGGAGGCGGGATCACTTGATGACCGCGATCTTGCTGCGGTCGATGGTGATGGCGACGGCGGCAATGAGCACCGCGCCGAACACCATGTTTTCCAAGAAAATATTGACGCCGACGAAGGTCATGCCGATGCGCACGATCGAGATGATCAGCGCGCCGACCGCCGTGCGGGCAACGCCGCCGAGCCCGCCGGTGATCGCCGTGCCGCCGACGATGACGGCGGCGATGGCCGGCAGCAGCAGCTGGTTGGCCAGCACCGGCGAACCGCTCGACAGCCTGGCTGCCAGCACGATGCCGGCGATGGCCGCGAGCATACCCGACGCGGCAAAGGCGATGATCTTGGTGCGGTCGACATTGATGCCCGCCGCCCACGCCGCCGGCTCGCCGGCGCCGACCGCAATCGCTTGGCGGCCGAAGCGCGTGTAGCGCAGCGCCAGAAAGGCGGCGATGCCGATCACCGCCGAAATCAGCACCACCACGGGAATGCCGGCGACAGTGGCGTTGATCCAGGCGGTGTTTTCGCGACCAGCCTCCTCGATGGTGATGGCGCGGCCGTTGGAGACCCATAGCGCAAGGCCGGTGACCACGCCGCCGGTGGCGAGTGTCGCGACGAAGGACGGCACGCGTAGCTTGACGTGAACGACGCCGCTCAACACGCCGAAGGCGAGCCCCGACAGGATCGCCACCGGAAAGGCGACAAGGCCGAGCGAAGGCAGCAATTGCGCCAGGATGACGCTGGCCAGCGATGCCACCGCCTGGATCGACAAATCGATGCCGCCAAGCAGGATGGCGAAGGTGACGCCGGTCGCCAGGATGAACAGCACGGCGGTGTTGGCAAACAAAAGCGCCACGGTCTCGCCGGTCAGGAAGCCGGGCGCGGCGATCTCGATGATCAAAAGCAGGCCGACAAGCAGCACCAGCGGAATGGCGCCTTGCGTCCACTTGCCTTCGAAAACCCGCCTGATGGAGAACGCTTCATTCATCGGCTCACACCATTGCCCTGAGAAGATCGACCTGGTTCGGCTTGTTGCCCGGACTGGCATCGAAGCGCGCGGTGATCTCGCCGTCGCGCATCACCAGCACCTGGTGCGACAGGCCGATCGTTTCCTCCAGCGTGTCGGAAATCAAAAGGATCGCCACGCCTTGCGCGGAGAGGTCGCGCACCAATTCGTAGACCTCTTCCTTGGCGCCGACATCGAGCCCGCGTGTGGGATGGTCGAGCACCAGGATGCGCGAGCCCGCCGTCATCCAGCGCGCCAGCACCACCTTCTGCTGGTTGCCGCCGCTGAGCTTGCGGCAGGCGGCATCGGGGCCGGGCGCCTTGATGCGCAGCCGCTTGATCCAGTCGGCGGCAAGCCGGCGCTCCTTGCCATAATCGATGGCGCCATGGCGCATGACGCTGGAGAGATCGGCCAGCGAAATGTTCTCCGCGATCGACAGGAACATCACCAGCCCTTCGAGCCGGCGCTCGCGCGGGACATAGCCGATGCCCTTGCGCACCGCCGGTTCCGGCGAGGAGAAGCGCACGACATCGCCGGCGATTTTCATCTCGCCCGCATCATGCTGGACGAAGCCGCCAACGGTGCGCGTCACCTCCTCCCGGCCGGAGCCGACGACGCCGGCAATGCCGACGATCTCGCCCGCTCTGATCGAGAGATCGACGCCGTGATAGAAACCGTTGGCGCCAAGCCCCTTGGCCTCGACCATCACGGTATCGCGCGGCGCCAGCTGGCGGGCCTCACGGTAATATTCGGCCTGCAGGCCGCGCCCGACCATGATCTCGTGCAGCTCCGGCGCGGTGACTTCAGCTGCGCGGTGCTCGGCGACGACCGCGCCGTCCTTCATCGTGTAGACACGGTCGGAGATGTTGAGCACCTCGTCGAGGCGGTGCGAGACGAACACAAAACTGGCGCGGGATTTAAGCGAGCGCACCCGCGCGAACAGCACCTCGATATCAGCGGCGTTGAGCACCGAGGTCGGCTCGTCGAGCAGGATGAGCAACTGCCGCTCGACCACTTCCTCCAAGGTCAGCGCCTTGGCGAGCTCGACCATCTGGCGTGCGGCGAAGGTGAGTTCGGAGGTGCGCGCGGTGACGTCGATGTCGATGCCGATCTTGGCCAGTTGCCGCCGCGCCGCCGCGTTCATGGCGCGCCAATTGACGAGGCCGAAGCGGGTGAAGCGGTCCTCTTCGCCGAGATAGATGTTTTCGGCAACCGTCAGGTTCAGCACCAGCGACTGCTCCTGGAACACCATGCCGATGCCATGCCTGGCCGCATCACGGGCGTTGCGCATGCGCAGCTGTTCGCCATCCAGCGTGAGCGAGCCGCCATCCGGCCGGTAGCCGCCGGCCAGCACCCGCATCAGCGTCGACTTGCCGGCGCCGTTCTCGCCGATCAGCCCGACAACTTCATTGGGCCGCACCTCGATGGAGACGTCGCGCAGCGCCTGGACGCCGGGGAAATTCTTGATGATGTTGGACGCCTGCAGCATGGCGTTCACTTGACGATTTTCAGGCGGACACGGTCGAGCGACAGCGCCACCGCGGCGATGATCATCAGACCCTGCACCGTCTGCTGGATGTAGGGCGAGATGCCGAGCAGGATCATGCCATTGGCAAGCACGGTGACGATCAGCACACCGATCAGCGTGTTGACGACGCCGCCCTCGCCGCCGGTCAAAGCGGTGCCGCCGACGACCACTGCGGTGACCGCTGCAAACAGCCTGCCGTCACCGATGACGGCGTGCGACTGGCCGAGCTGTGCCGCGGCCAGCACGCCGGCAATGCCGAAGAAGAACCCTGCCAGCGCAAAAGCGGTGATGCGCACGCGCACGACATTGACGCCGGAGAGCTTGGCGACATCCTCATCGCCGCCGATCGCCAATATGTGGCGGCCGAGCTTGGTGTGATACTGGATGACAGTGGCGAGCAGGAAGGCGCCGAACGCGACCCAGACCGCCACCGGCAGGCCGAGGAAACGGTGCAAGGCCAGGTCGCGGATCGAGGCGTCGTTCAGCTTGATGGCCGTGCCGCCCAGCATATAGACCGACAGGCCGAGGCCGATGAACCACATGCCGAGCGTGCCCATGAAGGACGGGATGCGCAGCATGGTCTGGACGAGACCGCTGACGAAGCCCATGGCGGTGCCGGCGGCGATGGCAGCGAGCACCGCCCACCAGCCATAGTCGTTACCGTTGCCGTCATTGGCGGCGAGCAGCACAAGCACCATTGCCGCCACCGAAAGCGTGCCTTCGACTGCGAGGTCGATGCTGCCCATCAGGATGATGAAGGTCAGCCCCATCGCCAGCGTCAGCGGCACGGCGGCGGAATTCGCAAGACGCACCAGATTGCGCAGCTCGATGAAATTGGGGTTGGCAATGGCGATGAGTACGCAGAGTACAATCAGCACCGCCAGCGGCGCCAGGCTGCGCCAGCGCCTGCCGCCCAGGAATGTCGCGATACGGCCGGGGAACGATGTCATAGGCGTCGTCCGCTCGATGTCCGAAACGGACTTCAGGGGTTCTGTATGGATTGTCAAGAAACCGCTTCCCGTCTGCTGGTGACAGCCGTCGCGACAAGGGGATCGCGACGGCTGCGGGAGGAAGCGGGCCGCCAGGGAGTTGCAGCCCACTCCGATGGATCAGGTGCGGATTGCTCCGGTGACCCGGCCCCACAGATCGTTCCAGTCGATCTCGGGCTTCGCATCGACATTGGTCTTGTAATATTCCTCGACATTGTCGTGCGAGATCAGCACCGCCTTGCCGGAGAACTCACGGTGCTCCGCGGGCTCCTTGGTTGGGTCGAACTTGCCGATCTTGGCGTTGTAGCCGATGGCCAGACCCATGCCGCCCTGCCAGAACGGATCCGAAGTGACGGTGCAGGCGAACTCGCCGGTGCGCACCGCATCGACCGCCGTCTTGATGCCGTCGACGCCGACGATCGGCACCTTGCCGGCGAGATTTTCGGCACGCAGCGCTTCCAGAGCGCCCGAGCCCATATCGTCATTGGCCGCCCAGATGCCCTTGATGTCGTCGCCGAAGCGGGTGAGCAGATTGCCCATCAGGTCGAAGGCTTCGGTCGACTTCCAGTTGGCGACCTGGAAGTCGAGCAGCTTGATGTCCGGGTTGGCAGCAAGGGCTGCGTCGAGGCCCTTCTTGCGCTCGATCGCCGCCGTGGTCGAGATCAGGCCGCCGAGCGCTACGATGCCGCCCTTGCCGCCAATGGTCTTGAACAGGATCTCGGCGATGGTCTTGCCGCTGTCGATGCCGTCGAACTCGATATGCGAGACATAGTTCGGGTTGAAATCCTTCGGGTGCAGATCCCCAGGCTTGTTCCACTGCGTCACCACATAGGCGCCGGCCTTGGCGCAGGCCTCGACGATCGGGCGCGCATCGGGCGTGTCGTTGGGATCGGAATTCAGCACCATGTTGCCGCCGGTCTTGGCCAGCATCGCCTTGATGTCGGCAATGCCCTTCTCGCTGTTGCCTTCCGAAACCAGCGTGACGTGTTCCAGCCCGGCCCATTCGGCATACGCTTCGGCGCCGGTCTTCCACACCGCGTGATAGGGGTTGGACAGCGAGCGGATCGACGTCACCAGAGTCGGCTTGTCCTGCGCGCGCAGCACGCTCGGCATGGCGAGTGCCGCCACGCCGGCGGTGGCGCCCATCATCAGCGTGCGCCGGTTGACCGCAAAATTCTTCGTGTCGTTCATACCTCGAAACCTCCCGATTGAATTCTGTTCCGCCCGGCATCTTGCGCGTGGAGCGCGGCCGGGACCTCCTGGTGAGGATCGTCAAGCTCCTCCACTTGTACGACAACCCTTCAACACGATAACCATACCCTTTCTCTTGACGCGGCACAAGCGACTTGAGATCGTCGCGCGCAAGAGGAAGGGGCGGTGATTTCATCGCCCGCCGGAGCATGATCCCTAGAAGTGGGAACCGGTTTTCTCGGACGATCGGGAAACCGTTTTGTCCGGAGATCATGCTCCAACAAAGAGAACCCGGGAGTGGAAATGACGGATTACATCATTGTCGGCGGCGGTTCGGCTGGCTGCATTCTGGCCGCCCGGCTGAGCGAGGACCCAGACGTGTCCGTAGTGCTGCTCGAGGCCGGTCCGCCCGACACCGACCGCTACATCCATTTGCCGGTCGGCTTCTTCAAGATGACGTCGGGGCCGCTGATCTGGGGTTATGACACCGCCCCCGGCAAGGAGATCGACGGCCGCACCATGGTCTATCCGCAGGCCCGCGTGCTGGGCGGCGGCTCCTCGATCAACGCCCAGGTGTTCACCCGCGGTTGCCCTGAGGATTATGACGGCTGGGCGACTGAGAATGGCTGTGCCGGCTGGAGCTATGCCGACGTGCTGCCCTACTTCGTCCGCTCCGAGGGCAACGACACTTTTGCCGATGCGCAGCACGGCACTGACGGCCCGCTCGGCGTCTCCAGCGGCGCGCCGCATCCGCTGACCCGCATCTTCGTCAAGGCGGCGCAGCAGGCGGGCCTTCCTTTCCGCGCCGACTTCAACGCCGGTGAGCAGGCGGGCGCCGGCTTCTACCAGACGACGACGCGTCGGGGGAAACGCTCGAGCACGGCGGTCGCCTATCTGAAGCCGGCGCTCGGCCGCAAGAAACTGACGCTACGCACCGACGCCTCGGTCAGCCACATCGTGGTCGAGAACGGCCGCGCCATCGGTGTAGAGATCATCGTCAATGGCCGCACCGAACTGCTCCGCGCCGAGCGCGAAGTCATCGTCGCCGCCGGCGCCATCGGCTCGCCGAAATTGCTGATGCTGTCCGGCATCGGCCCGGCCGTGCATCTCGGCCATCACGGCATCGAGGTGGTCCACGATTCCAAAAACGTCGGCCAGAATCTGCACGATCACATGGACGTCGATGTCGTCGCCGAGCTCAACGGACCGCATGGCATCGACCGTTACAAGAAGAAGCGCTGGCAAGCGGTCGCCGGTCTTGAATATGCGCTGTTCGGCAAGGGGCCGGTGGCCTCCAACATCGTCGAGGCCGGCGGCTTCTGGTGGGGCGACCGCGCGGAGAAGACGCCGGACATCCAGTTCCATTTCCTGCCCGGCGCCGGCGTCGAGGAAGGCATCGGCTCGGTTCCCGGCGGCAATGGCTGCACGCTGAACTCCTACCATGTGCGCCCGCGTTCGCGCGGCAGCGTCACGCTCAAGTCCGCGGACCTGCGCGATGCGCCCATCATCGACCCCAACCCGTTCGCCGAGCGCTATGATCTCGAACGCGCCATCGACGGCATCGAGATCAGCCGCGAAATCCTGTCGCAGCCAGCCTTCGCCAGATACATCAGCCGCGAGCATCTGCCCGGCAAGGCGATGCAGGGGCGCTCAGCACTCGAAGCCTTCGCCCGAGAACATGGCCGCAGCGCCTATCACCCAGTCGGCACCTGCCGGATGGGCGGCGATGCCGACAGCGTCGTCGATCCCGAGTTGCGCGTGCGCGGTCTGCAAGGCCTGCGTGTCTGCGACAGCTCGGTCATGCCGAGCATCGTGTCGTCGAACACCAACGCCGCCGTGGTCATGATTGCGGAGAAGGCTGCGGATCTGATTGCGGGGCGAACGCTGCCGGTGGCGTAAGCAGGACAATCGCATGTGGTGGCGCCATGCGATTGCCCTGCCTTGAGCACCTGTCGCTGAGCGCATAGCACTCGAACCGCACTAAAAACGACAGCCTCCCGCAGCGCCTTCAACCGACGCTTGCGCAACCCACCAACCGACCGGAAACCCCCGGTTGCGGGCTCGTTGCCGACGCCGGCGCGGGGATGTGAAAGCGCTTTTGCGCCAGTCCGCGATCACACCATATGAACCGATCCAAGCTCTGCTAGCTTGTGGGCGTGGGACGTGTCCCGCTTTGGCCGGTGCTTCAGGCAACCCCATCCCAACCCCCCGCCCCCTGCGGTACCGGCCATCCCCCCCCCTTTTGGCGGGCTTCTCGACCTGCCATCCTCAGCCGTCCCTGCCAACTTCGAGGTCGACGACGAGGCCTGATGCGTGGCATGCAAATCAAGACCATCGGGCAGCGTATCGAGGGATTTCACATCGGCTGTCTGGACGACGTCCTGGAGAGCGACAGATCGGGGTCGAGCCGCCTCAGCTCCCGGTTGATGGCCGCCAGGCGCTCCGGTTCGCCCTTCCGTGTTGCAGACATTGAGAATAACGGGGCGTAAGCGCATAGGATTTTTCCTCAATGTTGAACGACCCTCGACGCACGCGACGCGGATAGGTGCCACGATAGGGTCCGTGTCTGGTGACGTTCAGCGAACCACCGCCTCGATGCGTTCCACGCGGTGCGCGAAACGGCTTGGCCATCGGCGCGGTTCGGCTTGCCAAATGCCGCCATGCCGCCCATACACGGCTTGAACAACCGCCCCGAGGGTCCGCGCCCATTTTGCCAAAGGATACTCTCCGATGTCTGTGACGCCGTCGCCGTGGTCAAAACCGTGACGGCTTCCCTCGCAAGCCTGGGCTGGACGGATTTCTTCGGCGACCAGCTTGAAGCCGATGAGGCAGACCTAGTGCCGACGCGCATCGCCTCGGTGCACCGCGACCGTCTGGCCGGTCTGTCTCTGTCAGGGCCAGTGGATCTGACGCTGCCGGCCAATGCCAACACCGGCGACTATGCCGTCGGCGACTGGGTGCTGGTCGAGCCTCACACGCATCTGCTGCGCCGCCGACTGACCCGCAAGACGGTGCTGGAGCGCCGCACACAGGGCGGCAGGGTGCCGCAGCTGGCCGCGGCCAATGTCGACACGCTGTTCATCGTGACGTCCTGCAATGCCGATTTCAACATCGCCCGGCTCGAGCGCTATCTGGCGCTGGCCAACGAGGCCGGAACGACGCCGGTGATCCTGCTGACCAAGGCCGACACCGCTGACGATGCCGAGGCTTACCAACGCCAGGCCGCCGCCCTGCAGCGTGGACTGGCCGTGGTGATGCTGAACCCGCGCGTCGCCGATGCCGCAGCGGCGCTTGCTCCCTGGTGTGGCGAGGGGCAGACGGTGGCGCTGGTCGGCTCCTCCGGGGTCGGCAAATCGACGCTGGTCAACACGCTGGCCGGATCGGCGCAGCAATCGCCGCAACAGACGGCGGGCATTCGCGAGCACGATGCCAAGGGTCGCCACACTACCACAGCCAGATCGCTGCACGCCATTGCCGGCGGCGGCTGGGTGATCGACACGCCGGGCATGCGCACGCTGCATGTCAGCGACGTCGCCTCCGGCATCGACACGCTGTTTGCCGAAATCACCGAGCTCGCACCGCTGTGCAAATTCCGCGACTGCACCCATGTCCACGAACCGGGCTGCGCGGTGCAGGCTGCGTTGAAGGCGGGTACGCTCGACCCCGAGCGCCTTGCCCGCTGGCGCAAGCTGTCGGAGGAAAACCAGGGCAACACGCCGGTTCAGAGCGGCCCGCGCGGCAACAAATCGCCTGCCGGGCGCCCGAAGCGGCGTTGAACATCCGGAAAATTCCAGCGATAGAAATTGGAGGCCTGGCCATGTGCCGGGCCTCCGTGCCTTCACTCTCCCCGCATCGTCGCCTGGAACGTCGGCAATGCTGATGCGCCAGTTCATCTCCGGCGTGCCCGACGAGCTCATCGACGCCGCGCGCATGGACGGCGCCTCGGAGTTCTTGATCCTCTACAAGATCGTCGCGCCCAGCATCGCACCCGCAATCGCGGCTCTGGCCCTCTTCGCCTTCGTCTATCACTGGAACAGCTATCTGTGGCCGCTGACCGTGCTGCAGGGCAATGCCGACGCCTATCCGATCGTAATCAGCTTGAGCCGCTTGCTCAGCTACAACAGAGGTGCGGTCAACACCGGCTTGGTGATGGCCGGCGCCACGCTCGCCGTGCTGCCGCCGCTCATCCTGTTCGTCTTCCTGCAGCGCTTCTTCGTCGATTCCATCGTCGGCTCGGCGATCAAGGGATAGCTGCACCAAGCCTTCAAGCGCTCGGCCTGGTTCCGCCACAGATCAGATAGTAGCACTCGTCATAGCGCATGTAGTCAGCCGCGCCCTTGTCCGGCCATTCGCCCGTGTCGAAACGGATTTTGAGTAGGCTTCTGCACTGCGCCACCTTCGCTGCATTGCTGTCCGGGAACAGGGTAACGAGCAGGCCTTGCGGAGCGCCGAAGGAAACCGCCGAGAGAACGAGGCAGCCGAGGCTGGCAGCAAGGAAGAGAGACAAGTTGCGCATTGTTACCGAATACGGCTGGGCCGATGCTCTGACAATGAACAACCCATATCATGATTAACACATGCATAGCAGCGTTTTGCCCAGTAAAGCGACCGAAGAGTACTTGGCGCCCCGCCGCTGCCAGGTCTGCTGCGGCGGCGGTAGCGCCTTCGGCAGGTCAATCCCTTAGGGCAGCGCCAGTCCCCCAGGTGATTGCTTCTACCGCTGAACCGCGGCAGCTCCCGTCCTCACCCAAACCTTGCCGCCGTCCAAGCCCCACCCGCTGCATTCGACTCCACCGCCGCCGCGGCAAACTTCACCCCGCGCGCACCATCCACAACATCCGGCACCTGCGCGGCCCTTGCTGCATCGACCGCCCCACCTGACCTATGCGCACCAATAATATCAGCGGCGTCGCGGTAGAAATTGGCGAAGGCCTCGATATAGCCTTCCGGATGTGCCGCCGGCATGCGCGACACGCGCTGGGCCTCCGTCGTCGAGCCATGGCCGCCGCGCACCAGCGTGCGGGTTTCCTCGCCATAGACGGAAAAGCGCAGTTCTTCCGGCCGGCCGCCCGACCATTCGAGCCCGGCTTTGTCGCCATAGATGCGCACGGAGAGATCGTTGTAGTGGCCGGGCGACGTCTGGCTGGCGAGGATCGTGCCGCGCGCCGCGCCGGTCCAGCGCACCAGCACATGCGCATTGTCGTCGAGCCGCCGTCCCGGCACGGCGGTGAACAGATCCGCCGACACGGCTTCAGCCTCGCAGCCGGAGATATAGCTTGCCAGGTTGAAGGCATGCACGCCGATATCGGCCAGCACCGCCGACTGCCCAGCGCGCGCCGGATCGGTGCGCCACTCCGCCTGCTTCTGGCCCTCGGCGTCGATCGGCTTCGTCAGCCAGTCCTGGATGTAGGCGCCATGCACGGACACTATGCGGCCAAGCGCGCCCGCCGCCACCATCTCACGCGCCTGGCGGACCATGGCGTAGCCGGTGTTGTTGAGCGTGACGACGAAGCGACGCTTTTTCTCCCGCGCCAGCGCCACCAGCGCCTCGGCCTCATCCAGCGTCGTCGACAGCGGCTTGTCGCAGATGACGTCGATGCCGGCCTCGAGAAAGGCCGTGGCGATCGGCGCGTGCAGATGGTTGGGCGTGACGATGACCACCGCCTCGATGCCGTCCGGCCGCGCTGCTTCGGTTCGCGCCATCTCGCGATAGTCGGCATAGCTGCGATCCGACGCGATGCCGATCTCGGCGGCCGATGCGGCGGCGTTTTCCGGGTCCGACGACAGCGCGCCGGCGACCAGCACGATCTGGTCGTCGAGGCGCATGGCGAGCCGATGCACCGCGCCGATGAAAGCGTTGCGGCCGCCGCCGACCATGCCGACCCGCAGGCGCTTGCCGGCCGACCCGTCCGATGTTGCGTAGACCATTTTCAAGCTCCTCCCGGCAGACCGCTTTCGAACATAATTTCCAATTTTCATATTGTAAAACGATCGTATCGCGCTAGCCTGAAATCATGAGTGGGGCAAGCAAGGCATCCGGACGGTCCAGCACCGACGAGGCGGCGACGCGCAAGCGCGGGCGCTCGCTGGCCGCGCTTGGCTACATCCAGCCGCAGACCTATGAGGAGCTGCGCGCGGTGCTGTCGTCGGGCACGGTGCATTTCCCCAAGCGGCTGCGCCAGGTGGCAATCTTCCTGTGGCAGCATCCGAGCGACGTCGCGCTCGGCACCATCGCGCAGGTTGCGGCACAGGCCGGCGTGCAGCCCTCGACGCTGGTGCGCTTTGCCCAGATCTTCGGCTATTCCGGCTTTTCCGATTTCCAGGGCCTGTTCAAGGAGCACATCAAGGGCTCATGGCCGGAAGGGCGCGGCGAACCGCGCACCGAGACCGAGCCGAATCTGCATTTCCTGCACGGCATGGTCGGCGCATCGCAGGCCTCGCTGGGCCGCATCGAGACCGGCTTCGACGTCGAGAGTTTCGACAAGATGGTGGCGCTGCTGGCGGCGGCCGAGCTGATCTATGTCATCGGCTCCAAGCGCGCCTTTCCCGTCACCGCCTATCTCTCGCTGACGCTCTCGCAGCAAGGCGTGCGCAATGTGCTGGTCGACAATGTCGGGTCCTCCGCACTCGACCAGATCGGCTGCATCGGCGGCCGGGATGCCGTGCTCGCTGTCTCCTTCAGCCCCTACAATTCGATCACGCCCGATCTCGTCGCGGTGGCGCATGAGCGCAAGGCGCGTATCGTCACCGTCACCGACAGCACCTTCAGCCCGCTGATCCCGCTCTCGGACAGCTGGCTGGAAGTGGTGGAATCCGACTTTGCCGGCTTCCGCTCACTGGCGGCCTCGCTCGCCGTTGGGATGGCGCTGGTCCATGGCGTGGCGGCGCGGCGCGGCGAATGAGGCGTCACTGGTCCAATTGACTATCGGGAATTGCCGTTCCATATTTCTCAAAATAGAAACTTTATTCCCGGGAGGAGGAATGGAGATCCGGCTTGACGGCAAGGTGGCTCTGGTCACCGGGTCGACGCAAGGCATTGGCCGCGCCATTGCCGAGACGCTGGCGCGTTCCGGTGCCGCCGGGCTGCTGGTCACCGGGCGCGAGAGGGCGCGTGGCGAGGCCGTGGCGGCCGAGCTTTCGCAATTGGGCACGCCGACCATCTTCGTCGCCGCCGACCTTGCCGATCCTGACGCCCCCACCCTTCTGGCGCAGGCCTGCATCGAGCGCTTCGGCCGCATCGATGCGCTGGTCAACGCCGCCGGCCTGACCGATCGCGCCTCTTTCCTCGACGCCAGCCTCGACGACTGGGCGTCACTGTTTGCCGTCAATGCGCGCGCGCCGTTCTTCCTGATGCAGGCGGCGATTGCCGACATGAAGCAGCGCGGCCAAGGTGGCGCCATTCTCAACATTCTGTCGATCAACGCCCATTGCGGCTCGCCGGAGCTTGCCGTCTATTCCGCCACCAAGGGCGCGCTGGCGACGCTGACCAAGAACGCCGCCAACGCCCACCGTTTCGACCGCATCCGCGTCAACGGCATCAATGTCGGTTGGACGGACACGCCGGCCGAACGCATCATGCAGGCGGAGACTTTGGGCAACGGCCCTGGCTGGCTCGAGAAGGCCAACGCCGCGCAGCCTTTCGGCCGGTTGCTGACGCCGGACGACATCGCCAGCCTCGCCGTCTTCCTGCTGTCCGACGCCGCCGGCCCGATGACCGGCGCGGTTGTCGACCAGGAGCAGGCGGTGATCGGGGCGAACCGGTGAGCGCTTCCATCGAAACGCTTGGGCCGGCGCTGCTCGATCGCTTGCCGGCATCGGTCCAGACACCGTCCTATGACCGTACGCTCCTGGCGCCCGGCATGGCGCATCTCGGCGTCGGCGCTTTCCATCGCTGCCATCAGGCCGAATACACCGACGATCTCATCTCGCTGCGCTTCGACCGTTGGGGCATCGTCGGCATCAACATCCGTCCGCCCCGCCTTGCCGACACGCTGGGACGGCAGGGCGGGCTCTACACAAGGCTGATCCGCGAGAACAGCCACATCGAGGCGCGCGTCATCGGCAGCATCGTCCGGGTGGTCGACAGCCAGGAGAGTGCGGCACCGGCGCTCGGCGTGCTGATCTCACCCGATATCGAGCTGGTGACGATGACGGTGACCGAAAAAGGCTATTGCCACATCCCGTCCAGCGGCGAACTCGACCTTGGCCATCCCGACATCGTCCACGACCTCGCCAACCCCGAGACGCCACGCAGCGTGCCCGGCCTGCTGGTGCGGGCGCTGGAGCAGCGCAGGGCCACAAATGGGCGGCCGCTGACACTGCTGTCCTGCGACAACATTCCGGCCAATGGCGTTATCCTAGCCAATGTCGTGCAGACCTTCGCCAGGCAGCGCGGCAATGGCTTGGCCGCATGGATCGCAGCCAATTCCGCCTTCCCTTCGTCAATGGTCGACCGCATCGCGCCGGCGGTAACGCAAGATGACCTCGACAGTGTCGAGCAATGGTTCGGCTACCACGATGCCGCCGTCGCTGTCGGTGAGCCGTTCCGGCAGTGGGTGATCGAGGAAAAATTCGCCGGCCGCATGCCGCGCTGGGATCTGGTCGGCGCCACCTTCGTCGACGACGTCACGCCGTTTGAGCATCTCAAGATGCGGGTGCTGAATGGCGCCCAGACGGCACTCGCCACGCTCGGCGTTCTGGCTGGTCTCGAGCACACATCGGATGCCATGGCCGACCCGCTGCTGTCGGACTTCATCAGGCGCATGCTGGTCGAGGAGACTGTGCCGACGCTGATGCCGGTATCCGGCGTCCTGCCGCTTGCCTATGTCGAGCAGAGCCTTGCCCGGCTGAAGAACACCGCGATCCGCCACCGCAACCACCAGGTCGCCACCGACGGTTCGCAGAAGATCGTCCAGCGCCTGCTCAACCCGATCCGCGACCGGCTCGCGATGGGCCAGAGCATCGGCCTGCTATCGGTGCCGGTCGCCGGCTGGATGGCCTATCTGATCCGGGCCTCGGATCGCTTTGAAAGACGCTGGCCGGTGTTGGATCCCTATGCCGGCAAGGTCACCGCGATCGCCGATGCGACCGGTCACGATGCCAGCGCGCTGGTGTCCGCCATCCTTGCCATCGACGGGATATTCGACCCCGGCCTTGCCGCCGACGATACGTTCCGCGCGGCCGTCACATCGGCGCTGGGCGACCTGCTGTCGGACGATCCGATGGCGGCTGTCCGGCACAGTCTCGAACAAGATGAGGTCGCGAGGTTGAAGCGATCCAAACAATCGGCATTATAGTCGTCGGGGTCTAAGGGAGGCAGAATGAAACTAGGAGTTCTTACAGCACCTTTTGCGGAGACGCCGCTTGGCGAGGTTGCCGACTGGGCGCACTCGGCCGGCTTCGAGGCGCTGGAAATCGCCTGCTGGCCGAAGACCTCAGGCGCGACGCGGCGCTATGCCGGCACCAGCCATATCGATGCCGCTTCCACCTCGCCCGCGCAGGCCAAGGAGATCGTCGCTTCGCTGACGGAGAAGAAGCTGACCGTCTCCGGCCTCGGCTACTATCCCAACCCACTGCATCCGGACCCTGCCCATCGCGAGGCCGTCATCGGCCATCTGAAGAAGGTCATCGTGCTGGCCGCCAATATGGGCGTGCCGGTCGTCAACACCTTCTGCGGTGGCGATGCCTCGAAGACCGTCGACGTCAACTGGCAGGACGCGCTGAAAGTCTGGCCCGAGACCGTCGCCTATGCGCGCGGCCACGGGGTAAAACTCGCCTTCGAGAACTGCCCGATGATCTTCAGCTATGACGAATGGCCGGGCGGGCACAACATCGCCTATTCGCCGCTGGTCTGGCGGCGCATCCTCGAAACCTGGGGCGGCGAGGTCGGCATGAATTTCGACCCCTCGCACCTGGTCTGGCAAATGATCGACCAGGGCCGCTTCATCAAGGAGTTCGGCCCCTACATGCTGCATGTCCACGCCAAGGATTTGATGATCGATCATGATGGTTTGTATGAGCGCGGGATTCTTTCCGCCGGGATAGGCTGGCAGGTGCCGCGCATGCCGGGATTGGGCGATGTCGACTGGAGCGGCTTCTTCTCCGGCCTCTACCGCGCCGGCTATGACGGCTCGGTCATCATCGAACATGAGGACAGGCGGTTTGAAGGCAACGACGATGCGGTGAAGCGGGGCTTCCTGCTCGCCCGCGACGTGCTGCGCCCCTTCGTCAAATGACGAGGTGAATGACTTGGTCCGATCCTGCCGAAGGGTCTGGCCCTGAGACGAAAAACAACAATGTGGAGGAGTACTGACATGAAGAAAATACTGACCATGGTCCCGTTGCTTGCGGGCGCTGCCTTGCTGGCATCGATGGGCGTGTCGTCGGCCGAAGCCAAATATACGATCGGCATTTCCAACACCGTGCAGGGCAATGGCTGGCGCGAGGAAATGGTCTGCGCCATGAAGGCGCAGGCGCTGGCTTCGGGCGAAGTGACGAAGCTCAACATCGCCCACCGCAACACCGATGCCGCCGGCCAGCTCGAAGACATCCGCAATCTGATCAGCGCCAAGGTCGACGCCATCGTCGTCAACCCCGCTGATCCCGCCGGCATCAAGGCGGGCCTGGAAGAAGCCACCAAGGCCGGCATCGTCGTCGTTGCCGTCGACCAGGCGGTGACCGAACCGTCGGCCTACATCATCTCCAACAACCAGGAACAGTATGCCTATCTCGGCGCCAAATGGCTGTTCCAGCAGATGGGCGGCAAGGGCGAAGTGTTCTACATGCGCGGCGCCGCCGGCGCCTCGGCCGATAGCGATCGCGACAAAGGCTTCAAGAACGCGCTGGCCGAAAACCCCGGCGTGAAGGTGGCGCAGGAAGTCTTCACCGGCTGGCAGCAGGATCAGGCCAAGCAGCAGATGCTGTCGTTCCTGGCCACCGGCACGCCGTTCAACGGCGTGTGGACGTCGGGCATCGACAACGTCATCGTCGACGCGCTGGTCGAATCGCAGGCGCCGCTGGTGCCGGTGGTCGGCGCCGACAATGCCGGCTTCGTCGGCCAGCTGAGCTCGGTGAAAGGTCTCGTCGGTGCAGCCGTCACCAACCCCGGCTCGATCGGCGGCGCGGGCGTGACGCTGGCACTGCAGATCCTCGACGGCAAGAAGCCGGCGCAGCAGACCGTGCTGGTCGACCCGCAGCTGTGGGACAACGCCACCGACGAAGGCAAGGCCAAGCTGAAGGCAGCCGCCGACCCGTCGCTCAGCCCGGAATGGCCGGTCTCGATCTCGATCCCGGAGTGGACGACCTACACGAAGGAGCAGATCGTGGCCTGCAAGGGGCCGGGGGAGTAGGCCTGGTTTGAATGAACTGGCGAGGACGGCGAACGGCCGTCCTCGTCACACAGACTAGCGCTCTACGGCGCCCCCTCTGTCCTGCCGGACATCTCCCCCACAGGCGGGGAGATTGGCTGTCATCTCGGCTTTCGCTAATTTTCTACGTCGCAAGACGAGGGGCGGCGCCGGAACTGCCAATCTCCCCCCTTGTGGGGGAGATGTCCGGCAGGACAGAGGGGGGCGCCGTAGAGTGCCAGCAAGAGAATTTCTGAGCGGACATCGATTTGACCACCAGCCCCCTCCTCGACGCCACCGGCGTCGCCAAGAACTACGGCGCGGTTGCAGCGCTTCGCAACGCGTCGCTCTCCGTGCTGCCGGGCGAGGTCCACGCGCTGATGGGCGCCAACGGCGCCGGCAAGTCGACGCTGGTGAAGATCCTGACCGGCGCCATTCCGGCGAACTCCGGCCGCATCCTGATCCGTGGCGAGGCGCGCGACATTCGCTCGCCGGCCGCCGCGCGCCGCGCCGGGCTGCTGCCCGTCTACCAGGAGCCGTCGCTGATCCCCGATCTCGACGTGCTGTCCAATCTCAGGCTCACCGGCACGCCGGTCGAGCCGTTCCGCGCCTGGGTGCGCGAGCTCGGCATTGCCGACCTCGATCTGCGCGACACCGCGCGCGACATCCCGCTCGCCGTGCTGCGCGTGCTCGACCTGGCGCGGGCGCTCGCCGTCGAGCCCGACGTGCTGCTGCTTGACGAGATGACGGCGGCCCTGCCCGCCAACCTTGCCGAAAAGGTGCTGGAAGTGGTGCGCCGCCAAGGCGATTCGGGCCGCGCCGTGATCTTCATCTCGCACCGCTTCGTCGAAATCTCGGCGCTGTGCGACCGCGCCACCGTGCTGCGGGACGGCGAGACCGTCGGCGTCGTCGACATCGTGCCGGGCGTGGAAGAAAAGATCGTCGAGCTGATGCTCGGCACCCGCATCGTCAAAACCCATGTCGCGGCCCGCAGCGCTGCCGAGAAGGCCGCGCCCGCGACCACCCGGCCGCGCATTTCGGTGCGAAACCTGCGCGTCGGCGCCAAGCTCAGCGATGTCTCCTTCGATCTCGCCGACGGCGAAGTCGCCGGCGTCGTCGCGCTCGAAGGCCAGGGCCAGGACGAGTTGTTCGCCGCCCTTGCCGGCTCGATCCGGCCCTCCGGCGGCACCATCGAAGTCGATGGCCAGCCGGTGAAATTCTCGCATCCGATCGACGCCATCCGCGCCGGCATTGCCTATGTGCCGGGCGACCGCTCGGAAGCGCTCGTCATGCAGCGCTCGGTGCGCGAAAACATCGCGCTGCCTTTCAGCGCTGCCTTGCGCAACTGGGGTCCGATCAACATGCGCCGCGAACGCGCGACCGTGCTCAGCGCCATCGAGCGGCTGCAGATCGACACCCGCGCGCAAGGCGAGGTGCAGCGCCTGTCCGGCGGCAACCAGCAGAAGGTGACGATTGCCCGCTGGATCGCGGCGGATGCCCGCACCATCCTGTGCTTCGACCCGACGCGCGGCATCGATGTCGGCACCAAGCAGGAGATCTACAAGCTGCTGCGCGAACTCGCCGGCAACGGCAAGTCGGTGCTGTTCTACACCTCGGAGCTGGAGGAGGTGCAGCGCGTCTGCGACCGCGTCATCGTCATCTTTGGCGGCCGCCTCGTCGACATTTTTCCGGTCGAGGAGGCCGACGAGCCGGCGCTGATGCGCGCCGCCTACGGCCTGCCGCGCGGCGCCAAGGCCGATATCGGCATATTGGCTGATCCGACCGCGAACACTTCGGCTTCGCCGGAGGCCGCGCCATGAGCCATTTCCTGCGCCGCCAAGGCTGGGTCGTCGGCCTGTTCGCCCTGCTCATCGTCCTGTTCATCGCCACCAGGATCAGCCAGCCGGCCTATGGCAGCAATGATTTCGGCTCGCTCGCCCGCGCCGTTCTGCCCTATGCCTTCGCAGTCGCCGCGCAGACGGTGGTCGTCATCGCCGGCGGCATCGATCTGTCGGTCGCCGCCATGATGGCGCTGACCAGCGTCACCGCGGCGTCGATGATGAATGGCGCGAGCGAGGAATACGCGCTGTTCGTGGTGCCCTTCGTGCTCGCCATGGGTTTCGTGCTCGGCGCGCTCAACGGCCTGCTCATCGTCGTCACCCGCGTGCCCGACATTGTCGTCACCCTCGCCATGCTGTTCGTGCTGCAGGGCGCCGCCCTGCTGGTGCTCGACGCGCCGGGCGGCGGCATCGCCGAATGGCTGAAGGCGCTGATCTCCGGCACCATGCCGATCCCCGGCCTGCCCGACGCCATAGACGCCTGGCTGCCCAAGGCCCTGCTGGTGCTGATCGTCTGCCTCTGCGTCATCTGGATACCGCTCAGGCGCTCGCGCCTCGGCCTCTCCATCTACGCCATCGGCTCCAGCGAACTGGCGGCGTTCCGCTCCGGCGTGCCGGTCAAGCGCACCCGCCTCATCGCCTATGCGCTGTCGGGCCTGTTCGCCGCCATGGGCGGGCTGGCGCTGACCATGAGCACCGGCATCGGCGCCCCCATCCCCGGCCCCTATCTGCTCGCCAGCGTCGCCGCCGTGGTGCTGGGCGGCGTCGCGCTCGGCGGCGGCAAGGGCGGCCTGCTCGGCCCCATCGTCGCCGTCTTCGTGTTGAGGCTGGTGCGCACCGACCTGACGCTGCTCGCCATCGACCCGAATGTCACCGCGATTATTGAAGGGCTGATCATGGTGGCGGTGGTGATGTTCGGGGCGTTTATCACCATGCGGGGGCGGCAATGATGGGTGTGCTGTCGCAGAGAGACGTCGGCGTTCCTTCGCGCCCCCCTCTGTCCTGCCGGACATCTCCCCCACGAGGGGGGAGATCAGCTGTCATCGCCGCTTTCGCCAGCCTTCAACGTTGCAAAAAGGAGCGAGGCGCTGAAGCTGCCAATCTCCCCACAAGTGGGGGAGATGGCCGGCAGGCCAGAGGGGGGCGCCGTAGAGCGCCATCCTCGCAGCACACAACACCAAGAGCCGCCCCATGAGCACCGCCGCCATCACCCCCGTCCCCTTCGGCCGCCGCATAAAGCGCTTCATGGCCGATCGCCCGCTCATCCCGCTGATCGTCCTGCTCGCCATCCTGGTTATAATCCTGCAGGTCCTGCGCCCCGGCATCGTCAACGAGCGCTGGATCGCCAACACCATCAAATTCGCCATCCCGCTGGCGATCCTCGCGGGATGCCAGACCATGACCATGCTGACCGGCGGCATCGACCTGTCGGTCGGCACGGTGGCAACGATGAGCGCCTTCATCATGGCGACGCAAGTGGTCAACCAGGACCCGGCGGTGGCGTTCCTGCTGGCGATGATGCCGGCGGTGCTGATCGGCCTCGTCAACGGCATCGGCGTCGGTGTCTTCCGCGTCCACCCGCTGATCATGACGCTGGGCACCAGCCTGATCGGCACCGGCTGCCTGCAGGTCTACCAGCGCACGGTGATCGCGTCGGGCGCAAAAATCCCCGACTTCCTGGCTTGGCTCGGCACCGGCGTGACATGGGGCTTCCCCAACGCGCTGCTTTTGTTCGTGCCGCTCGCCGCCCTCATCGTCTTCACGCTCGCCCGCACCGGCTTCGGCCGCCTGCTCTACGCCGTCGGCGACAATGAGCGCGCGACCCGCCTGTCGGGCGTGCAATACTGGCAGGTCATCACCGCGCTCTACGTCACCTCCAGCGTGCTCGCCGGCATCACCGGCCTGCTCTATATCGGCCTGATCAAGGCGCCGTCGCTGTCGCTCGCCGAACCGCTGGTGCTGCCCTCGGTCGCCGCCGCCGTCATCGGCGGCACCTCCATCTTCGGCGGCCGCGGCGGCTACACCGGCACCATCATCGGCGCCCTGATCCTGACCGTGCTGACGACGCTGCTGACCATCCTGCAGATGCCTGAGGGGGCACGGCGGATCTTGTTCGGGCTGATCGTGCTGTTCGTGACGGCGGCGTATTTGCGGATTGTGGAGGAGCGGTAGGGGGCCGAGGCCAGCGCCAGCCCCCCCTCCGTCTCGGCTCGCCGAGCCACCTCTACCCCCACGTCCGTGGGGGAGAGGAAATGCCAAGCTTTTCGAGCGAAGAAAAAACTCAACACTGTCGAGGCCGCAACCTCGAAAATTAGCGTTTCCTCTCCCCCACGAATGTGGGGGTAGAGGTGGCTCGGCGAAGCCGAGACGGAGTGGGGGGCACCCTAAGCGATTGCCATCACCCTGGGCGCCTGTGCCCACCCAGAGCTCGCCCGCCCCCCTACTTCAACGAAATCGCCATCCCGCTCAAATCCGCATTCACCTGCAGGCCCACCTGCCGGCCCGTAAGCTCGAGCTGGGCGCCCTTGTCGTTGGTCATGACGATCACCTGCGCCCCCTTGCCGAGCGCGCCGCCACCGCCGGCCGCGCCATAAACCCCGGTCGCATCCCGCAACCTGCGGATATGGCGCACGGTGCCCCGGAAATAGGTCTTGGAAACCCCGAAGGCGAAGCCGCCCGAAACGCCGCCGATCGTGATGGGATAGGAGCGGCCGTGGAAGGTCAGCGTCCCCTCGCCGCCGGAACCGCCGACGAAGAAGGCCGCCTTGTAGACGGCAAAGCGGATCGTGCCGCTATCGGCATGCGCGGCGCTGGCAGCGCTGACGGACACAGTTGTGATGGCCGCAACCGCGAGCGAACGAAAGCTGGACGAGATGGTCATGGTGGGAGCTCCTCAAGTGCGCCGCTCACCCAACCGGCAGGGCTCGTCGGCGTCGTAACCAACTTGAACAATCTAGCCCGTGATTTGGTTCCAGGCAGGCTGTGACAAGATCCGACGAAACGTGACGTGGTGTACTTTCGGGTTGCGGAGGAGGCGGCGGCTATTTCCTCTTCCTGAGCACTTTTCGCAGCGTTAACTTCAACCGCCTCATCTGGTAATGGCGCCGCAACTTGGCCAGCGCCGACTGGTGGGCGGTGTCGATTGCAGCCAGCGAGTCCGCCTCGGTAGCCTGCGGCAGCGCGAGCAGCGCGTCGGCCTGAAGATCGGCAAAGGGCTTGGGGTCATAGATGGCGAACGGCGTCGGCGGGTCGCTGAGCACGGTGGGGTTGCTGTTGATCTCGAACACTACAAGCCTGCCGTCCACGAAAGTGTAGTCGATGCGGCCATACTGCATGCGGGCTTTTTCGAAGACCTGCATGACCGCATTGGCGTCAGGATTCGTATCGATATAGGTCCTGATTTCTTCGATATGCGCCGGCAGCAATTGCTCGGGCGAATTCTTGACGAACCACGATTTCGACATGGCGCAATGCTGGCCGTAGATCGTATCGCCGACCCGAAACGCCGCGTACTTCCTGAAATAACCGTCCATTCCGGAGGTGCCGATCATCTCCACCACCATCGGCCGCACCAGATCGCTACCGTCCAGCCGGGCGATCGCGGCGTCCAGCGCCGGCCGGTCGTGCAGCAGCGGCGGCTCCCTGTAGAGTGCGCCCGTCTCGTCGCGGATGAAAACGGGATAGCGTATCGCCTCTTCCAGCTCGTCCGGCCTGAACACACGAAAAGCGTTGCTGCCGTCGGCATGAAGCAGGCGCAGCAGGTCGAAGCGCTGCAGGCTGGCGGTCGGGTGATTGAGCTGCGTCAGGCCGGTGTTGTCAGCCAGTTCGGCGCTGATGCCGGCCGCGCGGCTCAATTCGTCCGATGTCAGCCGGTCCATGTCGGACCAGATGACCACCCCGGCGCGAACGCCGCGCAGCAGCCCGGCATCCTCGTAGCGCACCAGCCGGAACCACGCCTCCAGGTCAGTCCGGTGATACAGAAGCACCACCGCCTGCGTGTAGGCGTGCTCCCGGTGCGCGACGTAAAATATCATGCGTTTCCGTTGTCCGTATGTAATTGCAAAGGGGAACCATGATAATTAGACAGGCTTGTGAAAGCCGTGAAATGGTTCTCGATCCGGCATGCGTCAAACAGGAGATAGAACAGGTTGACGTTTCCGTGAAGCTGCAAACCGCATTGGCAAGAAACTGCCATGCGCCATCAACGCGTTAGAAGTCGAGGCAGCCGACACATGAATTTAGACGATGTTGCGATACCCATCCGCCGGTTAGACCTGGAAGACATCCCTTTGCTGATGGAGCTTGAGGCTGCCGCCTGGGCCGCACCGCTGCAGGCGAGCGAAACGACCATCCGCCACCGGCTGGCACTCGGACACACCATGTTCGGCGCGATCGATGGCGATCTGCTTGCTGGCACCATCTGCTTTACCGAGACCAGCCAGGATCCGCTGGTGCGCGCCGATTTCCCCAGGAATTTCGATGCCTATGCATCGCTGCCGCGCAGCGAGCCGGTTTACGCACTTTACGCCTACAATCTCTGCGTCCGGCCGAGCCATCGCGGCTCCAACACGGCGGTGCGGCTCTTGAAGGAGATGGAGAGCCACGGCCGCCGCCTGGGCGCCAGCTGGCTGATCGGCGATGGCCGCTGCTCGTCCTATGCCGGCTCCTCGGGCGAAGAGTATGATCATGTCAAGGCCGATGCGCGGTTCCGCGCCACCATCGACCGCTGGAACCAGACCGGCACAAGACCGCCGCTGGAAGAGATCATCCGCGATCCGCTGCTGCGCATGCACTACCGCGTCTACGGATGCGAGTTCCTCTACGTCATGCCGGACTTCTTCCCGCAGGACGCCACGTCAGGCGGCTTCAGGGTCATTTCAGCCAAGAATCTCAAGGCATGAGATTCGAGCCGTCATGACAGCTCCGCATTTCGATCCGTTCGCGCTCGGCGACCCGTTTCCGCATTTCGCCCGCATGCGCGCCGCCGGCGGCATTGCGCGCGGCGTCGCGCCCTATCCCGAGCTGGCCGACGCGCATTATGTGTTCAGCCATGAGCTGGTGTCGGGCGCGCTGAAGCATCCCGCTCTTCTTCAGGCGCCGCCGGGTACATATGAAGAGGTCCGCCGCAAGCTCGTCGACCATGCGCCCATGGCTCTGCTCAGCCGCTCGGTGCTGCTCGCCGATCCGCCTCAGCATGGCGCCTTGCGCCGGCCGGTCGCTGGCTTTTTCTCACGGCCGGCCATCGAAGCTCTGACGCAAGGTCTTCGCGCGCTGAGCCACGAGCTGGTCGAGCGTGCGCTGGCGGATGGCCGCGTCGACGCCGTCGCCGGGCTCGCCGTGCCGGTGTCCTTCTGGCTGCTGCAGGAAATCCTCGGCATCGAGATCGAGGACCCTTGGGCGTTGAAATCGGTGACCCGCCGCATGGCCAGCGCATTCGACCTGCGAAGAGCGCAGCCGCCGGCAGCAAGCGCCGAGGCCTATCGCGAATGCCAGGCTTTTGTCGAGGAGCGGCTGGCTCGACAGGCCTACCGGCCGGACGGAATGGTTGCCGGCATGGTGCGGGAGGTTGCGCAAGGCCGCTGGTCGCGCGAGGACATGGTGGCCAACATCGTCTTCATGCTGTTTGCCGGACAGGAGACTGTCGTCGACGCTCTCGGCAACGCAATTGTTGCGCTGGATCGCTTTCCCGAACAGCGCGCGCTGCTCGAGCGCGGCGCTGTCGACTGGAGCAGCGCGGCGGCCGAACTGCTGCGCTATGGCGCCTCGGTGCAATACGCCGTCGCCCGCATCGCGGCGCAGGACATCGACCTCGGCGACGTCAGGATTGCGGCTGGCGAAGCGGTCGTGCCGGTGCTCGGCAGCGGCAATCGCGACGATGCCGTCTTCGCCGATGGCGACCGGCTGGACCTCACGCGCCCGCCAACCATGTCGATGACCTTCGGCACCGGCCTGCATGTCTGCCTCGGGCAGCATGTCGCCCGTATCGAGATCGCGGCGATGATAGAAGCCCTGTTCACCCGTGCGCCCGGATGGCGGCTCGATGCCGCAAATGCCGAGCGCCGCGCCTCGATGTCGTTTCACGGCATGGCTACCGCGCCGCTGATCCTCAACCCCGCTGCGTGAAAAGCGGCCGCGTCTGGGGGATGACCGCCGGGTCGAGCGACCTGACGATTTCCGAAACCTTTGCCCGCAAGGCGCCCACCGTCGCATCGTCGAGCGGATCGAGAATATCGTTCTGATCTCTCGATACCCGGTACTCGTCCAGCGACGGCGCCTCGCTCGACGGCGTGAAGCCGCCGCCGCGGGCATGCTTGTCGGCCAGTTCCTGCCTCGATTTCACGGCATAGTGGCGGATCCAGCCG
Organism: Mesorhizobium sp. M1078; assembly: GCF_040318615.1. Lineage (NCBI taxonomy): Bacteria > Pseudomonadati > Pseudomonadota > Alphaproteobacteria > Hyphomicrobiales > Phyllobacteriaceae > Mesorhizobium > Mesorhizobium sp. M1078. Next base: position 585,994 of record NZ_JAMYMP010000001.1, read on the forward strand.
ATCTTCCATTCCATCGGCATGGCCGCCGGGTGCTTGTCGAGCGTCATGCCGTCGACCAGCGTCCTGCGCAGCGAGATGCGGAAACCGTGCGGGTGCGGCATGAACTGCCCGGGATCCCGCAGCGCCTTGCGCAGCACCGAGGACACGCGGGCAAACGACTTCTTCCAGCGCGCGGTCGGGGCGTCATGCGTGCCGCGCCTTTGAAACCGCACCGTCACCAGTTCGTCGTCATAGGCCTCTTTGCCGTCGCTGCCGAAATTCACCCAGCGAAAGGCGACGCTGCGCACGCCCGGGCGGCTCAAAAGCGAGCGGACCAGTTCGGCTCCGCTCCAGGGCGGCGCGTCGAGCGGCTCGAGGAACTCGTCGGCGTCCATGAAGCCCAGATAGCGATAGCCGTGGAGCAATGCCTGCCAGTAAAGATAGGAATAGGCCCGCCGCTGCGGCAGCACCGTGTCGTGTCGCCAGTCGACCAGCCGGATCCAGCCGGCATCGCGCAACGCCTGGAGCACCGCCGTCTGCGGTCCGGCGCTGCAGTTGTCGGCGATCATCAGGTCGAAGCCATGCAGCTTGTGCCAGGCGACCCACTCGATCACATAGGGCTGCTCCAGCTTCATGATCGCGCAGATCACCGGCCTGTTGACGGAAAACGGAATTCTCATCGCAACGCTTTCCCCGCGCCACCCGCTGCTGCTTGAGGCTCGACCTGCCGGAACGGGATCGCATCGCCATAAAATGCCGCAAGCTGCTCCGAAGAGCCCGTCCAGTCGCCCATGTCGAACTGGTGGAACCGATAGCGTGGGTCGTCAAGGGGCAGCAGGTCGATATCCGGCCTGATGCACCGGTCGAATATGCCGGCCACCGGCAGATGGATCGTCCGCGCCGAAGACAACCAACCGGCCAGCCAGGAGAAGCTGCTCACCCCCGTGACGAGATGGCTCGCCCGGCGCAGCGTCTCGAAATCGGTCAATGGCGACGCCTTCGGCGCGAAGACAGCATCGGGAAAACGCTGACGCAGGCGCCGGCAATAATCGTTGTCGTCATGGGTCTGGCCGACGAAGACCGGCTTGCGGCCGCTATCCTTGATGAGCGTCTCGAAGAAGCCGAATGGCATCGGGCAATAGTTGCGGTGGAAGCCGTCGAGGATGTCGCCGGCCCGCACATGGATGACGAGAAAATCGTCGCCATGGGTCGGCGCGGCGACGGCACGCCCGTCGAACAGCCCGGAGACCTCGTCCCGGTCATAATAACCCAGCCGCTGCGCGAAGCCCTTGAAGCGGATGCTCCGCGCCCGCCTGTCGCGGAACGCGGCTATGATCCCGTCGAGGTCGTAGCGGTGATAGCCGTCGACCCGAAGCAGCCGGTATTTCCACAACAAAGGCGGCCGCACCCTGGCAATGGACCATTCCGGCAGGTCGGCGTCGCAGACATAGCCACCGGGGATACGCTTCGCCAGCACATGGCAAAACATGTACTGGAACATCTTGTTCGCCATGCCGCCAAACGGCTGCATCACGATGGGCACTTGCCGCATTGGACCCCTTTCGCCAAAGACGGTCATTGTTACCCGAGCTGCGCGGGCCGGTCGACTGGCCTCTGACGCCAAGGGCGCATCATGATCGCCGCCGGCAAGCCACCCTCAGGGGTAATGCGTCGGCTTTGGCGCGTAGATCTTTGGATCGAAGTCCAGATCCCTCGGCAAGGGCAGGCTTGAGCACTGCAAATGCACCTCGCGTGCGAGCAGCCTTCGCTGCTTCTGCTCGTTCTCCTTGATGGCCGCCACGAGGCCCATGCTGTAGGGCCCCAGCACGACGCCGGCGGCCCATCCCGGATGCTCCTTCTCGCGCGCGTCGTAATTCATGGCATCGGTGCGGGCCTGCTGGCATTCCGGCGTCGCCCATTTCGGGTCTTGGGTCGAGAGCGAGGCTCCATACTGGACCGGAGACGATACGCACCCTGCCACTGTCGCAGTCAACGCGACGACCATTGCAATTCTCATCCGCAAGCCCCTCCTAATGTAGGAGGCGACTACAAGACGATTCCAGCGGGAAAAAGGCAGCTTCAGGATGCGGATTTTGCAGGGCCGCTCACCCCAGCAGGTTGCGCGCCGTGCGCATGAAGATCTTCGAACCGATCGGGATCAGATCGTCGGGAAAATCATAATCGGGATTGTGCAATGACGGGGTGCGCTCGCCCGCGCCGAGGAAGAACATCGCCGACTTCGCCTTGTGGCCGAAGATGCCAAAATCTTCCGAAGCGCGCATCGGCAAGGCTTCCTCGCTGCGCGCGACGCCCTCTTCGTCCAGCGCGCGGTTGAGATGTTCCACCGCGTCTGGAGCGTTGACGCTGGCGACGAAGATCTCGTGATAGTCGCAGCGCACGGAAAGGTGGTGCTCGGCCGCGATCCTGGTGGCCAACGCTTCCGCCGCCGCGACCAGTTCCGCCATGCGCTCGTCGCGCCTTGTACGCAGCGTCGCCCACACCTCGGCGTGAGCAGGCGCGATGCCGAATACGGCCTCGCCCATCGTCGCATGGGTGACGGTGACCATGCTGAAATCATCGTCGGCAAAGGTGCCGCGGCCGAGCGCCGGCAGCAGCGGCATGAGCTCGCTCACCGCCAGCATCGGCGACACGCCGGTTTCGGGCATGGAGGAATGCGCGGTCTTGCCGTCCAGCACGATGCGGATGCCGCGCGAGGCGCAGTTGACGACGCCGGGCTTGAGACGCACCTCGCCGAACGGCACGCCCGGCAGATTGTGCAGCGAGAAGGCGAAGTCCGGCGCGATCTCGCCAAAGCGTGGATCGGCGACGACGCCGGCCGCACCATTGCCGGTCTCCTCCGCCGGCTGGAACATCAAGACGACGCGGCCGCGGGCCGGCCGCTCACGCCCGAGCTGGCGGCCAAGTGCGGCGAGGATCGCGGTGTGGCCGTCATGGCCGCACATATGCGATTTTCCCGGCACCTGCGAGGCATGCTCGACGCCCGAAAGCTCCTCGATCGGCAGCGCATCGATCTCCGAGCGGAACAGCACCGTCGGTCCCGCCTGGCCGCTGTCATAGACCGCCGCCACGCCATGACCGCCGAGGCCGGTCAGCACCTTGTCCGGCCCTGTATCGGCGAGGAAGCCGACGACTTCCTTGGCGGTCTTTTCCTCTTCGTTGGAGATTTCCGGCTGCTGGTGCAGCTTGCGGCGCCATGCCGTCAGCTCGATGATATCGCGATTGGTGAGGGTCATGGTTGGGCTCCGCTTTGGTGCTGCAGGTTACACAAACACGATAGGGTTTTTCTCACGCCGTGCCATACTGATCAATTCCACTAGTCCATCTGCCTGTCTTGTGTGAGCGTAGATGACGACATCCCATGACCACCACACAACCCAGAGAATTTCCAGCTCCGCACTGAGGCCGTCGATCTCATCTCCGACATCCGGTGGCTTCTCCTGAAAAGCGCCGCGTGCTCGCCTGTGCGACATCTTTCGCGATAATTGCTTCCATCCACCCGAAGGAACGGTTTCGGAGCAACAATGGCCAGGCGGTTTGCGTTTCTCTTGGTTCGCGACTTCACGCTGTCGCCGCTGTCGCTGTTCATCGACACGCTGCGGCTCGCCGGCGATGAAGGCGACCGCAGCCGCCGGATCGAGTTCGACTGGGAGATCGTCGGCGAGCGTGGCCTGCCGATCCGGGCGAGTTGCGGTGTCGAGTTGCTGCCGACCAAGGCGATCGGCAATCCGCAGGAGTTCGACAATGTCGTCGTGGTCGGTGGCCTGCTCGACACCAACCGCAGCCTCAGCTCCGAAAAGGAGGCCTTTCTGTTGCGGGCGGCCGAAAAGGGCGTGCCGCTGACGGCACTCTGCACCGGCAGCTTCGTGCTCGCGCGCTACGGTCTGCTCGATGGCTACAGTGCTGCCGTCAGCTGGTTTCACATCAAGGATTTCCGCAGCCAATTCCCTGATGTGAACGCCCATGCCGACAGCCTGTTTTCCGTCGATAGGGGCCGCTCGACCTGCGCCGGAGGCACGGGTGCGGCCGACCTTGCCGGCCATTTCGTGTCGCAGTTCATCGGCCGCAAGGCTGCGGAAAAAGCCGCCAAGATCCTCGTGCTCGACCGCATCCGCTCGAGCCTGGATGTGCAGCCCGTCGGCGATCTCTTTCCGGCCGCGTCGAGCCGAGCGGTGAAACGGGCGCTGCTTCTGATGGAAAGCAATCTCCAGGAGACGCTGTCGGTCGCCGAGATCGCGGGCCGATTGCAGTTATCCCGGCGCCAGCTTGAGCGGCTGTTCGGCGCCGAGCTCGGCATCGGCCCGATGGCCGCCTATCTTGCGCTGCGCGTACATCAGGCCAAGTCGCTGCTGGAGGGGAGCGACTTGGCAATCGGCGACATCGCCTACCGCTGCGGTTTTCCCAATGCCGGCCATTTCAGCCGTGTCTTCCGCCATCAGACCGGTATCACGCCGACCCATCTCAGGCATCCGAACCGAATGTCCGGTGTCTTTGCCGACGGCAAGGGGAGCGGTCCCTAAGCCTATATTGGGGCGTGCGATCTCGCCGTTGGTATGATAATATCATACCAACCTGATAGGAGGGATCGATGTCCGCCACCGAAAAACGCACCTTCAGCCTGCCGGCCGAGCAGGCTGCTTTCATCGACCAGCTCGTTCGGTCCGGCACATACGCGACCAGCAGTGAAGTGATCCGCGCCGGTCTTCGCGCATTGCAGGAACGCGACGCCGCCGTGGAGCGCTGGCTGCGTGAGGAGGTCGCGCCGACCTATGATAGGTGGAAGGCAGACCCCTCCCAGGCCATCCCGGCCGACAAGTCTTTTGACAGCATCCGCGCACATCACGCAGCTCGCCTCAAGGGGAACGTGTGAGCGCCGGCATGTTGTCCTTTTGCCGGAAGCCCAGACGGACCTGTTATGGATATACGATACGGTCGCTCACGCATCCGGCAACCTCACCGCCCTTCGCTACATCGAGCGGATCGAGCGATTTTGCCTGGGTCTCGACTATGCCTCGGAACGCGGAACCCTAAGGGATGATGTGCGGCCGGGGCTTCGCATCGTTGGCTTCGAGCGCCGCCTGACTGTGGCCTTCACCGTAGAAGGCGACCAGGTGGTGATTCTCAGGGTGTTCTACGGCGGCGTCAACTGGGAGGACGAGTTGGCGCCTATCGCTCCGTGAACGCCCGCGCGAACGAGTCCAGCATCGGCCGCGCCAGATATTCGAGGAAGGTTCGGTCGCCGGTGCTGATAAACGCCTCGACCGGCGTTCCCGGGTAAAGCTGCTCGGCTTTCACGCCCTGCGGCAGCGTGTCGGTGATCTTCAGCCTGGCGCGGAAATACGCCTCATGCGTGGTTTCATCGATCAGCCGGTCGGCGGAAATTTGCGTCACCGTAGCCGGGACCTCAGGGGTGAGGCGCGCGTTCAGGGCGGACAGCCTGAGCTTCGCCGGCTGGCCGACGCGAACCAGGTCCACGTCTTTCGGCCGCAGCTTCGCGTCGACGATGAGGCCCGACGCGGTCGGCAGGATCTCCATGATCTTCTGCCCCGGCGCAATCACGCTGCCTTTGGAGTTGTAGATCGAGGATACCACGATGCCGGCTGCCGGCGCCTTGATCGTCGTGCGCCCCAGCACCGCCTCGGCTGCGGTGATCTGTTCGCCGATGTCGGCCAGGCTGGTGCGAACCTCGTCGAGCTTGGTCAGCGCGTCCTCGACGCGCTGCGTGGTCGCGCGCTCGACCTGCGCCTGGGCTTCGACGATCTGCGTCTTGGTCGCTGCGATATCCGCCTCCAGCGCGCCGGCCTGGCCGACCAGATCGGCCTCGCTGCGCAGAAGCTGCGAATATTCGCTGCGGTTGGTGAGACCCTTGTCGAGCAGGCCGGTCTTGATGCCGAGTTCCTTCTTCACGATCTCGGCCTGTTGCTGGATGGCGAGTTTCTGCGCCTCCAGTCCCAGCGCCGACTCACGATGCATGGCGACGCGCTGCGCCAGGATCGACTGCTCGGAGCGGAACCGGGCGAGCCTGGCCTCGAACTCCTTCTGCTGTTCGTGCACCAGATTGTCGAAATCGCGCTGGAACGGCGCGGGTGCTGCTTCGGCGATCGGCGCCAGCCTGTCCGATCCGTCGCGCTCGGCCTCAAGTCGCGCGGCACTTGCCCTGAGCGCGATCGTCTGTCTGGTCAGCCGGTTGAGGTCGGTCTCGGCCGCCCTGCGGTCGAGCAGGACCAGCGGTTCGCCTTGTTGCACGCGGTCGCCTTCATGCACCAGCAACTGCTCGATGATGCCGCCCTCGGGGTGCTGGATGAGGATGTTGCCGCCCGTCGCCGAGATCGTGCCGGAGGTGATCACCGCGCCGGAGAGCGGCGCGTTCGCCGCCCAATGGCCGAAGCAGCCGACGAAGAGCGCTATGGCCACGTAGCCGACGACGGCCATGCGGCGGAAGTCGGTGCGCGGTCGACCTTCGAAGGCGAGGCTCTGCTGCATCATCGTCTATGACCCGAAGCGGACGCTGTGCGGGCGCACGGTCGGCACGAACGAGCCTGTCACCACCGCGCTCCCGGCCTTGCCGGCCGCCGGTTGCCTCAGCACCTCGCTCGCAGGGCCGAAAGCTTCGACCATGCCGTTGCGCAGGACCATGACGCGGTCGCAGGCCGCGGCGATCGAAGGGCGATGCGTGATGACGACTGTCGTGACGCTTACACTTCGCGCGGCCGAAAGCATCCCTTCGAGCGCCGCCTCCCCACTGCCGTCGAGATGGGCGTTGGGCTCGTCCAGCACCAGCATGCGTGGCTTGCCGTAGAAGGCGCGCGCCAGCCCTATCCGCTGGCGCTCGCCGCCCGACAGCACGGTATGCGACGGGCCTATCATGGTCTGATAGCCGTCGCGCAGCGTGAGAATCAGCTCATGCGCCTCGGCGCGCCTGGCCGCTTCGACGATCGCGGCGTCATCGGCGTCGGGTTCGAAGCGGGCGACATTTTGCGCGATCGATCCCGGGAAAAGCTCCACCTCCTGCGCGAGATAGCCGATATGCCTGCCAAGCTGGGTTTCGTCCCAGCTCCTCAGGTCGGCGCCGTCGACCCTGACCGCGCCGCCGGTCGGCTGCAGCGCGCCCACAAGCAATTTCGCCAGCGTCGATTTGCCGGCCCCGCTCGGGCCGACGATCGCCACCGCTTCGCCGGCGCCGATGGCAAAATTCAACCGCTTGAGGATGGGCTCAGTGCCGAAAGCCGCAGTCGGCGCGATGAAGAACAGATCCTGCACCGAAATCGCGCCCAATGGATCGGGCAGTGCGAGCTTGCGCCCCTGCGCTGGTTGCGCCGCAAGGGCGGTGTCCAGCCGCTTCCAGCATCGCGTGGCGTCGACGATCTGCCGCCAGGATCCGATCAGCTGGTCGAGCGGCTGCAGCGCGCGCGACGACACCAGCGACGAAGCGAAGATCATGCCGGCGGTCATCTGCCCCTGCAGCACCAGCCACGCGCCGGCGCCGAGGATCGCCAGTTGCAGCATCATGCGCAGCGCCCGCGACGTCGCGCTGAAGATCGCATTGCCGCTTCCGGAACGGTCATGCAGGGTCAGCGCCTCAGCAACGTGCTGTCCCCAGACCGCGGCGGCATTTTGCACCATGCCCATGGCGCGCAGCGTGTCGGTGTTGCGGGCGAAGGCCTGCTCCGCCTGGCTGGCCACCGCCGAGCGTTCCGCCGACATGGCATCGTTCCTGCCGATGGCAAGCTGGTTGGCCACGACCAAGAGAAACAGCAGCACGGCGCCGGCGAGCGTCAGCCAGAACAGGACGGGATGGATGAAATAGAGCAAGGCCAGGAAGACGGGCGCAAACGGCAGGTCGAACAACACCGCCACGCCGCGCGACCTGATGAAGGCGCAAGTCGTGGCAAGGTCGTTCAGCGGCGACAGCCCGCTGCCGGCATGTCTGGCGCCAAGCGAGGCGGCGAATGTCCGCGCGCCCAGTTTCTGGTCGACGGTGGCCGCAACACGTTGCGCGTAGATGGCGCGGACCGCGTCCAGCAGGCCGAGGAAGGCGAGCGCGAGGACCGCCATGGCCGAGAGATAAAGCAGCGTCTCGACGCTGGAGGACGGCAACACCCGGTCATAGACCTGCAGCAGATAGAGCGGGATCACCAGGAGCAGGATGTTGATCAGCAACGAAAAGATGCCGATGTCGGCGATGCCACGCAGGAAGACCGGGCGCAGGCCGATGGCCGCATCGCTGAGTGGCGCGCGGTCCCGTGACATCTAGACGGCGTGCTCGGCTGTCGTGCTCAGATGGCTCTGCTGCAAATCGTTCAGCGTATAGGCGTGGATATAGTCGATCTTCATTTGCGCGGGCGTCGCCAGATGGTCGGGCGGCGCGCCGGCTTGACCGCCGACCGCAAGGTCGACCAGCATATACATGGGCTTGTTCATATCGGACGGCGTCGCCGCTTCCGCGACCTGGACGCCATCATAGGTCCAGACCAGCTTGTCCGGCGTCCACAACAGGCCATAGGTGTGATAGCCGTCGGTGTTGGAGACATTCACCGTCGACCCGACCGTGGTGTGGGTTCCCGTCTCATTTGTGTGCGCGGTCATGAGAAGCGCATTCGGGTTCTGCCCATACATTTCGATCACGTCGAGTTCCGGGGGCCATGAACCGTCTTCGGGCAGAAGCCAGAAGGCCGGCCACGCGCCGGCATTTTCCGGGAGATCGGCCCGCATTTCGAAATAGCCATAGGTCTGCGAGAAGGTGTCGTGCGTCGTCAGTATGCCGGAAGTGTATTCGTAATTGTTGATCAGCGGCTTGATGTCGTCGGGCGCATGCGCCGCGGTTATGGTGAGCACGCCGCTTGCGACGCTGAACGGATGGACCGAGCTGGTCGGCGCATAATTGGCGTCGATATACCATTGCAGCTCGCCGTTCTGGGGCTGCGAGCTGCCGTTCTGCGCCCCCCACCAGAAATTGGAATCCCAGATGCCGCTCTGGCCGTTCCACAGGCTCAGCGTGTTGAAATCGTCGTTGAAGGACAGCGTCATGCCGGTCTTGTCGATCGGCAGCTCGAACTGGCCGGGCTGAAACTTGTCGATCGTGGTGTTGTGGAACACCAGCACCTCGCTCGAGCCGAGGTTCAGCTGCACGTTCGATCCCACCTGGACCATATTGGCGTGGACGGCCTCGAACGAGGTGAAGGCATAGCCGTTGAGGCGCACCGTGTCGGTCGCGCCGAAATCGGAGATAAGGTCGCTGCCATTGCCCTTGGTGATGATGAAGGTGTCGGCGCCGGCGCCGCCGATCAGCACGTCATTGCCCTTGCCGCCGTCCAGCGTCTGGCTGCCAGCGCCGCCCGTTATGATGTTGTCCTGAGCATTGCCGAAGGCATAGTGGCCGTCGCCGGTGACGACGAGGTTCTCGAAATTGGCGGGCAGCTTGTAGCTCATCCAGGTATCGATCGTGTCGACGCCCGCGCCGTAGTTCTCGACCGCTTTGTTGATCGTCGAATAGAGATGGTAATAGTCGTCGCCCGCGCCGCCATACATGGTGACCTTGACGTTGGTGTCGCCCCAGAAGGAATCGTTGCCCGAGGTGCCGTAGCGGTAAGGCGCGCCTCCAGTCGCCGAGAACCAATGGGTGGAAGCGCCGGTATAGGGAAGTGGAATGCCTTTGGCGTTGAGGACTGTGGTCATTCCGACACTCCTTGCGCGTGCTGCCTTGGTCGTTCGACAACCTTCGAGCGACCATTCGGATCAACTCTTAAATTGATCCGTCGTTCCAGGGAATCATTCTATAGTACACCGAGGAGATCGTCGCCCATCATTTAATAGATAATGCCGAAGGCGTTAAGCTGATCCTAATACAACTTTGTAGGAGAGACTTACAATTTTAATAAATTGTGAGATCCGCGCCGAAAAGTTAGGCAACCTGTCAATGATGCATGCAATTTGACGCGACACGACCGCCTGCCTGAGGCGGCGACTCGAAGTCGCGGGCGGATGGCTGCCGGCAAAGGGCTCAAGAAAATTTGACAGGCTATGTCGGACCGGGTGAGGTTCACCCGTCCTTGGGGCATCGAACAACGAAACCACAAAGGATACCGAAGAGATGCCAAGCACCGTACGTTTGCACCGCGTTCTGACGACCAGCCCGGAGAAGGTCTACCGCGCATTCACAGAAGCCGACGCGCTGGCGAAATGGCTTCCGCCGAACGGCTTCACTTGCACCGTGCACAGCTTCGACGCGAAAGTCGGTGGCGCCTTCAAGATGTCGTTCCGAAACTTCACGACGGGCGGCAGCCATTCCTTCGGCGGCGAATATCTCGAACTCGTTCCCGGCGAGCGCCTGCGCTACACCGACAGGTTCGACGACCCCAATTTGCCCGGCCAGATCGAAGTGACCGTGCTCATGAAGAAAGTGTCGGTCGGCACGGAACTCGACATCACGCAGGCCGGCATTCCGGACGTTATTCCGGCCGAAGCCTGCTATCTCGGCTGGCAGGAGTCGCTGCGCAATCTGGCAAAGCTCGTCGAACCCGAGATCAATCAGTAGAGCCCATCGGATCGGCGGCGCCGCCCAGCCAGTCCGCGCCGCCGACAATGCCGAGCCGAGGACTCATCCCTCACGGCCCGGTGCAGATCGGCAACGGTTGTGGCGGCGGTGGCGGGTTGTCCTTGGCGTATTGCGCGATGATCGGCTCAAGGCTCTTTCGCGGCCAGAATTTCGGCTTGCCGATCTCCTTCAGGCAGGACGCATTCCAATAGGCGCCCGATTTACCAACGGCGGTGATGTCGCGCGATTCCGGGTAGATATAGAGCGTCGTCGGATTGCCCTTCACCATCGAAATGATCTGGTCGGCGTCGGACGGCGACCAGCTGGTGCAGCCATTGCTGCGGCCGCCGGCATAATCCACCAGCTTGCCGTATGGCACGAAGCCGTCATGGTCGGCATAGGAGCTGTTCGGGTTCTTGCGCAGGCACATGCCGCGCAACAGCCGCGCCGCGTGGCCACCGATCACCCGCTGCCTGGCATTCGCCGTCTCCCCCTCACCGTCGAACTGGATGAAGGTGCGCAGCAGCGCCTGGTCCTTTTTTGCGCCGATGCGGTAAAAACCCTTGAATGAGATCTTTGCCTCGCCGGTCATATAGGCGCCACCGGTCGTCAAGGACGAGTCCAGGGCATTGCCGAAGTTTTTCGCGCAGCGTTTGCCGTTGGAGAAATCGACCACGCCTTTCAAATTGCGGCCGCCGCCATGGCCCGACGAGATCGCCCTGAACGACTGCTTGGCCTCGCAAATGACGTAGTAGCGCCGCCCTAGCACGCCATTGCCGAGATCGCCGGGGCGAGTCGCATCCATGGCGAAATAGCAGCCATTGTGGACCGCGCCTTGCGCGACCTTCTTCAGGTAAAGCGCGCGCGCCCGCTCCAGCACCACTTGCGAAATCTCGCCGTCGTCATTGCCGACATGGGCCTGCAGCCAGGCCGGTATATCGGAGGACGCGGCAAAAGACCGGGCAGACATCGTCAAGGCGATGCCGGCGACGGCGAGGAGGCCAAAGACAAAGACAGCCAGAGATTTCAACCGCACCGGACAACCCTCCCGCCCGAACCGTTCTGCGATTCTCGGAAACCCATCATAAATCGTCGCGCGCCGATCGGCGAAACACATCTTGTTCAGAACCGCGCAAGCAAGTCAGGTAGCTGCCTGTTCGCCTTTCACAGCGCCAGGCTGCCCTGTTCCGCCTCCGCGGCATTGGGGTCGCCCGGCGCCGTCGCCCAGGCGAGCTCGACCAGCGTCACCGTGCGGCGGCCGGTGCCGTCGAGCTGGCAGACGATGAGGCCCTGCTCCTCGATATAGGTGAGCAGCCGCCGGGCGCGCCGCAGCGAATGCGAGCCGTAGGCGCGCGCGATCGCCGCGTCGCTCGGGCACGGCCAGCCCTCCTTGGCGGCGCGGGCGATCATCATGAACACGCCCTGCATGTCCTCGGGCAGCAGCGAGGCGCGCACGGAAACGTCCTGCCAGGCGTCATCGCCTGCCATGTCGGCGCCGAGCCCGGCGCGGGCACGCGTCAGCATGCGACGGAATTCTGAGAGGTCCGGCACCACCGAAGCGAGGCCTTCGATGCGGCAGCGGACGACGAACTCCTGATAAAGCACGCCGATGACGCGGAAACCCGCATCGGGCTGCGCCAGGATGGCGCGCAGGACACGGTCCACCCGCTCTCGCCGGTCGGCGATATCCTCGGCGCTTACCGCCGGTTCCGCAGGTTCCGGGCGGATCTCCATCGCCGCAGACTTCGCCGCCATCAGCTGGTCGAGCAAATCGGGCGACGCCATCCGGCGCGGCGCGCGCATCGTCTCGGGCGGCGGCGCTGCCAGGATGATGGCCCGTGCGTCCTCGAGCGCTGTTTCCGGCATTGCCATCAGCCGCGGCGTACCGTTGCGCGGGCTGGTCTCGGTCTGGCCGATGCGCACGCCGAGCGGGCGGCGCGACAGCGCCGGTCCCAGCGCCATGAAGTGCCCGCGCTCCAGATCGCGAAACGCCTCCGCCTGGCGCCGTTCCATGCCCAGAAGGTCGGCGGCGCGCGCCATGTCGATATCGAGGAAGGTACGGCCCATGAGGAAGTTGGACGCCTCCGCCGCGACATTCTTGGCGAGCTTTGCCAGCCGCTGCGTGGCGATGATGCCGGCAAGGCCGCGCTTGCGGCCGCGGCACATCAGATTGGTCATGGCGCCGAGCGAGAGCTTTCGCGCCTCGTCGGACACTTCGCCTGCCACGGCGGGCGCGAACAGCTGCGCTTCGTCGACCACCACCAGCATCGGATACCAATGCTCGCGGGCAACCTCGAACAACCCGCCGAGAAAGGCAGCGGCGCGGCGCATCTGGTTCTCGGCATCGAGCCCTTCGAGATTGAGCACGGTGGAGACGCGATGGATGCGCGCCCGCTCGCCGGCTGCTTGCAGGCCACGCTCCGTATGCTCCTCGGCATCGATGACCAGATGGCCGTAATGGTCGCCCAGCGAGACGAAATCGCCTTCCGGGTCGATGATGGTCTGCTGCACCCAGGGCGCGCTCTGCTCCAGTAGCCGGCGCAAAAGGTGCGATTTGCCGGAGCCGGAATTGCCCTGCACCAGAAGCCGGGTGGCCAGCAGCTCCTCAAGGTCGAGCGCCGCCGACGCACCCGCCGTCGTCTGTCCCATCTCGATGGCTACGGTCATGTCACGACTCTCCTTGCGGACAGGGCTTATCAACCCGGCCGCGAGCCGTCGAGCGCGCCATGGCAACTCGCCCGCTGTTCCACACCTATGCTGCCAAAGCGCCACACATCAGCCCATCTGCCCAAAGGGAAGGCACGTCAAGCGGAGTTGACCGGCGGCAGAAGCGGCGCGTCCAGCCCGTCGAAGGGATCGCGCCAGGCATCGATGGCTTCGAGCCGGCGATACCAACCCAGAACATAGGGATAGTCCGCCAGCGGCAGGCCGGCTGCATCGTTGAACGGCAAAAAAGTCGCCATGCGGAAATCGGCATAGGAAAGCGACTTGCCCACAAGCCATGGCCGCTTGGCGAGCTCCGCCTCGAGAATCGCTGCCGCGATGCGGAACTCCGCCAGCCCCTCCTCGACCTTGCCCTGGTCGACAGGCCCAATCCCGTAGCGCTGCTTGGTTCCGCGCTCGAAATGCACGGTGTCGCAGGCCCGGACGAAATTTTCCTTGCCCCAGCTCAGCCAGCGGATCATGTCGGGTTGGTCGCCGCCGCCGCGCCAGAAATCCGAACCCGCTTCGCGCGACAGAAGGCAGGCTATGGCGTCGGCTTCCCACAGGCTGCCGCCCGGCCATGCCAATATCGGCAGGGTAAGATTGGGATTGAGCTGACGAAACCGCTCAGCCTGCCCGGGCGCCATGGGTGCCGCAAACTCAAACTCGACCTTGGCCTGCAGATGACGTGCCGTTGCAACCGCGAGGCGCGGATTGGGATTGCGGCTGAAGTACAGTTTCATGTCCGATCCTGGATGCTGTGGGCTCGATCCTATCAAACACGCAAACGTGCCATCTCGGCAATCTGGTCGGACCACGATTCCGCTGGCACACGCCGTCGTTCGGCGTATTATTTCCTTCGGGAGAGGGTTCTTGGCAGGAGGAAGCCATGAACGTAGTGCAGAGCGTACCTGTCATCGACGTGACAACCCAGAACCTTGTTTCCTCTGCGCTTTCCAGATTCCGCGCCGGCGATACCGTCTCGACCAGGGCGGCGCTCGACGCTATCCGCCGCATGGATCCAACCTGTGTCGACAGCGACGACGATCTCGTCGAGCTCGTCGTCATGGCGGCAATTGGTAAGACCATGGCGGTCGTGTTCGACCACCGCTCCCGCTAGCCCTGTGGGACGAACCTGTGCCGTTCAACTCGCTTGAGCTCGAGTGGATTCGGTTGGCGAGCTTTTACAACTGCAGCCCGGGAGGCGCACGTCTTCGTGCGCGAAGGCCGGCAATAGCATAAGCGGGCAAGACTCAGATCCCCAAGGGATGCGGCATGTAGCCGACGAAGCCGCCGATCTTCCAGTGGCCCGCCACCTTCCTGCAAAAATACAGCGTCTGCCATTTCAGCTTGTCGACGCTGCCATCGGCCTTGGCCACCGAGCCGTTGAACTTCTTGTGCAGCACGGCGCGGTCGCCATCGACGTCGATGTCGCGCATGTTGGTGACGCGAAACAGCGCCTCGCGCAGCGGCTCGGCGAATCTGGCCGCCGCCGTCTCCTTGGCCTGGCGCAGCCATTCGTCGCGATAGACGGCAAGGCTCGGGAATTGCAGACGCCAGGCGTCGGCATCGCTGAGGAAATGCGCATGCATGCCGAAGAAGCTGTCGGCGAGGAAATCATCCTCGACCATCGACCAGTCCTGACCGATAAAGGCGTCGATGTCGCGCCGCACCAACATTTCCCAGAGCGCGTGGCGATCGGCATCGCCCTCTGGAAACGGGTTCTTGTCGAAGGTCATTGAAATCTCCTGTCGGGAAAATGCGACGCGCAAGATGCTGGCGAGCCTGCGATAAAGCAACACGCGTTTGGAAAAATGCTGCTTTCCAAAAAGCCCCCTATGAGGATCACCGGGACAGGCGTAGAGCGGTCGGCGAAAACGGGACGCGGCCCGCCATTCTGAACAGGAGTTTCCTTTGCCTAAAGAGTGTTTTGGAACATCCCACGTGCCGCTGTCGCCGGCCGTGCGCGCCGGGGATTTCGTCTACATCTCAGGTCAGGTGCCGGTCGACAGCGACCGCATCGTGGTCAAGGGCGGCATCACCGAGCAGACCGAGCAGGTGCTGCAGAATGTGAAGGCGGCACTCGCGCTGGCCGGTTGCACCATGGACGATGTCGTCAAGACCACGGTCTGGCTCGAGGACGCGCGCGACTTCGGCGCCTTCAATGCCGTCTATGCCAAGCACTTCCCGAAGAATCCGCCGGCCCGCACCACGGTCGAATCGCGGCTGATGATCGACATCAAGATCGAGGTCGAAGCCGTCGCCTACCGGCCGGTTTGACCAGTCGGGGCATGATCCCGAAAGTGGAAACCGGTTTTCTCGGACAAACGGAAACCGTTTTGTCCAGAGATCATGCCCCAAAACAAAGAGAGAGGCAGGCGCCGATGCAGTTCGATCTCCTGATCAAGGGCGGCCGCCTGATCGATCCGGCCTCGGGCCTGGACGCGCCGCGCGATGTCGCCGTTGCGGGCGGTCGCGTCGCGGCCATCGAGACTGCCATCGACGCCGAGCATGCTACGCAGGTCGTGGATGCCAGGGATTGCATCGTCACGCCCGGCCTCATCGACCTGCACAGCCATGTCTATTGGGGCGGCACCTCGCTGGGCGTCGACGCCGACCGGCTGGCGGCCAAGAGCGGAACCACCACCTTCATCGATGCCGGCAGCGCCGGCGCCGGCAATTTTCTGGGCTTTCGCCGCCATGTCATCGAGCGCTCGAAGGTGCGTATTCTCGCCTACGTCAACATCTCCTTTGCCGGCATATTCGGCTTCTCGCAAAGCGTCTCGGTCGGCGAATGCAGCGATCTCAGGCTCTGCGAGCCACGCGAGACGGTGGCCGCGGTGCGCGAGCACGCCGATGTCGTCGTTGGGGTAAAAGTGCGCTCCGGCAAGCATGCCGGCGGCGCCAGCGGCATCGCCCCGGTCGATCTTGCGCTGGAAGCCGCCGACCAGGTCGGTCTGCCGCTGATGGCGCATATAGACGAGCCGCCGCCCGGCCGTTCCGAGGTGCTGCCACGGCTGCGCCGCGGCGACATCCTCACCCATTGTTTTCGGCCATTCCCCAACGCGCCGGTCTTCGCTTCCGGCGCGGTGCGGCCGGACATGCGGCTGGCCCGCGAACGCGGTGTCATCTTCGACATCGGCCACGGCATGGGATCGTTCGACTTCGCCGTGGCGAAAGCGATGCTGGCCGAGGGCCTCGCGCCCGACGTCATCTCCAGCGACGTGCATCTCTACTGCGTCGACGGTCCGGCCTTCGACATACTGGTCTGCATGTCGAAGCTGATGGCGCTGGGCATGCCGCTGGTCGAGGTGCTGCGCGCCGCCACGCAAAGGCCAGCCGAGGCGATCGCCAGGCCGGAGCTTGGGACGCTGAAAGTTGGCGGTGTCGGCGATGTCGCGGTGCTGAGACTGCGCCCCGGGCGCTTTACCTTCATCGATGCGGTCGGTGCGGCGCTGATCGCGGATCAGCGGCTGGTCTCAGAAGGCATTGTTATCGGCGGTGTCTGGTGGCCGAACGAGGCGCCCGACCACAACGAGACCGAGCGCTTCGAGCCGCATGCGGCACATACGCATGTCGAGGTCGCGGCACGGCATTTCGGGCGTGGATAATCTCCCTCCTTGAGGGGGAGATGGCCGGCAGGCCAGAGGGGGTCGGTTCGACCGGACGCAAGCTCCTCGCGGCAGCTGGAGGTCAGCGCTCCACGCGCGGCGACCCCCTCTGTCGCCTTCGGCGACATCTCCCCCTCGAGGGGGGAGGAGATCGCTAGCGCCCTGCGTTACTCACCGCCCCAAACACCGGCGTCGCAATCCCTTCCATCCGCGCCTTGATCTGCAGCGCCACATATTTCGAGTAAAACCGCGACAGCGCCAGATTGCCGCCGTGGAACCACAGCGCGTCCTGCGCCGTCGGCTTCCACATGTTGCGCAGCTCGCCTTGCCAAGGACCGGGATCGCCCTTGACGCCGGAGCCGAGGCCCCAGCATGGCCCGACCTTGTCGGCGACCTCGCGCGAGACGATGGCCGCCACGGTCTCGTTCATCGACTGGTAGCCGGTACAGGCGACGATCGCATCGACGGCCAGCTCGCTGCGGTCGTCGAACAGGATGCCGGTCGGCGTCAATGAACTGATGCCGACGCCGCTCTTCACTTTGATCTCGCCATTGATGATCAGTTCGCAGGCGCCGACATCGATGTAGTAGCCGGAGCCGGTGCGGTAGGCCTTCATCAACAGCCCGGTCTCGTCCTCCCCGAAATCGATGGCGAAGCCGGCGGCGCGTAGCTGGTCGTAGAAGTCTGCGTCGCGTGCCTTGATCACCTCGTAAAGATCCCGCTGGCCCTTGGGTACAAGCGCGAACGGCGTGGACGCGACGATCAGGTCGGCCTTGTCGGTGCTGATGCCGCGCGCCAAGGCCTTTTCCGAGAAGATCTCGAAGCCGACTTCCATCAGAGTGTCGGATTTCACCACTGTCGTCGGCGACCGCTGGATCATGGTGACGTCTGCGCCGCTCTCCCAGAGGTCGACGCTGACATCGTGCCCCGAGCTTGCCGCGCCGATGACAGCGACACGTCTGCCGCGGAATTTCTCGCCGCTTGCATACTGGCTGGAATGCAGGAGTTCGCCCTTGAAGGTCTCGGCGCCGGGCAGCGCGATCTGGCGTGGCGGGCCATAGGCGCCGGTGGCAAAGACAATGTGCTTCGGCTTCAGCGTGATCTGCCGGCCGACGCGGTCGACCACCACAGTCCACACCTTCTCGGCCTCGTCATAGCTGGCGCTGAGGCATTTGGTGGCGACCCAGTAGTTGAGCTCCATCACCCTGGTGTACATCTCCAGCCAGTCGCCCATCTTGTCCTTGGGCGTGAACACCGGCCAGTTCTCCGGGAACGGAATGTAGGGCAGATGGTCGTACCAGACCGGATCGTGGAGCACGAGCGAGCGATAACGGTTGCGCCAGGAATCGCCGGGGCGCGCATTTTTCTCGATGATGATGGTGGGCACACCGAGCTGCCTCAGCCGCGCGCCGAGCATGATGCCGCCCTGCCCGCCGCCGATCACCAGGCAATAGGGCTGCTCAGTGGCGCCGAGATCGCGCGTCTCGCGCGCCCGCGCCTCCGCCCATGTCTCGCGTGCAGGGTCGGCCTTGTGGCGGATGCCGAGCGGCCGCGCCGGTCCCTTTTTCTCCTCGAACCCTTTGAGCTCCCGCACCGCCGTGAACAAGGTCCGGCAGCGGCCGTCCGTGAGGCGCACAATCCCTTCGCCCCGCGCGACCGACGTTTCGAACGTGAACCAGGCCTCGACGGTGCCCTCATCCGAGGTCGCCTCGCCGGACAGCGTCCAGTGTGAGGGCTTCGCTTCCGCCAGCGTCGCTTGCAGCATGTCGCGGATCGCACCGCGGCCTTCCATCGTGGTGATGTTCCAGGTGAAAGCCAGCAGATCGCGCCAGTAGCAATCCTCGACGAACAGGTTGGCGGCCGCCTCGGCGTCATCAGCTTCCAGCGCCCGTGCAAGCGCGCAAAGCCATGTCGCCGCCTGTTTCGATGGTGCCATGTCGAGCATCTGTTTTTCCCTCGTTTTGCGTTCCCATTGTTTCGAAAGACGGCGGCGCCGCAAGAGGGGTCGCGATATCATGGCGTCGGTTTCTAGCGGCCCGGAACGGAGCCATCTCCCGGAAATCTTTATAGGAATTTTATATCTTTCCTCCCGGCCCCGTCTCGAACCTTTATGGCGATCGGGTCCATATTCCACCACGAGCAAAACGCTCCGGACGCCGTAGCCTTCGAAGCTACGGCGGGTCGTTCTCATGGAATTTACGGCCTGCCAGCAACTGGCGCCAAGTACAAGCAAGGACCAACACAATGGACATTGTCGTCATCGGGATCGAGGTTTTGTTTTTCGCCCTTTCCCTCGCCTACATCAAAGCCTGCGACGCTCTTTAAGCGGAAGGATCGCAACATGTTTGTCGATTACATCCTTGGTGGCGGCGTGACCTTGTTCCTGCTCGTCTACCTCACATACGCCCTCGTTCGCCCAGAACGCTTCTGAAGCAAGGCACGGAAAGCCATGACACTCAACGGATGGATACAGATCCTGGTTTATTGCGGGATCGTCGTTTTGCTGGTGAAGCCGCTCGGCGGCTACATGTACCGCGTCTTCAATGGCGATCGCACCTTTCTCTCGCCCATACTCGGGCCCGTTGAGCGCGGCCTCTACCGCATTTCGGGAACCGGCGAGCTCGAGGAGCAGCACTGGACGACCTACGCGGCAGGAATCATCTTCTTCAGCCTTGCCAGTTTCCTGGTGCTGTACTTTCTGCAACGCCTGCAGGGCGTCCTGCCTTACAATCCGGCCGGGATGGCATCGGTCGAACCCAATCTCGCCTTCAACACTGCCGTCAGCTTCGTCACCAACACCAACTGGCAGAATTACGGCGGCGAAAGCACGTTGTCCTACCTCGTGCAGATGGCCGGCCTGACTGTTCAGAACTTCATGTCCGCCGCCGTCGGCATTTCCATTGCGGTGGCGCTGATCCGCGGCTTCGCCCGCGCCTCGGCCAAATCGATCGGCAATTTCTGGGTCGATATGACCCGCTGCACGCTCTACATCCTGCTGCCGCTCAGCATCGTGCTCACCCTTGTCTATGTCTGGCTCGGCATGCCGCAGACGCTCGGGCCTTATGTCGACGCCACCACGCTCGAAGGCGCCAAGCAGACGCTCGCCCTTGGGCCGGTCGCCTCGCAGGTCGCCATCAAGATGCTCGGCACCAATGGCGGCGGCTTCTTCAACGCCAACGCCGCGCATCCTTTCGAAAACCCCGACGCCATCTCCAACATGATCCAGATGGTGACGATCTTCGCGCTGGGTGCCGCACTCACCAACGTCTTCGGCCGCATGGTCGGCAACCAGCGCCAGGGCTGGGCGATCCTGGCCACGATGAGTGTGCTGTTCATCGCTGGCGTCGTTATCTGCTACTGGGCGGAAGCCGCGGGCAATCCGCTGGTCCATGCGCTGGGCGTCGACGGCGCCAACATGGAAGGCAAGGAGAGCCGCTTCGGCATTGCCGCTTCGGCACTATTCGCCGTCATCACCACGGCTGCGAGCTGCGGTGCGGTGAACGCCATGCATGACTCGTTCACAGCACTTGGCGGCCTGGTCCCGATGCTCAACATGCAGCTCGGCGAAGTCATCGTCGGCGGCGTCGGCGCCGGCTTCTACGGCATCGTCATGTTCATCGTCATCACCGTGTTCGTCGCCGGCCTGATGGTTGGCCGCACGCCCGAATATCTCGGCAAGAAGATCGAGGCCAAGGAGGTCAAGATGGCAATGCTCGCCATCCTAGCTCTGCCGCTGGTCATGCTGGTCTTCACGGCAATAGCGGTCGTGCTGCCAAGCGCCGTCGCCTCGATGGCCAATGGGGGTCCGCATGGCTTCTCCGAGGTTCTTTATGCCTACACTTCGGCGGCGGCCAACAACGGCTCGGCCTTTGGCGGCCTTTCCGGCAACACGCCCTGGTACAACATCACGCTCGGCATCTCCATGTGGGTGGGTCGCTTCTTCGTCATCATTCCAGCGCTTGCCATTGCCGGCTCGCTAGCGACGAAGAAGACGGTTCCGGCTTCCGCCGGCACCTTCCCGACCGACGGCCCGCTGTTCGTCGGCCTGCTCGTCGGCGTCATCCTGATCGTCGTCGGCCTGACCTTCTTCCCGGCACTGGCGATCGGACCGATCGTCGAGCACCTGGCTGCCATCAACGGCCAGACATTCTGAGGCTTGTCATGTCCTGGTTCTACCCAAAACGCATGAAGGCCCGGCCGCGAGCCGGCCCACGAGCCGGCAATGAGGGGGAGGAAACGCCCCCTCCCTTCCCCAGCGTATCTACCTTCCTCGGCCTCGCGGCAGTCATGATCGTGATCTGGCTGCTGGCCTATGGTCCGCCGCCCCTCTTTTCGGCATCCGATCGGTCGGTGCCGGCCAACAGTTCAGATTCTGGAGCCATCAAATGAGCCAGTCCAAATCCGCGGTCATCATGGATGCCCGCATCCTGTGGCCGGCCATCGGCGGCGCCTTCAGGAAACTCGACCCCCGCACGCTGGTCAGGAACCCGGTGATGTTCGTCGTCGGCATCGTCTCGCTTCTTACCACGGTCCTGTTCGTCAAGGATCTCGTCACCGGCGGCGGCGATTTCGGCTTTACGCTGCAGATCATCATCTGGCTGTGGTTCACCGTGCTGTTCGCCAACTTCGCCGAGGCCGTCGCCGAAGGCCGCGGCAAGGCGCAGGCCGATTCGCTGCGCAAGGCGCGCACCGAAACCCAGGCCAAGCTGCTTGCCGGCGAAGACCGCTCCAGGTTCAAGCTGGTGCCCGGCACCAGCCTGAAGGTTGGCGACATCGTGCTGGTCGAAGCCGGCGACATCATCCCGTCCGACGGTGAAGTGATCGAAGGCGTGGCCTCGGTCAACGAGGCGGCAATCACCGGCGAGTCCGCACCCGTCATTCGCGAATCCGGCGGCGACCGTTCGGCGGTCACCGGCGGCACGCAGGTTCTGTCCGACTGGATTCGCGTGCGCATATCAGCCGCCTCCGGCCACACCTTCCTCGACCGCATGATCTCGCTGGTCGAGGGTGCCTCGCGCCAGAAGACGCCCAACGAGATCGCGCTCAACATCCTGCTCGTCGGCATGACGCTGATCTTCGTGCTGGCCACCGCCACGATCCCGAGCTTTGCCTCCTATTCCGGCGGCTATATCCCGGTGACGGTGCTGGTCGCGCTGTTCGTCACCTTGATCCCGACCACCATCGGCGCCCTGCTGTCGGCCATCGGCATTGCCGGCATGGACCGCCTGGTGCGCTTCAACGTGCTGGCCATGTCCGGCCGTGCCGTCGAAGCGGCGGGCGACGTCGATACGCTTTTGCTCGACAAGACCGGCACCATCACGCTCGGCAACCGCCAGGCCACCGAATTCCGCCCGGTCAAGGGCGTCACCGAACAGGAACTGGCCGATGCCGCGCAGCTCGCCTCGCTCGCCGACGAGACGCCTGAGGGACGCTCGATCGTCGTGCTGGCCAAGGAGAAATACGCCATCCGCGCCCGTGACATGGCAACCTTGCATGCCAGCTTCGTGCCCTTCACCGCGCAGACCCGGATGAGCGGCGTCGACATCGATGGCTCGTCGGTGCGCAAGGGCGCCGTCGATTCGGTTCTCGCCTATGTCAGCCAGTCGACATCGGCCACTCACGGCACGCGCCCCGGCAGCGACACCGTCAAGGATCTCCAGGCGATCGCCGACGAGATCGCCAAGTCGGGCGGCACGCCGCTGGCCGTCGAGCGTGACGGCCGCCTGCTCGGCGTCGTCCACCTCAAGGACATCGTCAAGGGTGGTATCCGCGAGCGCTTTGCCGAACTGCGCAAAATGGGCATCCGCACCGTGATGATCACCGGCGACAATCCGATGACTGCGGCGGCGATCGCAGCCGAAGCCGGCGTCGACGATTTCCTCGCCCAGGCCACGCCCGAGGACAAGCTGAAGCTGATCCGCGACGAACAGGCCAAGGGCAAGCTGGTCGCCATGTGCGGTGACGGCACCAACGACGCGCCGGCCTTGGCGCAGGCCGATGTCGGCGTCGCCATGAACACCGGCACGGTTGCCGCCCGCGAGGCCGGCAACATGATCGACCTCGATAGTGACCCGACCAAGCTGATCGAGATCGTCGAGATCGGCAAGGCGCTGCTGATGACGCGCGGCTCGCTGACGACCTTCTCGATCGCCAACGACGTCGCCAAATACTTCGCCATCATCCCGGCCATGTTTGCCGTCTTCTACGTTGCGCCGGGACATACAATCGGCCCCCTGCAAGCGCTCAACATCATGCATCTGGCGACGCCGCAGAGCGCCATCCTGTCGGCCATCATCTTCAACGCGCTGATCATCATCGCTCTGATCCCGCTGTCGCTTAAAGGCGTCAAATACCGCGCCATCGGCGCCGGCGCGCTGCTCAGCCGCAACCTGCTGGTCTACGGCCTCGGCGGCATCATCGTTCCCTTCGTCGGCATCAAGGCGATCGACATGATCGTCACCGGCCTCGGCCTCGCTTAAGGAAATACGTCCATGCTCACTCAGATAAGACCCGCTATTATCATGATCGTCTTTTTCACCGTTTTGACCGGCCTGATCTATCCCCTGGGCATGACCGGCATCGCCCAGGCGCTGTTTCCGCACCAGGCCAATGGCAGCTTGATCGAGAAAAACGGCACGGTCATCGGCTCCGAACTGATCGGCCAGGGCTTTGCCGACGACAAGTATTTCCATGGCCGCCCCTCGGCTGCCGGCGACGGATACAACGCCGCAGCGTCCAGCGGCTCCAATCTCGGTCCAACCAACCCCAAGCTGATCGACCGCATCAAGGGCGATGTTGCAAAGCTGAAGGCGGAGAACCCGAACCAGCCGGTGCCGATGGATCTGGTGACGACGTCCGGCAGCGGCCTCGACCCCGCTATCAGCCCGGACGCCGCCTATTTCCAGGTCGCTCGGGTGGCCAAGGCCAGGGGCTTCGACGAAGCCAAGGTCAAGGCGCTTGTCGACAGCCATGTCGAAGGCCGCGAACTCGGCTTCCTCGGCGAGCCGGTCGTCAATGTGCTGGCGCTCAACCTGGCACTGGACGATACCAAGCAGTGAGAGACAATCTCTGAAGCCAGGGGCCGGGGATCGACACGATCCTCGGCGCCGTTCATGATCGAGCCTGATGCCGGACGCCAGAAGCAACTATACCAGACCCTCTCCGGACGCGCTGCTCGAGCATGCGGAACGGGAAGAGCGCGGCCGCCTGCGGATATTTCTGGGTGCTGCACCCGGTGTCGGCAAGACCTACGAAATGCTGATGGCCGGCCGCGCCATGCTTGCCGACGGCATCGACGTGGTCATCGGCATCGTCGAAACCCACGGCCGCAAGGAAACCCTGGCGCTGGTCGAAGGCTACGAGGTCATCCCGCGCCAGAAGGTCGAATACAAGGACCGCGTGCTGAATGAGATGGACATCGACGCCATCCTCGCCCGCCGGCCGGCGCTGGTGCTCGTCGACGAACTCGCCCACACCAACGCACCCGGCAGCCGCCACCCCAAGCGCTATCTCGACGTCCAGGAAATCCTTGCGCGCGGCATCGACGTCTACACCACGCTCAATATCCAGCATGTCGAGAGCCTGAATGACGTCGTGGCACAGATCACCCGCGTCAGGGTGCGCGAAACGGTCCCGGACTCCATCATCGACCAGGCCGACGACATCGAGATCATCGACCTCACGCCCGACGACCTGATCAAGCGGCTGAAAGAGGGAAAGGTCTATTTCCCCAACACTGCCCAGCGCGCAGTCGAAAACTATTTCTCGCCGGGCAATCTGACCGCGCTTCGGGAATTGGCGCTGCGCCGCACCGCCCAGCGCGTCGACGAGCAGTTGCTCAACCACATGCAGTCGCACGCGATTCCCGGCCCTTGGGCGGCGGGCGAAAGGGTGCTCGTCTGCGTCGATGCGCGTCCGGGCGGAGCGTCTCGTGTCCGCTATGCGCGCCGGCTGGCCGACCGGCTGCGCGCACCGTGGACGGCGCTGCATGTCGACACGCCGCGTTCGGCCGCCATGTCGGAGGAAGACAAGGACCAGCTGGCCACGCTCTTGCGCCTGGCCGAGCAGCTCGGCGCCGAGGTGACGACCATTCCGGGCCAGAACGTCGCCCAGGACATCGTCCGCCACGCCACGGCCAACAACTTCACCCATATCGTCGTCGGCAGGCCGACCCGCTCGCGCTGGCGCGAACTGATCGAGGGTTCGCTCACCTACGATCTGATCCGCAATGCCGGCGATATCAGCGTCCATGTCATTTCAGGAACGGAGCGCGACAACGAGGCCACGTCGAGGGTCAAGGCGGCGGCCGAGCAGACGCCATTTCAAATCTGGCCTTATCTTTTCTCGACCGTCTATGTCGCCGGCGCGCTTGCCGTCAGCGCCGTCCTCGATCAGTTCCTCGACGTTCGCAACCTTGCCAGCGTGCTTCTGCTGGCGGTGCTGACATCGGCAGTGACCTTTGGCCTGTGGCCGGCGCTGTACGCCTGTTTCCTCAGCGCCATTGCGTTCAACTTCTTCTTTCTCGAGCCGCGCTACACGATGACGATCCGCGATCCGGAGAGCATCGTTGCCTTCGCCGTCTTCCTCGTCGTTGCCGTCATCGCCAGCAATCTGACGGCGCGTGTGCAGCGTCAGGCAGCCGCCGCCCGTTCACGCGCCCGGGCCACCGAGGACATCTACCTCTTTTCAAAGAAGCTCGCCGGCGCCGGCACGCTCGACGACGTTTTGTGGGCCACAGCCTTCCAGATCGCCTCGATGCTGAAGCTGCGCGTGGTGCTGCTCCTGCCGGAGGACGGCACGATCACCGTCAAGGCCGGTTATCCCCCCGACGACACGCTGGCCGAGGCCGACATCGCGGCTGCACGCTGGGCCTGGGAACACAACCGGGCTGCCGGCCGTGGCGCCGATACCCTGCCCGGGGCAAAACGCCTCTACCTCCCCTTGCGCACCGCACGCACGGCCGTCGGCGTCGTCGGCCTCGACAATGACAAGCAAGGCCCGCTGCTGACGCCCGAGCAACAGCGCCTGCTCGACGCGCTGGCCGACCAGGCGGCGGTTGCCATCGAGCGCATCCAGCTGGTCGCCGATGTCGACCGCGCCAGGCTGGCGGCCGAGGCCGACCGCTTGCGCTCGGCACTGCTGACGTCGATCTCGCATGATCTGAAGACGCCGCTGGCGGCCATCATGGGCGCGGCCGGCACGCTCAGGGAATTTGCGCCGGCACTGCCCGAGAACGATCGGGCCGAGCTGCTGACCACCGTGCTCGACGAGTCCGAACGGCTGAACCGCTTCATCGCCAATCTGCTCGACATGACCAAGATTGAATCGGGCGCCATGGAACCGAATTTCGCCCTGCACTATGTCGGCGATGTCGTTGGCTCGGCCTTGCAGCGGGCACGCAAGATCACTGCCGGGCACAAGACCGAGGTTGATATTCCGGCCGACCTGCCGATGCTGAAGCTTGATCCCGTGCTGTTCGAACAAATGCTGTTCAATCTGCTCGACAATGCCGCGAAATACGCGCCACAGGGATCGACAATCCGGCTGCAGGGCTGGGCCGACAATGGCTCCGTCGCGCTGCAGATCATGGATGAGGGACCGGGCATTCCGCCCGCCGACCTGGAGCGCGTCTTCGACAGCTTTTACCGGGTGCGCAAGCGCGATCAGATCCAGGCCGGCACCGGGCTCGGCCTGTCGATCTGCCGGGGCTTCATCGAGGCGATGGGCGGCACGATCATGGCGGCGAACCGCAGCGATCGCCCGGGCGCAGTCTTCACAATCCGCATGCCGAGGTTGGTACAATCGTCCGATACGGACGTATCAGGTGTGGACGGGCAAAACTCTGGTGATCCGGCATGACAAATTCCAACGTCAGCATACTGGTCGTCGACGACGAGCCGCCGATCCGCAAACTGCTGCGCGTCGGCCTCGGCAGCCAGGGCTATGCGGTCAGCGAAGCGCCCAACGCCAAGGCTGCGATCGAACTCGTCGATGCACAAAAGCCGGATCTGATCCTGCTCGACCTCGGCCTGCCCGGCATGGGTGGCCTCGATCTCCTGCGGAAATGGCGCGACGACGGCCTCGACGTGCCCGTGGTCATCCTGTCCAGCCGCACCGACGAAGCCGGCATCGTCGCGGCGCTCGAACTCGGCGCTGACGACTACATCACCAAGCCGTTCGGCATGAACGAACTGGTCGCCAGAATCCGCGTCGCGCTGCGCCACAAATTCCAGCAGCAGGGCGAGAAGCCGGTGTTTCAGACCGGCGATCTCTCGGTCGACCTGGTCAAGCGCATCGTCAAGGTCGAAGGCAAGGAGATAAAGCTCTCCCCCAAGGAATACGACATATTGCGTATTATGGTGCAGCATGCCGGCAAGGTGCTGACCCACCATTTCATTCTGAGGCAGGTGTGGGGCGATTCGACCGACGTGCAGTATCTCAGGGTCTATGTCCGCCAGCTCCGGCAGAAGATCGAAAAGTCGCCCGACCAGCCGCGCTACATCACCACCGAAACCGGGGTGGGATACCGGCTGCGCGAGGTTGAGTAGCCGCGCGCTCGCTGCTCAGTCCGCCGAGAGTTCCGCGGTCCGTGCCAGTGCGCCGCCGAAGCCGTTGAGCGGGATGGTGAAACTCACCGCTTGACCGGTGTCGGCCGCGAAGGCGTCGATCTTCAGCGTGGTGGCTGCCTTGAGCAGCGGCGTGACGCTGGCATCGAACGCCACCGGCACCAGGCAGCCGACGGCCTGGCAGGTGTTGAACGGCAGGCTGCCTTCCAGCTTCTGGTCGTCGATGGTCAGGCTGACGCCTTTGGCGAGCGCCAGGCCGAACGGCAGCGCCAGCGTTCCGGCGGCATCCTCGCCGCTCTTGCTCGACAGCTCGATCGCCAGCAGGCGCTGGTTGGACTGCTTGTTGAACTGCTGATGCGACAGGCTGCAAACCTTGGCCGTGCCGGTTACCTGGCAATTGACCGTCCAGTCGCCATGTGTCTCGGACAGCGCCGAGGCGCCGCCAGGCAATGTCGGGCCGGCAGCAGGGGCGGGCGCTGCGGCGGCAGGCGCCGCCTTGTCGGTCTTGGTTTGCGCCGCGACTGCCACCGGGCCAAGAATACAGATGCTGCCCAGTAGCGCCGCGAAATATACTTGCCTGCTTTTCATCAATATGCTCCCGATTGTGCCTCGAGTCAGCCGCGATTGAGGCCGAGATCCGGGCCCGATAGAGCGGTCAATCGATCTTTTCTGTCAAGTGCGGCCGGGCCGCTTCCTCAGGGATTTCGCCAACCCGTGGCAGATCGGCCCATGGCAGACCGGCCCATGGCAGATCGAGACGAACGCCCTATATAGAGAGGAGGTTATATCTGTACGGGAATGAACTGATGTCGACGCTTCGCCTATCGACAGTTCTCATGTCGGCAATGCTGGCGGCGGCAACGCTCGCCGGCATCATGCAATCTGCTGCGGCTCAGTCCGGCAATCCCAGCGCCAACCGGCTGATCCAGCAGAACCAGCTGCAGCAATTGCGCAACAGCCTGCAGCGGCAGCAGTTCCAGCAACAGCAGCAGCAATATCGCGAGCAGGACCGTCGGATCGTGCCGCAGCCGCGCCCCGAAGTGCCCGTCGTCCGGCAAGCTTGTCCGATTCAGATCGTCAACAACCAGATTGTGCGTGTTTGCCGTTGATATCGGTCGCTTGCGATTTACTTAGTCGACTTATTTACTAAAAATGCCTCATTGCCTCGCGGGCATATCAGGGGTTTGCAGGCGGCGTGCGGCGGTGCGCCCGCCGACCGGATTTTCAGCACATGGCGACGACCAAGAAAAAGGCGGTACGCAAGGCAAGGCGAGGCGAACGCATTCGCCAGGTCGCCGCCATTCCCTTTCGTCTGGACGTTTCAGGCAATTTCGAAGTGATGCTGGTGACGTCGCGAGCGACGAAGCGCTTTATCGTGCCCAAGGGCTGGCCGATGAAAGGAAAGAGCGGGCGCAAGGCCGCCACCATCGAGGCGCGCGAAGAAGCCGGCGTGCTCGGCAAGACCCGCAAGGCGCCTGCCGGCAGCTATTCCTACTGGAAACGGCTGGAGCACAATTTTGTGCGCGTCGACGTCGTCGTCTATCTGTTGGAGGTGTCCGAGGAACTGGCCAACTGGCAGGAGGCCAAGAGCCGCCAGCGGGCATGGCTCAAGCCGCAGGACGCGGCGTTGCTCATCGATGAGCCGGATCTCTCGACGCTGATGGCCAACCTGGCGCCGCCTCAGCCGGCAGTGCCGGACCCGGCCTGACCAACCTCACTTGCCCTCGTCCCCTTCAGCGGGACCCTCATCCCCCTCAGCGGGAAATGGCCGCAGCGGCGTGCCCGTATAGGCCCACAGCCATTCGCTCGGCAGCGGCCCTTTGTTGCGCTCGCTTTGCTGCGACTGTTCCCATGCATGCGCCAGGATGCCGACCGAGCGCGAGAGCACGAACAGGCCGCGCGTCAACGGCGGCGGAAAGCCGAGCTCGCCATAGATGACGGCGGTGGCGCCGTCGATGTTGAGCGGTATTTTCTTCCCCTTGCGCCGTGCCACCTCTGATTCGACGGCCTCGGCGATGTCGGCAAAGCGTCCGCTGACGACGCCGCGCGCGGCAAACTCGCGCGTCACTGCGATCAGGCGCGGCGCGCGCGGATCGACCGGGTGGAAGCGATGGCCAAATCCCGGCACATAGCCTTTCTCCTCGGCGAAGAAACGGTCGAGCCGTGCGGCTACGGCTTGGTCCAGCGCAACACCCTGGTCAAGTGCCACGGCAATGTCGCCATAGAAGGACAGCGCCTGTTCGCCGGCGCCGCCATGCACGTCACCCAGCACGTTGACGGCGGACGCCATGGCGCTGTTGATGCCGACGCCGCAGGTGATGGCCATGCGGGCAATGGCGATCGACGGCGCCTGCGGCCCGTGGTCGACGGCCGCCCCCAGCGCAATGCCGAGCAGCGCCGCCTGCTCCTCGCTCGGCAATTCGCCGCGCAGCATCAGCCAGATCGTGGCCGGAAAGCTGACGCGGCCGATCAGCTCCTGGATTTCATAGCCGCGCAGCCGGATGATGCCGGGGCTCATCTCGATGATGCCGGTCTGCCACCATTCCTCGCCGCGTTCGCGGCCGGTTTTTCTCTCGCTCACGCGCTTCTCCTGGCGCGCGGCGGCAGGGTGGAAAAAACCTCGTCCATATGCTCGCCCAGCACAGGCGGCGGCAGGACCGGCAAGGGTGCCGCGCCATCGACCATGAAGCCGCCGCGCACCACGGTCAGCGGCTGCGCCATGCCGGGCAGACCCTGGAAACGCGCGGTCATGTCGCGCTCGACCACCTGGCGCTCGCCAAGCACCTGCGGGATCGTCAGCACCCGGCCCGCCGGAACGCCGGCGCGGTTGAACTTTTCTTCCCAGGCAGCCGCCGAGGCGCTCGCAAGCGCTGTCTCGATCAGCCCTTTCAAGGAGGCGCGGTTCTGCTTGCGCGTCTCGCGCTCGGCAAAGCGCGGATCGTCGGCCAGTTCCGGCTGGCCGATCAGCCGGCAAAGCGTGACGAACTGCTCCTGCTTGTTGGCGGCGATGTTGAGCAGGCCGTCGCCGGTGCGAAACGCGCCGGAGGGCGCAGCCGTCATGTTCTCATTGCCCATCGGCTGCGGCTCGACACCGGCGGTCAGATAGTTGGACACCGGCCAGCCCAGCGCCGACAGCGTGCATTCCAGCATCGAGACATCGAGAAACGCGCCCTCGCCCGAGGTCTTCTGCTTGACCAGCGCCGCGGCGATGGCGAAGGCCCCGACCAGCCCGCCCAGCGTGTCGGCGACGGGATAGCCGACCCGCAAGGGTGCTGTCTCCGGCGTGCCGGTGATGCTCATGATACCGGACAGCCCCTGGATGATCTGGTCGTAGGCCGGATTGTCGCGCATCGGCCCGCTCTGGCCGAAACCGGATATGGCGCAATAGACGAGACCGGGGCGGACCGCTTTCAGCACCTCATAGCCGAGACCCAGCCGCCCCATCACGCCCGGTCGAAAATTCTCGACCAGCGCGTCGGCCGAGGCGACGAGATCGAGGAAGCGTTCGCGGTCGGCTTCGCTTTTGAGATCCAGCACCACCGATCGCTTGCCGGCATTCTGCGCCAGGAACGACGCGCCCATGCCGGCTTTGTTGAGCGCCGGCGAGGCGCCGAGCTGGCGCGCCAGATCGCCGCCTTGCGGCGTCTCGACCTTGATGACATCGGCGCCGAGCAGCGCCAGCTGATAGGCACAATAAGGGCCCGCCAGCACATTGGTCAGGTCGAGGATGCGGATGCCGGCAAGCAGATCGGTCATGATGCTCCAGGTTGCTCAGGCATCGCCCGGCACATGCTCCGGTCCGCGACGGCGCCGGTGCTCGATGAAGGCCCAGATATGCGGCCCGGCTAGGCCGATGAAGGCGAGGATCAGCAGCACCAGCGACAGCTTGTGGGTGTAGAACACCGACCAGTCGCCGTTCGAGATCGTCATCGCCCGGCGGAACTGCGTTTCGGCGAGCGGCCCCAGGATCATGCCGATGATGACCGGCGCTGTCGGGAAATCGAAGCGCCGCATCAGGAAGCCGGCGGCCCCCAGGAGATAGAGGATGACGAGGTCGATCGGCGATTGCGAGATGCCGTAGGTGCCGACGGTGGCGAACACCAGGATGCCGGCATAGAGCTGCGGTGCCGGGATTTTCAACAGCCGTACCCACAGCCCGATCAGCGGCAGGTTGAGGACGACCAGGATGACGTTGGCGATGAACAGGCTGGCGATCAGGCCCCAGACCAGATCGGCCTGCGTCGTCAACAGCAGCGGTCCCGGATTGATGCCGTAGCTTTGGAAGGCCGACAGCATGATTGCGGCGGTCGCCGAGGTCGGCAGGCCAAGGGTGAGCATCGGCACCAGCACGCCGGCGGCAGACGCATTGTTGGCGGCTTCCGGTCCGGCAACGCCCTCGATGGCGCCGACCGTGCCGAACTCCTCCTTGTGCTTCGACAGCTTCTTTTCGATGGCATAGGACAGGAAGGTCGGGATCTCGGCGCCGCCGGCAGGCATGGCGCCGATCGGGAAGCCGATAAAAGCGCCGCGCAGCCATGGCTTCCACGATCGTCCCCATTCGGCCGCTGTCATGTAGAGCGATCCCTTGAGCGGCACGATCTCGTCCTTGCCGGCATAGCGGCGCGAGGCCATGTAGAGCGTCTCGCCGACGGCAAACAGGCCGACCGCGGCAATGATGACATCGACGCCATCGAGCAGTTCGTTCATGCCGAAGGTGAAGCGCGGCTGTCCCGTCTGCAGGTCGACGCCGATCATGCCGATGACGAAGCCGATGAACAGGCTGGTGAGGCCGCGCACGGAGGACGAGCCGAGCACCGCCGAAACCGTGATGAAGGCGAGCACCATCAGCGAGAAATATTCGGCCGGACCAAAGGCCAGCGCGAACTTCACCACCACCGGCGCCAGGAAGGCGACGCCCATCGTGCCGATGGTGCCGGCGACGAAGGAGCCGATCGCCGAGGTCGCCAGTGCCGCGCCGCCGCGACCCGAGCGGGCCATCCTGTTGCCTTCCAGCGCGGTGACGATGGTGGCGCTTTCGCCCGGCGTGTTGAGCAGGATCGAGGTCGTCGAGCCGCCATACATGGCGCCGTAATAGATGCCGGCAAACAGGATGAAGGACGCCTCTGGCGCCACCTGGTAGGTGATCGGCAACAAAAGCGCGATGGTCAGCGCCGGTCCGAGACCGGGCAGCACGCCGATGGCCGTGCCGAGCGTGGTGCCGACCAGGCACCACAGCAGGTTCATCGGCGAGAAAGCGACGGAAAATCCGTGGGCGAGATGGCCGAGCGTCTCCATGGCGTCAGCCCCTCACAGTGGCGATGATCGCGTCGATCACCGTGTTCAGCTGGTTTTCGATGAAGCCGGCGCCAATGTTGACGCCGAGCGCCCTGGCAAAGCCGAAATAGGCGGCAAGCGCCAGGATCAGGCCGGTCAGCGCATCGCGCAGCGTGTGCTTGCTGCCGAAGCCATAACAGACGAGCACGAACATGATGACCGAGGCGGCGGTGAAGCCGAGCGGCTGGATCAGCACCAGATTGGCGACCAGGCCGGCAACGACGATGCCCATCGCCTTCCAGTCGGTCGGCGTCTCCTTTTCTTCCTGCGGCTGCCAGCCGCCGCGCAGCGCGGCGACGATGAGCAGCAGCGAAAGCACGATCATGCCGGTCATGGTGATGTAGGGAAAGACGGTCGGCCCGACCTTGGAATAGAGCGGCGAAACCGGGATCGCCAGGGTCTGCCACGCCACGGCCGCGGCACAGGCGAGAAGCCCGATGCCGATCAACAATTCGGGCATGGCAAGGCGCGGGGGCGCCGGCTGCTGGTCGCTGGTGCTCATCGATGTCCTCCCGAGATGGCCGGCATCCTCCCGCCGGCCGCATCCGCAGTTTCACTCCCAGCGCATGATATGTCCATGCCGCAGGCGAATGTCGGAAGGGGCGGCCGTGGCCGCCCCTGAAGACATCAGGCGAGGCCGAGATCCTTGAGGATCGCGGTGATGCGGGCGGTGTCGTCGACGAGGAATTTCGCATAGTCGTCGCCGGTGAGCAGGATGGGCGTCCAGTTGCGGTTCTTGCATTCGGCTGCCCAGGCATCGCTCTTGGCCATGGTCTCGATCATCGTGACCATCGCCGCCTTGTCGGCGTCGGAGACGCCTGGCGGTGCGAAGACGCCGCGCCAGTTGAACAGTTCGACGTCGATGCCGGCTTCCTTCATCGTCGGTGCGTCGATACCGTCCTGGCGCTTGTCGGCGGAGATCGCCAACAGCCGAAGCGCGCCCGCCTTGACCTGCTCGGAGAACTCGCCGAAGCCGGAAATGCCGGCCGCCACCTGGTTGCCGAGCAGCGCCGACAGCGCCTCGCCGCCGCCGGCGAAAGGCACATAGGAGAGGTTGGTTGCCGGAACGCCGACCGTCTTGGCGATCAGCCCGAACAGGATGTGGTCGGAGCCGCCGGCCGAGCCGCCGGCCACCGGAACCTTGGTCGGATCCGCTTTGAGCGCCGCAACGAAATCGCCGGCCGTCTTGAACGGCGAATCCGCCGGCACCACAAGCGCCTCGAACTCGCCGGTGAGGCGAGCGATGGGCGTGACTTCGGAGAGGTTGTTGGCCGATTTGTTGGCGATGATGGCGCCGACCATGACCATGCCGGCCACCATCAGCGAATTGCCCTTGCCCTTCCATTGGCTGATGAACTGCGGCAGGCCGACCGTGCCGCCGGCGCCGCCGACATTGGTGATCTGCGAGCCGGAGATCAGTTTTTCACTGCGCAGCACCTGGTCGATGGTGCGCCCCGTCTGGTCCCAGCCACCGCCGGGCGCGGCCGGCACGAAGATCTGGATCTGCGGTGCATCCTGAGCGAAAGCGGGCGTCAAATGCGTTGCGACGAATCCGGCAGCGCCTGCGGCCGCGGTGCTCATCAAAAATCTGCGTCTGTTCAGCATGGGATTCCTCCAAATCACGACACCTCCTCCGGTGCCTGCCAGAAACGTAGCCTGAAAACAGACCCGCTCGGCAAAAATTCATGCCGATTTCGGTACGTTCTGTCAACAGGAACGCTGTTCTACTAGACAGAACCATGGATGTGCGGCACAATCGCTTCGGCCGGCCTTTGTCCGAGCAGGTAAACTGGAATGAAACTGTTCGTGAGATGACCGAAGCGCGATCCCAGCCGTTGCCGGCCGATGGCGTTGCCGCGCTCGACCGCGCGATCGCCATTCTCGACGCGTTCGCGACCGCCGACCGCTCGCTCAGCCTGGCCGAGATCGCGGCGCGCACCGGGCTCTACAAAAGCACCATTTTGAGGCTGGCGAACTCATTGCTGCGCGGGCAGTTGCTGGAGCGGCTCGACGATGGCCGCTACCGCATCGGACCCGCCACCTTCCGGCTCGGCGCGCTCTACCAGTGCTCCGTGGTGGCGGTCGACATCCTGCTGCCGATCATGCGCGATCTCGCCGAGCGCAGCTGGGAAAGCGTGGCGTTCTATGTCCGCTCGGGCGACGCCCGCACCTGTCTCTACCGCGTCGAATCCAAGCATCCTATCCGCTACACGATCCGGGAAGGCGACCTGCTGCCGTTGCTCACCGGCTCGGGCGGCCGCGTGCTGGCAGCGTTTTCAGGCCAGCCGGGCGAACCATACGAGACCATCCGCAAGGCCTGCCACTATCTGTCGATCGGCGATCGCGACCCTGAGACGGCGGGCGTCTCGGTGCCGGTGTTCGGACCGGGCCGCGTTCTGCTCGGCGCCTTGACGCTGGCCGGCCCGTCGACACGCGTCGATACGGCGTTCCTGCGCCGCATGACGCCGGACCTGCTGGAGGCCGCCGCTCGCGCCACCCGCGCCTTTGGCGAGGATGCCTCGATGCTGGAGCAGGCAGCGCGCCTAGCCGGCGCTGAAACCGTGATCGGCCTCAGTTCGCCTTGACCAGCACCACGCGGCGGTTCTTGGCGCGGCCGGCTTCGTCGTCATTGCTGGCGACGGGCGCCATCATGCCGGCGCCGGCGGCGGTCAGCCGGCCGCCATCGATGCCGTATTTCGAGACCAGCGCCGCCTTCACCGACTGCGCCCGCCGCGACGACAGATCGATATTGTAGTCGAACGCGCCCTGGTTGTCGGTATGACCGACGACGATCACCGCCATGCCGGGCTCGTTGGTCAGAAGCGTCGAGATCTCCTTCAGCGTCGGTTCCGATTCCGGCTTGATGTCGGCCTTGTCGGTGTCGAAGAAGATGCCGTAGAGCGAGATGGAGCCGGTGGCCGACAGCGAATCCGCCATCTTGGCCGCTTCGACCACCACCATCTTCTTGTCGCGCGCCTTGGGCTCCAGCACCTGAACGACGGCAATGGTGCGGCCGTTGAGTTCCTTGCAGTAGAGGTCGTCGATCAGCGAATAGGCCTGAACCGTGACATAGGCGTCGCCGCCATCCTGCGGCACCTTGGCAGCGAAGAAGCGCTGGTCGTTGATACCGGTGGTTACCGCACAGGCGCCATTGGAAAAGGCCGCGTCCTTGACGTCGCTTTCATGGAAGAAATACATCATCAGGCTCATGTCGCCGCCGCCACCGCTCGACGACCGGTCGGCGGCGCCGCCGCACTCTTCCTTCTTGCATTCGAACAGGACTTCGCCGCCGGCGGCCGCGATCACATCCTGGTAGTTGCGCAGCACTTCGAGCGGGGAGCGCTCGGCCGGCAGCACATAGGCGATGCGGGTCAGCGCGCCTTCGACCTCAGCCTTCTTGTCCGGCGCGAACACACGGTTGTTCATCGTGTCACGGGCATCCGGATCGGCGCTCGGCTTCAGCGGCGACAGCGGCACTGTAAAATCGGTATAGGCGAATTTTTCGTAGGAGACGATGAACGACCCCTCGTAGCGCTTGGCCAGATGATTGTCGGCACCGCCCTCGATGTCGGCGGTCGGCACCGTCGCATCGGCGCCCGCCAGTTGCACGGCCGCCAGGAGCAGCAGCCCCGCCCAGAAAAGCTTCAGAAATATCGCATTGATCGCACTCATGGTCGGCTCCCCCAAAGGGCAATTCCAGGAAAAGTGTGAGCGGTTTTCCCACAGGAATTGCGTAGCTAGATTAGAATAGCCAACCCTGGCAGAACGTGGAAATTGCGTCGATGAAGCGCCTCACACCCGCCGTTCGAGCAGGATCGTCAGCCCGTCGTGATAGGTCGTTTCCAGGACCTTGGTGTAGCCGCACTTTGCCGCAACGTTCAACGAGCCGGTGTTTTCCGGATCGATGATGCAGACGGTTCTCGCGCCGGCAAAGGTTTCGTCGCCCCAGGCCAGGGCCCTTCTGACGACTTCGCTGGCAAGACCCTTGCCATGCGCTTGGGGCGCCAGCGCCCAGCCGGCTTCCGGAATGCCCTCGAGCGACGGCTCGATGTCGCGCTTCAGATCGTGGAATCCGGCCTCGCCGATGAAGCGACCGCTGGCCTTGTCCTCGACCGCCCAGAAGCCGTAGCCGAGCAGCGACCACAGGCCGGCATGCCGCAGGAACCGCATCCAGCTTTCCTCCCGCGTCCGCGGCTTGCCGCCGATGAAACGGGTGGTGACGGGGTCGGCCCACATGACGGCATAGTCGTCGAAATCTTCGATCCGGTGCGCCCGCATGATGGTCCGTTCCGTTTCGAGAACCGGGACGCCGGCTGTTTTTGGACTGCCCATGAAACTCTGCCTCCGTTGACGGTCAGCGCTTAGCAAACCAGCGCGCCCGGACAAGGGCCAAGCCGGATCATCATTCAGCCAGGGAAGCTTCCGAACGGCCTGGCGCGACCAGGCGGTCGAAGCGAACAGCGTCGGCTTACTTTCAGCCGTGCCAGACCATCTTCATGTAGAGCCCACCGCGCCGCAATTCGTCCAGCATCTGGTCGAGCCGCTTCTGCCTGGTGTCGCTGCGTTTGGCGCGGGCGACCCAGCCGAGATAATCGTTCTTCTGGTAGTCCGGCCGCGCCTCGTAGGCCGCTGTCAGTCCTTTTTCGGTCAGGGCGATGCGGATGTCGTCCGGCATCGGGTTCAGGGCGCGCTTCAGTCCGGTCATTTCAGAAAACCCCAGCTGTCAGGATGGCGACGCCGATGGTCCAACCCAGGTCCGCCTCTGGGAATTCTGCCGAACGATGCTACCTTTCGCAACCGGTCCGGCAAGGGCCGGTCTCGATACCGCCAATGGGAGGAGAACGCCATGGACACCACCGATCTCGTGCTTGCCATTTTCCATCATCTGCTGGTGTTCTCGCTGGCCGGCATCATTGGCGCCGAATTTGTCCTGATCCGCGGCGACCTCTCCGCCGCCACGCTGAAGCGGCTTGCCGGCATCGACCGCCACTACGGCATCCTCGCGATGTCGATCATCATCGTCGGCATCGGCCGCGTCGTCTACGGCCTGAAGGGCTGGGAGTTCTATGTCTACAACTGGGTGTTCTGGGCCAAGATGGCGGCGTTCGGCATCGTTGGCCTGCTGTCGATCATCCCGACCATCCGCTTCATCTCCTGGAACCGGCAAGCCAGCGCCAGTCCCGGCTTCCAGGTGCCGGCGGCGGAACTCGCCTCGGTGAAGACCTATGTGCGCGCCGAGGCCTTCATCTTCCTGCTGATCCCGGTCTTCGCGGCGGCGATGGCGCGCGGCTACGGTTATTGAAGCAACGCCAACACGAAACCCCATCTTCGCCGGGCATACTCCCCCTGATTGCCATGGTTGCGCACGACTGTATTTTGCAGTTTGCGTCAGGCGACAATCTGTTAGCTTGCCTTTGTTGCACCCTGCTGCCTGACCTGCACAGCGATCGGAGATTGATATCCTGGGAGGAGAATTACGATGAGGAAAATTGTAGCCGCCCTGGCCGCCGCCGCGGCCGTCACGCTTTATTCGTTCACCGCCAGCGCACAGACGTATCCCGAGCGCACCATCACCGTCGTCGTGCCGTTTGCGGCCGGCGGTCCGACCGACACGGTTACGCGGCTCGTCGCCGAAGCCATGTCGAAGGATCTCGGCCAGCAGATCATCGTCGAAAATGTCGGCGGCGCCGGCGGCACGCTGGGCGCCGGCCGCGTCGCCAACGCCGACCCGGATGGCTACACGCTGCTCCTCCATCACATCGGCATGGCGACCAGCGCGACCCTCTACAGAAAACTCGCCTACGACACGCTGAACGGCTTCGAGTATATCGGCCTCGTCACCGAGGTGCCGATGGCGATCGTCGCCCGCAAGGATCTGGAGCCGGCCGACCTGAAAGGGCTGGTCGAATACGCCAAGACCAACAAGGACACCATCACCGTCGCCAATGCCGGCATCGGCGCTGCCTCGCATCTGTGCGGCATGCTGTTCATGAGCGCCATCGGCACGCCGCTGGTCACCGTGCCCTACAAGGGCACCGGCCCGGCCATGACCGACCTTCTCGGAGGCCAGGTCGACATTATGTGCGACCAGACCACCAACACCACCAAGCAGATCCAGGGCGGCACGATCAAGGCCTATGCCGTCACCACGCCGGAGCGCCTCGACGTGCTGAAGGACGTGCCGACGACCATCGAAGCCGGCCTGCCCGCGGTGCAGGTCGGCATCTGGCACGGCCTCTATGCGCCGAAGGGCACGCCGGCCGAGATCACCGGCCGACTGTCGAAATCGCTCCAGGTCGCGCTGAAGGACCCCAACGTCATCGCCCGCTTTGCCGAACTCGGCACCAAGCCGTCGTCCGAGTCCGACGCGACGCCGGCAGCGCTGAAGGCCAAGCTGGAAGGCGAGATCACGCGCTGGAAGCCGATCATCGAAGCCGCCGGCCAATACGCCGACTGAGGCTTGAACGGGGCGCTGCCGGCGCCCGTTTTCGCTTTGACATCCGTTTCACATTTGCAACGGCAGCCCGTCGCAAGGTCAGGGGAGGACCGCCATGAAACCTTTCGCCATCGACAGGACAAACGGCCTGTGCGCCGCGCTGTTCATCTTTTTCGGCGCCTTTTTCGCGATACAATCGCTCGGCCTCGAAATCGGCACCGCCTTCCGCATGGGACCGGGCTATTTCCCGCTGGTGCTTGCGATCGTGCTGATCGTGCTCGGCGCCATCATCCTCGTCCAGGCGGTGCGCGTCGAGGGCGAGCCGATCGGCCCCATTGCCTGGCGCGGCATGCTCTTCATCCTGCCGGCGCCGATCTTTTTCGGCATGACCGTGCGCGGCCTCGGCTTCGTCCCGTCGATCTTCCTGACGGCGCTGATCGCCTCTTTTGCCAGCGCCCGCATGAAGCCGCTGACGGCACTTCTGCTGTCGGCCGGCCTGACGCTGTTTTCGGTGCTGGTCTTCAGCTACGCGCTCGGGCTGCCATTCCAGCGCTTCGGCCCCTGGTTGCCCCAATTGCTGGCATTGTGAGGCGCTGAGATGGACCTCCTCAGGAACCTCGAACTCGGCTTTTCGACGGCCACCACGCCGGCCAATCTGGGTTTTTGCCTCATCGGCGTTCTGCTCGGCACGCTGATCGGCGTCCTGCCCGGCATCGGCGCCACCGCAACCATCGCCATGCTGCTGCCGATCACCTTTCAGATCGGCGACCCGGTTTCGTCCCTCATCATGCTGGCCGGCATCTACTACGGCGCCCAGTATGGCGGTTCGACCACCGCCATTCTCATCAACATGCCCGGCGAATCCTCCTCGGCCGTGACCGCCATCGACGGCTACCAGATGGCCAGGAACGGTCGCGCCGGGGCGGCTCTGGCGATCGCCGCGATCGGCTCGTTCTTCGCCGGCACGGTGTCGACCTTTCTCGTCGCCGTCTTTGCCCCGCCGCTGACGGCAATAGCCCTGCAATTCGGCGCGGCCGAATATTTTTCGCTGATGATCGTCGGCCTCGTCTCGTCCATCGCGCTCGCCCACGGCTCGATCGTCAAGGCGCTGGCGATGGTCGTGCTCGGCCTGCTGCTCGGCATTGTCGGCACCGACATCTACACCGGCACGCCGCGCTTCACGCTCGGCATCCGCGAATATGCCGACGGGCTGAACTTCGTCGCGGTGGCGGTCGGCGTCTTCGGCGTTGCCGAGATCCTGCGCAATCTCGAAAACGAGCACGAGCGCTCGGTGATGATCAAAAAGGTCTCCGGCCTGATGCCGACCCGCGACGACTTCAAGGCGATGGCCGCGCCCATCGTGCGCGGCACGATCATCGGTTCGGCGCTCGGCATCCTGCCCGGCGGCGGCGCGGTGCTTGCGGCCTTTGCCTCCTACACGGTCGAAAAGCGCGTGTCGAAACACCCGGAGGAGTTCGGCAAGGGCGCCATCGCCGGCGTCGCCGGCCCGGAATCGGCCAACAATGCCGGCGCCCAGACCTCCTTCATTCCGATGCTGACGCTGGGCATTCCGGCCAATCCGGTCATGGCGCTGATGATCGGCGCCATGATCATCCAGGGCATCGTGCCCGGCCCCAATGTCGCGATCGAGCAGCCGGCGCTGTTCTGGGGCATCATCGCCTCGATGTGGATCGGCAATCTGATGCTGATCGTGCTGAACCTGCCGCTGATCGGGCTGTGGGTGAAGCTGCTGACGATCCCCTATTATGTGCTCTTCCCGATCATCATGGCGTTCTGCTCGATCGGTGTTTACAGCGTCAACACCAACGCCTTCGATCTCTACGCGGTCGCATTCTTCGGCCTGCTCGGCTACATCCTGACCAAGCTGCGCTGCGAACCCGCACCCCTGCTGCTCGGCTTCGTGCTTGGCCCGCTGCTCGAGGAAAACCTGCGCCGCGCCATGATCCTGTCGCGCGGCGACCCCTCGACCTTCGTGACGCGGCCGATCAGCGCCGGCCTGCTGCTCGTCGCACTGGCCGTGCTCGTCGTCGTCTTCCTGCCGTCAGTCAAGAAGAAGCGCGAAGAGGTGTTCGTGGAGGAAAGCTAGTTGTCGGGACGCCGGGCGCCGCGATTTCCACCAGCGGCGCCGGCACATCGGTCGTCTTCACTTCGGCCTTGCAGAGATCGGCGATGACGCAGGCCGGGCAATCGGGTTTGCGCGCCTTGCAGACATAGCGGCCATGCAGGATCAGCCAGTGATGCGCGTGGCGCATATACTCATCCGGAATGATCCGCAGCAGCCCTTGCTCGACCTGCTCCGGCGTCTTGCCTGGCGCCAGGCCGAGGCGGTTGCCGATGCGGAAAATATGGGTGTCGACCGCCATCGTGTGCTGGCCGAACGCCATGTTGAGCACGACATTGGCGGTCTTGCGCCCGACCCCCGGCAGCTTGACCAACTCATCGCGCTCGCTGGGCACCTCGCCGCCGTAATCGCGTATCAGCGCCTCCGAGAGCGCCACGACATTCTTGGCCTTGTTGCGCCAGAGTCCGATGGTGCGGATGTACTCGCCGACCCTGGCTCCGCCCAGCGCCAGCATCTTTTCAGGTGTGTCGGCGACCTTGAACAACGCCCGCGTCGCCTTGTTGACGCCGGCATCGGTCGCCTGCGCCGACAGCACCACGGCCACCAGCAGCGTGAAGGCGTTGACGTGCTCGAGCTCGCCCTTCGGCTCGGGCCGCTGCACCGAAAACCGCCGGAAGATCTCATGCACCTCGGCGGCGCTGTAGAGCGAACGGAGCCGCG
Source organism: Mesorhizobium sp. M1078 (assembly GCF_040318615.1). Lineage (NCBI taxonomy): Bacteria > Pseudomonadati > Pseudomonadota > Alphaproteobacteria > Hyphomicrobiales > Phyllobacteriaceae > Mesorhizobium > Mesorhizobium sp. M1078. Next base: position 627,977 of record NZ_JAMYMP010000001.1, read on the forward strand.
CCGGCCGCGGTCGCGGCTTGGCATTCGAGCCGTCGCGCCGCCCGGGCGGCAGTTCACTTTTGGATAGGGAAAGATTTTTGGACTTGGGGCTGGCCATTTCCCTCCTATAATATCCTGGGATGAGCGACACAAACGCCTCGTTTCAGGCCGACGAGCCATTCTTCCAGGCGCTGCTGACACCGCACCGCTCGCTGGGCCGCACCGGCTTTGCCGTGCTGATGGGCGCGCTGCTGTTCGGCTGGGTGGTGACCGGGGCGTTTTTCCTGTCGCGCGGCGCTTGGCCGGTGTTCGGCTTCTTCGGCCTCGACGTCATCGCCGTCTACATCGCCTTCCGCGCCAACTATCGTGCCGCCCGTGCCCGCGAGGAAGTGTCGGTGTCGCGCACCAGCCTCGACATCCGCAAGACGGCGCCCTCGGGAAAGTCGGAAGCGCATCGCTTCAACCCGTTCTGGGCGCGCTTTTCCGTCGCTCGCCATGCCGAGATCGGCATCACCAGGATGACGGTGGAAGCACAAGGACAGAATGTGCCGATCGGGTCATTCCTGGACCCTGACTCCCGCGAGAGTTTTGCCACTGCATTTTCACGTGCTCTGACAAAAGCCAGGACGCGTTAGAGCCGGCGCGTCAGAACCGGTAGCGTAAAATCCTGCCGACCTTGCGCAATGCGGGAATGTGTCTCCAGAGCCCGATGAACAGTTTTGCGGACCAGCTCATATGCGCTGTGCGTTCCGCGCTGTAGGCCGAGATATCGTCGACAAAGCGCAGCTTCGGAACGGCACGCTCCAGTACCTGCGGGTCGTCGATCGCCCAGTGAACCTCGGCGCCCGTCGCCCTGATGGTCGGATTGAGGCGCAGCATCTTCAGGCCGAAGTGGCTGTAGGCGTCGAACATCAGCTCGCCGCCGGCAAGATGCGCGACAAGGCGTGACAGCAGCCGTGGCCCCTCCTCTACCGGGAGATAAGGCGTCAACCCCTCCATCACCACGACGGCCGGACGATTGCGCGGCACTTCTGCCAGCCAGTCTGGGTCGGTTACCGAAGAGCCGACGAGGTGGTAATGGTCCCGGGACGGGTAAAGCTTGCGCCGGAGCGCGATGACATCCGGAAAATCGACATCGAACCACTCCACGCCTTCGGGTGGATCGACACGGAAAATGCGCGTATCGAGCCCGCAGCCGAGATGCAGCACGATGGCGCCGGGATTTCTGGCGATGAAGTCCTGAACGCGGACATCATACGTCTTGGCCCGGATCGCCAGGCCGATGCCGAGATTGGTGTCGACCTTGAGGCGCGAGAAATCATAGTCGATCTTGCGCACGGCCTCGTCGGCGAAGCGATCCCCGAGCAGCGAATGCGGCGGCCGGCTTTCCAGTGCCTTGCCATAAAGCGTCATCAGCAAGGTCTCCCTTGCTCCGCTCAGATTCACCCTTTCGCCGGCCATTGGCATCTCCCGGGGCGCAATCCAGTATTTATCTGGGAACAGGCGGCAACAAGGCAAGTTTCGGGTGGTTGCAAGGGGCGGAAAGACCGATATTCGCGGTCAAGGAGATATTGCCATGAACGCCCAGATGACCATGAATACGCAGATGAAACCGACAGCGATCCTGCAGCACGACATCACCCCCGAGGGCAGCGACTACGAGGTCGTGCGCCGCGCCATCGAGAAGATCAGCCTCGACTATCGTGACCAGCCCTCGCTGGAAGCCCTGGCAGCCGATGTCGGCGAGACACCCACGGGCCTGCAAAAACTGTTCACCCGCTGGGCCGGCCTGTCGCCAAAAGCCTTCCTGCAGGCGGTCACCCTCGACCATGCCCGCAAACTGCTCGATTCCGGCATGCCGCTCCTCGAAACATCGTTCGAACTCGGCATGTCCGGCCCCGGCCGGCTGCACGATTTGTTCGTCACCCATGAAGCGATGTCGCCGGGCGACTACAAGACGCGCGGCGCTGGCCTGACCATCCGCTACGGCTACCACATCTCGCCCTTCGGCATCGCCCTGATCATGGTCACCGACCGTGGCCTTGCGGGGCTCGCCTTCAACGATCCGGGCGGCGAGCGGGCGGCTTTCGCCGACATGTCGGGCCGCTGGCCGAACGCCACCTATGTCGAGGACATGAGCGCCACCCAGCCCTATGCGGCGCGCATCTTCGATCCGACATTGTGGCGCGCCGACCAGCCGCTGCGCGTGGTGATGATCGGCTCCGACTTCCAGCTGCGCGTCTGGGACGCGCTGCTCAGGATCCCGATGGGCAAGGCCTGCACTTATTCCTCGATCGCCTCCAGGATCGGCGCGCCAAACGCCAGCCGGGCGGTGGGGGCGGCGGTCGGTGCCAACCCATTGTCATTCGTCGTCCCTTGCCATCGGGCGCTGGGCAAGTCCGGCGCACTCACCGGCTACCACTGGGGCCTGACCCGCAAACGCGCCATCCTCGGTTGGGAAGCGGGCCAGACCGCGTCCTGAAGCTGCCCGCATCAAACAACACCGGCGAAATCCCTTCGCCGGTGTTTTTCTTTTTGCGAGCTCCCGGCGCAAAACATCCGCACGCTCTGGCAAGCCGCCGGCTTACAGGTTAGCTTCCCGCGCATTCCGCAGGAGGCTTTCTTGATCATCGTTGTCGGCTCGATCAACCTCGACCTTATCGCCAATGTCGACCGCCTGCCTTCGCCGGGCGAGACGGTCCGCGGCTCCGGCTTCACCACCGCGCCCGGCGGCAAGGGCGCCAACCAGGCGCTGGCTGCGGCGCGCGCCGGCGCCAAGGTGCGCATGGTCGGCGCCGTCGGCAAGGACAATTTCGCAACCGAAGCCCTCGCTTTGCTCGTGGCCGGCAAGGTCGATCTCTCCGGCGTCGGCCAGAGCTTCGCCTCCACCGGCACGGCGCTGATCCTCGTCGGCGCCGATGGCGAGAATGTCATCGCCGTGGTGCCGGGCGCCAATGATTCGGTGCTGCCCGGCGATCTCGCCAAGGCTTTCCTTGCGAAGGGCGACGTCGTCCTGCTGCAGCACGAGATCCCGTTGCAGACTGTCGATGCAGCGCTCGACGCCGCACGCGCCGCCGCCGCGGTCACCGTGCTCAACACCGCGCCGTTCCGTAGCGAGGCGGCAGCGTTGCTCGGCAAGGCCGACTACGCCGTCGCCAACGAAACCGAATTCGACCTTTACGGCGAGGCGCTGTCGCTGAAAGGCCGCGACCGCCCGGCGCGCATGCGCGACTTCGCCGGCAAAACCGGCCGCACCATCGTCGTCACGCTCGGCGGCGACGGCGTGCTGGCGGCGACCCCGGAGGATTTCCTGACCGTGCCGGCGCTGAAAATCACGCCGGTCGACACGGTCGGGGCCGGCGATACTTTTTGCGGTTATCTCGCTGCCGGGCTGGCGTCCAACCTGCCGCTGGAGCAGGCTCTCACTCGCGCCGCAGCCGCCGGCTCGCTCGCCTGCCTGAAGCCCGGCGCCCAGCCGGCCATCCCGCTAGCGGCGGATGTCGACACCGCCCTGCGCAACAACGCCGGATGACAGCCCTGCGCCCCGCAACGAAGCACGCCGTGCCCCCCGCCGGCGACATCTGCCAGATGTCCGCTGTCGACCTGGCCGAGGCGATCCGGCTGCGCCGCCTGTCCGTGCGCGAGTTGGTCGCCGCATTCCTCGACCGCATCGACGCGGTAAACCCGCTGGTCAACGCCATCGTCTCGTTGCGCGAGCGCTCCGACATCCTGCGCGAGGCCGACGCGGCGAACGCCGATCTGGCGCAAGGCGGGCCGGCCGGCTCGCTGTTTGGCCTGCCGGTGGCGATAAAGGACCTCGCCATGACGCGAGGCTTGAGGACCAGTTTCGGCTCGCCGATCTTCGCCGATTTCGTGCCGCAGGAGGATGATTTCTTCGTCGAGCGCATCCGCAAGGCCGGCGCCATCATCATCGGCAAGACCAATGTTCCCGAATTCGGGCTGGGATCCAACACCTACAATAATGTTTTCGGACCGACGCTGAACGCGTTCGATCCGGCGCTGACCGCCGGCGGCTCGAGCGGCGGCGCAGCGGTCGCCCTTGCGCTCGACATGGTCCCGGTCGCCGACGGCAGCGATTTCGGCGGCTCGCTCCGCAATCCGGCGGCGTGGAACAATGTCTTTGGCTTCCGCCCGTCGCAGGGCCTTGTCCCCGGTGGGCCGGACCTCGAAGTCTTTCATGCCCAGATGGGCATCGACGGGCCGATGGGCCGCAGCATCAGCGACATGGCGCTGCTGCTCGACGTGCAGGCGGGCTACCATCCGCATGCGCCCTTGTCCTGGGAAAAGCCTGGTTCATTCCTCGAAGGGCTGGCAACGCCGGCAAGCGGCGGCCGCGTCGGCTGGCTCGGTGATCTCGGCGGTCACCTGCCGGTGGAGCCTGGCATCCTCGATCTGTGCGAGGCCGCACTCGGCCGCTTCGCGGAGGCATCCTTCCTGACCGAGCCCTTGCTGCCGGATTTCGATTTCGAGGCACTGTGGCAAGCCTTCGTGACGCTGCGGCAGGCGAGCAGCGGCTCGGCGCTGAAAGTCCATTATGACGACCCGCACAAGCGCGCCCTGCTGAAGCCGGAAGCCGTCTGGGAGGTGGAGAACGCCATGCGGCTGACGGCGCCGCAGATCCGCGCGGCCTCGGTCATCCGCACCGCCTGGCACCGGACGCTGCTGTCGCTGTTCGAGCACTTCGATCTCATCGCGCTGCCGACTGCGCAGGTGTTTCCTTTCGACGTCGACACGCATTGGCCAAGTGAGGTCGCCGGGCGGGCGATGGACAGCTACCATCGCTGGATGCAGGTTTCGGCCTTCGCCACGCTCGGCGGCTGTCCTGCGCTCAATGTGCCGGTCGGCTTCGACGACAAAGGCCGTCCCATGGGCATGCAGCTGATCGGACGCCCGCGCGGCGACCTCGCCGTGCTCAGGGCCGGCGCGGCCTATGAGGCGACCTTGCCTTGGCAGGCGGGGGCGTCCTGACGCGAGGGGCGGCACGGTCTGCGACGGCTTGCACCAGCCCCGCCGCCATGCATTGATTGCAGCCAGCCGCCTAAGCGCATCCTCGAGGAAATCCCCATGTCGCTGGAACTCTACGCCGCCTATGTCCTTGCCTGCATCGTCATCATCCTGGTGCCCGGTCCGACGGTGACGCTGATCATCGCCAACAGCATCCGCCACGGCGCGCGCGCCGGGCTTGCCAATGTCGCCGGCACGCAGGCCGGGCTTGCCATCATGATCGCCATCGTCGGCATCGGCCTCAACACGCTGATCGCGGGCATGGGCCACTGGTTCGAATGGGTGCGTCTGATCGGCGCCGCCTATCTGATCTGGATGGGCGTGCAGATGTTCCGCGCCAAGGGCACGCTGAACGCCGACGGCACGGCGAGAAAGCCGCGTGGCGGCTTCTTCCTGCAGGGTCTGCTGGTGGCGCTCAGCAACCCCAAGACCCTGGTGTTCTTCGGCGCCTTCTTCCCGCAATTCATCGCCCCGCAGGGCAATTACACCCTGCAGATCGTCGTCATGGGCCTCACCGCCATGATCTTCGCCGCCGTCTCGGATTCCACCTATGCTCTCGCCGCCAGCCGCGCCGGCCGCCTGCTCTCGGCCAGCCGCATCAAGCTGATGTCCAGGATCAGCGGCAGCTTTCTGGTCGGCGGCGGCCTGTGGCTGGCTTTTTCGAAGGCGAAGTAACAACCGCGAACGGGTATCCCCGATGCAGTATGAGCCGGAATAGAAAGGCTGATTGAAAGTCTGCCTTTTACGCCACCACATGAATCGGCGTGGGGGATTCACGTCGATGTCATGGACTTACGCTGGCATAAAAAGGGACGCGCCCGGCGTGGTCCTGATCGTCGTCCTGTTTGCGGTGATGGTTCCTTCGGCTCTCTACAAATGGACGAATGATGCGAGCCCCATCCGGTCGGTAGAGCCAATCGAGGCGACGGTCAAAAGTACCCATTCAGACAACGGCCGCACGCTTTATCTGGTTGCACTCGAAACCGGTTCGTCCATTCTTGTCGAAGACGACCTCCCGCATCTGATCGGCGCGCCGGCAAGATTGGAGCGCGTCACGCGCGAGAATGGAATGGTCTTCTATCGATTTGCAAAGTGAACGGCGGCGGCGCCTTCCTTCTCCCCTGTGGGAGAAGGTGGATCGGCGCGATAGCGCCGAGACGGATGAGGGGTGTTCCAGCGGAGTGAGACGTGGGCGTTCCCTGGAACACCCCACATCCGTCGCCTTCGGCGACACCGCCCGGGGGCGAGCCACTTGTCTCGCCCCGTCCCTTCGGAACCCACAATGGGGAGAAAGGAAAGACAGAGCTAAAGCCGAGCCAACCGCTCCACCAGCAGCGCGAAAAAGGCGTCATGGTCGATGTCGCGCATCACCATGGCGTTCTTCGGCCGCTTGGTCACGCCCCACCAGTCGATCACGGTCATGCCCATAGTGAGTTCGGAGGCGGTTTCGACGGTGACGTTGCAGTTGCGGCCCTTGAACAGCTCCGGCTTCAACAGATAGGCGATGACGCAGGGGTCGTGCAGCGGGCCGCCATCGGTGCCGTATTTCTCCTCGTCGAAGCGCTCGAAGAACTCCAGCATCTCGGCCGTCGCGGTGCCGACCCTGGTGCCGAGCTGGCGGATGGCCTGCGTGCGCTTGGCCGTGGTCAGCGCCTTGTGGGTGACGTCGAGCGGCATCATGACGATCGGAATGCCGGATTTGAACACCAGGTCGGCGGCTTGCGGATCGACATAGATGTTGAATTCTGCGGTCGGCGTGACATTGCCGCCTTCGAAGAAACCGCCGCCCATCAGTACGATTTCCTTGATGCGCGGCGCGATCTTCGGCTCACGGATCAGCGCCAGCGCGACATTGGTGAGCGGGCCGAGCGCGCACAGCGTGATCGTGCCGGCCTCTTCCTTCATCAGCGTCTCGACGATGAAGTCGACCGCATACTGGCCCTGCAGCTTCATCTTCGGATCGGGCAGTTGCGGGCCGTTGAGGCCGGTCTTGCCATGCACTTCCTCGGCGGTGACCAGCTCGCGCGCCAACGGGCGGATGGCGCCTGCATAGACCTTGATGTCGGGCCGGCCGGCCAGTTCGCAGATTTTCCTGGCGTTCTTTTCGGTCAATTTCAGCGGCACGTTGCCGGCAACAGCAGAGATGCCGACGATCTCCAGCTCGGCGCTGCCGAGCGCCAGCAATATGGCGACGGCATCGTCCTGGCCGGGATCCGTGTCGATGATGATCTTGCGGGTCTGGGGCATTTCATTTCCTTATGCGGGGGAGTCTTTTTGGCGGGGGTGTTCGGCGGCTTGAACTTGGCCGCGGCGCGGACCATATCAAGACCATCGGGAAAAATGCCATCCGGGTTTTTCCAGTTTATGTCGCTCCAAAGAGGACAGTGTAACATGACCCGAATGACGCCCTTCTCCAGCCCGCTTCTCCTTGGTTTCGATGCCATGGAAAAGACCCTGGAACGACTGGCGAAATCCGGTGACAGTTATCCTCCCTACAACATCGAGCGCCTCAGCGGTGCTGACGGCAAGGCCGAAAGGCTGCGCATTACGCTGGCTGTCGCGGGTTTCGCCGAAAGCGATCTCGATGTCACCACGGAGGAAAACCAGTTGGTCGTGCGCGGCCGTCAAACCGACGACACCGAGCGCGAATTCCTCCACCGCGGCATCGCCGCGCGCCAGTTCCAGCGCTGTTTCGTGCTGGCAGACGGCATGCGGGTGATCGCAGCGGAACTGAAGAACGGCCTTTTGTCGATCGATCTCGATCGGCCGGATACCGAACGGCTGGTACGGAAAATAAATATATCGGTGAAAGACTGATCTTTACCGATGGCTCTCATGCGGGATGGCCTTGAGCGGCGTCCTCGCGCCAAGGAGGCTTGAAATGACCAGAACTGACGAAACCATCACCATGACCAGCGGCGAATTCGCCCATCTCGGCGAAGGCTCGGTCGCTTATCTCCGCAAGGTCTCGAGCGACGAGCTGCTCGGGCGCTTCCCCAACCTCGGCGAAATAGCGCCTGGTATGGTCCTGTGGGCCCTGTTTGCCGCCAACGGCCAGCCGATCCTGCTTTCGGATGCGAAAGACCGGGCTTTGGCCGGCGCCATGGAAAACGACCTGACCACTGTCGCCATTCACTAAGGCGACTGCTGGCGGTTGAAATGGAGAGGGCCGCCTTCGGCGGCCCCTGGAAGACTTAAATCCGAAGAACTTCAGGCGGCGTGCGAGGCCTGCGTGTCCGAAAGCAGTGCGTGGATGGCGACCGCGTCGCGCGTGCCTCTGATCTTGGCCACCGTGTCGGCGTCGCGCAAAACCCTGGCGATGCGCGACAGTGCCTTGAGGTGATCGGCGCCGGCGCCTTCCGGGGCCAGCAGCAAAAACACCAGATCGACCGGCTGGTCATCCAAGGCCTCGAAATCGACCGGCGTCTCCAGACGGGCAAAGACGCCGGCGATGCGCTTCACCCCGGCGAGCTTGCCGTGCGGAATGGCGATGCCGTTGCCGACGCCGGTGGAGCCCAGCCGTTCGCGCTGCAGGATGGTGTCGAACACTTCGCGCTCCGGAATGCCGGAAATCGCCGCCGCTCTCTCGGACAGCAACTGCAGAAGCTGCTTTTTGGAGTTCGCCTTCAACGCCGGCAAGATCGCCGGAACGTTGAGAAGATCGCTCAGATCCATATTTGAAATCCCTTATTCGCCTGCCGTCGCCAGTCCTCGCCCCTCGCGCGGCTGGCTATTATCCCTGTGCGACCATTGTCGTCACCTGTGCGACCATTGTCGTTGTCGTCACGCCTGTGCGACTTTGGTCGTCGACGGGTCGATCCAGCCGATATTTCCGTCCGGCCGCCGATAGACGATGTTGAGGTGGTCGTTTCCGGCGTTGCGGAAGACGAAAACCGGGCTGTCCTTGGTGTCGAGTTCGATAACCGCCGACGCCACCGACATGGTCTGCAGCGTCATGGTTGATTCGGCGACGATGGCCGGGGCGTAGTCCTCCGGAATGTCCTCATCGTCATCGGTCAGCGGCGCCATCACCGTATAGGCGATGTCGGTGATTTCACCATTTCCAGTGCCTGAATTGTGCGATTTCAGACGGCGTTTGTAGCGCCGCAGCCTGGTTTCGAGGCGGTCCGCGGCCGCCTCGAAGGCAAGTGTCGGATCCTGGGAATCGCCGGTTGCCTGCAGCGAAGCGCCGGAATCCAGCCTGATCATGCAATCGGCCGAGTAACGCGACCCCGATTTGATGACCGTGACGTGCCCTGAAAAACCGCGATCGAAATATTTTCCAATCGCCTCGCCGACACGATCGGTAATGCGCGTACGCAGCGCATCGCCGATATCCATGTGTTTACCCGATATGCGCAATTTCATCTGAAAACTGACCTTCCTTGCTCAGGCTTCAAACTGGCCAGAGTTTATACTCGTGATCCGTGCGCACAAGCTTTGCGGCGTCAACTCGCGCCGATTTTAGATCCGAACTTTCCGGTTGATCACAATCCGCCTTCTTGGCCGTCCCGTGGCCTTCATCGTGACGGACCATCCGCATGCGGGCCGCGAGCCCGTCTCATGCGGGCGGGCTTCTAGACACTTCATTGCAGCTTGTCAATTAATGCATGTCGCCCAGAAGTGCGCTGCGGTTCTGGGACAACGACATGCATCAAAACAAGACTTAAAGCGCGTCGTATGAATCCGTTTCAGCGCGATGCGCTTTAAGGTCGGAAAGTTGTGGAATCCAGCCATAGCAAAAGCCTTGCCGGGCAAGCAGACCTAGCGCCCCGCGCTCGCCAGAGCGCGCTTTTCACGCCGCCGCTGCACCGACGAGGGAATATTCATACCCTCCCGGTACTTGGCCACCGTGCGCCGGGCAATATCGACGCCGCTTTCCTTCAACATGTCGACGATTGCGTCATCGGACAGCACATCGGCGGGCTTTTCCTCGTCGATCAGCTGCTTGATGCGGTCGCGCACCGCTTCCGAGGAATGCGCATCACCGCCGCCCGACGCCGCGATCGAGGCCGTGAAGAAATAACGCAGCTCGAACACGCCGCGCGGCGTCAGCATGTATTTGTTGGCCGTCACCCGGCTGACGGTCGATTCATGCATGCCGATGGCATCGGCCACCGTGCGCAGGTTGAGCGGCCTGAGCTGGCGCACGCCATGGACGAGAAAAGCGTCCTGCTGGCGCACGATCTCCGACGCCACTTTCAGGATCGTCTTTGCCCGCTGGTCGAGACTGCGCGTCAGCCAGTTGGCATTCTGCAGGCATTCGGCCAGGAAATCCTTCTCCGCCTGATTCTTCGCATGCGGCGAGACCTGGGCGAAATAGATGTGATCGACCAGCACGCGCGGCAGCGTCTCGGCATTGAGCTCGACCGTCCAGCTGCCGTCATTGGCGGCGCGGACTTCGACATCGGCGACGATGGCGTCGCTGGCGCCTCCTGAAAATGCCGTGCCCGGACGCGGATCGAGCGCGCGGATTTCGGCCAACATGTCGAGGAGATCCTCCTCGTCGACCCCGCAAAGCCGCTTCAGCGTCTGGAAATCGCGCCGCGCCAGGAGTTCTAGGTTGCCGATCAGCGTCTTCATCGCCGGATCGAGACGATCGCGCATGGCAAGCTGCAGCGACAGGCATTCGGCAAGGTCGCGCGCAAACAGGCCGACCGGCTCGAATGTGTGGCAGGCTGCCAGCACATTGGCCACCATCGCCTGATCGGCGCCGAGCCGTTTGGCGATCTCGGCGGGATCGGCGCGCAGATAGCCGGCCTCGTCCAGGCCGTCGGCCAGTTCGGCTGCGATCAGCCTTGCGGCCGGATCGGCAAAGGCAAGCGCGATCTGCTCGCCGACATGCTGGCGCAGCGTGATCGCCGCGGCTGCCATGTCGCCGACGTCGAAGCCTTCGGAAGAACCGGACGAACTATTGCCGGTGGCCGACTTCCACTGCGCCGTCAGGTCCGGACCGAGCCGCTCGCTGGTGCCGGGATCGTCGGGGAACAGATTTTCCAGCGAGCTGTCGAGCTTGTCGGAGATCGCTTCGGCGCTCCACGCCGTGTCGTTTTCGAACCAGTCGCCATCGGCGGCAGGCTCAGGAGCGGCATCGCCCTTCTGCACCTGGTCGCTTGCGGCGTCATCCTGGGGCTCGGCGCGCTCCAGCAGCGGGTTGCGCTCGATCTCGTCGTCGATGAAGTGGTCGAGCTCGACATGGGTGAGCTGCAACAGCCTGATCGACTGCATCAGCTGCGGCGTCATCACCAGCGACTGGGATTGTCGTAGCTGTAGTTTCGCCGCCAACGCCATGGTTCGGTTTCAAACGCCCTTCTGCACCCGGAAGCCTACACATCAGAAGCTGCCGGAAAATGAATTTTTCCGACCTTCCATAGAAACTGGCCCGGCTTTTGCTTGTCAAGGCGAACGATGGCAAAAGGCCCCTACCGAAGCATTATCTCACGCAAAATCGGAGAAAAAAGCCCGGCGGGGCGGCAAAAATCACGTCAGGAAACAAATTTCACGCTCAGAGCGTGAAACCTTCGCCGAGGTAGAGCCGGCGCACATCGGGGTTCGCCACCACCTCGTCGGCACGGCCATGAGTCAGCACCTGGCCGGCATGGATGATGTAGGCGCGGTCGATGAGGCCGAGCGTTTCGCGCACATTGTGGTCGGTAATCAGCACGCCGATGCCGCGCGCCGTTAGATGACGAACCAGTTGCTGGATGTCGGCGACGGCAATCGGGTCGATGCCGGCGAACGGCTCGTCGAGCAGCATGTAGGCCGGGCGCGTCGCCAAAGCTCGGGCGATCTCAAGACGCCGCCGCTCGCCACCCGACAGCGACATGGACGGCGACTTCCGCAGATGGCTGATGTGAAATTCCTCGAGCAGTTCGTCGAGATTGCGCTCGCGCACCTTGCGGTCCTTCTCAACCACTTCGAGCACGGCGCGGATGTTCTGCTCGACATTCAGGCCGCGGAAGATCGAGGCTTCCTGCGGCAAATAGCCGATGCCGAGGCGGGCGCGGCGGTACATCGGCATCGAGGTGACGTCGAAACCGTCGATCTCGATCGTGCCCTCATCGACCGGCACCAAGCCGGTGACCATGTAGAAACAGGTGGTCTTGCCGGCGCCGTTCGGCCCGAGCAGCCCGACAGCCTCGCCGGCGCGCACGCCGATGGTGACACCGCTGACCACCCTGCGGCCCTTGTAGCTCTTGGTCAGACCCTTGGCGATCAGGGTGCCCTTGAACTTCGAGGAATCAACGGTGACTGTGGCCGGTGCTGCAAGTTTACTGGCCGCCCGTCCCGGAAGGCGGGTCAGCAGCGAAGACACGCCAGTCATTCGGGCTTCGGGGCCTCGGATTTCGGTGGCGGCGTCATCGACATGATGACGCGCCCGCCGCAGCCATCGACCTGAGCAAGGCCGCTTTTCATCTGCACGGTGAGCTTGCAGCCCTTGAGGACGTTGGGTCCTTGGGACAAGACGACCTCCTTGCCCGACAGAACTAGCACCTGCGTCTTCATGTCGAACGTGGCGTTGTCGCCGGTGGCGATCTGGTCATTCGACTTGATGTAGACTTTGTTCTTGACCACCAGATGGTCGATATTGGCCGAACCGGTCATCGCCGAAGCGCCGGCGGCAGCACCTTTGGCGGCGTTGGGGTCCTTGACGTAGTAGACCTCCATGCTGCCGGCCTTGAGCAGCGTTGGCCCTTGCGTGACGGTGACGTTGCCGCTGAACAGCGCCATGCTGTCGGCCTGGCGAACCTCAAGTTTGTCGCTCTCGATCTGGATCGGCTGGTCGCCCGACAGTTTGAGCCCGGACTGGCTGCTGGCGCTGGACTGAGCCCAGGACGGCGCCATACCCAGCAACAGCAAGGCCGAAGCTGCGGCGACAAGCCGTGCCGAATTACTGGGACGCATTCGTTTCTCCGCTCTTTGCCTCTGCCGCCTTCATAGTGGCCGGATCGATGTGAACGCTTACCTTGTTCTCGAAAACGATGACCTTGCCATTGTCTTCGACCGACATTGAACCCGCGGTGATCCGCGAGCCGTTACGGCTGACATCGACCGCATCACCTGTCTTCATAGAGCCTTTGCCCATATCGAGGAAGACCGATTTGAAGATGGCAGCGACGCCGTCGGTGGTGGTGACGGTAACGTCGCTGGTCATGTCCATCGTGTTGGCGTTTCTGTTGTAGATGCCGCGCTTGGCGTCGACGGTCGCCACATTGTCGGCCGTCAGCGGCAATTTGGCATGAATGCCTTCGAGTTCGATGATGTCCTGCTTGCCGACATCCTGGATGGCGCGCAAGGCCGTCAGCGAATAGGGCAGCTTGTCCTGGGTGAAGCCGTTGAGCTTCGGATTGGCCATCACCAGCTTGCCATCCGCGAAAGCGGTGCCGTCTGCCTGTATCGAAATGTTGATCGGCGCCGCCAGATAGGAATAGACCGGAAACGCAACCGCGATCCCGGCGGCAAGCACCGGCACGGCAAACTTAAGCACGCGCACGCGGCGCGAGTGGCGCTGGGCGCGGTCGAAGGCGTCGCCACGCGTGCCCGCTGGCGCCGTGGGCGCCAAGGCCGCATCGGCGTTGGTCGGTTCGTTCGATCGCGCAAGCATGACTGACTTCTAATAAACCCTTGTCCGCCAAAACACCTGCTATAGGTGGGTTGCCGGCCCCCGCAAGCAAGCACAAGCGGAGGAAAACCGCAAAAATGTGACGGCCGCTGTTTTACAGACGGAACTCAGGCGACACAATTTCGTCACTTCATAGCAGAAACGAACGCGCCGCGTCATTTTTTCCTGAAATGCCTCCGTCGTGAAGGTCGCTTCGTCGCAGGCTCTTGAGGAAGAGGTAGCCGGGCGCGGACGCTTGCTTTAAAAGCATCGCTTCCCACCGACTGTGAGGCAGACCATGGCACTGAGAGCCGACGACCTGATCGACCGCCGCCGCTTGCGGCGCAAGCTGACCTTCTGGCGCGGCGCCGCCATTGCCATCGTGGCCCTTGGGGTGATTGCGCTTGCAAGCTGGTTCTATGGCGGCGACCTCGGCGGTTCTTCCGTCGACCACATCGCCAAGGTCAGGATCGAAGGCACCATCACCGAGGACGAGGAACTGATCAAGCGGCTGGAAACCATCCGCACATCCTCGCAGGTCAAGGGCGTCATCCTGGCGATCGATTCGCCCGGCGGCACCACGGTCGGCGGCGAATCGATCTACGAGGAGGTGCGCAAGCTTGCCGCCGACAAGCCGGTGGTGGCCGAGGTCGGCACGCTGGCCGCATCGGCCGGCTACATGATCGCCAGTGCCAGCGACCATATCGTTGCCCGCAAGACGTCGATCGTCGGCTCGATCGGTGTGCTCATCCAGTATCCCGATGTCAGCGGTCTGATGGACAAGGTCGGCATCAAGCTCGAGGAAGTGAAATCCTCGCCGCTGAAGGCATCGCCCTCGCCCTTCAAGCCGACCAATGAAGACGAGCGAGCCATGGTCCGCAAGCTCATCCTCGACAGCTATGACTGGTTCGTCGGCATCGTCGCCGAGCGCCGCAAAATGACCCGCGATCAGGCACTGGCCCTTGCCGACGGCTCGATCTTCACCGGCCGCCAGAGCCTTGCCAACGGTCTGATCGACGCTGTCGGCGGCGAGAGCGTGGCGATCGACTGGCTGGCGACCAAGGGTGTCGACGCCAAGCTCAAGGTGGTGGAATGGAAGGACACCGAGCGGCGTGGCGGCTTCCTGTTCTCGAAAGCAATAGCGCGCAGCGTCGGCAGCGCGCTCGGCCTGTCGGAGGCCGGCAGCGACGTGCTTCACGAAATTGGCGCGGATCGCTTGTTTCTTGACGGTCTCGTTTCCGTCTGGCACCCTTGATCTGCCGGTTGGGGCGAGTAAAAAAGCAAATAAAATCATCCTGATAATTTGACCGCAGCGCTTTCACGGGGACCTTTCTGATGATCAAATCCGAGCTTGTGCAGATCATTGCCACGCGCAACCCGCATCTTTTCCTGCGCGACGTCGAAAACATCGTGGGAGCGATCTTCGACGAGATCACCGATGCCCTGGCGGAAGGCAATCGGGTCGAGTTGCGTGGCTTCGGCGCTTTTTCGGTGAAGAATCGCCCTGCCCGCACCGGCCGCAACCCGCGCACCGGCGAATCCGTCGAGGTCGAGGAGAAGTGGGTGCCGTTCTTCAAGACCGGCAAGGAATTGCGTGAAAGGCTGAATGGCGGCAAGTAGGCGCGGACCACGCGCCGACCTTATCAAGGCCTGCCTTCTCCAGGGAATCTCTATGTTGAACCGCTTCATACTTATCGTGGTCTTCGTGCCGCTCGCCGTCATCCTGATTGCGCTGGCCGTCGCCAACCGCGAGCTGGTCGCCTTCACGCTCGACCCGTTCAACCCCGGCAATCCGAAACTGACGCTGACCTTGCCGCTGTTCATCTTCCTGTTCGTGGCGCTCGCCATCGGCATGGTCGTCGGCAGCCTGGCGACCTGGGTCAAGCAGGGCCGCTACCGCAAGCTGGCGCGCCAGCGCGGCGTCGAGGCCGAGAATTTGCGCCAGGCGGTCAGCCGTATACCCGCCGTGCAGCAGGGCGCGGCCACCGGGCCGGCGCTGCCGAAGCCAACGGCCTGAAGCCGGCGCTTTTATCTTCGCGGAGTTTTGCATGCTGACCATTTCGGCCGACGCTGTCGACCAGGCGCTGACCTTTCCCGGGCTGGTCGAGACATTGCGCGCGGCCTTCCGCGAGGGTGCTGTGCAACCCGTCCGCCATCATCACGGGGTCGAGCGGCCCGACGGTGCCACATCCACGCTGCTTTTGATGCCGGCGTGGACCGACTTCCATGCGGCCGGCACGTCGGTCGGGGGTCATATCGGCGTCAAGATCGTCACCGTATCGCCCGACAACAACGCCATCGGCAAACCGGCGGTGATGGGGCTCTACCTCCTGCTCGACGGCGCCACCGGCGAGCCCGAAGCGCTGATCGACGGCCAACGGCTGACACAGTGGCGCACCGCTTGCGCCTCGGCGGTGGCGGCCTCCTATCTCGCCTGCGAGGACGCATCGCGGCTTCTGGTGGTCGGCGCCGGCGCGCTGTCGCCGTTCCTCGCCAAGGCGCACTCCGCGGTGCGGCCGATCAAGACCATCCGCATCTGGAACCGCACGCCCGCCAATGCCGAAAAGGTCGCGGCTGATTTGCGCGCGGACGGTTTCAACGCCGAGGCCGCAAGCGATCTCGACGCCGAACTCGCCGAGGCCGACATCGTCTCATCGGCGACGATCACGACGACGCCGCTGGTCAAGGGTGCGCTGCTCAAGCCGGGCGCGCATGTCGATCTGGTCGGCGGCTTCACGCCGACCATGCGCGAGAGCGACGACGACGCGATCGCGCGCGCCCGCGTCTATGTCGACACCCGCGCCGGCGCCACCAAGGAAGCCGGCGACATCGTCCAGCCGCTCGCCTCCGGCGTGCTGAAGCCGGAAGCCATCGTCGCCGATTTGCATGAGCTGGCGCGCGGGGAAAAACAGGGCCGGCAGAGCCCCACTGAGGTCACGCTGTTCAAGTCGGTCGGCGCCGCGCTTGAGGACCTTGCCGCCGGCATTGCCGTCTACAACGCGCTCAAGCAGTAGCGTCTGCGCCGGTTCTGCGATCGAACTTCCTGATCGCTTCCGCGCTGACCGGGGTGAAGAAGTTCACCAGATTGCCATCGGGATCGCGCAGCAGCAGCGACCGGTTACCCCATGGCATCGTCGTCGGCGTCTGTACGAAATCGCCGATAATTTTCGCCAGCCTGCTGTACTCAGCATCAACATCGGCGACGCGAAACTCGATGATCGCTGAGCGATTGGCGGCCGGCTGCGCCACATCAGTTCCGAACAGGGCCAGCGTGCGGGTGCTGCCGATCGCCAGTGTGCAGGACGGCGTTGCCAGTTCGGCGAAATCGTCTGTGAACCAGGTTGCGGTAAGCCCGGTGATCGTGTCGTAGAATGCCACCAAGGGCTTGATCTGATCGGTAATGATGCGGATCGAGACGAAGTCCATCTTATTCTCCTGGGGCAAGCGCGACGCTATCTGAAGACAATCGCTTGTCGCACAAGGCTGCTGACAACTTGGTGTCAGCAGCCTTGTCACGGTGCCTTGCCGATCCGGCGGCTGGATGCTTCAGCCTGCCTTCATGGCAGCGCCCATCGCCTCGGCGATCAGCGCGAAATCATGCGCCGTAATTTCGAACAGGCCAAAGCGCAGTTGATAACCCCAGTTCGATTTGCCCGCGGTGAAGTCGAGCTGCTCGAGCAGCGGCTTGATCGGCGCCTCCTCGGCCTTGGCCCATTCGACATCCCTGCGGAACGGCGTGAAGCCACCGCCCATGTCGCCCTGATAAGGCTCGCCTTCGCGCACGGTGCCGATTGCCGTGAAGGCCTGCAGGCCGTCCTTCTCGCGCAGAATTGTGGTCGGCGAGTAGTAGATGATGCCGTCGCCGGGCTTGATGCGGCGCAAAGGTGCCGCCTTGCCGTGGTTGACCTGCATGAAGCCGGCCTCGCGGCCGCGCCGGACATGTTCGGCGGAAGCGACCGCGATCCAGTGCGCACTCATTTCTGTTCTCCATTGGCCTGTTCCCCATTGGCCTGTTCTCCGTCGTTCAGCCAGTAGACGCGCAGCCGGTGCTTGTCGGGATCGAGCGCAACGAAGGTGCGGCCGAAGTCCATGTCGGTCGGCGTCTGCAGAACGGTCAAGCCGCGTCCTGCCCAGTCCGTGTAGGCGGCGTCCACCGCATCAGGCCGGTCCAACGCGAAGACGAGCTCCGCACCGCCGCCCGCGGCCGCGGCCGACGGCTCCACCGTGTGGCGCGACCACAGGCCGAGCTTGAAGCCATTGTCGAGCACGAACAGCACGAAGGTCGGCGACGTCTCCACCGGCTGGCGTCCCAGCAGCGCACCGTAGAAGGCGCCGCTCCGCTCCGGGCTGTCGACATAAAGGATGACGAAATTGGGGGTGTTCATGTCTGCTCTCCAGGGTTTCGATTGGAGGAGCATAGGTGACCCCACTGTCAGATTCTGGCAGCAGCGTCTTGTGGGCGCGTGGAAAGGAGCATTAAGCGCCAGGCTGGCGCTTCGGTGCGTCCAGCGTCGCGCGCCATTCCTTCAGCAGCGCCTGCCGACGACGCGGATAGCGGATATACGTGGTGTTGAGCCCCGACATCCGGTCGGCGCGAAAATGTCTGAAATCCTGCCGCGTCTCGCACCAGGCCACCACCACCCGCACCTTGTCGAAAAAGCCGAGCGCGAATGGCCAGATCAAGCGCTCGGAGGCGGCGCCGCCGGCGTCGCGGTAAAGAAAGCCGAGTTTTCTCTCGTTGCGGATCGCCTGGCGCACCAGGCCAAGGTCGATGCTTTCGACAGCATCGCCGTGCGGCCCGACCAAAAGCGCGGTCGCATCGAGGTCCTCGCGCAGATCATCCGGCAGCACAGCGGCGATCTTGGCCAGCGCGTCGGTGGCGGCGGCCGACAGCCGCTTGTCCGGTTGTCTGGCAACCCAACGCGATCCCAGAACGATGGCCTCGATCTCCTCGTCGGTGAACATCAGCGGCGGCAGCATGAAGCCGGGTTTCAGCACATAGCCCAGCCCAGCCTCGCCCTCGATCGGCGCGCCTTGCCCCTGCAGCGTGGCAATGTCGCGGTAGAGCGTTCGGATCGAAACGTCCATCTCGCCGGCAAGCGTGCGACCGCTCACCGGCCGGCGATGCCGGCGCAGGATCTGGATCAAGTCGAGCAGGCGTTCGGAACGGGACATGATTCCAGATTTGCCTGTTTCCTCAGCGAGGTCCACCACCTCAGACATTCGCACGCTGGACCATTTTGTTTGCGCAGCCGGTGACCCTATGTCAAAAGCGGCCTGCCGCCTCCGGAGACGCTCTGCTTGAAGTCTTTTCGCGACAAACGCCGCGACAACCGTCCGCCCGCAAAAGGCAGGACCGAACATGCGCGGCCACAGCCGGAGACCGTACCAATCCGACCCGAAGCCAGACAGCAACGCCACGAAACAAAACCGGACGACCGGTCTGATCCGAAGCCCGCCCCCCGTATCCTGGCGCGTCGCGAAGGCATCCTGCCCACTGAGCGCCTGCCGGTGATCCTCGAAGTGGCGCCCAATCAGGATTATGCACTGCTCGACAGCGGTGCCGGCGAGAAGCTCGAACAATACGGCCCCTACCGCATCGTGCGGCCCGAGGGACAGGCGATCTGGCAAAAGGCCTTGCCCGCCAGGGACTGGGACCGAGCCGACGCCATCTTCACCGGCGACACCGACGAGGAAGGCATCGGCCGCTGGCGGTTCCCGAAGGTACCGCTGGGCGAGACCTGGCCGATGAAGCATGACGGCATCGACTATCTCGGCCGCTTCACCTCGTTTCGCCATGTCGGCGTCTTCCCCGAGCAGGCTTCGCACTGGGACCATATGGCCAGCCTGATCGCGGCGGCCAACCGCCCGGTCAAGGTGCTGAACCTGTTCGGCTATACCGGGCTCGCGTCTCTCGTAGCCGCCCGCGCCGGTGCCGAGGTCACCCATGTCGATGCCTCCAAGAAGGCGGTCGGCTGGGCGCGCGAAAACCAGGAAATGGCCGGTCTCGGCAGCAAGCCGATCCGCTGGATCGTCGACGATGCTGTGAAATTCGCCGAGCGCGAAGAGCGCCGCGGCAGCCGCTACGACATCATCCTGTTCGACCCGCCCGCCTATGGCCGCGGCCCCAAGGGCGAGGTCTGGCAGTTGTTCGAGGACCTGCCCGGCCTGACCGATCTTTGCCGCGCGATCCTGACGCCGAAACCGCTCACCGTGGTGCTGACCGCCTATTCCATCCGCGCCTCCTTCTTCGCCATCCATGCCTTGATGCGCGACACCTTTGCCGGCATGGGCGGCACCGTTGAATCAGGCGAACTGATCATCCGCGAGCAATCCGCCGGCCGGGCGCTGTCGACATCGCTGTTTTCGCGCTGGGTGGCCTGAATGCCCGGGAGACCTGAATGCCCGGGAGTCCCGAATGAATGAGCGGCACGCAGGTGCGCCCGGGCAGGTCAAGGAAGTCACCAGCCTTGCCAATCCGCTGATCAAGGACATCAAGGCGCTCGCCCAGAAGAAATTCCGCGACCAGCAGAACGCCTTCATGGCCGAAGGGCTGAAGCTGGTCATCGACGCCCTCGACCTCGGCTGGTCGATCAGGACGCTGGTTTTCGCCAAGGCCGGACGCGGCAATGCGGCGGTCGAAAAGGTGGCGGCGCGCACGGTTGCCGCCGGCGGCACCGTGCTCGAAGTGTCCGAAAAAGTGCTGGTCGCCATCACCCGCCGCGACAATCCGCAAATGGTGGTCGGCGTCTTCCGGCAAAAACTGCTGCCGCTAAGAGACATCCGCGCTCACGACGGCGACGTCTGGGTGGCGCTCGACCGGGTGCGCGATCCCGGCAATCTCGGCACCGTCATCCGCACCGTCGATGCCGTCGGCGCCAAGGGCGTCATCCTGGTCGGCGAAACCACCGATCCGTTTTCGGTCGAAACCGTGCGCGCCACCATGGGCTCGATCTTCGCCGTGCCGGTGACCAAGGCGACGCCGGAAGCATTTCTGGCTTGGCGAAACAGCTTCTCGGGCCTGGTGGTCGGCACCCACCTGAAGGGTGCGGTCGACTACCGCTCGGTCGATTTCTCCCGAGGACCGGTGCTCTTGATGATGGGCAATGAGCAGCAGGGCCTGCCCGACAATCTGGCGGAAAGCTGCGACCGGCTGCTGCGGATTCCGCAGGCCGGCCGCGCCGATTCACTCAATTTGGCGGTCGCCACCGGAATCATGCTGTTCGAGATTCGGCGCGGAGCGCTGAAACTTGCCCCCGAGGACGCCACATCGTGAAATCATGGTCTCCCTATGCGCTGCTGGTGGTGGTGGCAATCGCGCTCGACCAGTGGATAAAGCATCTGATCGAGACCGGCCTCGGCTTCCAGGAAAAGCTCGACCTGGTGCCATTCCTGGCGCTGTTTCGCACCTACAATACCGGCATCGCCTTCTCGATGTTCTCGTCCTTCGGCGACACCGGCCTGGTCGTCATCGCGGTCGTGGTCGTTGCCTTTGTGCTTTACCTCGCAACGCGCACCCCCGCCGGCCATGTGCTGGCCCGCATCGGCTTTGCATTGATCATCGGCGGTGCGATCGGCAATCTGATCGACCGCGCCGTCTACGGCCACGTCATCGACTATATATTGTTCCACACGCCGGTATGGTCCTTCGCCGTCTTCAACCTCGCCGATGCCTTCATTTCGGTCGGCGCGGCGCTGGTCGTCTTCGACGAGTTCATAGGCTGGCGGCGCGAGGCCAAGCCGCAAGGCCCAGAAGCCTGACGGCCCGACTCTTTTGACCAATTGACCTCGCCGGACGGTCGCCGCACAGTTCGGCCAGAGCCAGCCAATGCCGACCGCCAGCCTTTGCGAAGCCGAGGAGAAGAGATGCCTGAAACCTTCAAAGCCATCCTCGTTTCGCGCGACGCCGAAAAGAAACAGTCGGTGGAGGTCGTCGATTTCGGCGAAGCCGATCTGATGGAAGGCGACGTAACCGTCGCGGTCGAGGCGACGACGGTCAACTACAAGGACGGGCTGGCCATCACTGGGAAAGCGCCAGTGATCCGCCGCTGGCCGCTGGTGCCGGGCATCGATTTCGCCGGAACCGTCCTCTCCTCATCGCATGCCGACTGGCGCAAGGGCGACAAGGTCATCCTCAATGGCTGGGGCGTCGGCGAGACGCATTTCGGCGCCTATGCCGGGCGCGCCCGCGTCAACGGCGACTGGCTGGTGCCGTTGCCCGACGGCATCAGCGCGCACGATGCGATGGCGGTCGGCACCGCCGGCTCTACGGCCATGCTCAGCGTCATGGCGCTGGAGCGGCACGGCATCCTGCCGGATCGCGGCCCGGTGGTGGTGACGGGTGCAGCCGGCGGCGTTGGGTCGGTCGCGGTCTCGATCCTGTCCAGCCTTGGCTATCACGTCATCGCCTCGACCGGCCGCAACGCCGAAAGCTCCTATCTGATCGACCTCGGTGCCGCCGAAGTGATTTCGCGCGAGGAACTCTCCCAGCCGGCCAAGCCGCTGGCCAAGGAGCGCTGGGCCGGCGGCATCGATGCCGTCGGCAGCCACACGCTGGCCAATGTGCTGTCGATGACCGCCTATGGCGGCGCGGTCGCCGCCTGCGGCTTGGCGGGTGGCATGGATCTGCCGTCGAGCGTCGCCCCGTTCATCCTGCGCGGCGTCTCGCTGCTCGGCATCGATTCAGTGATGGCGCCAAAGGCTGTGCGGCTGGAAGCCTGGCGCCGCATCGGCAGCGATCTTGATCTCAAGAAGCTCGCCGGCCTGTCGACGACCATCGGCTTCGACGGCATCATCACCGCCGCCCATGACATCGTCGAGGGCAAGATCAGGGGCCGCGTGGTTGTCGATATGTGAGGCTCCCGAAGCATGATCCCGAAAGGGAATCAGGTTTCGGAAAAGATCAGGCGATGCGGAAAACCGCCAAAAATGCATGACCGCTAAAATTCGAACGATCCGCCGCGCTTTTCCATAATCTCTATCTGGCAAGGAGTTCCGCATGATCGCGGAGTCCGCCAGGAAAGAGAAGAGCCCCGCCGAAAGCATCGACGGGCCGAACCCGGCGACGCCCAAGCGGCAGCATGTTGCCGCGCCGCCGCTGGCGCCGGATTTGCCGCGCCCCACGTCCGAGGGCCTGCCGTTCCTGACGGTGGTCGCCAGTGTCGTGCTGGCGGGCCTATCCCACCTCACCGGCGCGCCAATCTTCATCACCCTTGGCTTGTTGGCGACAGGCGTTGCCGGCGTCGCCATGCACCTGCGCAGCCGGCGCACCGTACGTCGCGCGGCGGCCTTGCTCGACGAAACCGCGGCCCGCAGCCGCGCCGAGATCGAGACGCTGGCCGACCGCATGTGGGAGATGCAGGAGAGCGAGGAGCGTTTTCGCGGGCTGATCGATGCGCTCGGCGATCTCGTCGTCCACCGCGACCGCGACGGCCACATCGTCTATGCCAACATGGTTTTCGCCGGCCTCGTCGGAACCGATCAGCGCGACCTTGCCGGCAGGACTCTGGCCGACCTCGGCATCGATGTCGGTATCGTTCCCGACGCCGCCTTTTCGGATCACGAATGCCTGAGTTCCACCGACGTCTCCATCCGCACGCCGAACGGTCCGCGCTGGTTCTCGTGGATCGAACTGTCGGTGCGCGACAAGGATAGCGGCGCCGTCTCGCACCGGGCGATTGCCCGTGACATCACCGCCCGCAAGCGCGCCGAATCCTCGTTGATCACCGCGCGTGAGCGCGCCGAATATGCCAGCCAGGCCAAGTCGCGCTTCCTCGCCACCGTCAGCCATGAGATCCGCACGCCGATGAACGGCATCATGGGCATGGCCAAGCTTCTGGCTGACACCAATCTGTCGCCCGAGCAGCGCACCTATGTCGGCGCTGTCTCGACCTCGGCCAGCGCCCTTTTGGCGCTCATCGAGGATTTGCTCGACTATTCCAAGATAGAGGCCGGCCGTTTCGACCCGGAGCCGCAGCCGACATCGCTGCGCGAAATCGCCGACAACATCATCGAACTGATGGCGGCGAAAGCCTTCGCCAAGAACATCGGCCTCGGCTGTCATGTCGAGCCCGACGTGCCACAGATGATCATGGCCGATCCGGGAAGAGTCAGGCAGGTGCTGCTCAACCTGATCGGCAATGCGATCAAGTTCACCGACACCGGCGGCGTGCTGGTTTCTGTTGCACGGGCCCGCACCGAGACCAGCGACCGCATCTGCTTCACCGTCGCCGACACCGGCCCTGGCCTGCGCGAAGAGGATATGGGGCGCATCTTCGAGGAGTTCGAACAGTCCGACGGCACCTCGACCCGCACCCATGGCGGCGCCGGCCTCGGTCTGGCCATATCGAGGCGCCTGGTCGCCGCCATGGGCGGTGCCATTTCGGTGTCGAGCCGGCTTGGCGAGGGATCGGAATTCGTCTTCGAGATCCCGGCCGCAGGAGCAACCGAGGCACCGCAGAACCGGCAGAACATCCTGGCCGGCCGGCGCGCCGTGATCGTGTCGAAGAACGCCGTCGAGGCCGACGCCATCGCCCGCACCATCCGCGTCCATGGCGGCGCCGTCCACGTCGCCGCAACCGCTTCCCAGGCGACGCCCTTCGCCGAACATTGCGATGTGCTGTTGATCGACGCGGCCCTGGAGGACGGCGACGGCAGACTGCTCAAGCGGCTGCGCCAGAGTGGCTTTGCCGATTGCGAGGCGATCACGCTGATCGCGCCGACCGACCGCGGCATGCTTGGCGAATTCCGCACCAACGGCTACGCCACCTTCCTGGCGAGGCCGGTGCGCGGCGAAACCCTGCTGCGCGTGCTGCTGACCAGTCATGCCCCTGCCTTGCCGCCGCCCAAGCCGGAAAAGACCGGCTCGTCCTCGCTTCGTGCCCATGGCGGGCGCCAGCAAGGTTTGTCGGTGCTGATCGCCGAAGACAACGACATCAACGCCATGCTTGCCCGCGCCACGCTTTTGAAGGCGGGACATCGCGTGAAAGTGGTCGGCAATGGCAAGGCCGCGGTCGAGGCGGTGACCGAAGCCGGGCTGAAAAATCGCTTCGATGTGGTGCTGATGGATTTGCACATGCCGGTTATGGACGGGCTGGACGCGATCGCCGCCATCCGCCGCCACGAGGAGGAAATGGCTGTGCCGCCGGTTCCGATCATGGTGCTTTCGGCCGACAGCCAGGAAAAGACCCGCCACACCGTGCTCGCCCATGGCGCCAGCGGCTTTGTCACCAAGCCGCTCGATCCCGACGCGCTGGTCCATGCCGTCGAGGGCCAGGTGGCCGCCTGAATTCATGTCGCTCAAAAGTGGCCCCGGTTTTGAGAAGACGACATGCACAAAACAAAGACTTGAAGCGCGTCGCGTGAATCGTCCCAGCGCGACGCGCTTCAAGGCGACGCTGGCGCAATCCTCGCGTCACGTAGGTAGCCGAATGAGGGTTTTCGCCAGCCGACGAAGTATTGCCCGTCGCGCCGTATCACGGTACTGTCACAATCCTGTTGCACCTACACCGTATCCCCGTGCCAAGAGGGATGGCTCGAAGGAGAATCACTCGTGCATACAGTTATGCCGGAATGTGACACTCGGCCCAGCGCAGGCGGCGCTTTGCTCGCCGCGCGGAACGCCGATGCCGTCGCAACAGGCGCACCGCTGGGCCGTATCGGCAATCTCGAAGTGCGGCTTGCCCGCAATGAGGCCGAAATCGCCGCCGCCCAGGAAGTGCGCTACCGGGTGTTTTATGACGAGCTTGGCGCCAGGAAGGACCTGTTCCAGGCGCAGGACCGGCGCGACGCCGACCGCTTCGACCCGCTGTGCGACCATCTCCTCGTGCTGGACACTTCGATCTCCGGCCCCGAGCATCGCCGCATCGTCGGCACTTACCGCCTGCTGCGGCAAGAGATTGCCGCGACCGCCGGCGGCTTCTATTCCGAAGGCGAGTTCGAACTGACCAAGCTGATCGCCCGCCATCCTGGCCAGCGCTTCCTTGAGCTCGGCCGCTCCTGCGTGCTGCCGGAATACCGCTCGAAGCGCACCATCGAGGCGCTGTGGCAAGGCATCTGGGCCTACATCAACCACTATGAGATCGGCGTGATGACCGGTTGTGCCTCGTTCCCTGGCACGGTGCCGGCTGCGCATGCCGAGGCGCTCACCTACCTTGCCCATCACTGCCGGACCAACTCCGCCTGGGATGTGCGGGCGGTCTCCGGGCGCTATTGCTCGATGGACCTGATGCCGATCGAGGCGGTCAACGCCAAGGCGGCGATTGCGGCCATGCCGCCGTTGGTCAAGGGCTATCTGCGCGTCGGCGCCCGCATCGGCGACGGCTGCGTCATCGACCGTGAGTTCTCCACCGTCGATGTGTTCGTGGTGATGCCGGTCAAGGAAATCGGCGCCCGCTACGTCAACTATTATGGCGGGGAAGCGCAGCGCTTTGCGGCGTGAGGCAGTAGGCAGTAGGCAGTAGGCAGTAGGCAGTAGGCAGTAGGCAGTAGGCAGTAGTGAAGGCTGCCGCGAATGCTGACTACCGACTATTCTATTCCCTATTCCCTATTCCCTATTCCCTATTCCCTATTCCCTATTCCCTAATCCCTCTCCCTACGGAATATCCTCCGGTCGCCGTCCCGGGCGGCTCTTGTAGGACGGAAAGGTCCAGCCGAATTTCAGCGCGCCGCCGCGCACCAGGAAAGCCGCGACGAAGCCGGCGATATCCGAGGCGAGCGGCGGCAGGCCGGCAAGATCGCCAAGTGTGTAGAGGCCGGCGCCCGCGAGTGCGGCGGTGACGTAGATTTCGGGCCTGAGCAGCACCGATGGCTCGCTGGCCAGCAGATCGCGCAGGATGCCGCCGAACGTAGCGGTCAGCACGCCCATAACAACGGAGACGACCGGCGAGCCGGTGATGGCCAGCCCCTTGGCCGCGCCCATTACCGAAAAGGCCGCCAATCCGATGGCGTCGAGCCAGAGCAGCCATTTCCAGCGGGATTCGACGCGGTGAGCGATGAAGAAGACCAGCACCGCAACCGCCGCGCAAACCAGCACATAGCCGGAGTTGGCGACCCAAAAGACGGGCAGGTTGAGGATGACGTCGCGAAGCGTGCCGCCGCCAATGCCGGTGACGCTGGCCAGAAACAGGAAGCCGATAATGTCGAGCTGCTTGCGCGAAGCCGCCAACGCCCCGGTCGCGGCAAAGACGGCGACGCCGGCATAGTCGAGGAGGTCGATGGGTGTCAGGGACATGAGGTAGTAGGGATTGGGAATTAGGGAAAGTATGAACACGAAGCCGCGCGATTGATACGCCTGCCTATTCCCTATTCCCTATTCCCTATTCCCTATTCCCTACTGCCTATTCCCTACTCACGCATCCTTCTCGGCCTGCTCGTTCACCGGCCCCGGCTCGACCGGCGCTTCGGTGGCCGCGATCTTGGGGCCGCCCTTGGCGACCCCGACCATGGCCGGCCGCAGCACGCGCTCGCCGATCGAATAGCCCGGCTGCACGACCTGGACGACCGTGTTGGCCGGCACATCGGGATTGGGCACTTCGAACATCGCCTGGTGGAAATTCGGGTCGAACTTCTCACCTTCCGGTTCGAGCTTCTTCACCCCATGCCGTTCCAGCGTCGACAGCATGGCGCGCTCGGTGATCTCGACGCCGTCGATCAGCGCCTTGAAGCCGGCATCTCCGGCCGCTTTCGCCTCGGCGGGGATAGCATCGAGCGCGCGGCGCAGATTGTCCGACACCGACAGCATGTCGCGGGCGAAATTGGCCACCGCATAGGCGCGCGCATCATGCACGTCGCGGGCGGTGCGGCGGCGCAGATTCTCCATCTCGGCTGCGACGCGCAGCGCGCGGTCCTTCAGCTCCTCGTTTTCCTTCAGCAGCCGCACCAGCGCTTCATAGTCGCCGTCGATGCCGCCTTGCGTGCGCTCGGCCTCGGCCGTTTCGATATCCTCGGGCGCGCGTTCGTCTTTTGTCTGGTCGCTCATCGCCATTTCCCGTCATTCGAATGGTTTGGATTTGCGCCCGATATCGAGGTTTGGCGGCCAAAAATCAAGGGGCAAGCCAAGAAGGACGCCCAACAGCAGACAATGTTGCGGGCTGCCCGTCGGACTTGGTGCGGGACGCAAAGACGTTCAGAATTAATTCAAACTTTACCGTAACGGCAGCCTTTGCTTGCCAATCCCCCGCTATGGGGAACCATTCAAAGCTTGGAGGAGTTTTGAAACCGACACAGGATTTGAGATCATGGACCGCAATACTGGCAACAGAAGCGAAGAGCTCGCCGCCGACATCAGGCGCCAGTTCGGCACCGAGGCGACGACGCGCTTCTTGCGCACCTTGCCGGCCTTCCGCACCGAGGCCGACATTCCCGCCCGTTTCCGGGACCTGCTCGATCGGCTGGACGGCATAGAAGCCAGCATGGCCGGCGGCCAACGCCGTCAATAGCGATGCAATCGCGCGACAATTACGCGCAGTAATTTCGCGTGAGCTTTTCCTTGCAGCAGCGGGACGCCCCGCCTATGCTTCCTGATGAACATGATTTCCCCCGAGACGGCCGCCAACAGCAAGCGCGCCTGGTTGAAGATCCTGGCGCGCTACAAGAAGCCCGACCGGCGACGCAGCACTCTTGAACTCGCCATCACCCTTATTCCTTTCGTTACGCTGTGGGCGCTGTCTTCGGCAGCCTATTCCTATGGCCACTGGTGGGGCTTGATCCTGATCCTTCCCGCCGCCGGTTTTCTGGTGCGGATCTTCATGATCCAGCACGATTGCGGCCACGGCTCCTTCTTCGCCAACCGCACTGCCGACGACTGGATCGGCCGCGCGCTCGGCGTGCTGACGCTGACCCCTTACGATTGCTGGCGGCGCGCGCACGCCACCCATCACGCCAGCGCCGGCAATCTTGACGAGCGCGGCATGGGCGATATCAGGACGTTGACGGTTGCTGAATACCGGCAGCTGTCTTGGCGGGGACGCCTTGCCTATCGTCTCTACCGCCATCCCCTGGTGATGTTCGGCCTCGGGCCGATCTGGCTGTTCATCTTCGAGCAGAGGCTGCCCGTCGGCATGATGCGCGGCGGCCTGACGCCCTGGGTGTCGTCGATGACCACCAATCTCGGCATCGCGGTTGCGGCAGCGCTGCTTATCTGGCTGGTCGGCCCCGGCGCTTTCCTGATCGTCCATTTGCCGATCGTGATCCTGGCCGGATCGGCCGGCATCTGGCTGTTCTACGTCCAGCACCAGTTCGAGGAGACGGAATGGGCGAAGGACGAAGAGTGGGAATTCCAGCGTGCCGCCCTGCACGGCTCGTCCTATTACGATTTGCCGCCGGTGCTGAACTGGTTCACCGGCAATATCGGCGTCCATCACGTGCACCATCTCTCGGCCAAGGTGCCGGGGTACCGGTTGCAGGAAGTGCTGCGCGACTATCCGGAATTGCGCGGCATCGGCCGCGTCACGCTTCTCGACAGCCTGCGCTGCGTCAAGCTGGCGCTATGGGACGAGAATCGCCGCAAGCTGATCTCGTTTCGCGAAGCGCGGGCCTTGGCCTAAAAGCATTCCAGCAAAGTGAAGCGGTTTTCCCGGGAAAACCGCGCAGCGCTTTCCCTCGGGATCGCATAAAACAAGAAATAAACCGCCGCACCAAAGGGGCGGCTGCATCTCCCAGAAGATCTGCTCAGGTTGCCTTGCGCTCCGCATCAGGACCTTGCAGCCCTGATCACGTCAGCCGCCTTTTCGGCGATCATGATGGTCGCTGCATTGGTGTTGCCGCCGATCAGCGCGGCTTCCTCCCTGGCGGATACTTCCGTCCGGACAGCCAAGAGATCACAGTCTTTGTAAAGACAGGCGAAATTACCGCTGCGTCAGCTGTTGCGAACGCGCCGCCAGGAGTATTTCGGCCCCTTCGGCTCCGACGCTTCGGTCGGCTGATAGTAAAGGCCCAGCCCGCCTGTGCGGCCTTCTTCGAGGCGCTTCAGCAGAACCGGGTTGGAGATTTCGAACTCGTCGAAGCCGAGGCGCAGCATATGCGGCAGCTGGTCGACGAGCACCTGGCCAGTGGCGCGGACCGCGCCCTCGAAATGGTAGCGGCTGCGCAGCAATTCGCCCTTGGAAAACGAGCGGCCGTCGCTGAAGGCCGGGAAGGCCAGCGCCACCAGCGACAGCTGGTCGAGCAGATCCACAATCTTTTCCAGCTGGTCGCCGGGCTGCAGCGCGACGCCAAGCCGCTCCTTGGCCGAGCGCCGCACTTCGGCATCGAGGCCGAGAAATGCCTGCAACGGCAGGATGAAGCGGCCATTGCCCGCCAGTGCATCCGCACTTTCGGCATGTGTCCACTCGTCCTCGCGAAAACCCGTCCGGGTCCAGAGGCGGGTCTCCGCTGTCGTCGGTTCAGTCATCGAAAATTCCTAAAAGCCCCAAAATCGAAGTCCGCGAAAGCCGGTCCACACGAAACCGGCGGCCTCCGGGCGGAAGCCGCCGTTGCAGGCCAACCTCACCTGAATATCACCATAGCTTAAAGGGATGCGTCGGTCAGCGACACTTCCAGTCCCGACAGATGGATGCCGCACTCGGTCTTGGCATGACCGGCCCAGCGTCCGCTGCGCGCATCTTCGCCCGGCTGCACCGGCTGCGTGCATGGGAAGCAGCCGATCGACAGATAGCCGTACGCAACCAGCGGATTTTCGCGCAGCGCATGCGCGCGCATGTAGTCGGCCTGATCGGATGTCGTCCAGTGCGCCAGCGGATTGATGCGTACGCGCGGGCCGACCGCCTCGAACACCGGCAGCGCGGCTCGCGTCGCCGCCTGGAAGCGCTTGCGGCCGGTCAGCCAGGCCCGGAAGGGGGCGACGCCGCGCGCCAGCGGCTCGACCTTGCGCACGTCGCAGCAGGCATCGGTATTGCTCTGGTGCAGATTGCCGGTCGGATCGACCCGCTCGAGCGCCGCGTCTTCGGGCTTGATCACCCTGATGTTGGTCAGCCCGAAATCGGCGACCAGCGCATCGCGATAGCCCAGCGTCTCTTCGAAATGCTTGCCGGTGTCCAGGAAGATGACCGGCAGCGTGCGGTCGACCTTGGCGATCATATGCAGCAGGACGGCGGAATCCGCGCCGAAGGACGACACGGCGGCGATCTCGTCATGAAACAATTCGCTCGCCGCGCGTTCGATGATGTCGAGCGGGCTCAGATGTCCATACAGCGCGTCGAAGCCCGCCGCTTTGGCGGCGATGCTGTCGTCGACGTCGAGGATGCGGTCAAGCGGCCTTGGTTTCGCCAGCATAGAGCGCCTCCTTGAACGGCGCGGGACCGACACGGCGGTAGGCGTCGATAAAACGTTCACTGGGACCGAGCCGAAGGCCGAGATAGGTGTCGACGATCTGCTCGATGGCGTCGGTGATCTCTTCCGAAGAGAAGCCGCGGCCGATGATTTCGCCAACCGAGGTGTTCTCGTCGGCCGATCCGCCAAGCGTCACCTGGTAGAGCTCGGAGCCCTTCTTCTCGACGCCGAGGATACCGATATGGCCGACATGGTGGTGGCCGCAGGCATTGATGCAGCCGGAAATCTTCAGCTTCAATTCGCCGATCTCGCGCTGCCGCTCCAGCGAGGCGAAGCGAAGCGAAATCTCCTGCGCGATCGGGATCGAGCGCGCCGTCGCCAGCGCGCAATAGTCGAGGCCAGGGCACGCGATAATATCGCTGATCAGGTTGGAATTGGCCGTCGCCAGACCAATATCGACCAGCGCATCATAGACAGCCTTGAGATCGGCGCGCGCCACATGCGGCAGGATCAGGTTCTGCTCATGGCTGACGCGCAGTTCGTCGAACGCGTATTTCTCGGCGATGTCGGCGACCGCTTCCATCTGGCTGTCGGTGGCATCGCCCGGCACCTCGCCGATGCCTTTCAGCGAGATCGTCACCGCGGCATAGTCGGGATGGCGATGCGTCACGACATTCTGGTCGAGCCAATCCGAGAAGCTTTTGGAATCGAGCCGCGCCAGCTTGATCGCCGCGTCGCCTTCCGGCCGGGCGGTCAGTGCCGGCGGCGCGAAATAGGCGTCGATGGCACGGATGTCGGCTTCCGGCAGCTTCAGCTCGGCGTCCTTCAGCTCCTGCCATTCGGCCTCGACCTGGCGGGTGATTTCCTCGACGCCTGTCTCGTGGACGAGGATCTTGATGCGCGCCTTGTACTTGTTGTCGCGGCGGCCATAGAGGTTGTACACGCGCAGGATCGCCGTGCAGTAGGACAGCAGGTCGGCTTCCGGCAGGAAGTCGCGGATCTTGCGCGCCACCATCGGCGTGCGGCCCTGGCCGCCACCGACATAGACGGCAAAGCCGAGCTCGCCGGCGGCGTTCTTCTTCAGATGCAGACCGATATCATGCGTCTGGATGGCGGCGCGGTCGCGCTCGGCCCCGGTCACCGCGATCTTGAACTTGCGCGGCAGGAACGAGAATTCCGGATGCACAGACGACCATTGCCGCAGGATCTCGGCATAGGGGCGCGGATCAGCGACCTCGTCGGCGGCGGCGCCGGCAAAATGATCGGCGGTGACGTTGCGGATGCAATTGCCGCTGGTCTGGATGGCATGCATCTCGACGCTGGCGAGATCGGCCAGGATCGCCGGAATGTCGGACAGCGCCGGCCAGTTGAACTGGATGTTCTGGCGCGTGGTGAAATGGCCGTAGCCCTTGTCGTATTTGCGCGCGATGTGGCCGAGCATGCGCAACTGGGCGCTGTTCAGCGTGCCATAGGGCACCGCGATGCGCAGCATGTAGGCGTGCAGCTGCAGGTAGACGCCGTTCATCAGCCGCAGCGGCCGGAACTGATCCTCGGTGATCTCGCCGGACAGCCGGCGTTCGACCTGGTCGCTGAACTCGGCGACGCGGGCTTGGACAAAATCGTGGTCGAACTCATCGTAGCGGTACATGTTTCGTCTTTCAGGGCGCGTCCGCCCGTATTTTGTTACGCTGCCCGCGCAGCCTGCTTGCCCAGATCTTCCCGGATGGTCGGGCCGGCGGCGCGGATCTTTTCGCGCAGCCGCACCGGCACGACGATGCCATTGACGACTTCAGCGTCGATCAGATTGACGTCGACAACCTGATTGTTGGCGTTGGCCTTGGCGCCGATTGCTTCCAGCCTGTCCTCTGCCGCTTGGTCATGGGCAAGGTCGGCATGGTCGACCGTCTCGGCCCAGCCGCCGTCGGCGTACCAGACGGCGATGCCGTCGGAGAGGCGGTTTGCGGTCAGTATCTTCATGGCTCGACCTCTGCGCCGGCCGCGTTGGCGGCGCCCTCATAGTTATGTGCCGCGAGCGGCTCGGAACGTTCAAAGTTGGCGCCGGCAACCGCGTCGCCGATGATGGTCATCACCGGACCGGCCAGATCGGCGCGCGCTTCCAGCGACGGCAAATCGGCCAGCGTGCCGTGGAAACGGCGGCGGTTCTGCAAGCTGGCATTCTCGACCACGGCAACCGCCGTGTCCGGCGACAGGCCGGCCTCGATCAGCCGCCCGGCGACTTCGGCGGCGACCGAGCGGCCCATATAGACGGCGACGGTGGCGCCGGAAATGGCGAGCTTGGCCCAATCCGGCAGCGAATTGCCCTTCAGATCATGGCCGGTGGTGAACACCATCGACGAGGAGACGCCGCGCAGCGTCAGCGGCAGCTCGAAGTCGGCGGCGGCGGCAAAGGCGGCGGTGACGCCGGGGACGACATCATAGGCGATGCCGACATCGCGCAGTGCGGCCATCTCCTCGCCGGCGCGGCCGAACACCAGCGGGTCGCCCGACTTCAGCCGCACGACGCGCTTGCCCTGCCTGCCAAGCTCGACCAGCAGCGCATTGATCTCGGCCTGGCTCTTGGTGTGGCATCCCTTGCGTTTTCCGACCGGCAGCCGCTCGGCGTCGCGGCGGCCCATGGCGACGATCGCCTCCGGCACCAACGCGTCATAGACGATGACGTCGGCTTCCATCAAAAGCCGATGCGCGCGCAGCGTCAGAAGATCCTCAGCACCTGGCCCGGCGCCGACCAGGGCGATATGGCCCGAAGCCGGAGCCTTCGACAGCAACAGATCGGCGGCGGCGTCATGCGCCTGCGAAAGCTCGCCGGCTTCGACGGCGCGCGCCGGTGCACCCTGGAAAAAACTGCTCCAGAACTGGCGGCGGGCGTTGCCTTTCGGCAGCAGCTTTTCGGCGGCACCCCGGAACGAGGCGGCAAGCGCTGCCAGCGGCCCGAGCGACGGCGACAGCATGCGGTC
Organism: Mesorhizobium sp. M1078; assembly: GCF_040318615.1. Lineage (NCBI taxonomy): Bacteria > Pseudomonadati > Pseudomonadota > Alphaproteobacteria > Hyphomicrobiales > Phyllobacteriaceae > Mesorhizobium > Mesorhizobium sp. M1078. Next base: position 661,826 of record NZ_JAMYMP010000001.1, read on the forward strand.
GATGCGGCTGCGCAGCATCTGCGCCAGCACCGGACCCGCGCCTTCCGTGCCGATGGCGATGGCGACCGGGGCGCGGTTGACCAGCGCCGGGGTGAAGAAATCGCACAGCTCCGGCCGGTCGACGGCATTGACCGGAATGCCAAGGCGGCGCGCATCGTCGGCGACGCGGCGGTCGAGCCTCTCGTCGCCGCTGGCGGCAAACACCAAGACCGCGCCTTCGAGATGCGCGGCGTCGTAGGGGGCGTCGACACGGATGGCGCCGGTCGCGGCGATGAAGCTCAGCAATTCGGCGTCGGCAACATCGGCGATGATGCGAAGCACAGCACTTGACTGATCGAGCAGCCGCGCCTTGGCCAATGCTTCGCCTCCGCCGCCGACGATGGCCACGGCTTCGCCTTCGACCCGCATGAAGACCGGGAACGCGGTGAGCTTGGGATTGGCGTGCGGCATGACGAACAGATTCCGGAACAATTCGGCAGTTTTAGGCGCGGACGCGAAAAAGCTGAAGGAACCCACTCGCGCATCCCCTGACGGGAGGCAATCGGTTTTCCGCAAGCCAAGGGGCCAAGAGAAAAATATTCCACATCCGCATATCAGGCGGATTCAAGCTGCTGCCGCAGGCTTTGTTCTGCGGCTCTTTTATCCGGGAGCCCGCCAAGCTGCAAAATTATTTTTTCTAAATTCTACCAATCTAGTAGATTAAAGCGTCACCTCGACATTGCTCCGATAGATGATAGATCGGGCTTGATATGGCTGCGTGCGATCTCGGCGAACGAAGTGGAACGTTCCCGCTTCGCCACGCGTTCTGCCCCTGCCGCAACAGACAATCGTCGGCTGGATTTGAACCTTCAAACAGGAGCCCGCAAATGAGCAAGATCAACCTGAAACATGGCCTTCTGGTCATGGTGGCCGATGGCGAGAAAGCGCTGTTCCTGAAGAACGAGGGCGACAATCTCTATCCGCACCTGCAGCTCTTCCAAGAGATGAACCAGGACAATCCGGCAACGCGCGAACAAGGCAGCGACAGTCCCGGCCGCTACAATGACGGCCCCTCCGTGCATCGCAGCGCGGTTGAGGAAACCGACTGGCACCGGCAGGGCAAGGAACGCTTTGCCGAAGAGATCGCGGACCGGCTCTACAAGCTCGCCCATCACGGCATCTTCGACGACATCGTGCTGGTCGCGCCACCGCTGGTGCTCGGCACCATGCGCAAGAAATTGCACAAGGAAGTCACCGACAAGGTGCAGGCGGAGATCCCAAAGACACTGACCAACCGCCCGCTGATCGACATCGAGGCCATGCTGCAGCAGGCAGCCTGACGCTATCTCATAGATCATTCGCGCGCGCAGCGTTTTCGCTGCGCGCGCCTTTCGTTTTTCGGCGCCTCTGGCCACCAATTTACGTCTCGCGGGTTGCGTCGCCCGCACCCCCTCCACCATATTGCAAAGGCGGCGGCTGCGGGCGGCGCACACCCGACATTTCCCGAAAGGCGCTCCATAGACAATGCCGCATGACACGCCCCTTATCGCCACCATCGTCGCCGGTCTGGGGCTGGCATTCATCTTCGGGGCGCTCGCCAACCGTTTTCGCATCCCGCCGCTGGTCGGCTATCTCGTCGCCGGCGTGCTGGTCGGACCGAACACGCCGGGTTTCGTCGCCGATGCCGGCCTTGCCAATGAGTTGGCCGAAATCGGCGTCATCCTGCTCATGTTCGGCGTCGGCCTGCATTTCTCGCTGAAGGACCTTCTCTCCGTCCGCGCCATCGCCGTACCCGGCGCCATCGTCCAGATCGGCTTTGCCACCGCGCTGGGCGCCGGCCTTGCCTGGATGCTCGGCTGGTCGATGGGCGCCGGCCTGGTCTTCGGCCTGGCGCTTTCCGTCGCGTCCACAGTGGTGCTGTTGCGCGCGTTGCAGGAGCGACGGCTGATCGAGACCGAGCGCGGCCGCATCGCCGTCGGCTGGCTGATCGTCGAGGACCTCGCCATGGTGCTGGCGCTGGTGCTTTTGCCGGCGTTGGCCGGCGTGCTCGGCGGCCAGCCGCAGGTCGATGACCATGCGAGCCTTTTGTCGCTGCCGGCCAGCTACGGCATCTGGGGCGTCGTCGGCCTCACGCTCGCCAAGGTCGCCGCCTTCGTCATCGTCATGCTGGTGGTCGGCCGCCGGGTCATTCCGTGGATCCTGCATTACGTCGCCCATACCGGCTCGCGCGAACTGTTCCGGCTGGCGGTGCTGGCGATCGCGCTCGGCGTCGCATTCGGCGCCGCCAAACTGTTCGGCGTCTCGCTGGCGCTCGGTGCCTTCTTCGCCGGCATGATCATGAGCGAATCCGAGCTCAGCCACCGCGCGGCGGAGGAATCACTGCCGCTGCGCGACGCCTTCTCGGTGCTGTTCTTCGTCTCGGTCGGCATGCTGTTCGATCCGTTCAGCCTGATGAGCAATGGCTGGCCGATCCTGGCGACGCTGGCCATCATCGTCATCGGCAAGTCGCTGGCCGCCTTCGTTATCGTCATCGCCTTCCGCTATCCGCTGGGAACCGCCTTGATGATCTCGGCCAGCCTCGCGCAGATCGGCGAATTCTCCTTCATCCTGGCCGAGCTCGGCGTCGGGCTGAAGCTGTTGCCCGAACAGGGACGCGAACTGATCCTGGCAGGCGCCATCCTGTCGATCCTGGTCAATCCGCTGATGTTCCTCGCCCTCGACTGGATGAAGCCATGGCTGGACGCGCGCGCCGCCAAGCCAGCACCACCGGAAGAGGCCAAGCCGGTCGGCCCGGCGACGCAGCCCGGACAAGTGGCCTCGGTGGCCGCCGCGGCAAAAGAGAATGGCCCACCGCCACGCACAACGCTTTCGGGCCACACCATCCTGATCGGCTACGGCCGCGTCGGCAGCCTGGTCGGCGCGGCGCTGAAACAGGCATCGCTACCGTTCCTGGTCATCGAGGACGCCGACAAGACGCTGGCGAGGCTCAGAGACGACGGCGTCGAAATCGTCTCCGGCAATGCGGCCAGTGCGGGCGTGTTTGCCGCCGCCAATCCGCAGGGGGCCAAACGCTTGATCCTTGCCATCCCCAACGCCTTCGAGGCGGGGCAGGTCGTGCTCAGGGCACGCGCCGCCAACCCCGGCATCAACGTCATCGCACGCGCCCATTCCGATGCCGAGGTAGAGCATCTCAAGGGGCTCGGCGCCGACACGGTCATCATGGGCGAACGCGAAATCGCCCGCCGGCATCGTGCAAGAAGTGCTGGAGCAAAAGCCGATGCCGCGCCCCGAAGCCATTGAGCCCTCCCCGGCCTGAGGCTTGCCACAGGCGCATCGATCATCCAACGAAGGCGGAGCCGCCATTGTGCGCGACGCTGGCGAGATACTTTGCCGGCGGCTTGCCAAGCGCCTTCTTGAACATGGTGATGAAGGCGGTGACGGAGCCATAGCCAAGATCGCCTGAAACCTGCTGCACGCTGGCACCCGAGGCCAGCTCCCTTATGGCGACGATCAGGTGCAATTGCTGGCGCCAGCGGCCGAAGCTCAGTCCGGTCTGCTTCACCACAAGACGGGCGAGACTGCTTTCTGAGAGCGCGACGCGACTGGCCCACTCTGCAAGCGTGCTGCGGTCGGCAGGGTCTTGCGCCAACGCATCGGCGATCCGCCGCAAGCGCGGCTCGGCGGAGATCGGCAGATGCAGCTGCTGGACCGGCATGCGCGGCAGTTCGGAGAGCAGGATCGTGGTCAGGAGCACGTCCCTCGCCTCATCCTCCTCCACGCGATCGGCCAGCTCGATGATCAGTTCGCGCAACAATGGCGAGATCGACAGCGTGCAGCAGCGGTCCGGCAGATCGGCGGCTCCCGGCTCGATATAGACGAAGAAAATCCGCGCATTGGCGGTGGCGATATTGCTGTGTCCCATGCCACCGGGAATCCACACCCCGCAATGCGGCGGCACCATCCACAGACCGCTTTGGACGCGGCAAGTGACGCCACCGCCGAGCGCGAAGACGAGCTGGCCCTTGCGGTGCCAATGGGCGGCGACTTCCGCTTTGGTTTCGGTGACATCGACGCGCACGGCAATCGCAGGTGCCTGCACATCATCGACATCGAAATTGACCCAGGGGTAGCGGAGCGGCTGCCTCATGATTGATGGCTTTCAGCGACTATTCGCCGTGATAGCTAAATTCTTGGATGCGGGAAGTCGTTAGACTCTGGTTCGTGGCTGGCATGTCACAAACCGGCAGGAAGGCTTCCCATGCGCGCGCTTGTCATCTCTCCCGAGAGCATCACCCGGATCAGTCTCGCCGAGGTCGAGGACCCTCGGCCCCTCCCCAACGAAGCGCTTGTCTGCGTCCACGCAACCTCCTTGAACCGCGGTGAATTGCGCCTGCTCACCATACGCCCGGAAGGCTGGATACCTGGCCAGGACGTGGTTGGAGTAATCAAGCGGGCGGCAGCCGATGGCTCCGGGCCTGCCGTCGGCGCCCGGGTTGTGGCTTTGGTCGACGAGGCCGGCTGGGCCGAACAGGTCGCCGTTCCGACCGACCGCCTCGCCGTCATCCCGGACGAGGTCAGCTTCGGGTCCGCCGCCACGCTTCCGGTCGCGGGCACGACGGCTCTCAGGGTCTTGCGCCATGGCGGCGACCTCGCGGGACAGCAGGTGTTGATCACCGGCGCCAGCGGCGCGGTCGGCCGTTTCCAGATCCAGATCGCCCGCGAGCAAGGCGCCGCGGTGATTGCAATCGCCGCCGCCCGGCACGCCGAGGATCTCCGCGGTCTTGGTGCTCACGAGGTCGTCGAGTCGATCGAACTGGCCGAAGGGCCATTCTCTCTGATCTCCGAGTCGGTCGGCGGCCAAAGCCTCGCCCATGCCATCGACCGCGTCGCCCCCGGCGGCACCATCGTCATGTTCGGTTCGAGCAGCGGCGAACTCACGCCGGTTGGCTTCAGACAGTTCGTTCCGGGCCATGAGGGAGCGAGGCTTCAGACTTTCGCCTACTACACATCCGGTCCAGCCATTGGCGCGGACATCGCCTCGCTGCTCGCTCTGGTCGCGGCTGGCCGGCTGGAAACCCGTGTGTCCATGACCGTGCCGTGGACAGACATCGCCCAGGCTCTGGACGCCCTGCGACAGCGCAGCTTCAGCGGCAAGGCTGTTCTCACCATCGCCGAATGAGCAGTCTGTCAGTGCTCAGACGTGCTGGCCGCCATTGATGTGGATTTCCGAGCCCGTCACATAGGACGCCTGCTGCGAGCACAGGAAGAAGATGATGTCGGCGACTTCCGAGGTGGCGCCAAGGCGCCTGAGTGGGATCGTCTCGACGATCTTGTCGGTGCCAGGCGACAGGATCGCGGTGTCGATCTCGCCCGGCGCAATCGCATTGACGCGGATGCCGTGCGGGCCGAAATCATGCGCCATCTCGCGCGTCAGCGAGCCGAGCGCCGCCTTCGAGGTCGCATAGGCGGTGCCGGCGAAAGGATGCACGCGCGTGCCGGCGATCGAGGTGACGTTGACGATCGAACCTTTCGCTGCAGCAAGCTCCTTGAAGAGGCCCCGCGCGAGCATGATCGGCGCGAAGAAATTCACCTGGAACACATCGCGCCAGACATGCATCGGCGTGTCGATCGAATCCATGCGGCTGTTGCCGTCCTTGAGCTTCGGCGAAATGCCGGCATTGTTGACCAGCGCGTGCAATTGCCCGCCATGCGCTTCCAGCCGGTGACGGATCTCCGAGACGGCGATGCCGACATCCTCCTGGTCGGCGAGATCGACCTTGATGTGGTCCTCTGGGCCGGCCGGCCACGGGCAATCCTCGGCAAAAGCCTGGCGCGAACAGGTGATGACCCGCCAGCCCTCACGCGAAAAGCGCTTGACCGTGGCATGGCCGATGCCGCGGCTGGCTCCGGTCAGCACGATGGTTTTTCTGGTGTCGGTCTCAGCCATGTCTGTCACTCCGGCCGGAGATGTAGCCGAATGCGGCGGAGGTGGCGAGAGGCCGAATTGCCACCGCAGCTCTCATATGAGGAACGGATTGCCAGCTCGCCATTGGTTTGAAGCCAGAATGACGAGCCGCTCAGCCGCCGCCGAGAATATCCAGGATTGAGGTTTTCCGCTTCTTGGCCGGGCCGCCGACGCTGCCCGGCGGTACCGGGTGCTTGATGGAGGCCGTGGTGCCGCCGTCGCCCGGCATGTCGAAGCCGTCGGCATCGACCGTTTCGGCCGGACGGCGGACCGGTGCTTGTGCGGGTACAGCAGCAGGTGCCGGCGCGGCAGCAGGCTCCGAACGGCTGACGGCCACGGCAGGCAACGGCGCCGCCTGATTGTTATCGACTGACGGAATATCGTCGGGCACGATGGTGTCGGGCGGCGTCGACTTCCAGGTGCCGGGCAGCGGCCGGACCGGCACACCTTCATGCGCGGCCACCATGAACTCGTGCCAGGCCTGTGCCGGCAGCGCGCCACCGGTGACCTTCTTCATCGGCATGCCGTCATCATTGCCGAACCACACGCCGGTGGTGAGGTTTGCGGTGTAGCCGACGAACCAGGCGTCGCGCGAATTCTGGCTGGTTCCGGTCTTGCCAGCAGACGGCCAGGCGAAGGCCGCCTTCTTCGCCGTGCCGATCTCGACCGTGCCGGTCATCATCGAGTTCATCATGCCGACAATGTTCTGCTTGACGACGCGCGGCGCGCTGCCGCCATTGTCGTCATAGAGCACCTTGCCTTCGGTCGTGGTGATGCGGCGGATGAAATGGATGTCGGGCTTGTAGCCGCCATTGGCGAACGGCACATAGGCCGATGTCAGCTCCAGCGGCGTCACTTCCGAAGTGCCGAGCGCGATCGAGGTGTTGGCGATCAGATCGGACTGGATGCCCATGCGGTGCGCCGCCTCGACCACCGCGTCGGGGCCGACCTCCATGGTCAGCTGTGCCGCGACGGAATTCAGCGATTTCGCCAGCGCGGTCGCCAGCGTTACCTTGCCGAAATATTTGCCGCCATAATTGTCGGGTGTCCACTTGCCGATCCTGATCGGTGCGTCGTTGCGCACGCTGTCGGGCGTGCGACCAGCTTCCAGCGCGGCCATATAGACGAACGGCTTGAACGCCGAGCCCGGTTGACGGCGTGCTTCGGAGGCGCGGTCGAATTGGCTGGTCGAATAGTCGTAGCCGCCGACCATGGCGCGCACAGCGCCGGAATTGTCGATCGACACCAGTGCGCCCTGGCTGACACTGAGCTTCTTGCCGCTCTCGTCGATCAGCCGGCGGATCGACTGTTCAGCGAGCTTCTGCAGGTTGAGGTCGACGGTGGTGTCGACGACGATGTCGCTGCGCACGTCACCAATCAGATCGGGCAATTCTTCCATGATGGTGTCGGCGACATAGTTTTCCGAGCCGGTCCAATAGGACGGCGCGCGCGTTGCCGGCGCGCTCATCGCCGAGGCCAGTTCCTTGGCGCTGATCTTGCCTTCGTCGCGCATGGCGGCCAGCACCAGCTGCGAACGCTCCTCCGCCGCCTTCGGATCCCGCGCCGGCGACAGTCGCGACGGCGCCTTCAAGAGGCCGGCGAGAAGGGCCGCCTCCGACAGAGTGACATCGCGCGCGCTCTTGCCGAAATAGCGACGCGAGGCCGCCTCGACGCCATAGGCGCCGGAGCCGAAATAAACCCGGTTGAGGTACATTTCGAGGATCTGGTCCTTGGTATGCTTGTGCTCCAGCCAGAGCGACAGCAGCACTTCCTGCACCTTGCGCTCCAGCGTGCGGTCGGGCTTCAGGAACAGGTTCTTGGCCAGCTGCTGGGTCAGCGTCGAGCCGCCCTGCGAGAAACGCCGGCCCAGAACATTGGTCACCATGGCGCGCGATAGGCCGATCGGGTCGATGCCGAAATGCGAATAGAAGCGGCGATCCTCGATGGCGATGACGGCTTCCGGAATGTAGGGCGACATTTCGTGCAGGCCGACCGCCTCCCCGCCGCTCATGCCGCGGTTGGCAAGCAGTTGCCCGTCGACCGAGACGATCTTGATGTTGGGCGCGCGGTCGGGGATCGACCAGGTGGTGGCCGCCGGCATCTTGGCGCCGTAATAGACGACAATGCCGGCCACCGCGATGCCGCCCCAGATGCAGAGCACGAAGCACCAGTAGAACATCCGCGCCATCACGCCGAACAGCCCGCGCCGGGGTTTGCCGCGCTTGCCGCGTGACGATGATTTTGCCTTGGAGGTTTTGCGCGCCGAAGATGATTTGCGATTGGCCGGCACGACCCGATCCTCCTCGTTCACCGAAAAACCGGCCGCGGATTTCGCCTTTGGCGATCCCTCGAAGCTGGGTTCGATGCGACTGTCTCTGCGGTTCGCCATGCGTTGCGCTGTCTTCCCGGTGTCAATGGCGCTCGGGTTGGAGGGTAGATGCGGCGGTTTAAGGGCGCGTTAAAGCAGGGCTCGTGCAGGCCGTTGAAATTCCTTACGAACTTCTTAATCCGTTACCGCGCGTTACCGCTGCCGTTACCGCTCTGTTCACGGCGCTTGACGCGCGCGTCAGCAAAGCGGTCGGCGGCCTCCAACACGGCGCGATCATACTGCTTGGTGGTGCTGGTTGCGCTATGGCCGGCGACCTTGCTGGCATCGTCCAGGCTGGCGTCGGATGCCCTGCCCTCGGTAATGCCTGAAGCTCGCAAGTCTCGAGCCCAAAGGGCCACGGGAAGGCCCGCGACCTTGCGATCGACCGACCACCGCTGCGCGAATATCTTGGCGCCAGGGCAACCCGTTTTCCTCGGCCACGATGATCGGCCCCTTGCGCTTCTCGATCGGCCAATGCTGCAGTTCTTCCATGACCATCGGCGCCTTCTTCAGCGAATACGAAATGCTGATGCCAGTGCTGTCGGCGGTCTTGGATGGCGTGTAGCGCAGCACCATGGCGGCGTCGATATCTTCCCAGCGCAGACCGAACCATTTCAGATCCCGGTCGGCGTCGAGCACTTCGGAAATTCCGCCCATGTCCATCGGCCACCACTGGCCGATCACGTCCCACAGGCGAAGCACTGTCTCGAAGCACAGGGCATAGGCGAGTGCCGACGAAGGCCGTCCGGCCTGATGCGCAGCTGCGCGCGCCGCAATGATCTGGTTGGCGGTGGCAGACTGCTTGCGGGGTTTTGGGTGGGGGAGTTTTTTCGCTGTCTCGCGCATGACAACAGCCAGTTCCGAGCAACCGGGCAGACGCATCATGATTCCGAAGCTGACGGCAGCGAAGAGCACGGCACGGGCAGTTGACGCTGCGGCGAGGTATCGCCCGTTCTCAGACCACACGTCGTGCCAGTCTATGAGGTCAACCCCGGTTGTCTCATCGAGGCGGACGCTGCCGACGTGGGCTTTGAGGTTTTTGAGGTAGTGATTGTAAGGCCGGAGCGACCCAGGCTTCAGCTTACGATAGGGACTGCGCTTGTGGGTCTCGTAAATGGTCAGCAGTGACTTGATGGCACCATCGAATTTCAGCGGATCGGCGCGATAGCCGGTGCGCCACAGCAGCATCTCGGCCTGCAGCGCATCGCACTTTGCCTTGAGCATCTCCGGCTGATCGGCGAGGTAGTAGAGGTTCACCGTCTTCGGGATATAGCCGTTCTTGACGTCGTTCTCATCGGCAATCCAGTGCGGTACGCGCCCGCCGGCGCGCTTGATCCATTTCAGGCCTGGGGCCTTTGTCTGGTCTTCGACTTCCATTGGCTTGCGTCCGCTTTGCCGGGTGGCGCCGTTGCCGTGGTTGGGCCGGTTCCGAGATAGTTTTCGTAGAACCTGCGCACCAAGGCGACCGGGCGCCCTCCGTGAAATTCATCAATAGCCGGGAAACCGGGCTTGTTGGCAAGGGTTGGCAGGCGCTCGCGTGTCCATTTTTCAGCCTTTTCCCTGCCGACGATGGCTTCTGCGATCTGCAAATCGGTCGCGAACATCGGCAGATCGTCCAGGGTTATAGCCGGCGGCACGAGCCGTCCGAATCGACATTGAGCGGGCGGGCGAGATCGGCGAAGATTGAATGAGCGGCTGTGTGCATGGGATGGCTCCTCTATCGATGAAGCCATTAATGCATTCTGCATTAACCAAGTCAATGCATTGCGCACTGATTTATGCGATCGCGCGCAGAAAAAAATTATAGGCGCGAGACCTGTCCGACGACGCGACCGATGATTCGGACATGTTCAAGCAATGCGTTCTGCGGAGGGTGAGCAGGATTGTCGGAAAGGATTGTGACCGCCGGCGGCTGGCTGAACAGTACCTTCGACAGCCGCTTTACTCTGGGCTCGCCGTCTCCGTCATCGAACACATAAATGCCGTCGGCGCCGAAGCTGCTTTGCCTGGTGTCAACGATGATCCGGTTGCCGGGATAGAGCGTCGGAACCATGCTATCCCCGACGACCGCCATGAAGATCGAGCCGGCGGGCGACGCCTGCAGCTCATGCCTGAAGAAGCTGTCCGGAATCAGCCATTCATTCACGACCTTGTGCCCGGTCACCGTCCCTGCGCTCGATATGGCCACCACCTCGGCCCCTGCCTGTCCGTGACCGGCACCGGGCCTTACATCAATCTCCGGCGTAGCTCCTGGCGTCTTTGGCGTGTAGCGCTGCGCACCTGACAGGACGCCGCCGTCATCGCCAATATTCTCGCTGTCGATGTGGCTGACGTGGTCAGGCTCGGCTGGGTCCCATTCATCAATCGAAATCCGCTCTGGCTCTCTCAGGCCGGCGTCCGAACGTGGTCCTTCGCCGAGCATTAGCCAGGCAAGCCGGACATTGAAAAATGACGCATAGAGCTTAGCGGTTTCGGTGTCGAAATCACGCGAGCCGTTTTCATGGCCGGCGTAGGTGCCGACCGGCACCTTGAGGTCCTCCGCTGCTTTAGTGGCTGACCTGTAGCCAGCGTATAGGCGCGCACTGCGTAGGCGGCTGGCGCGATTATCCTCGGACGGCATAGAAAATCCCCATGAAAATTGAATTCCGATGCATTATGCATGAAAAGAGTGATGCGCGCTGCATTGTTTTCTGCCGATGACGTGCTATGCTTAACGCATTGATAGCTGCCGAACGCATAGGAACGTTGATGACCGAAACGCCCGACATCGCAGAAGCAGCACCGATAACGCCGTCCGACATCGTGGCGATCCGCAACGCCCGGAACTGGAAGCGTTCGAACCTGGCGGCCTACCTCGGCTGCAACTACACGACCGTCTGGCGCATGGAAAATGGCAAGATCGCAATCGACGGCGCCCATCGCCGCTTGCTGCACCAGCTGAAACCTGCCGCGAGAAAGCGTTCACTGTTGTTCGCACCTGCGACGGCACGGTGATCGCCTGCGACCCGTCGACCGGGATCACGGCATCCGCCCTTACCGTTGACGAAGCCTTGGCGGAACTTCGCCGACTGCTCGCTATGAAAGATGCCGCATGATGATCCGTAAAACCGCGAAGACAGCGCCGGCGACCCGCTCACTTACCGAACGGGAGGCCGCCGCGCTTACAGTCCGCATCCGCAAAGCCGTTGACAATGTGTGGGCGCTTCTCCTGGAGGCGCAGGAGCGCGAGGCATGGAAGGCGCTGCGCCATGCGACCTGGGAAGCCTATGTAAAGGCCGAATTCGCAATGTCTCGGCGTAATTCCTACCGGCTTCTCGACCTCGGCCGCGTCGTCCGCGAGATCGAAGATTTTGTGCCGCATGCGGCACAAATCACGCAGCGCGACGCCGCTGCGATCAAGGACGATTTGCCGGCTGTGAAGGCCGAGATAGTCGCACGCATCGATAGGGGTGCTGAGCCTGCAAAGGCCGCCACCGATGTCATAGCGGAGAAGCGCGCCGCGAAGGATAAAGCGAAGGTCGACCATGACCGCCAACGGGAACAATCCCGCGCTGCCCTGCCCGATGCAGTCAAGCAGCACGTTACCACTCGCGGAGTCGCTAAGACCAAAGCCGACGGCTCGAATGTCGAGACTGTAGACCGTGTGTCTGAACTGGAAGAACGGGTGCGCGGCCTGGAAGCGGACAACGCATCGCTCAAGGCTGAAAACGCAAAGTTCGCCGACATGTGGGTGCAGTATCAGCAAGGCGGCTTCGAAGCTGTGATCGCTGGGAAGGACGAAGAAATTCGCACCCTCAACGCCCGGCTGATCCAGGAGAGCGAAGACAAGGCCGGATGGATGAAGCGGGCAAAGGGGTGGCAGAAGCGCGCCACTGATCTCGGCTGGTCCGGCGACGTGGTCATTCCCCTTGATCCGCGATCTTCGGATGATGAGGTCATTTCCCTTGGCTGACGTGGCCGATCTCTTCAGCAGAGTGCGGTCGTTTGGCGCAAACATCGTGCTGGACGGCAACTCCCTGCGGATCGTGAACCCGAAGAAGCTGCCTGCATCCGCGAAAACGTACATCACCAAGAACAGTCAGGCCGTCGCCGAATATCTGCGCTCGGACGAGAACATCGAATTCGAAGAGCGTGCCGCGATCGTCGAGTTTGAAGCTGGCGCGCCTCGCGAATGGGCCGAACAGTTCGCCCGCTATCTGTCCCTGACCAAGCCGGCCGGGGTTTCGGAAATGGACTGGTCCTGGTTCCTGACGACGTGCGGTCGCATGATCGACGAAGCGCCGGGGGTAGCGGTATGAACGCGCTTCCGCCAGCCCATCACCAGATATCGCTCCGTCCTCACCAGATCAGAACGGAAGAGCTTTTGCGGCAGCGTATCCGCGAAGGCGCACGCCGGATCATCTTGGTGGCGCCGACGGCGTTCGGGAAGACAGAGACCGCAATCGATCTCGTGACCAAAAACCAAGCCAAGAATTCTCGAGCCTGGTTCATCGTGGATCGCGTCACGCTGATCGACCAGACCAGCGAGCGCTTCGCAAAATACGGCATCGACCACGGCATTATCCAGGCCGATCACTGGCTGACCGATCCGACGAAGCCTGTGCAGGTGGCATCGGCGCAAACGCTAGGACGGCGCAAATATCTGGACAGCGAGCTGCCGAAGCTCATCATCATTGATGAGGCTCATTGCGAATACCAATCCAATCTTGAGCTGGTCGAACGCGCCAAAGACGCCATCGTCGTCGGTTTGACCGCGACGCCTTTCACCGACGGTATGGCCGACCACTGGGACGCCCTCGTCAACGGCGCGACGACAAATCAGCTTCTCGCGGATGGTTGGCTGACCCCGCTCAAGATCAAAGCGTGCGTCGCGCCTGACATGAAGGGCGCGAAGAAGGCGTTCACCGGCGAGTACGACGAAACCGACGCCGGCCAACGCGGGATAACAATCATTGGCGACGTGATCCATACATGGGTTCAACAGACACAAAAGCATTTCGGGGGTCCGGTGAAGACCCTCGTTTTCTCACCGTCCGTTGCCCACGGTGAAGAGCTTTGCCGGCAGTTCGCCGCGGCTGGCTTCAACTTTCAACAAATCAGCTACCTGGACGCCTCGGACAAAGAGCGGCGCGACAAAATCGAAGAATTCCGCAAGCCGGACAGCGCGATCCACGGGCTCGTTTCCTGCGCGGTACTGACCAAGGGCTTCGACGTGCCGGACGTGATGTGCGGCATCTCCTGCAGGCCCTACAGAAAATCCTTCTCGTCCCATATCCAAGAGCTTGGGCGCGTGATGCGCATTTCCGAAGGCAAAGATTTCGGGCTGTGGCTGGATCACTCCGGCAACTGCGTCACGTTCGCTGAAGACACTGCCTGGCTGTTCGAACATGGCGTCCACAGCCTGTCGAGCGCTCAAAAGAAAGACGACGAGGCTCGGGAGCCCAACCAGAAAGTCAAACAGAAATACTTTTGCGGCGAGTGCGGGCTTCAAATGGAGCCCCACCACGCTGCTTGCGTTTCCTGCGGCTGGCAGCGGCCGAAGTATGGCGAAATTCAAGTCGTTGAAGGCGAGCTGATCGATGTCGATTTCAGCATCAAGAACGCCTTCACGCCGCGCAAAGGTCTGCGCGCGAAATGCCTGGAAGATCCGAAGTCGATCTGGAACACGGCGCTGGCCTATTGCCTGTCCAATGGGCGCAAGGGGGAGGAATCGTCTCGCAAGTGGGCCTATGGCGTTTGGCGCGGCATCTACCCCGGCAGCAAGCTGCCCTATGGCCTGTTCGATGCGGCCTGCGAACACAGCCAGGTGAAGGTTGACGAGTGGCAGCTTGTCGAACGCGAAATCAAACGGTTCCGCAACAAGCCGAGGCGCGCCGCATGAGCATCGAAGACGCGATCGACGACGCATGCTCTTCGGTCGGCATCATTCCGCCAAAGGAACGCAGCTACGGCAAGTGGCTTCACACCGACACGCTGTCCGGGAAGAACGGCAAGGGCGACGGGCGCGTCATCATCAACGAAACACACGTCACGGCCTTCAACTGGCAAACCGGTGAGACTGTAACCGTCGGGATGGGTGGGGAGGTCGAGAAACGCGATCGGCAGAAAATCGCAAAGCAAATCGAGTTTTCAAAGCGCAAGAAGCAGGCCGACGCGGCACGCGCTGCCCGACTAGCGTCGGACATGATCGCCACGGCCAAGATCGCCGCGCACCCCTACCTGGCCGCGAAAGGGTTTCGTGACGAAAAGGCCATGGTGATCCGGGTGGAAGATGTGCGTCGGATCGGCGGCGATTACCTCGTGCCCGATGCCGGCTGTTCTTCCGCGATGGTCATACCGGCCCGCATCGGCGGCCAAGTGGCGTCTGCACAATTGATCTGGGAAGACGGCACCAAGAAGTTTCTTTTCGGCGGGGCCACATGGGGCGCTGCCCACCGGATCAGCACCGGCGTCGATACCTGGCTCTGTGAAGGCTATGCAACGGGCCTCTCCGTCCGCGCCGCTCTGCAGGGGATGAAGATCAAACCGACCGTCCTCTGCTGCTTCTCGGCCGCCAATATCGTCACTGTAGCTGGCCACAGCGGCGGGCGGGTTTTCATCGCGGCTGAGAATGACAAGCCGCTGAAGCAGTTCGATGGCCTCGGCGCCAGCGAATACTACGCCCGCAAAACGTCGCTGCCCTTTGGCATGCCGCCCGATATCGGGACGGACTTCAACGACCTTCACCAACGATCAAGCATCTTTGCCGTGCAGCGAGCCCTGACAGCCGTCATGGCGAACGCAGCGCGCAAGAAAGGCACTTCATGAAAAAGGAACTCGACACCTCGAAAGCTTCTTTCAAACTTGACCTCATCGAGACAGCCAACGCGGACCCGGTGATGACTGCTGCCGACTTGAAACTGTTGGCGGCATATATGTCGGTCATGGAATGGCCTTCGGGTAAAGCATGGCTTTCCATCACGCTGGGTTGCGCAAAAACCGGACTGAGCGAACGGCAATATTGGACAAGCCGAACGCGTCTCGCCGGCAAGAATGAAGCCAAAAGGCCGTACATGATCGCTGCCGGCGGCTCCGGCACCGTTGACGCGTTCAAGCTGATCAATCCCTGGCGGGATGAAGCAATCGAGCACGTCGCGGCCATGACGGCTTTCCATCGAGAGCGCTTGAGGCAACAAAAGGCCAAATCTCGGCTGAAGAAGATAACGTCGCAAACAAGCGATGTGTCACTGCAACCATTGCAGGGACATAACCCCGGTTGTCACTGCAAAATTTGCAGTCCTGTCACTGCAACCATTGCAGACAAGTACCCCTCAGATAGTACCCCAAGGAAAGAAGGGGCCGGTAAGAATAATCCTGGCTCGAACGTTCTGCCCTTCGGCAAGCGGAAGGCGTCATGATGCAAACGCTCTCCCAGGCTGAACTTGATGACGCGTACCATCACGCGATCTTCGACTGTGACCAGGCGCTGTCCGATTACATCCGTCGCGCCTTCAAGCTGCGGCAAGAGCAAATGGCATGGAAGGGTGTAAGCCCGATCCTCTGGGACACGATCCGCAACGATCTGCACGAGATGCTGGCGCAAGCTTTCCACGAATGTGAGTTCAAGCACCTCGGGCCGGAGCGGTACGATCAACTGATGGACAGACTATGGAAGCGCAACCCGGAGCAACAACCAGTATGACGAAAAGCAGGAACAGCAAGCTGACCGTTCCGAAGATGCGGAAAGGCGAAGCGGAACAGGCGAAGATTCGGCGAGACCTTGGCCATGACTTCGCTGTCCAGAAGGACGATCACGGTCGCGACCGGCTCATTGCCGGCACCGCCGACGCAAGGCGCGTCTACGATGTCAGCAATGGCGGCTATATCAGCACGGGTGGCATAGCCCGGGTTCGCAATGTCGATCCCCTCAAGGGCATTTCGAGCCTGACATACAAGCAGCGGGACGCGGGTACTCGCTATCGCGCTGACTTCGAATTGGCGACGCGCGAGGGCCTGAAGACCATGGGCATGGGCGAGCGCGTCGACGGCGGCCGATCCGGTGCGAGTGTCCCGGCCAAGCTGATCGACAACCACGCGGTGATGGCGCGGGCGCGGCAAGCTCTGGTCTATCCCGAGATCCTGGCTGTAATCGATGCGGTATGCGGTCTCGGGATGTCGATCAAGGAAGTGGCGCAGCGGGAGAACGTGGTCCGAGACATTCCGGCCCAGCTCTTGCGCATGGGTCTGGAACGTCTCGTTTTTCACTACGGGTCGCAGTCCGCAACCCGTCACAACAGTTGAAACGTGCCGTCACGTATGGTAGAGATTTGGGCACGGTGACGATTTGCGCCGGAACCCGCCCGAATGAGGCGGGTTTTTTGTTGCGCATCGGTTTTTATCACACAAGCGGATCGGTAAAGGCCTTCGCGTCTGCCATCAGCTGTTCATACCAGTCGAATGACACAATATCCGACATCGATCCTTCCCCGATCTTTCCTTTCGCGCCGTGCGCCAATGCAACCCGTTCTGCAGCAAGGATATGCATCCTACGAAGGGTCGCCTTGCCCCCCTCGATTTCTTGGTAGGCACGCAGTTTCAAACCCAACTCTTCGGCCATCTGTGTTTGCGTCAAGCCAAGATCATTGCGGAGCCATTCCAATTGTTGTGCGTTCATCGCTTCCATTGAATTGAGCCCTGCGTTGCGCTATATCGGGACCGGGTGAGGTTTGGACCCCCACCCGGCTCCGGTGTTACCGGCCTATGGAGAGAGCCAATCTCCATCTGCCGAACCGGACGTGGAAGGTGAGCTTGAAGCTCATGGTGTCCTCCAGTCCGTTGCCGAAGCGGGATTGCTTCGGCGAAATGAATATACGCAGAAACTGCGCATCGCGCAACCGAAAAGCGCAGAAACTGCATATTATTTAGAGCCGCTTCGGGTCCAACCGGGCGGCTTTCGCTTTAGAGGTGCGGCGCACCTACGAATCGCTGGGTAGCTCCTGCCTGCGCTTTGGCTGGATAGGCGGGGAGTTAAGCCTTATCAGCTGACCGGCCGCAAAATTCCTGGCAAATTCTTCGTTCTCGAAAAGATGCTGGGTGGTTTCGCCGTTCTCAAAGATCTGCACCGCCCATTGGCCGTCGATCCTTTCGACACGAACACCATTTGTACTCTCGTCCACGGTCGCCACTCCCAAACACGAGCCCCAACGAACCATTTCAGTCGCAAGGTTCAAACGTATAATTCCGCATGCGCTCAGACCGCAAGGTGCCTCAATGCCCGCAACAGAGCTGACCCCGAAGCAAGCGCGCTTCATCGAAGAATTCATGATCGACCTGAACGCCACACAGGCGGCAAAGCGGGCCGGCTACAGCGAATTGACAGCCCAGGTGCAAGGATCGCGCCTATTATCGAATGTTATGGTTGGCGAGGCCATCGCAGCGCGGCAAGCAGCCATCGCTGAAAAGCTCGGCGTCACTCAGGAACGCATCGTGGCCGAGCTGGCGAAGATTGCCTTTTCCGATATTCGCAAGGCGGTGCAGTGGGGCCGCAGCCCGATCGACACGGAATCGGAGAACGCCAAGCCGAATGGTCTCGGCATCTATCCGGTCGAGTTGGTCGGCAGCGACAAGATTGACGACGACACGGCCGCCGCGGTCTCTGAAGTCTCGCTTACCCAGACGGGCATCAAGATCAAGATGCACGACAAGAAATCGGCGCTGGTCGACCTGGGCAAGCATTTTGGCATGTTCAAGGAACGCGTCGAGCTCACTGGCAAGGACGGCGCCGCGCTCGTCCCGGTGGTCAATGTCCGCCTCCGCAGCCGCAGCTGAAATCAATCTCGACCTGCACGACAAGCAGGCGCTGGCATTCGAGACGGAAGCAACCGAAGCGCTCTATGGCGGTGCTGCCGGCGGTGGCAAGTCGCACCTGATGCGCGCGGCCGCCATAACCTGGTGCGCGGAAATCCCAGGCCTTCAGGTCTATCTCTTCCGCCGCATCCGCGACGACCTGATCAAGAACCACATGGAAGGCCCCCAAGGCTTTCGCCAGATGCTCGCCGGCTGGGTGGAATGCGGGTTCGTCACCATCGTAGAGGATGAAATTCGGTTCTGGAACGGATCGAGGATCTATCTCTGCCACTGCAAAGACGAGAAGGACCGTTTCAAATATCAGGGCGCTGAAATCCATGTGCTGCTGATCGACGAGCTGACCCACTTCACCGAAGTGATTTACCGGTTCCTCCGCAACCGCGTGCGCATGGTCGGGATCAAGGTTCCGCCGCAATACGCCGGCCGCTTCCCGCGCATCCTCTGTGGAGCCAATCCGGGCGGGATCGGTCACCAGTTCGTCAAGGCAACGTTCATTGACGGCGTCCTGCCGCTGAAGGTGTACAAGGCCGAAGTCAGCGAAGGCGGCATGCAGCGGCAGTTCATCCCTGCGCAGCTCGAAGACAACCCATCAATGAACGACAACGATCCCGGCTATGAAAGCCGGCTGATGGGTCTCGGTTCGGAGAGCCTGGTGCGCGCAATGCGCTATGGCGACTGGGACGTTGTTGAGGGCGCCTATTTCGACAACTTCGAACGACGCCGGCACGTCGTCAAACCATTCGCCATTCCAGACCACTGGACACGCTTCAGGGCGGGCGACTGGGGCAGCGCCAAGCCGTTCTCTTTTGGTTGGTATGCGGTGGCGTCCGACGATACGATTGTGCCGTCTGGCGTGGCTGGCGCGCCCGGCATCGTCATTCCACGCGGCGCGCTCATCAAGTACCGCGAATGGTATGGCGTGAAGATCGACAAATCGGGTCGCTATCTGCCCAACACTGGTCTGAAGCTGCATGCAGAAGCGGTCGGGGCCGGTGTCCGCCAGCGCGATTATGACGACACGATCAGTTACGGCGTCCTTGACCCTGCTGCGTTCAGCCAGGACGGCGGGCCATCGCTGGCCGAGAGGATGGCGAACGGGACGAACGCTAACGGATCGACCTTCCGGCGCGCGGACAACAAGCGAACGGCTGGACGCGGCGCAATGGGCGGCTGGGATCAGTTGCGCGGCCGACTGACTGGCGACGAGGACGGCCGGGCGATGCTGTTCTTCTTCGAAACCTGCATACACACGATTCGGACCCTGCCGGCGCTGCAGCACGACGAGGCGAACCCGGAAGACCTCAACAGCGACCAGGAAGACCATGCGGCCGACGAGACGCGCTACGCGTGCATGTCGCGGCCATGGGCGGCCAAGACCAAGACGCCGGCTCCCAAGGTGCCCCAGGGCCATGTCCAGCTTCCCGGCGTGCCTGACGACGGCAACGGGCGTCGAAGGATTCGCATATGATCAACGACACTGAAGACGAGATCGACAACACCGCAGATGATGCGGTCGACCCGTCGCTGAAGCCGAAGGCCTCCAAGGGCTGGCTGAAGCTGATCACGGATCAGGAGAAGGCCGGCTTTGCCGACTATCAGACACGGTGCACCAACATCCAGAAGCGGTATGCCGATCTGGAGCGCCTGGCGAACGTCACCCGCGACCGCGAGTTTCAAATCTTCTGGGCCAATATCGAAGTCCTGAAGCCTTCCATGTATTCCCGCCCACCGGTTCCGGTGGTCGCGCCGCGCTTTCAGGACAGTCGGCCGCTCCCGCGCACGGCATCGGAGCTTGTCGAGCGCTCGACGGCGGTGACGTTCGATCGGCAGAACATTGACGGCGTGATGCGGCTGGTGCGAGACGACCTGGCCACGATTGCGCGCGGCTGCATGTGGATCCGGTACGAGACCAAGAGCCGAGAGAACGGCTACACCGAAACCGTCTGCATCGAGCACAAGAACCGTCGCGACTTCGTGCATGATCCCGCCCGAAACTGGAAGGAAGTGGACTGGGTCGCGGGCGGCGCATGGATGACGCGCAAAGAGATGCGCAAGCGCTTCAAGGCGACGTCAGGCAACGCCTATCAGGATGCCGAGTTCGCCAAGCGCAAGGACGACAAGAACAATACCGACGGCAAGCTGAAGGCGCGGGTCTGGGAACTGTGGTCGAAGTCCGAAAACAAGGTGGTGTGGCTGTCACCGGGCGTTGATGTCGTGCTGGACGAGGGCGCGCCGCACCTCACGTTGGAAAACTTCTTCCCGTGTCCGCAGCCGGCCTATGGCACGTTGCAGCCGGAGAGCCTTATCCCGGTTCCCGATTACGTCTTCTACAAAGACCAGATCGAGGAAATCAACGACATCACCAACCGCATTTCGGCATTGACCGAAGCGCTTCAGGTGCGTGGTTTCTATCCGGCCGGCGCCGGCGAAATCGGCGATGCGATCGAGGCCGCGGTTAAGACGCGCGATCCGCGCCAGATCATGGTCCCGGTCAGCAATTGGGCCGCGTTCGGCAATGGATCGGCCAAGGACACGGTTGTCTGGCTGCCGACCGACATGGTGGCGTCGACCATCACGCAGCTGATCGCGCTTCGCAAGCAGCTCATCGAGGACATTTACCAGATCAGCGGCCTGTCGGACATCATGCGGGGCGAGAGCAACCCGAACGAAACGCTCGGCGCGCAGCAGATCAAGACGCAATACGGCTCTGTCCGCATTCGCGACCGGCAGAACGAGCTGGTGCGCATCGCTCGCGACGCGGCGCGCATCATCGCCGAGGTCATGGCAGAGAATTTCCAGTCGAAGACGCTGCTGGAAATGAGCCAGATGGAACTGCCGAGCGAGGCCGATATCGCCAAGCAGGTAAAGCCGCTGGAGGCCCAAGCCAAAAGCATCGAGAAGGAATTGCAGGGCGCGTCGCGTGATCCCGAAATCGCCGCGATGGCGAAGCAGAACCCGGAAGCCGCGCAGCAGATAATGCAGCAGGCTCAGGGCCAGATTGCCGAGATCACGAAGCAGATCGAGGAGCTGAAAAAGACCGTCACCATCGACCAGGTGATGGACTTCCTGCACGATCAGAAAATCCGGCCGTTCAGTCTCGACATCGAGACCGACAGCACCATCCAGCCCGACGAAAATGCCGAGAAGCAGCGCCGCAGCGAGTTCCTGACTGCGCTTGCTGGCACGCTCGCCCAGCTTGGCCCGATGGTGCAGGCACAACCTGAGACGGCTCCCTTCGCTGCCGAGGTGCTGAAATTCGCCATGGCGCCGTTCCGTCCCGGTCGCAGCATGGATGCGACGATTGACGAGTTTGCGGAGCAGATGAAGGCGATGGGTTCCCAGCCTAGGCCAGATCCCAGTGCCGGCAGAGCGGAAGCTGACGCCAAGGCCAACGAAGGCAAGATGGCGGTGGAAAAGGCCAAGTCTGACGCCGCAATGGCCAAGTCACAAAGCGACGCGGAAATCGCCAGAACCAAGGCGGAGGCCGATATCGCCCGGATCAACGCTGATGCCGCGCAAAAGCAGCGCGAGGCCGATATCCGCATCCGCGAGATCGAGGCCAACGCGGCCGCCGCAGCTCAGAAGCACGAGCAGGACATGCAGAAGGGTCAGCTCGAAATCGAAAAGCTGCGCCTTCAGGTGCTCGGCCAAGCACAGAAGAACGCCGCGCCTCAGCCAGCTGCTGCTCAACTTTGAAAAGGACAATGCCATGCCAGTCAGTGCTGATGAACTCTGCCGGGGCGGCATGAGCTATCCGGTGGCAATCGAGGTTGCCCGCCAGATGAACGCGGGCCTCACCAATGGCAACGTCGACCGGCTTATGTCCGTTGGGGTGCCTGGCGAGCAGGCAAAGGAACTGGCCAAGCAGATCAACGCCGGTGTCTTCGATGCGCACAAGCTTGCTTTAAGCAATGTGAACCC
The DNA here is from genome assembly GCF_040318615.1 of Mesorhizobium sp. M1078. NCBI lineage: Bacteria > Pseudomonadati > Pseudomonadota > Alphaproteobacteria > Hyphomicrobiales > Phyllobacteriaceae > Mesorhizobium > Mesorhizobium sp. M1078. The sequence goes on from NZ_JAMYMP010000001.1 coordinate 683,905, forward strand.
GGGCGTTGCAACTCTGCTGAAGCGGACCAGCGGCCTGTGATGGCTTACACGTGGATCAATCTCGGCGACGGCCGGCAGGTTTTCCACAAGGTGGATACCGCCAAGCCGAAGCGCTCGCATCTATCGGCGCCAATGATCAATTCGGACACCATGTCCGAAGTCCAGTCGATGCACGACGGCAAGGTCTACACCTCGAAATCGGCTCTTCGCGCGACTTACCGCGCCGCCGGGCTCGAGGAAGTTGGCAACGATCCGGCACGGCTGCGGCCCCGCAAGCGTCCGAAGATCGACCGTAAGGCGATCAAGGAAACAGTGCTGAAAGCAAAAGCCCGATTTGACCGCGGCGAACGGGTCCGGGCGCCGTGATTAGCGCCGGCCTCGCCAACGCGATCGAGGCATCATTCAAAGCCAGTCGCCTCGATATTGGCCAGCAGGCTGTCTTGTGTGTCGCCATGCTTGAGGGCGCGCTGTCCCTCATCATCCCGAACGACATTCGGGCGAAGATGGAAGAGAAATTGCTGCGCGGAATCACGCGCGAGCACATCGACCAGGCGCTGGAATTGATGCGCCAGGACCACCAGTAACCAGCAATCCCTCAGACGGAGCAATCCCATGGAAGACTTGAACGGAGGCGCTTCGGCGCCCGCCGAAATCTCGACTGTTGCCGACGACGCGCAGACGCCGAATCCGATCAGCACCGAACCCAACACCGCCGAGCCCAAGCCCGAACCGGAAGCAAAGAAGGCGCCGACCGCTCGCGAAGCGCTGAAGGCTGCGGCCGAAAAGGTCAATGAGAAGGCCAAGGCCGAAGAGACCGACACCGGCAAGAAACCAGTGGAGGCCCAGCCCAAGCCGGGCGAGAAGGCTGCTGACAAGACCGACAAGACGCTTCCCGATCCGAAGCCGACCAAGGACCCGAACACCACCCAGCAGCCTGCCAAGACGGCAGAGACGGCCAAGACTGAGCCCGGCAAGCCTGCCACTCAAACCAGCCATGCCGAGGCTCCCGCGCGCTTCAAGAGCGACGCCGCTGCGATGGCCGAATGGGAGAAGGCTCCCGACCCGGTCAAGGCGGCCGTTCACCGCTCGATCCGCGAGCTTGAAGCCGGCATCGAAAAGCACCGCGTGCCAGCGGAGGAATTCGAGAAGGTCCGGGACTTCCACGAACTGGCCACCAAGAACAACACGACCATGCGCGATGCGATGACGCGCTACACCAATCTGGAGCGGACGCTACTCTCGGACCCGCTGAAGGGCATTGAGGCCGTCTGCGACTATGCAGGCATCTCGCTTCGCCAGCTCGCTGCGCATGTCATGGGCCAGAAGCCCGACGAGGTGCAGGGCCAGAATGACGCGACGATCCAGCAGCTCAAGCGCGAGATCGAGACGCTGAAGCATAGCGTCGGCGGCGTCACCAACACGATGCAACAGCAGCACGTCGCAACGATCGATGCGCAGGTGCAGAAGTTCGCGGCTGACAATCCCCGTTTCGAGGACCTGGCCGAAGACATCGCCTTTTTCCTGAAATCAGGCAAAACCGCCGATCTGGCCGAAGCTTACAAGCTTGCGGAAATGCTCAATCCCGACCCGGCCGCATCGACCACCACAGTTTCAGCAGCGCCTCAGACGCGCACCGCTCAAGACCCCCAGGCTCAGACCCTGAAGGGCCAGAAATCAATCACAGGCGCGCCCTCGGCTGGCTCAGACCCGGCAACGAAGCGGGCTTCAACCTCAATCAAGGATTCGCTCCGCCGAGCTGTCGCTCAGGCCGGGTGATCCCCGTCATAAAGGAGGGCCGACATGGCTCTTACTTCCGTAGAAAAGAACCAGGAGATTTTGTCTCTGGCGCTTGAGGATCGAGCCTCGGGCTACCAGGACCTGGTCTCCAATTCCAACGCCTTGCTCAACGTGCTGAAGCGCAAGGGCAAGTTCAAGGAATACTCCGGCCCGAAGATCCGCCAGCGCCTGCTCTATACCAAGACGGGTTCGGCGGTCTGGTATAACGGCTTCGACTTCCTCAACCCGGTTCCGGCCGAGTTGTTCAACGACGCCGAATACTCGCCGAAAATGTGCGCCGTCGCCGTCACTCTCGCAAACGAGGACATCCTCAACAACGAGGGCGAAAACCAGCTCATGGACATTCTGGAGTCTCATATCGAGGCTGCGGAAGGTGAGCTGCAGGACGAGGTCGACATCTCGCTCCACGGCAACGGCACCCGCTTCGGCGGCAAGGAACTGGGCGGCCTCCAGCTGGCGGTTCCGACTGTGGTCAATTCCGGCGTCTATGCCGGTATCGATCGCGGCGCCAATGCGATCTGGCGCACTTCGGTGTTCGACGCGAATTCTGCCTTCCCGGCTATCGGAACGCAGGTCACGGCGACCACCATCCGCCCGATGCTCAACTCGATCATGACGCAGCGCTCGCGTGGCACCAGGGCCGCCGATCTCCTGCTGATGTCGCCGGAGCATTACGCGGCCTATGATGCGGCCACCGTGGCAATCCAGCGCGTCAACGATGTCTCTGGGCTCGGCAAGCTCGGCTTTACGTCGCTGAAATACTTCGGCGCCGGTCGCTCCGCTGAAATCGTCCAGGAAGGCGGCATCGGCTCCAACATGCCGGCGAACACGACCTATGGTCTGGACACCGACACGCTCTGGCTCCGCTACCACCCGGAACGCAACTTCAACAAGATCGGCAAATCCATGATGCCGATCAATCAGGACGCGAATGTCCAGTACATCGGCTTCATGGGCGAACTGACGATGAACAATCCGCTGTTCCAGTGGAAGCTCATCGACAGCAACCCGGCCGCGTAAAGGAGGATCCAGAAAAATGGCTTACGTTCCTCACACTCCGCATCTCGGCCTTCCGCCGATCGCCGCAACGCTGCCGGCCTCTACGGCGGCCGGGCGCTCCACTCCTGGCCCTTGGCTTGGTCAGATCATCCAGGCGCAAGATCCGGTCTACGGCGTCGGCGAGTTCATCTATCTCGCTGGCGTCGCCACCACCGGTCTCGGCTCGTGGGTGCTCTACAATCCTGACGATTGGTCGACGGTGCTCCTCGGCCCCGACATGATCGGTTCCGTTGCTGTCGCCATGTCCGCGAATGTCGCCAGCCAGTTCGGGTGGTATCAGATCAAGGGCAAGGCGATCGGCAAGGCTCTGGTCGGCTTCCTCGACAATGCCAACGTCTACGCCACGGCAACCGCCGGCAGCGTTGACGATGCTGTTGTCGCGGGGGACCGCGTCAAGAACGCCAAGGGCGCTTCTGCGGTCGGCGTACCGTCTGCCGGTCTCGCCGAGTTCGAGATCGATCGACCGTACGTGGACGACGCTCTGGCCGCGTAACCCGGCCAATTCCAACAGGACACTGAAACGGGGGCTTCGGCTCCCGTTTTTCTTTGCACCCTCTCAGACAGGAGTTTCGCCATGAGCGCGAACCAGAACATCGTCAACGTCGTTTTCCGAAATCACGTCATTCCCAACGAACAGGCCAGCAGGTCCGCCGGCCGGCCGATCTTCACCGATATGGAGGTCTGCGACCTTTCATTCCCGGCAAACCGCCAGACCAAGGCGACCTATCCGGCACATGATGCCGAACCGAACGCCACGCGCGAGAGCATCGCGGCCGGCGGCGGTCTCATCACCTATGCGCAGCTCTACAACAAGCAGTATCTCGCCTTCAAAGACGGCACCTCTCAGCCGCTTTCCGGCACGCCGCTTTCCGAAGCGCCGTTCCTGAAGGAAGGCAAGCGCCGCGAACTGAAGGCTCTCGGCGTCCACACAGTCGAGCAGCTGGCTTCGCTGGACGGCACCCCGCTCAAGCAGCTCGGCATGGGCGGCCGCGAACTGAAGAACCAGGCGCAGGCCTATCTCGACAATGCGGCCGGCAGCGCCGACATCGTCAACCTTGCGGCCCAGGTCGCGGCCCTGACCCAGCAGTTGGCGGATGAACGCCGGCTGCGCGAGGAGTTCATGCAGGCAGGAAAGCCACTGGAGGGCGCCACTGCGACGGCCAAAGATACCGCCGCCGACGATGAACCCGGCGACGAGGATGAGGAAACCAGCGAGGACGAGGACGGCGACGAAGAGACCGAGCAGACCACGCCGCCAACCGCTGCCGAGATCGAGGCGATGGATGATGAAGCCCTGAAGGTCTACATCGCCAAGGAAACCGGCTCCCGGCCACGCGGCAATCCGAACCACGACACCTTGGTCGCTGCGGCCAAGGAACTGGCGATGGTGGACTGATCGCAATGACGATCCTCAGCGTCATCAAGGATGTCTGCACGGTCATCGGCTTGACCGTGCCGACCGCCGTCTTTTCGTCGACCGACCGCGAGCATATCGAATTGCAGTCGCTCGCGAACGAGATGGCGCAGAGGATCGCATTCGACACACGGGACTGGACGAAACTCAAGACGCTTGCCACGCTCACTGGCGACGGCGTTTCGACCGGCCTCAATCTCCCGGCCGATTACCAGCGCATGCTGAAGAAAGCGCGTGTCTGGCCGTCGGCAAGCCCTTACACGTCGCTCACGCACTATCCCGACAGCGACGAGTGGCTGGGCCTGGCGGTGCAGAATTTTCAAATCCTTGTTGGCGCATGGACGATGATCGGGGATCAGATCCAGATCAAGCCCGCCACCCCCAACCTGGCCACGGCGCAATTCTATTACCTGACCAACAAAATCGTGAAGGACAAGGACGGCGCCACAAAGGCAGCTTTCACGGCTGACGATGACGTGTTCCGCCTCGATGAGCGCGTTTTGAAGCTCGGCATCATTTGGCAATGGAAGGCCAACAAAGGGCAAGCCTATTCCGAGGACATGGCGACCTACGAGGATGCCATCGCGGTCTCAGCTGGCGCCGACAAGGGCTCCAACATCCTGGCCGTCGGTCGGCGCCGCTCGACGATTGACGCCGACTTTGCCTTTCCGGGAGTAATCACGCCATGAGGGCCGGCTTCAGGCGCGTTCCTGTTGCTGCCCAATCGCAGCAGCGTCACAGCACGCTTACATTTCCGGCACCGATCCGGGGCAAGATTTCGAACGAAAACCTCGCTGCGTCGAAGCCGCAGGGTGCCCGCGTCCTCGAGAACTGGTTTCCTACGACAACCGGCATCCGATTGCGTGGCGGCGAGAAGAAGAAGGCGACGATCGGCACTACCGCAGTGGTCAGCATGATGTCCTATGACGCGTCGCCGGGCCGCTTCATGTTCGCGGCGGATGGCACGAAGATTTTCGATGTCACGAACCCTGCCAACCCCAATGTAGCGCCGGCTCCCGTCGTTTCCGGGCTGACCAGCGGCTATTTCTCCTATGTGCAGTTCGAGACCGCTGGCGGCGACTATCTGTCGGCGGTGAACGGCACGGACAGCATGCGCCAATTCGACGGCACGGCATGGACCACGGTGGCCGCGCTGGGCACCATTGCCACGAACAAGCTCTCGCACGTCTGGACCTATCGCAACCGCGAATTTTTCATCCAAAAAAACAGCCTTACGGCGTGGTTCCTACCAGTCGATACCATTGCCGGCGCCGCCGTCGATCTCTCACTTGCCGGTGTCTTCCAGAAGGGCGGATCGCTGCTTTTTGGCGGCACCTGGTCGCTTGATGCCGGCGACGGCGTCGACGACAAATGCGTATTCGTTTCAACCAAGGGCGAGGTAGCGGTCTACGAGGGTGCAAACCCCGCCGATCCGAATGGCTGGTCGCTCGTCGGCCGCTATGACATGTCGCCGCCTCGCGGCAAGCGCGCAGTGATGCAAGCCGGTGGCGAACTGCTGATCGGCATGGATGATGGTATCATTCCGATTTCCCAAGCTATCCAGAAAGACCGTGCGGCGCTTTCGATGATCAGCGTTTCGCGCAACATCGAGCCGGACTGGCGCAGGGAAGCTGCAGCTCGCGCCAACCTGCCTTGGGAAATCCTGAAGTGGCCGCTGTTCAACATGGCAATCGTCTCGCTGCCGGCGGATGTCGGACAGGATGCGAGGTGCTTCGTCGTCAACCTGCAAACCGGTGCATGGGCGGACTACACAGGCTGGGATACGCGATGCCTAGTCCTGCATGACGGCTGGGCGTATTTCGGGACGTCGGACGGCAAGATCATGCAGTGCGAGGTCAGCGGCAGTGATGATGGCTCGCCTTATACCTGCACCTATGTTGGCCTGTTCGATCACATGAAGTCGCCGGCGCGGAGCAAGATCGTTCACATGGCGCGGACGGTCTTTCTGGCCAGCCGCAAATTCATCGCCAAGCTTTCAGTCTCGAAGGACTATCAGGTCTCGCTGCCGTCGGCGCCGTCGTCGGTTGCCGACGATGTCGTTTTCGATGAATGGGATCTGGGCCTCTGGGATGTTGCGAAGTGGGACGCCAGCGCAACGAAGACGGTTTCCACGAAATGGGTCTCTGTCGGCCTGACGGGCTTTGCCATCGCGCCTCAGGTGCAGGTCACATGCGGTATCACTCCGACCCCTGATGCCGAGCTCGTCGCGATCGACATGACCTATGAAGTCGGTTCGGTGGTCGTTTGAAACTGATTTTCGGCCATAGCGAAGCGATCGCTCGGTTCGTGGCCGACATGACGCCGGGCTGCGAAACCGGCTTCGGCAAATGCCAGGCGATCGGCGTGGGCGATGACGAAACCGGCGAACTAGTCGCCGGCATGGTGTTTCATGACTTTCAACCAGGACCGGGCCTGATCCAGATTTCGAGCGCTTCGAAAACGCCGCGATGGCTGACGGCGGATGTCCGCCACATCATGTTTTCGTATCCGTTCGACCAGATCGGTTGCCAGATGGTCGTTCTGCAGGTTTCCGCAAAGAACGAGCGCATGGTTCGGATCGCGAAGGCCTTCGGCTTCACCCCTTACCTGATCAAGCGCATGCGCGGCCGCGACGAAGACGGCTACGTTTTCACGCTCACTGAAGAAGACTGGCGCAACGGCCGTTTCACGAGGAAGACAAATGGGTAAAGCCTCAGCACCTAAGCCGCCAGATCCCAAGGAAACTTCCGCGGCGTCGACCGGGACGAACATCTCGACCGCTATTGCCAACTCATATTTGAACAATGCCAATCAGGTCGGGCCTGATGGCACGATCACCTATACGAACAGCGGCACGCAATCGATCACTGACCCCTATACGGGCAAGACCTATCAAATCCCGACGCGCACCGCGACGACGACGCTTTCCGCCGCGCAGCAGGCGATCAAGGATCAAACCGACAAGGCCCAGCTGAACCTTGGGACGCTGGCCAATACTCAATCCGCGTTCCTGCAAGACTATATGTCGAAGCCGTTCGACGGCTCGAACGACGCCACCGAAGCACGGCTGCTGCAGCTTGGGAAAGCGCGCCTCGATCCGATCTTGGCTCAACAACAGGATGCCTTGGCAACAAAGCTCTCAAATCAGGGCATCAAGCTCGGCTCGGCCGCCTATGACCGTGCGATGGCCCAGCAGGGCCAGAACGTCAATGACGCCAACAACCAGCTAATCCTTTCGGGGCATGGGCAGGCGTTCGCGGAGGGCCAGGCAATCCGCAACCAGCCGATCAACGAAATCACGGCGCTGCTTTCCGGATCGCAGGTCAGTTCGCCACAGGCCGCCGGCTATACCGGCAGCACCATTCCGACAACCGACAACGCTGGGCTGATCAACCAGAATTACCAGCAGCGCGTCGACGCAGTGAATGCAAAAAACGCGCAGACCGGAAGCTTGGTCGGTGGTCTTTTTGGTCTCGGCAGCAACCTCATCGGACTGTCCGACGACGACGCAAAAAAGGACAAGGAACGGCTCGCCGACATCACCCCGGAAATGGGGCTGTGGAAGTTCCACTACAAAGGCGAGGCGAAGGGCGCTCCGATGCGGCTTGGGCTCATGGCCAGCGAAGTCGAGAAGGTCCGACCCGATGCTGTTTCGCGCCGGCCTGACGGTTATCGCCAGGTCGACTACGGCAAAGCTCTGTCGCTGGGGGCCTGAGACATGGCGTTGTCATTCATCTTCGATGCCGAGAAGGGCGAGACGCCTGCGTCAGTCGCCAAGAAGCGGGCAATTGTCCAGGCGCTGATGTCTTCTCAGCGCGCGCCGCAGAACATCGGCGAGGGCTTGAATGCGCTCGGCGATGGCATCGTGCAGAATGTGCTCAACAGGCGCGCCGACGCGGCAGAGACCGCTGGATAAGCCCATGCGACCGATGCTTTTGGCGGCATGATCAACGCTGGCACATTCCCGGCGGCTCCGGGCTCTCCAGTTGCGGCCTCCGCGAGCGGCGCGGCCGACTACGGCGGCGACCAACTCGCATGGCAGGACGCAAAGCCTTACCAGAAGGCGCTGCTCAACACGATTTCCGGCCCAGAAAGCGGCGGTCGCTACAACGTCATCTATGGCGGCGGAAAATTCGATGATTTCTCCCACCATCCGAACCAGGCGGTGCGCATCCAAACAGGGCCGAATGCTGGCCGCACCTCGTCGGCCGCTGGCAAATATCAGTTTCTGGGCTCCACATGGGACGATGAGGCGAAGGAACTTGGCTTGCCCGACTTCTCGCCAGTCAACCAGGACAAGGCGGCATGGAACCTCGCCGCCAAGACCTACAAGGCCAAGACGGGCCAAGTGCTTGATGACGTTCTTCAGTCCGGCGATCCTGACGCAATCGCCAACGTCGGCCAGGTCTTAAGCGGGACGTGGACGAGCCTTCCCGGTGGTATCGAACAGGGGACAAACACGAACAGGTTCGTTGCGACCTATCAGAAGGCGCTTGGCGCCGGCGCTACGCCCGCACAGGCAACGCAGGCGGCCCAGCAGGAGCAGTCACAAGACCCAGTTCAGGTTGCCTCGCTCGATCGCTCCGCTGGTATGACACCGGCCCCGAGCCTCGCCACCATGTCGCCCGGCACCACGGCTCCTGCGTATGATCCCAGCGGCCTTCCTCCGCTCGATCCTAACGACCCGATGGCACCCGCAACGCGTCCGACTTATCCCGGCGCTCCGCAAGGATCTGGAAAAGCTGGTGAAGTTCGCCGCGGCGCCGACGGCAAGACCTATCAGTTTGTCGAAACGACCGGCATGGCCGGCGCGACTGGTGATCAGGGATGGATCCCGGTCAATGCCGATGCGCCGCTGCCCAATCCCGGCCCCGGTGATCCTGCCGCGACCACGCCGGCCGGCCAGCGCGTCCTGTCAACGATGATGAGCTCGGAGCCCCTCAGCGGTCGCGGTGGCGTCGTGCAGGCCCTCAGCGCGGCTCAGCAGCCCGGTCCGGCGGCAGCGGCCCCGTCGCCGGTCGTTGCGGCTCTCGCCGGCGCTCAGCAGCCCCAGCAGGCTGCACCAGCCTCTCCCGGCGTCCAGAAGGTCGCTCAGGCGATGTCTCCGCAGGAAGACCTGTCCAGCATCCCGGTAGAGGCTGGCGGCACTGGCGGCGCTATCCAGCCCGGTCAGGGCGGTCCGTCTTTTCAGCAGATCATGCAGGTTGCCGCTGACCCTTGGGCATCGCCCGAACAAAAGGCGATGGCCAACATGATGCTCCAGCAGAAAATGCAGGATGCCGATCCTCTGCGGCAGCTGCAAATTCAGGCTGCGCGCAAGTCTCTGGCCGTTCCGCCGAAGCAGTGGCAGAAGCTGGACGACGACACTCTGTTCGATGCGGCCAGCGGCGAGACGAAAAGCATTTCAGGCGGCGGCCCGACGAAGTTCGAAGGCAACGGCCTCGATGCCCAGGCTTGGAACATCCTCTCGACCGCCGATCCCGCTTCGCGAGAATATGCGACTGCCTACGCCATCATTTCGCAGCCAAAGACGCAGATGGTGCAGACGCCTGATGGCATGGTGCCTATTCAGGTGCCGCCCAACCTTCCGGCATGGCTACAGGCTCCCGGTGGTGGTGCCGTGCCTGCCGCACCAGCCGCACCAGGAGTGACTTCGCCCGCTCAGGTAGCGCCTCCTGCTGCTGGGGCACCGGCTCCCGCCGTCGCTGCGCCGCCTTCGGCCGCTCCTTCTGCAGGAGCCGTCATCCCCGGCACAATGAAGCCGACAGAAACACAGCGGAACCGGGTTTCCTCGGTCAACCAGGCGTTCGATGCCATCACCGGCGAACTCGACCGCTATTCGGAGCTGGTCGCCAAGACCGGCATCGAGGTAATGCCCGGCGCGTCCAAGGACAATCTGAACACCGTCCGTCAGGGCATCATGTTGCAGATGAAGGAACTCTTCAATCTGGGCGTCCTCAACGGGCCTGATCTCCAGTTGATGGAAAACATGATCTACGACCCGGTTGTCGACGTGACCAAGGACGGCGGCGCATGGAACCTTCCGAGCCAGGTCTACACCGCCGCAATTGGCGGTGCTGGTGATAGGGCGGCCAACAGCGTCAAAGAGCTGAAGCGCATGCTGGAAGGCATCAAGGCTTCCGTCGACCGGACGACGGCCGAGCCGAACGCTCCGGCACCATCGTCAAATCCGGATGGCTGGAAAGATGTAGGAAACGGCGTGCGGATCAGGGTGAAACCATAATGGCAACATTCGAAATTCAAGGCGCAGACGGCAAGACTTACGAAGTCGATGCGCCCGACGAGAAGACCGCACTGAGCGCCCTCGGACAGGCGGGCGCATCCTCGGGTCCGGATGCCCGCGCTCAAGCGGGCATTGGGCTCGCCCAACAGATGCATGCGCTGTCACCCGAGCAAAAGCGCGCGATTGCCGGGGTCGATCAAGAGACGTTGCAGCCGAACCGCGTTCCTGCCTTCGCACCACCTGGCTACAATGCGCTCACCGACAGGATCGAGGGCGACGATGCTCTGAGCAAACTGCGCACCACCTCGGGCGGGATTCTGGAGGGCATCCCGATCTTGGGCCCAATGATCCGGGGCGGCGTCGATCGTGCAGCTGCTGCGACAATCGCGGGAGCGTCTGACGAGACCTATGACCAAGTTCTGAAGCGCATCCAAGCGGGCACCGTCGCCGAAAAGTCGATGAACCCAAACCTCGACAAGGCGTCACAAGTCACGGGCGCTGTCGCGGGCACTATCCCGGCGATGGCGGCAGCGCCTGGGGCCTTCGGTATTGGCGTGGCGTCGGCGCCGTTGCGCTTCGGCGCCAGTGCCTTGACCGGCGGACTTATCAACGGAACCGATGCGGCAATCCGTTCTGGTGGAGATCCTACGGCAACAGGCATTGGCGCGGTTACTGGAGCCGGCCTCGGTGTGCTCGCCCCGGCTATCGGGCCTCTCGTCGGCCGAGGCGTCAAGTATGTTGCCGATGGCTGGAACCTCGGCGGTGCAGCCAAGGAACTTGGCATCGACAAGGTTGCCGCGGCGATGCTGTCAAGGGCGGCAGGGCGCGACGCGCTCGATGCCGGCGCGCTGGGTCAGATGGACAAGCTCGGCCCCGGCGGAATGATCATGGATCTGGGCGAAAATCTTCGTTCGCAGGCCGGCGGCTTGGCAGCGTTGCCCGGAGAAGGCAAAGCCATTGTTCGCGGGGCCGTCGACGCGCGCAATGCCGGTGCAAACCAGCGCATCACCAGCACGATCGACCAGGAACTTGGCCCAGCCCCTATCCCATCGCGCATCAATGCCGGCATCGACGTGAACCAGGCCAACCTGTCACCGGAATATCGGGCGGCCTTTGCCAACGCTTCGCCGGTCAATCCGCGACCGATCGCCACCTATCTTGATCGGGAACTCCAGACCCTTCGCGGTGAGGCGCAGCGCGGTCTACAGCGTGTTCGCACGATGCTGAACCGCACCGGCACCCAAGAACTGGAAAGCAATCCCGTTACGTTGCTTGAAACCCGCAAGGCTATTGATGGCATGCTGGAAACGACGGTGGAAACGAACGCCCGCAACGCGCTTCAGACGGCCAGACAGGCTGTTGATGACGAGTTGCGCGCTTCCGTGCCCGGCATCAAAGAAGTCGACAGCAAATTTGCCGAGCTGGCCCGCCAGCGGGAGGCGGTCGGACGCGGCCAACAGGTGCTGTCCAGCGGCCGGGAAGCGCCGAGGCCCGCCGAGCTCGCCCAAGAAGTGCAGGAAGGTGCGTTGCCGCAAGGCATGCAGATCGGCCCGTCTGCTGTCCCTATGCGGCTGCGCGAGGGGGCGCGTGCCGAGATTGAGCGCATCGTGGGGACTAACGCAAATGACCGCGTTGCCCTTCAGCGCCTCATCAAGGGCGAAGGCGATTGGAACCGCAGTCGTCTTGCAACGCTTTTCGGTAAGGACCGAGCCGACCGCATCATCGGTCTTCTCGATCGCGAGAAACACTTCGCCGATACCACGGACATCGTGACGCGGAATTCACTCACCGCCGCCCGCCAGGCTTCCCAGCAAGAGCTTACCGGCTCAGGTGCCGAAGCCTTTGGCGTGCCGCAAGCATTCATGGCTGGCGGAGTAGCGGGAGCGACCCGGGCCACTGCCATGAAGGGTGTTGATGCCGTTGTCGAAGCTCTTCGAGGAATAAAGGATGAGTCTATGCGCACCGCCATGGCCCGCATCCTGACCAGCAACAATCCGGATGTGCTTGAAGCCCTTCTTCGTGCTGGGCGTGGTTCCGGTGTGTCAGGCTCAGAGGTCGATAAGGTCGCGCGCTCTCTGCTCCTCTCGCAAGGCCAGCGATCGGCGCTCCCACAGCAATAGCGCAACGAAAACCGCCGTCGTTCCCATAACGCCAACGGCAAGACCGATGACGAATTGGGGCTCCAAGCTTCGGAGAAACCCTCCAATCACGTCGTGCAGCACGACCATAATGCCGATCGTGACGACGGCGGCGATGATCTGAAGAATTCTGACGCGCATAGGCGCGGAACATACGAGCAAACCCCAAATATTAAAAGGTGCTGCCAATGCCTATGAATGGAGCCGGCGTCACGTCATGGCCGCCGAACACAACGGCGATTCCGAACACGACGATCGAGAGCGGGAAGTACAACGCCTTCTTGGCCGATCTTCTGTCGATCATGAACACGCCGCGCCCAATCACGATGGGCGGCACGGGCGCGAGCTCGGCGGTCGGTGGCAATGATGCTCTGCACACGACCAGCAGTGTCATCGCATCAGCTGCGACGACTGATCTGGCCGCGGCAACCGGTGTCTCCGTCACGGTGTCGGGCGCGGCGGTGATCACCGCTTTGGGCGTGCTGCCCAGCGGCGTCTTGCGTTTCCTGACCTTCTCCGGAGCGGCGACGCTTACCCATAATGCCGCCACGCTCATCCTGCCGGGGGCCGCCAACATCGTTGCCGCAGCCGGTGATACCGCCGTGGCGCAGTCCCTGGGTGGTGGCAACTGGCGTGTTCGATCCTACATCCGCGCGTCTGGCCAACCAGTCGCAGTAATCTCTGATGCCAACCTCCCCGCGCGCCTCGGTGTGGTGGCTAAGACGATCACCGACTGGAACACTGCGCTCGACAACGGCTGGTATATGGGCAGTGGGGCGGCCAACGCCCCTGCGGCAAACACCGGGTGGAATATCGGCACGGTCGAGGCACACGGGGCGGCCGGCTACCGAACCCAAACGGTTTACGATTTTGTGAATGCCACGGCGGCCAACACCACCATCTGGCGCCGTTACCAGAACGGCGGCGTGTGGGGTGCTTGGTTTAAAATCCAGTGGTCTCAGGCCGAGCAAGACGCCCGCTACGTTCAGTCGAGCACGGCGCTTCTGCAGAAAGCCTACGAGAGCGCCCAGCAGACCATCACGGCCGGCGGCACATTGACGCTGGCGCATGGGCTAGGGGTGAAGCCGAAGCTCTACATCGCCGTCATCCAGTGCACGACTGCGGACTTGGCGTATTCGATCGGCGATGAAGTCGCCATCAATCCTATGCTGAACACTACTGACGCTACCGTGCAGGCCATCAGCATGGTTCCGGATACAACCAATTTGAATGTTCGAATTGGCGCCAATTCCAGTTCACTTCGAATTATGGCCAAAAGCGGAGCAAGCCTTACCAACATAACGAACACAAGCTGGAGGCTGGTATTCAGGGCGTGGGCCTAGCTTGCTGAATAGGAATCCGTCTAAACCTGCGAAATGCATGCTACTGTCGTGGTTCAAGGCGAAATACCCTGCAAAGGCTACGGTGGCACTCAGCGCCAAGTAGACTGGCTGGCCACCACGCTGGTCGGTCTGGGGCATCGGGTCACGCTGATTGCCGCCCATGGCTCTACACATCCCCTCTGTGAGGTTCGACACGCTGCATCTGCGCCCGAAAGCGTGGCGGCAATCCCGCCAGATACCGACATTGTGCACTTCAACGGCTGGTACGAGGCCGAGACCAGTCACCGAGCGCTCTACACGCTGCACGGCTATGTGCCGAATACGCCAAGGGAAGGGCTGAACTGGAGTTTCGTTAGCGCCAGCCACGCCCGGCACCAGGGCCGGCAGACATTCGTCTACAACGGGTTCCCGGTGGATGCCTACCGGCTCACCGACAAGAAGACCGGTCGGCTGTTGTTTCTCGGCGGTATCGCAAGAGCGGGAAAGGGTCTCGGTCGCGCCGTCGACCTCGCCAAGAGATTTGACTTCGATCTCGACGTTGCCGGCGGCTCTCGCTGGAAGTTGCTCGGGCGTAGCAAGACTCGGGGCGTGTTCCTCAAAAGCCTTTCGCGTCGTTTCAATTTCACGGGGACTGTCGACGGTGACGAAAAGCTGCGGCTGTTGGGCGAGGCAAAAGCCTTCCTCAACCCGATTTCTTGGGATGAGCCGTTCGGCATGGCGCCGGTCGAGGCAATGCTATGCGGAACTCCAGTACTGACTACTCGACGCGGCGCGCTACCTGAAACAGTTAACGCAGAGACCGGACGCTTTTTCGACAGTAACGATGAATTCGCGACCGGCCTGAACGAGATCAGCGGGATGTCCGCACTCCGCTGCCGCGAATCGGCTGCTGACCGATTCCCAATCGAAAAGACCACTAAAGCCTACCTGGCCCTCTACCAGCGCGTTCTTGACGGCGAAACGCTTCCGTAAGTTTCCGGACGGGCGGCAATGCCCAAACCGGAGGTTTCCCATGACAAAATACTTCGCCAAAGCTCAAGGCGTGCGCCGCTAGCCGGCGGAAGGCCTATGCTGCTAACGCTCTTCCCCCCGCCTGATCTCAAAATCATCATGGTGCGTCCAATAATAAACGGCAGCTGACATTGCCACGATGCCCAACGCAAAGCCGACCGCCAACCCCAAATAAAACATCTCTGCCTCACGGCGAAAACCATGCTTGGCGAAGGCATACACCTATCACAAATTCTGAGTAAAGGGATCGGCAGATATGACCAAATTCTTCGTCGACGCGGATGGCGTCTATCTCGGCGGCTTTGACGGTGAAAACGTCGGTCTGCCTCAAAATGGCATTGAGGTCTTGGAGGCCCCGGCAGATGCCCGCCAACTCTGGGATGGCAAAGCGTGGAGCGCGCCGCCTGCTGAGCGTCGCATGGTGCCAAAATCGGTTGTGCAGGCTCGGATTATTGAGGCTGGCAAGATGTCGCAGGCCTATGCCGCCCTGGCGGGCAACCCAATCTATTTTGCCCGCTGGTTCGCGCCGGATCGGCCGGAAGTTTACAGCGACGATCCTGACGCAGTCGGGCTAGTCCGTGCTCTTGGGCTTGATCCTGCAGTCATCCTCGCGCCTTGAGTTTTTGGCGAATGATATCCACCGGCGTCCGCCACACTCGATATCGGCCAGCTTCGACGATTTGCCGTGCAACGGGCTCGGCAGCGTATGCATCGAAGAAGCGATGTACACGAGGTTCTGCGAACGCCTTCTTCCCTCGCGTATTATAGTCCCTGATCTTGAGCTTATGCGGGCTGATCGTCCGCCCCCCCAAGGACAAGGCTATGCCGATGCAGAACTGCTCCGCAGCGTCAATTTTCGATATCTGATGCACAGCAAGCATCGGTGGATACGCGTCCATCAGAGCGGGAAGATTGTCTCGATGCACTCCGAGAATGCCACTTTGCCACATAGGTTCGCGGCCCGTGATAACATGTTCGCCGATTCGAAGGCCTTCCCCTTCCAGCACAGGCGTCCATTTGTGGGGTTTCTCTAGGCGTCGCATCACTGAATGCTTAGGCGAAATGCTTTCGAAGCCAAGGGATAGAAATCCTGCTGGGTAGTGGTCTGAGT
The DNA here is from genome assembly GCF_040318615.1 of Mesorhizobium sp. M1078. NCBI lineage: Bacteria > Pseudomonadati > Pseudomonadota > Alphaproteobacteria > Hyphomicrobiales > Phyllobacteriaceae > Mesorhizobium > Mesorhizobium sp. M1078. The sequence goes on from NZ_JAMYMP010000001.1 coordinate 700,022, forward strand.
CCATGAAGATGAGGCGGTCGGTCATCCTCAGCAGTTTGATCAGCGCCCGGGCCTTGATGCCAAAATGATATTGACCGCTGAAGGACCAAGCCTCTTTCTGCATGTCAGTCAGAAGCAACGTCTCCATGGGATAGCCGACAAACAATTCGGGCCTATCCGTCGCAACAATGATCTTTGCTTCTGGACAATGATACAAAAGCTTGAGTGCGCTCAGCAACGCGCCGCGATGGTACAATTCGTTTTCGCCATACGCGATATAACCGAAAACGTCCCTCATCGAGTGGCGTGCTTTGCAATGAAAGTCTCGATCGGACCGCTGAGAGTAGCTGCCTCGCTCTTGATCTTATCGTCGTCCCACAACCACCACTGTATTTCCAGCAATTGCACAACGGTATCAGCAGGGAACCGGCTGCGGACAACTTGCGCGCGATTGCCGGCCACTATCGCATAGGGCTCGACAGACTTGGCGACGACGGAGCCGGCACCCACAACAGCGCCGTCGCCGACTGTCACGCCTGGCAATATGATGGCACCGTGGCCAATCCAAACATCGTTGCCGATCGTGATGCCCCCAGGCTTCCCAGCGTTGGGTAAAGGCTCAGGCTGCTTCAGGACGCGGCTATAGATCGGGAATGAAGTGGCACTCTTCGTCTGGTGTTGGCCGGTGCACATGAACAGCACTTGGCCAGCAACAGAGCAGAAGCTACCGACATTTAGGGGGGCTTCATTAGTCGGGAAAAGCACCTTCCGCCAAGTGACGCCATAGGTGTGGCGGCCGACGGACACATTATCGGGCAGTTTCGCGCGCGCGTCTTTGAACCACTTAGAAAATACTGACATTTAGACATCCCGCCCTGCCGCTAAATAGCGGTTACCTTCTTTCAAATGCAACCTCAAGAGGCTTACACATGGACCGCAATTTCGCGCGGGCGCTTACGCTCGTCCTAAAATCCGAAGGCGGCTGGTCGGACAATCCGGCCGATCCGGGCGGCGCCACCATGAAGGGCGTGACGCTGGCGACCTTCCGCGCCTACATCAAACCCGCCGGCACCAAGGCCGACCTGAAGATTATCACCGATGCCCAGATAGCGACGGTCTACCGCCGGCAGTTCTGGGATGCGGTGCACGGATCCGAGCTTCCGGGCGGTGTCGACTATGCCGCATTTGACTTCGCGGTGAATTCCGGCCCTAAGCGCGCCGCCGAATACTTGCAGCGCGTGGCTGGTGCAACGGTTGACGGCCGACTGGGACCAGACAGCCTCAAGGCGATCAGCGCCAAGCCCGCCGGCGTCATCATCGACGCCTATTGCGATGCGCGTCTGGCCTTCATGAGGCGGGCCAAGAACAAGAAGACCGGCAAACTGCTGTGGCCGACCTTCGGCAAAGGCTGGACGGCCCGCATGGCAGCCGTGCGTCGCGATGCAATGCTGATCTCTTCACTGCCCGCAGCGCCGCCGCCGATCAGGGTGCCGGTAGAGGTCCCTAAGCCTGTTGTCCCCGAAAAGGTGGAGCAGAAGGTCAAGGAGAAATCCGGATTCCTGTCCTGGCTGACTGGCCTCTTTGGCTCCGGTGCGCTTGGTCTTGGCTGGCTTGCCGGCATCGACTGGAAGGCCGTTCTTGCGGGCGGCGGCGTCCTCATCGTCTTCATCCTGATCTTGCTCCTGCTGCGCTCCCAGATCGTCGCGGCGGTGCGCCAGATCAAGGAAGAGGTGGCTGAGTGATGGAGGGCTTCCGCGAACTGCTCATCCCGGCATTCGATCGGCTGCTGCGCACCGTCGGCGCTGTCAGCCTAGCTATCATCGCCGGGTTTGCCGTCTGGTTCTGGTGGCCGCTATGAGCGCGGTCATCGCATGGTTCCTGAGCAACCCGACCGTCCTAGCCATTGGCGCGGCCATCATCGGCGCGCTTGCCTTCGGCTTTCAACAGCGGCTTGCCGGCGCCAAGGCCGAACGCAACAAGCAGGCGGCCGACAACGCAGCTGCGGCAACCGAAGGCCAGAAGATCGATGATGCTGTCGCCGGCCGCGCGCCGGACGTCAACCGGGAGAGGCTGGGCAAATGGTCACCAAAGCAATAGCTCTTGCGGTTTTCATGGCGATTGCCGGCTGCACGACGATAGGCGGCTCGTTTTGCGCGGTCGAGCACCCGATCCGCCTGTCCGCCGAAGCAATCGCGGCGCTTTCGGACGGCGAGGTGAATCAGGTCTTGGCCCACAACGAAAAGGGCGCCCAGCTCTGCGGCTGGAAAGCCTGACATGCCAACATCGGCGACGAAGAGCCTAGAGATGATGGTAGGCGGCCTCGTCGCCGCTATGGAGGGCGTCCAGCGGGACGTCACCGAGATCCGGCGCGATATCAAAGATAGCGACGCCCGGGCCGCGCTGAGCTACGAGCAATCCGAACAGCGCGCCGCCGCCAGCCGATCGAAGATGTACGCCAAGACCGACGAGTTGGTGGAGCGTCTTTCCCAGACCGAAGGCGCGGTGAAATCCCTCAGTGAAGACATGACCGAGGTGAAGGCCGTGACAGCGGAGGTCACCCGGTGGAAGCTGATGGGGCTCGGGGCGCTTGGTGTGACCGGCATGGCCGCAGCGGCGCTAGCCTCCCTTGTCACCGCGTACTGGTCGGATATCTGGCGGGCGCTGCGCGGCGGCTGATTGGCGACGACATGAAACCAATATCCGACTTCGCCCCGGCGCCTAACGGTGTCCGGGGCTTTTCGCTTTTCTGGTCCCAGCCGATGCCATGAGGTTGTTATTGGGGGCTACTTGTTCCATTCGTTTCATTCTGTATAAGCGCGAGCCTAGCAGCAACCGGAAGCAAGTATTTGAGCAAGTCGAATTTCCGGCCTGAGATCCAGGGGCTGCGTGCTATCGCTGTCTGCTCAGTCGCTTTGTTCCATGTCTGGCCGTGGCTGGTCCCCGGCGGCTATGTCGGCGTTGACGTGTTTTTTGTCATTTCTGGGTTCTTGATCACCGGCGTCTTGCTGCGGGAGGTGGAGGACACCGGAAGAATCGACCTACTTGGTTTCTATGTTCGCCGGGCGCGGCGCCTCTTGCCTGCCGCGATGCTTGTGCTTCTGCTGGTGGGCTTGGCGACCCCGCTCTATCTACCCTCCGCGCTATGGAGGGACGGCACGAATGAACTGGTGCATAGCGCCTTTCAATTGGAGAACTGGCGGCTCGCAGCGAAGGCGATTGATTACCTGGCGATGACGAGCGCGCCGAGCCCCGTCCAACATTACTGGTCGTTGTCGATCGAAGAACAGTTCTACGTTGTCTGGCCGGGACTGATCATCGGCGTCCTGTGGCTTTCTCGAAAGTTCCGCAGGCCCTGGCGGCCCTTGCTCGTCGCCGTCCTAGGCGCAATCTTCATCATCTCGATTGCCGCCTCGGTATGGCTCACGCTTGTCGACCCGGCGCGGGCTTATTTTGTCACCCACACCCGCATATGGGAGCTGGCGCTGGGCGCTCTGCTGTGTGTCATGGTGCTGGGATCAGCCGACACACGGATCGGGGAACGAGCGCGGCGATTGCTTGGGTTTGCCGGCGTCGGCTCGATTCTCGCAGCCGCCTTTCTGTTCTCGACCAAGACACCCTTCCCCGGCTATGCGGCGCTGTTGCCGACCGTTGGTACCGCGTTGGTGATCGTCTCTGGTCAAAGCCAGTCGTCGTTCAGCGCCTTTGCTTTGCTCAAGTCACGACCGTTCCAATTCCTCGGCGACATCTCTTACTCGCTCTATCTTTGGCATTGGCCAATCATCGTTTTTTTCACCCAGCAAAGTGGCGAAGCGATCGGCCTTTGGGGCGGCCTGGCCATCCTTGCAGCAAGCGTCGGTCTAGCCGCCATCACCAAGGTTCATGTCGAGGATCGTTTCCGCCACCGCGCATCGTTGCCATCACGCGCCCGACTGGTCGAGTGGCTGGCCGTTTTTGCCCCGGTTCCCTTGGTGCCTCTAATCGCATTTTGCGCTGTCTCGATAGAAATTGCCCGGCAACAAGCATTGATCTCGGAAAACCCGAATGACTATCCAGGGGCTAGATCGTTGTTCACCAACAGGCCGGTGCCGACCGTAGCGGCCTATGCTCCTTCGCTGCCGACAATAAAGCAGGATAAGCCACAAACGGACATCTGCCGCCCGCCTCGTGAAAACGGCGAACCTGTCGGTTGCCAGTTTGGCGATCCAAATGGGCGGCTCAAGGTGTTCCTGGTTGGCGATTCGCACGCAGAGCACTGGCTTCCGGCGTTTCAGGTGGCGGCGTCGGATCGAGGTTGGAATGCGGAGAGTTTTACCAAGCCCGGATGCCCGCTATTTCCTACCATGATCATGGTGTCTGACAGCGACCGTCCGTTTCCAGATTGCCTGACCTGGGGTCAGCATATGCTGCGAATTATTCAACAACAAAGGCCAGACATCATCATTTTCGGGCAGAGAGATGTTTTACGTGCTTATCCCGACGACGGAAGCCAGATGCCCGTGAGCGATACGTTGGTGCAGCTATGGCGCCGCATCGAGGCATTGGGCATTAAGGTGGTGGTAATAGCCGACACACCAGCTTGGGGAACGAACCCGGAGCGATGCATGGCTCGGGACCGCCACTGCTCCGTTCCATATAAATCGGTACGTGATCGGGATCCCGTGGTAGTTGCCCAGCGCCTCTACCCGCATGTGCCGCTCGTGGACTTCAGCGACATTGTATGCCCCGGGGACGTATGCCCCGCGGTTATCGGCAATGTTTTTGTCTGGCGCGACACGGACCACCTGACCGCCACGTATTCGCGTTCAATGGCCGACATTTTCGGCAAACGCATCGACGCGGCAATCAATTAGCCGCGTGCGGCCGGCGCTCATTGGTCGAACTGCAGGGGCTCGTGGTCCGGTTTCTCGTGCCACATCACCTGACGGAAGTCGCGCCGGTCGACCTGCTGGCGGCAGATGGGGCACACATAGAAATGCTCCTGCCAGTCAGGGTCATGAGGTTTGCCGGGGATAGCTGGCCCAAGGTCCGCAATTCTGGTCATGATTTCCGCAGCGCCTTCGCTTCCCGCTCCAGCGTCTCGCGTTGGTTGCCGTGCTTCGCGATCAATTCCTTCATCTGCTGCGGGGTGATGGACGATTTCAGCGCCATGGATACACGTCCTGCGGGGTGGCTGATCAAGAGCCGATCTGCGCTCACATCATACTTGACGCATCCTACCGGGGGGGATACCGGTGGGGCATGTCCGAAGGCATCCATAGTTCTCATCCGGCTATCGTGAAGCGCTTAAAGCGCGCACAGGGGCATCTAGCATCCGTGCTTGGCATGTTCGAGGCGCAGCGATCCTGCGTCGACCTAGCGCAGCAACTCCATGCAGTGGAGAGCGCCATCAGCAGCGCAAAGCGAGAACTGATCCACGATCATATCGAACATTGTCTGACCGACACGAAAGCGGGAGGCAACTCGCTGGCAGAGCTCAAGCAACTGGCGAAATACCTATGACCAGTATCGGCGCACGCGTCCTGGGTTGGTTCTGGCCGGTATCATTATCGTGCTGATCATTCTGTTCAGCGCCATCGTCGCCGGGTACCAGGCTATCGAGCGCTTGGTCAATCCGCAGGCAGTGACTCATCTCGGTTGGCTGACCGCGGCGGGCATTGTCGGCTTCCTCGGGAATGAGGCCGTCGCGGTGTTTCGCATCCGTATCGGCAGGGAAATCAACAGTGCGGCCCTCGTCGCCGACGGCTACCATGCCCGCACCGACGGGCTTACCAGCCTTGCAGTGGTCATCGGCGCCATCGGCGTCTGGCTCGGATTTCCGCTGGCCGACCCGATCATCGGGCTTCTCATCACGGTCGCTATATTCGGTATCGTCTGGCAATCGGCGCGCTCAGTGCTCACCCGCATGCTCGACGGCGTCGAGCCGGGCGTGATGGCCGAAATTCAGCATGCCGCTGCGCATGTGCAGGGTGCTCGCATCGTCGACGCCAAGGCCCGCTGGATTGGCCACAAGTTGCATGCCGATATCGCTATTGCGGCCGACGGAACCTTGCCTCTCTCAGAGGCGAACAAGATCACGGCGGCGCTGGAGAACGAACTGTTCGAACACATGCCGGCGCTCGCAGCTGCCAATATCCGGTTTTCGACCGACCAAGGTGAGCACGAGCATCCGCACTCTCATGATCATGGCGAACATCACGGCCACCAGCACTGACAGCTGCCGGAAACCACTCGCTTCTGCCGGTCTCGGCTGATGTTCCAGGCGCTTGTCGAATTTCAGCGCTCCATATACCTGGCGCTCGCAGATCAGATAAAGCTGCTTTCAGTTGGCGGTGATTGGCTTGCGTTCCTTGCCTTTCTGCCGATGGGCGTCCTGTTCGGTGCGGCACATGCTCTAACGCCCGGCCACAGTAAGGCTGTCTTGGCGACGTACCTTGCAGGTTCGGATGCGAAGGTTTCGCGCGGCCTCCTGGTGTCGATTACGCTGTCCTTCACTCACGTGGCGACAGCGGTGCTGATCGCCGTATTCTCCCTGCCGCTCGTCTCGATTGCATTGGGCAGCGTTGGACGCGCACCACTGCTTGAGGGTGTGAGTCGCGGTCTGCTCGGGCTGATCGGCGTCTGGATGCTTTGGCGTTCGGTGAGCCACGGCCATCATCACAAGCATGAGGGCGAGGCCGTTGGAGTCATGGCCGGTTTGATTCCGTGCCCGCTGACCCTTTTTGTCATGACCTTCGCGATTTCCAGAGGGGTGCTGGGAGCTGGCATTCTGTTCGCAATCACCATGATGGTGGGCGTGGCCCTAACGCTGTCCAGCGTGGCGGTACTGTCGATCTTGTTTCGGGAGCGCCTGGTGCATTTTTTCGACAGCAGGCCACGGCTGTTCGATACCATATCGCGAGCAATCGAAGGCGCAGCGGGCCTTGCCCTCGCCAGCGTAGCGGTCTGGCAACTTACAGCCGGATAGAGCCACAGCTGTCCACAGACCCTCTCCTTTCTTAGGAAAAGGCGATGAGAAGCTGCGGCACGCAAGGCTGCTGGATTTCCGGGAGGATGATGCAAATGGCCATGCCTAAGAAAGATCAGGAACGCGCCACCTACGCCTGGATGTACGGCGCCCAAGCGCGCAAGGATGGCAAGGAGCGTGAGGTGCCAGCTTACTGGCAGGAACATGCCGACGCGTGGCTGCAGGGCTTTGACGGTGTGGCGATGGACGGTTTTGGCAAGACCAAAACCGTCAACAACGAGATGGAGGCCGAGGTCGACGAAGCTGCCGTCGAGCGCCCCGACGAATAGCCATTTTGCCGTATGCCGTATGGTTGTTTTTAATTGGAGAAGTGTTTCGTTGGGCCTATAAAGATTGCGTTTACCATTGCCTTTTTAGGGAGAATGCGATGGTTGCAACGCCCATAGAAATCGCTCAAGCCGCTACTGCGACTACGGCCACCTTGCTGAAGTGGCAGAAGTCCATGGAGGAACGCGCCACGTTTCGCCAGAACATGGATCAATCGCGCAGGGCGATTCAAGCCTCACGCGATCTGCTGAAGCGCCTTCGCCAACGTCATCGCGACGACATGGCGGAAAGTTGGGAAGATGCCGACCCATCGCCGGCAGCTAGCGCGAGGCGACCAGAGCCGATGTGAAGGGGAAAGTTTCAGTGGCCTGTGCCTTGGGTCGGCAGTGCCGTTAGGCTTTGCCAACAAGCGGCCTTTTCCGCTTCGGCGCCACATAGCTCTCAACCAGCCGCACATGCTCGGCGTCCACAGTCACCAATGGCCGGAGGCTCACGGTCACTTTGTCGCCGTCGATGCGCGTGACCGGGCCGATTAATTCCATATGCTGGCCGATCACGGCCTTCGAAGTCGAATCGACAACCGAATGCGGGAAGTCATAGGAGGGGATCGTCACGCTTATGCGGTCGCGTGACACGCGATCGCGCACAACCGCCGTGACGGCGACCTCGTCGCCAACTTTGATATTGCCCCGAGCTATGTGCAAGACTCTGGAGCGGGCGGCTGCGGCGTCAAGATGAGAGGTTGCTAATTAATGAGCACACGCGGCCTGAAGTTTCTCGATAAGTGGGTGGCCAAGCAACTGCCTATCATAGCGAGGGGAGATCCGATCGCCGCCAGCGACTTGGCGGAGGACTTGATGACAGCAGCAGAGAGTGGGTATCGGCGAGCATGAAATCGCTGGCGAGGCCGCAAGCGTCTTCGACCTGCTCTTGGAGGTGATGCGGAGGCGAGAGGTGCGCGAGACCGGGCATTATGGCCGGACAAAACGTCTCTCAGAAGGGCAATTGGCGGAGAGGATGGGATTCGAACCCACGAGAAGCTTTTGACCTCTACTCCCTTAGCAGGGGAGCGCCTTCGACCACTCGGCCACCTCTCCATAACGCCGCAGCTACAGCGACTTCTGCACCCAATGGGGCTTGGGTAAGGTTTGATAAAAATGCGAAACCCGGCGGTTGCCCGCCGGGTTCCATTTCCAATCGAGCGCCTATTAGAACGAGCGCTGGAAGCGGAGCATGCCGCCGATGGCGTCGTCGCCATCAGTGATACCGGTCCAGTTGTGGTTCGTGCCAAGGGTGTCGACATCGTCGATCTTGCCTGCATTGACGTAGTCAACTTCGGCAGTGATCGTGAACCCGGGAACGACGTCGTAGGCGATGTTGGCGGCGATGCCGAGGTTCTCACCTTCGTCATACGAGACCTGGGCGTTGAACGAGGTCTTCTCGTTGATGGTGTAGGTGCCACCACCCCAGACTGCCCAGTTGCCGTCCCACTGCTTGTAGAAGCCGCGACCGCCGGCCGGGAACGCGTAGGTCACGTCCGTGTAATTGTCGTCGGTTCCATAGCCGCCCATGATGAACAGCGACAGGTTCTGCATCGGGGTGATGTCCAAACGAACCTTGCCGGCGACTTCTTCATAGTTGCTGTCGTAAGCGATGACGCCGGTGATGGCGCCCCAGCCCTGCGTGTACTTCAAGCCGCCGACGACATGCGGAACGTAGCTGTCGATCGTGCCCACGCCGTAGGAACCGACCGTGGAGCCGCCCGCGCCCGAGCCTTCTTCGAGAGAGATCACGGCCGAGAAGCCGTTGCCCGCGTCGAAGTAGTACTGGATGACGTTGGTGTCGAAATCGCCGTAGGGAACGAGCGTATCCTGGATGACGTTGCCGGCGTAGCCGATGAACGTGTTGAAGGCCGATTCGTCCTTACCGACGCGCAGACCACCAAGCTGGATCCAGGCGAAGTTCAGCGAAGCACCGGTGTTGCCGGCAGGATTGACGTCACCAAGCGCGCCCGCATCACGGTTGTTGTTCTGGAAGTTGAAGCGGGTCTCAGTGTAGGTCTTCAAGGTGCCGAGCTCGGTTTCCTGGCCGGTCCAGGTCTTCAGCGAGAAACGGGCCTTTTTGAACCAGGTGTCGTTGCTGCCGCCGTCCTCAACGTCGGCGGACGTCGCGCCGTCGAACGAGCCGACATCACCACCGCCGATGTCGTAGCGGACATAGCCGCCGATGCGCAGGCAGGTTTCGGTGCCGGGGATGTAGAAGTAGCCCGAGCCGTAAACGTCGCAAATCTTGACGTATTCAGCCGGTTCCGGCTCGGCGACGACGACGGCGTCGGCGGCGCGCGCACCGGAAACTGCGATCAGGGCCGCAGCGGAGCCGAGAAGAAGGCTCTTAATGTTCATTTTCTGACCTCCAGTCAAAAGTTAAAAAACGGGTCTGGGTATTCTTTAGCTGAAGGACAGCGTTCCCTGCCCCATCCCCACTACCGAAAAAGATGCGCACCGCGCCGCTCCTTCGAAATCGACATTACGCATCGGACTGCGGTGAGCAACCAAGATCGTCGCGCCAAAAGGCCAATCTGGCTTCTATGACAGCCCCGTGTTGCAGAAACGTCACGTTTTTGCCACTTGAGAAACAATTTGGTAACGAATTGGCGTTGCCTCGGCCCGCCTTTATGATCTTTGTATGGCGCTGGGATGCCTTGCTTAGCAATAGAATCGAGAGCGCAATGACAACCAAAAGACGTTTTTCCAAACTGCGGCACAGGGAAAAGCTTGAAAGCCGCGAAGGCCTGCAGGAGACCCTCTACCTAGCCATTGAGAGCGTGCTCCAAACGGATGGACCGAAGATTCGACTGCCGGCGATGAGGGCTGCGTCTGAGATAGCGGCCATCATCGTATCCCAGATAGTATGTCAGCCAGACGCTATTCAGAGGGCCTTCAAAACCATTGAGGAAGACATTCCAAATTACGCGACGGAGTTTGCGACCGAGTTGACACAGATCGCCTTGGGACAAGTTTCTAGGCGCCTCGTTCGTCTCAAAGCCAGCCGTTCCGAACCGGCAGCAACTCTGAAACTGGCGGACGATTGGGCCGGGCCGGTGGCTGGCCCAACGGAGATCGAGCGTTTCTTCGGAATTCCGCGCTCCACATTATATCGTTGGCAGAAACGAAATGAAGCCGTCGCTCTAAATACCCGGAGCAGCAGCAAGCCCGTATTCCCTTTAAGGCAGTTTGCTGATGGACGGCCGGTCCCTGGCATCGCCGAGGTAATCTCGATCGTTGGTAGTCCACGTCAAGCATGGGAATGGCTCATATCGCCAAACTTTCAACTTAAGGAACAAAGTCCAATCGATGTTCTTCACGCTGGCGACATAAAGGGGGTGGTTTCGGCTGCTCGGAACCTCGCACCGAACGACACCACAGTTATCCCGTTCAAAATCTCAACGTAAGTTTTGGTGGTGCCAACACGAGACTTGGTTGGTCGCGAACAGCTCGCACTCGCCCTCGCCCCTGAGTGCGTTTCGCACAGCGCGCTCCATCGCGACCTGGAATTCATTGGGGTGTAGTTTTTTACTAAATTTCTCTCCCCAACGCCCCGAACGATCGCAACCAACGGTAACCACTTCAAGCAAAATCAAGGGCTTAGTCTTAAGGGCGCGTTAAAGCAGGGTTTATGCACCCTTCTGAAATTCCTTAAGAATTTCTAAAATACGCTGCCGCCAACTGGGTCCGAAAGCCGCATCCTCGCGGCCTGTCTGCCGCAAAAGGCAGAGGCCCTGGCTACCCCGAATATTTCAATTCTGCTGGATCGAAATGCCCTTGTCGTCGATCTTCAGTTCGACGCCCTTGGGCTTGGTCTGTTCGTGATAGACATATGCACCGAGCGCGATGACCACGACAACGAGCGCGCCGACAAGGAGATAGAGAGTGTTCTGTTTCACGGCGCGCTCCTGTGGCAGCAATTCCGGAATTGCGTTGAATGAAAACTTAGAGCGTCAAGCTCGCTTCAGAACCTTGACCAGCACCAGCAGGATGACGGCGCCGATCGTGGCGTTGATGATGGCAGCCAGAATGCCGCCGCCGATAGCGAAGCCGAGCCTTGGAAATAGCCAGCCGGCGATCAGGGCGCCGATAATGCCGACGATGATGTTGCCGATGAGGCCGAAGCCGAAGCCCGAGACGATGAGGCCGGCGAGCCAGCCGGCAATGGCGCCGATGATGATGAAGATGAGAAGGCTTTCGATGCCCATGACGCGTTCCTCCAGGAAGAGAGGCTACGGAGCGGAAGGCCCCGAATCGGCCTCGATATCAACGACTTCAGGCTATGCGAAAGCAGTTGCACCCGCCAGCGACGCTCATTGGTCGTCGTCATCGTCGCTGGAGACTGGCCGCCAGCTGGTCGGGTCGACCTTTTTCTGGGTATCGCTGTCGGTGTAGACCCACCAGGCGCCGTCGCGATATTGCCCGACGGATTCGCTGACGACGCCGGCGCCGTCCTTCCACAGGACAGTGACCTTGGATCCATCCGTCGGGGCGGTCGCTATCGGTTTGCGGTCTGCCACGTCATCCCCCTCATTGAGTCGACAGAACGCCACGACGCGTGTCTGGTTGCAAGGCTGCCGGAAGAGTTATCCGAAGGCCATCAGCTGTGGGCAAAAATATCCTCTTCGTCCCAACCCATCAAATCGAGCTTGGCACGCGTCGGCAGGAAGCGGAAGCAGGCGTCGGCTTCCTTGGTGCGCCCGTCCCGCGCCAGGCGTCCAGCCAGCACCTCGCGCAGACGGTGCAGATAGAGAACGTCGGAAGCGGCATATTCGAGCTGTTCGGGCGACAGGGTCTCGGCCGCCCAGTCCGACGATTGCTGCGCCTTCGACAGGCCGACGCCAAGCAGTTCGAAGCAGATGTCCTTCAAGCCGTGCCGGTCGGTATAAGTGCGGGTCAGCCGCGAGGCGATCTTGGTGCAGAACACCGGCTCCGGCATGACGCCGAAGGCGTTGTAGAGCACGGCGAGGTCGAAACGGCCGTAGTGGAACAGTTTCGATATGCCGCGGTTGCGGAGCAGGCTGACGAGGTTCGGCGCTTTCTTCTGGCCGGGCGCGATCTGGATCACGTCGGCGGAGCCATCGCCCGGAGAGATCTGCACCACGCACAGCCGGTCGCGGTGCGGGTTCAAGCCCAGCGTCTCGGTATCTATGGCCACCGCGTCGACATTGTAGTGGGCGAGGTCGGGCAGATCGTTCTTGTGGAAGCGGATGTCGGGCATAGTTGTCTCCGGATCGCGGCGTAACTCGTCCTCGCCGCGATCCGCTGAAAAATCAACAAGAAAACTTCCCAGCCTCCTCAGCGCGTCAGCGCATCGAGAATGCGCGCCCAGGAGCGCTGGCCCTTGTGGAAGGAGGTCAGCTCGTATTTCTCGTTGGGCGAGTGGATGCGGTCGTCGTCGAGGCCGAACCCGACCAGCAGCGATTCCATGCCGAGATAGGTCTGGAAGTCGCCGACCACCGGTATCGAGCCGCCGCTGCCCGTCGTCACCGCTGGCTTCGGCCATTCATCCGACAGCGCAGTCTTGGCCTTGGCCAGGAATGGCGAGTCGTAGGAAAGCTGAATTGCCGGCCCGCCGCCATGCGGGTGGAATTCGACCGAACAGTCCCCGGGAATGCGCGCCTTGACGAATTTCCGGAAAGCCGCGCGGATCTTCTCGGGGTCCTGCTTGTGGACGAGGCGGAAGGAGATTTTGGACGACGCTTCCGCCGCGATCACCGTCTTGAACCCCTTGCCGGTATAGCCGCCGATGATGCCGTTGAACTCGGCCGTCGGCCGCGCCCAGGTCAGTTCCATCACCGAGCGGCCTTTTTCGCCCGACGGGATCGAGAGGCCGATCGGTCCGAGGAAGGTCTCGGCTGTCTCGCCCAATGTCTCCCAGGATTTCAGGATCTGCGACGGCGTCTCCTCGACCCCGTCATAGAAGCCGGGAATGGTGATGTGGCCGTTCTCGTCATGGATGTCGGCGAGGATTTTCGCCAGGATGCGGATCGGGTTGGCGGCGGCGCCGCCATAGAGGCCCGAATGCAGGTCGCGATCGGCGGCCTTGACGGTGACCTCCTCGCCGACCATTCCGCGCAGCGAAACGCAGATCGACGGCGTCTCGCGGTCCCACATGCCGGTGTCGCAGACCAGCGCGAAATCGGCCTTCAGCTCATCGGCATTGGCCTCGAGGAACGGCTTCAGCGACGGCGAACCGGACTCCTCCTCGCCCTCGAACAGGATGGTGATGCGGCAGGGCAGATTGCCATGCACCTGCTTCCAGGCGCGGCAGGCCTCGACGAAGGTCATCAGCTGCCCCTTGTCGTCGGCCGAGCCGCGGCCGGTGATTACCTTGTGACCGGGCTCGATCTCATTGACCGCCGGCGCAAACGGGTCGTTCTCCCAAAGCTCGATCGGATCGACCGGCTGCACGTCGTAATGGCCGTAAAACAGCACATGCGGCGAACCGGCGGGGCCTTCATGGTGCGCAACCACCATCGGGTGTCCCGGCGTGTCGCGCACCGAAGCGTCGAAGCCGATCAGCTTGAGGTCCGCCACCAGCCATTCGGCGGCCTTGCGGCAGTCGGCGGCATAGTCTGAATCGGTGGAGATCGACTTGATGCGGAGCAGGCCGAACAGGCGCTCCAGGCTCTGGTCGAGATTTTTGTCGAGACGGTCGAGGACGGAGGAAATGGTGGACATTACTGCGGGCCTTTCTTTTCGGTGCCGGGACCGTAAAGGCAGCGCATCAAAACGAAAAGCCCGCGATCGTTGGACCACGGACCGTAAACACTTGTCAGAAGGCAAAAAAGAACCGCCGTGGTGGAGGGGAACCACGGCGGTCTTTTACTCGAAACGATGCGGCAGCCCGGAGAGGGGGGATAGGCTGCCGCAATTGTCCGGGATAGGCGGGGGACGGGCCTTGCTCCGGACTCGGCGAAAACTGCCGATGACCTTTATCTGTGTCTCGGATCGTGGCGTTTCAAGGGCACAAAAATTACACTTTTGTAACATAGCCGTGAGCGCCGAGGCAAACAGCAGCAGGACCTATCGGCAGGCAGGCTCTGTCAGCATGTCGCCGCAACACCTGTTGGAAGCCCGCCTTTGCCATGGACCGCGCCGTCCTGCCGCGCTATCCCTGCCGGCATGAAAAAAGGCGACCATCTCTTCCTTATCGACGGCTCCGGCTACATCTTTCGCGCCTATCATGCGCTGCCGCCGCTGACCCGCAAATCCGATGGGCTGCCGGTCGGCGCGGTCTCCGGCTTCTGCAACATGCTGTGGAAGCTGATGCAGGACGCCCGCAACACCGATGTAGGAATTGTACCGACGCATTTAGCGGTCATTTTCGATTATTCGTCGAAAACCTTCCGCAATGATCTCTACCCGGAATACAAGGCCAACCGCAACGCACCGCCCGAAGACCTGATCCCGCAATTCGGTCTGATCCGCCAGGCAACCGTGGCCTTCAACCTGCCTTGCATCGAGATCGAAGGCTACGAGGCCGACGACCTCATCGCCACTTATGCCAGGCTGGCGTGCGAGGCCGGCGGCGACACCACTATCATCTCCTCCGACAAGGATCTGATGCAGCTGGTCGGACCCACGGTCGGCATGTACGACCCGATGAAGGACCGCCAGATCGGCATCCCCGAAGTCATCGAGAAATGGGGCGTGCCGCCGGAAAAGATGATAGACCTGCAGGCGCTGACCGGCGACTCCGTCGACAATGTGCCGGGCGTACCCGGCATCGGGCCGAAAACGGCGGCGCAGCTTCTGGAACAGTTCGGCGACCTTGACGGGCTGCTCGCCCGGGCCAGCGAGATCAAGCAGGACAAGAGGCGCGAATCCATCATCGCCAATGCCGACAAGGCGCGCATATCGCGCCAGCTGGTGACGCTGAAGAACGACGTGCCGGTGACCGACGGGCTCGACGATTTCGTGCTGCATGCGCCGGATGGGCCGAAGCTGATCGGCTTTCTCAAAACCATGGAATTCACCTCGCTGACCCGCCGTGTGGCCGAGGCGACCAGCACCGAAGCCGGCGATGTGCAGGCTGTCGCAGTCACCGTCGAGCGCGCCGACACCGCGCACGGCCCCGATGTCGGCTCCGGCACACCGGTGCCTGCGGCAACACAGGATGAAGCCAAAACCGAAACCGCCAGGGCCGGGGACGCGCCTTCGCTGCTTGCCGCACTTCGCCTGGAAACGGCCGCCGCGGCCAAAATCGATCCTGCCGCCTATGTCGCCATCCGCGACACGGCAAGGCTCAAGACCTGGCTGGCCCAAGCCAAGGAGACCGGAACCGTCGCCTTCGACACCGAAACCACGTCTTCCGATCCGATGCTGGCCGACCTCATCGGTTTCTCCCTGGCGATCGGCCCCGGCCGCGCCGCCTATGTGCCGCTCGCCCACAAGAGCGGCGCCGGCGACCTGCTCGGCGGCGGCACGCTGGAGAACCAGATTCCGGTCCGCGAGGCGCTGGCGCTGCTGAAGCCGCTGCTGGAAGACAAATCGGTGCTCAAGATCGCCCAGGACGCCAAATACGACATCGTCGTCATGAGCCGCCACGGCATCGATATCGCACCCTTCGACGACACGATGTTGATTTCCTATGTGCTCGACGCCGGCACCGGCCACCACACTTTGTCCTCGCTTGCCGACAAATGGCTCGGCCATGCCACGACGCCGCTCAAGGATCTCGCCGGTTCAGGCAGAAGCTCGGTCGGCTTCGACCAGGTCGACATCGACCGGGCGACCGCCTACGCCGCCGGCCATGCCGACGTGACGCTGCGGCTATGGCAGGTGCTGAAGCCGCGGCTGGCCGCCAAGGGCCTGGTCTCGGTCTATGAGCGGCTGGAGCGTCCGCTGGTGCCGGTTCTGGCGCGTATGGAGCAGCGCGGCATCTCGGTCGACCGCCAGATTCTGTCGCGGCTCTCCGGCGAGCTGGCGCAAGGCGCGGCACGGCTGGAAGAGGAAATCTACGGCCTTGTCGGCGAGCGCATCAACATCGGGTCGCCAAAGCAACTCGGCGACATCCTGTTCGGCCGCATGGGCCTGCCCGGCGGCTCCAAGACCAAGACCGGGCAATGGTCGACCTCCGCGCAGCTTCTGGAAGACCTCGCCGCCGAAGGCCACGAACTGCCGCGCAAGATCGTCGACTGGCGTCAGCTGACCAAGCTGAAATCGACCTACACCGACGCGCTGCCCGGTTTCATCCATCCCGACACCAGGCGCGTGCACACATCTTATGCGCTGGCCGCAACGACGACGGGCCGGCTGTCCTCCTCCGATCCCAATCTGCAGAACATCCCGGTGCGCACCGCGGAGGGACGCAAGATCAGGACGGCCTTCATCGCCGACAAGGGCCAGAAACTGGTCTCGGCCGACTACAGCCAGATCGAACTGCGCGTGCTTGCCCACGTCGCCGAGATCCCGCAGTTGAAGCAGGCCTTCGCCGATGGCGCCGACATCCACGCCATCACCGCCTCGGAAATGTTCAACGTGCCGGTCGAAGGCATGCCGTCCGAAGTGCGCCGCCGCGCCAAGGCGATCAATTTCGGCATCATCTACGGCATCTCGGCCTTTGGGCTCGCCAACCAGCTGTCGATCCCGCGCGAGGAGGCCGGCGCCTACATCAAGAAGTATTTCGAGCGTTTCCCCGGCATCCGCGACTATATCGAGGCAACAAAGGCCTATGCGCGCGAACATGGCTTCGTCGAAACCATCTTCGGCCGCCGCATCCACTATCCTGAGATCCGGTCGTCAAACCCGTCGATCCGTGCCTTCAACGAGCGCGCCTCGATCAACGCCAGGCTGCAAGGCACCGCTGCCGATATCATCCGCCGCGCCATGGTGCATATGGACGAGGCGCTGGAAAAGGCCGGCCTGTCCGCCCGCATGCTCTTGCAGGTGCATGACGAATTGATCTTCGAGACGGTTGAAGCGGAAGTCGAGGCGACGATCCCCGTGGTGCGCAGGGTGATGGAGAACGCGCCGATGCCGGCCATATCGATGTCGGTGCCGCTGCATGTCGATGCGCGGGCGGCGAACAACTGGGACGAGGCGCATTGAAGGTGCGATGATTGTCTTTGTCACGGGAGACCTGCTGGCCGCCAAGGAAAGCTATATCGCTCAAGGCGTGGCAGAGGGCAATCAAGAGGGCCTTGGCACCGGACTTGCGCTGAAGATTTCGAAAAAGTGGCCGAATGTGCAGGCTGCGTTCAAGAAATATGCTCGGACCGGCAGGTTTATTGGCGGTCATATCTGGACATTGGAGCCAGACGGCAATCGGCCGGGCTTCATTTATCTGGCAACCCAGCCAGATATGTATCACGCCACGCTTCCCTATTTACGGAAAGCAGTTCGCGGGCTTGTGAAATGGGCCGACAAAAACCGGGTAGAATCCATCGCCTTGCCAAAAATCGGGTCTGGCCTTGGCAAATTATCTTGGCTCGACGAGGTGAAACCCCTGCTTATGGAGCAGCTAACACCTGGGCCTACGCGGTACGTCGTCTATGAGACATTCTTGAACGAATTCGAGAATAGCGCACCGCCTCGGCTCAAGTAGGAAGCAAGCTAAGCCGCCTCAGCCAGGCACTTGGCACACGTCCCTCGAAACTCGATCACCGCCTTCTTCGCAGCAAACCCGGTCGAGCGCACCCATTCGTCCAGCCGATGGTCGACGTCATGGTCGGACATCTCCATCACCTGCCCGCATGTGTCGCAGATAGCGAAGGCTGTCATCGAATGCGTATGGTCGTGCGGTTCGGCGCAGGCGACGAAGGAGTTGAGGCTTTCCAACCGGTGCACGAAGCCTGACTTCACCAGGCTGTCGAGCGCCCGGTAAACCTGTAGCGGCGCGCGGAAACCGCGCTCGCGCAGCTGGTCGAGAAGCGTATAGGCGCTGAGCGGTCCGCTGGCGGCCTCGAGCTTTTCGAGCACGCTCAGCTGATTCTTCGTCAGCACATCCCTTGCCGCCATGATCCCGTTTTCCGATCGTTTAGAGCATGATGCCGAAAAGTGTGGAGCGGTTCTCGGACGACATCACGTTCCATCTGTTTGATCCAGCGCCGCTCGCAAATCATTTCTGCCATGCGACGGTCTCAATTCCCTTGAGATAGCGATGAAGCAGGCTTTTTGCCACTGTTTCCGTTATCGCCATCGACACCATGACCACCACCGCCGATTGACGGCACCGACCACATTCAAAATACTGACAAAATTCGCGACGAAAGGTGCCGCACTTGCAAATTCGATCGGGCTTGGGGAAGCAATTATGATCAAACTGACACGACGGACGCTGCTCGTCGGCACGTCGGCGCTTGTGGCTGCCGGTACGGTTTCGTTCCGCGCTCTCGCCGCCTCACGCACCTATCACGCGCTGCTGGTTGCCTGCACCGACTATCCGAACCTGCCGCAGAAGAACTGGCTGATCGGGCCGAAGAACGATGCCGGCCTGGTGCGCGACTATCTCCTGAAGAACACGCCCGATCCGGTGAAGTTCTCGGCCGAGAATGTGATCCTGCTCGCCAAGGACGTCGAAGGCGCCAACGGCCCGCCGACGCATGCGGCGATCAAGGCCGCCCTTGCCGACCTCGCCGGCAAGGTGCAACGCGACGATTTCGTCTATCTGCATCTGTCGGGCCACGGCGCCCAGCAGCCGCAGGCCAAGGCCGGCGACGAGACCGACGGCCTCGACGAGATTTTCCTGCCCTCCGATATCGACAAATGGATCAACCGCGAAGAGGGCGTGCCGAACGCGCTGGTCGACAACGAAGTCGGCGCCGCACTCGACGCCATCCGCGACAAGGGCGCCTTTGTCTGGGTGGTGTTCGACTGCTGCCATTCCGGCACCGCGACGCGAGCCGCGGAAGTCGATGACGAACTGGAGCGCAAGGTCGAGTTCGCCGACCTCGTCGGCGGCGACGACGCGGCGAGAGCAGCCGCGGTGAAGGCCTATGACGACATCTCGGCAAGCGCATCGCGCGGTTTCGACGAGAATGGCGGCCGCAAGCCGGCCTTCAACCTGACGCCGACCGGCGCAGAGCCAATCGCCCGGGGCAAGCTGGTCGCCTTCTATGCCGCGCAGACGGTCGAGACGACGCCGGAAATGCCGCTACCCAAGGGCACGCCCGACGCGCCGCGCTTCGGCCTGTTCACCTTCACGATCCTCTCGAAATTGGCCGAGAACCCCAACGTCACCTATCGCCAGCTCGGCCAGGCCGTGCTGCAGCAATATTCGGCCGATGGCCGCACAAGGCCGACGCCCCTGTTCGAGGGCGAACTGGACGCCCGCGTGTTCGGCACCGACAAGACCGACGCCGTCATGCAATGGCCGATTGCCGTCAAGGACGGCGATGCCGCGATCGGCGCCGGGCTGCTGCAGGGTCTGACCCCCGGCAGCAAGCTCGCCATTTTGCCTTCGGCGCTGTCGAATCTCTCCGACGCCGTCGGCTATCTCGAAGTGAAATCGGCAAAAAACCTCGAAAGCCAGCTCGCACCGGTCGAATTCGACGGCAAGCCGGCGCTTGCGCCGACGGCGGTGCCCGCCGGCGCCTATGCGCGCGTTGCCGAACTCGCAGTCGACTACAAGCTGCTGGTGGCAAAGCCGGCGCCGACCGCAGGGCTCGAAAAAGAAACCGAGCTGGTCAATTCGGTTCTGGACGAATTGGTGGCGAAGCCGAAGTCCGGCTTTCACATCGCGCTGGTCGAGCCCGGCAAGAGCGCCGATCTGCGGCTTGCGGTGCTGCGCGAAAAATCCATGGACGGCGCTGCCGCCAACGCCAGCGACGAACCGGCGCTGTGGTTCCTGCCGGCGTCCGGCGACATCAGCTTGAAGGACGGCAGCAAGCCGCCGCGCGTCGTCATCCATCAGGATGGCCGCGACAAGCTTGCGGAAAACACAGCCAAGACCCTGACCACGATCTTCCGCGCCACCGGCCTGTCGCGGCTCGCCGCGGCGTCCGACTACCGGCCGGACGAGGTCAGCGTCCAGTTCCTGATCAAGCGCCAGGACAGCGATGCGCTGGAGCCGATCGAATCGTCAACGGTGCCGCGCGTTTCGCCGGGCGATCAGGTACACATTGCGGCCAAGAACGGGTCCGACGAGTTCGTCGACATCAACGTGCTATATATCGGCAGCGACTATTCGATCACCCACATCGTCGCCGAGCGGCTGGCCCCGATCAATCAGCAGGCCGATCAGGGCCTGAAGGAAGGGCTGCTCGCCTTCACCGACACCAGCTTCGGCATGGAGCGAATGATTGCCGTGCTGACCGAGGCGCCGCCGCAAAGCGAGAAAGAGGATCTGAGCTTTCTTGCCCAGGAAGGCGTGCGCGCCGTGACGCGTGCCGCATCGGGAACGCCTGGTTTTTCCGACATGCTGGCCGACATCGGCATGGCGCCGGCGACGCGCTCGGTGATGCGGCTTGCCGACGAGAGCGGTCCCAAAGGCGCGGTGATGATCTTCCCGATGGAGACGGTGCCCCGCGCCTGACCTGACATCGCTTCGCCGGCTCTTGCCGGCGTGATATATGAACATTCCCGGCTCGCGACACTTCTATGCGCCGCGGCTGGATGCAACAGATGAGGACATCAGTGACTATCCCCGTGCTCTCCTGGCGTGCAGCGACGGTCGGCCTTGCCGGCAGCCTGTTGCTGGTTGCCAGCGCCTCGGCGGACGAGAATTGCGGCCTGTGCGCCAAGCAGATCGTCACCAATTCCGAGCTCGCCACCTGCTTTCTCGACCAGTACGACCAGATCGCCAAGACCGGCAACACGGCCGTTGTCGTCGATCTCTCCAGCTGCGCCTCGCGCGGCGTGGTCGAGCCCTTGCCGTCACCCAGCAAGGCGGCTGCCGAACCGGACGTGCAGTTCATGATTTCGCGCACGCAGCTCGATTGCCTGAAAAAGAAGCTGGAGACACCCGGCATCGTGCTCGACCCCACCGCCACCATCCAACTGGACAGCTGCGGATGAAAAAGCCGGGGGGCACTGCAACGCAGAAATCGCCGGCCACATCGGCGCCTCCGCCGGCCAAGAAGCCGGCGACCTTGCCCGAAACCACCGAAGGCTTTCCGTGGCCGAGCAGTCACGAGATCAAGAAGGAAGCCAACCCCTTCACCGAACGCGACTGGCGCATGCTGATCTACGCCTGGTCGGGTCTCGCCGTGCGCCTGGCGATCATCTTCACCCTGGCCTTCTCGGTCTTCCAGTTTCTCGCAAACCAGGAACAGAAGCGCGTCGAGCAGACGATGTCGCTGGTCGAGCTTTGGGAAAGCAAGGATTTTCAGCAGGCGCAGCGCGCGCTCAAGGAGCGCCTCTCGTCGCTCAACGCCAAATACGACAATCTGCTCAGCGCCACGCCGTCGCCGACCGAGGAACGGGTCTTCCGGCAACGCATTGGCATTCAGGCGATGACTGCCGGCGGCGGCACAATGCCGATCGCCGATTTCAACGACAATTTTGATCGCATCGTCTATTTCCTCAATCGTCTCTCCATCTGCGTTGAGGGCAAGCTCTGTTCGCGCGATGTCGCCGATGCCTATTTCCGCGACTATGCGGTGTCGTTCTGGAGCTATTTTGCCGGCTACATCGAAAAAGAGCGCAAGGCCGGTTCCGCCAGTTATGCCCAGGCGATCGAGAATTATGTGCGTCACGGGTCGCCGCCGCCCGCCGACTCCAAATAGCGGCGCAACAAGGTGCCGGGCAGCTCCCATCCCTTGCGTGCTATCCGGTGGCTAATCCTGGTCGGTCTTCTGGCGTTAACGTCAACCGCCGGTGCCGAGGACCTCGATTTCCACCTCGATCTCAACACCGGCGGCCACAGCGCCAGGGTCACCGACCTTGCCTTCACGCCGGACGGCGAGGAACTGGTCTCCGCATCTGACGACAAGACCATCCGCATCTGGGACTGGCAGAGCGGGGTGACGCTCCGCACCATCCGCGGTTATCTTGGCAATGGCAATGACGGCAAGGTCTTTGCGATTGCCGTGTCGCCGGATGGCAAGACGATCGCCGCCGGCGGTTATTTCGGCGCCGGCATCGGCGACAAGCCCCCTTATGGCGATGTCAGGCTGTTCGATTTCACCACCGGCAAGATCAAAACCGTGCTCAAGGCCGCCGACTATGCCATCTATGATGTCGCCTTTTCACCCGACGGAAACACGCTCGCCGCCGGCGGTGGCGATGGTTTCGTCTACCTCTGGCGGGCGGACGACAAATCCGCGTCGGGCTGGACGCTGACGGAAAAACTCGATGCCGATTCCTGGCGTGTGGAAAAGCTCGCCTTCGCCGCTGCGGGAACCCGGCTGGTGGCGACGACCACCGACAACGGCATAAGGCTCTGGGACATCGCCAAGTCAGAGGAAATCGCTTTACCCGCCGAGGCCGAACCGCTGCGCGATGTCGGCGTCGCCGCACTCGCCGTGTCATTGGATGGCAGCCTGTTCGCCACCGGCAGCAAGGACGGCGACGTCCAGCTCTGGCAGGCCAGCACCGGCAAATTCGTCCGCGCCATGCCGAAGCAGGATTTCCAGATCGGCGCTCTGAGCTTCGCCACGGGTTCGCGGCTTGTTGCGTCATGCAGCTATCGCTGCGCCGACAAGCATCGCTCGGCGGTCTGGAATACCGACAGCGGCGAGCAACTGCTCGATTATAACGGCCATGACGGCACGGTCTTTGCTGGCGCCGGCAATGCCGACGGCTCGCTGGTGGCGACAGCCGGCGGCACCCGCAACGCCATCCAGGTCTGGAACCCCATGACCGGCGAGCGCAAGGCGCTGCTGCAAGGGGTCGGCGAACCGGTGACGGCGATCGGGATCGATGCGGCGAGCAGCTCCATCGCTTGGGGCAACACCAACCCCTGCCCTGAACGCGTGTCCTGTCCCGAGCTGCAGGGCACGCTGGACAAGGTGCTGGCGCTACCGACGGCCGAGCGGTTCTTCGAGGACCCGGTGGCGTTTGCGGAACAGGGCGCCTATGCCCGCGCGGCACTCGCAGAGGGTGAGTGGTCGCTCCGTGCTGCCCCCGGCGGCAAGGACGGCCTGGAGAATGCCGTGCTCGAAATCGCGAGCGGCGGAAAGGTGATGCGCAGCATCGAGAATTCCGCCACCAATGGCTTCGTCCATTCGGCTTACACGCTGATCGGCAATGGGCTTGGCCTGATCACCGGCGGCAGCGACGGCACGCTGTTGGAATACAAAACCGCGACCGCCGAGCTATCGGGTGAATTCACCGGCCACACCGGCGAGATCAACGCCATGGTTGCCGCCGAGAAGGAAGGGCTGTTGGTCACCGGCAGCGCCGACCAGACCGTGCGGCTGTGGAATTTGAAGACACACAAACTGATAGTGTCGATGTTCTTCGCCGGCTCCGAATGGATCGCCTGGATGCCGCAGGGCTACTATTATTCCTCCGCCGACGGCGACAAGTTGATCGGCTGGCACGTCAATCAGGGTCGCGACCACGAAGGGCGTTTCATCAGCGCCGGCCAGCTGAAAAAATATCTCTGGAGCCCGGAAATGGTGCGCCGGGCCATCATCCTGCGCAGCGCCGAACAGGCGGTTCAGGAAATGCGCCCCGGCGTCGACCGCGAGCTGGAAAAGCTGCTCGAGCGCAAACCGCCGGAATTCGGCATCAAGCTTGCCGCCGACCAGAGCAACGTCCGCGAGGGCTATGTCGCCGTCGAGATTTCGGGCGCGCAGGAAGCCGGCGCCGATGTCGCCGGATTTTCGATCCTGTCGGACAGCCGCAATGTCGGCGATGTCACCGCTCGGTCAATCGATGGCGGCAAGAGCACCATCGTCGAAGTGCCGGTCGAGAATGGCGAAAATACCATTCGCATCACCGGCACCAACGAGTTCGGCTATCTGACCGAGCGCAGTGTCACAGCACTTGCCAGGAAAACCGAAAATCCAGCCAACAAGGGCAAGCTCTACGTCGCCGTGATCGGCGTCGACAAATATCCTTTCCTCACCGATGCATGCGCCGGCCACGCCTGCGATCTGCGCTATCCCGTCGATGACGCCACCGAATTCCTCAAGGTGATCTCGCAGAAATCCGCGCCCTTGTTTTCGGCGATGGAGACGCTGGTTCTGGTCAACCGCGAAGCGCTGGATGAGGCGCCCGATTCCGGCAAGGACGTGTTCAAGGTCGCCAGCGCCGACACCATCCTGGAACCGGATTCCGACACCATCGACGACCAGCTCGCCGATTTCCTCGACAAACCCGGCGAGAACGACACCACCATCATTTTCGTCGCCGGTCACGGCATCAACATCGACGAAGACTATTATTTCATCCCCACGGACGGCCGCAAACAGGATCCCGACCGCTGGAAGCGCTCCTCGCTGGTCGACTGGGGCGACATCCAGAAATCGGTTGAGCGGGCCAAGGGCATGCGCTTCATGCTGCTCGACACCTGCCACGCCGCCAACGCCTTCAACCCGCGCCTGGAAAAAGACGCGCAGGACGCACGCATCGTCGTCTTCTCGGCCACCGCTGCCAACAACACCGCCGCCGAACTGCCCGAGCTCGGCCATGGCGTCTTCACCTATTCGATCCTCGAAGGCCTGCGCGGCCGGGCCAAGACCTCCGACGGCGGCGTGACGCTGTTCGGCCTCGCCGACTACATTTCGCGCGAAGTGCTGCGGCTGACCGCGTCCAAGCAGAAGCCGTTCTACTATGTCGGCGGCGTGGAGAACATTGTGCTGGCTGAGCCGTGAGAGGTCGGCGCCCAGGCACCCCCCTCTGTCCTGCCGGCCATCTCCCCCTCAAGGGGGGAGATCAGCTGTCATCAGCGACTTCGCCAATTGTCAGCGTTTTAAACGAAGAGCCGGCGACCAAGCTGCCAATCTCCCCCCTTGAGGGGGAGATGTCCGGCAGGACAGAGGGGGGCGCCTTGGCGCGGACCATCATTCTGCTGGTCTTTGCAGTTGCCTTCCTATTTCCGCTTCATGCATCCGCCGCCCCCATCACCTGCCCGCGGGGGGACACAAATTTCTCCTCCTTCTACGACGACCCCACACTCTTCACCGACGCCATCGCCGCCGTCGCCAAAATCGAGCCGTCCAACCAACGCCTCACCGGCATCACGGTCCCCCACCACCTGCTCGTCGCAGATCTCATCGCACTCGGTTTCCACGCCGCGTCCAGCTTCCGCTACAAGCGCATCGTCATCCTGTCGCCGGACCATTTCCACAAGACGCAGAAACTCTTCGCCACCACGACGCGCGGCTTCGACACTGTGCTTGGCCCGGTCCTCGCCGACACGGCAGCCCTGCGCCTTATCCAGGCGAACAGCGACATGGTCGAGGACTCCTGCCTCTTCGCCAAGGAGCACGGCGTTCAAGCCATGCTGCCCTTCCTGCACCATTATTTTCCGGAGGCAACCATCGTGCCGGTGGCGATGTCGGTCAAGGCGAAGCGCGGCGACTGGGACCGGCTGGCGCAGGCGCTGAAAGCGATCGTCGACAAGGACACGCTGATCGTCGAATCCACCGATTTCTCGCATTATCTGCCGCAGCACGAAGCCAGGCGTTTCGACCAGCAGACGCTGAACATGCTCGCCGCCGGTTCGCTCGACGGCATCGCGGCGCTGCGCCAGCCGGATCACGCCGATTCGGTCGGTGCGCTCTACATCCAGACCAGGCTGCAGCGCGAACTGTTCGGTGCTGCGCCCCTGGTCGTCGCCAACGAGAACTCGCAGGCGCATTCGAGCGACTATGTCGAGCGCACCACCAGCTATGTCGTGGCGCTGTTCGGCGCCTTCGGCCCCGGCTTGAACAATCCTGCCCGTCCCGACGACAAGCTCTATTATTTCGCCGGCGACGTGAATTTCGGTCGCGCCATGATGAGGATCCTGGTCCGCGACGGTGTTGCCGAGAAGATCGTCGACAGCGTGCTGGCCCTGACCCGCTCGCGGCCGCTGATCGTCAATCTCGAAGGCGTCATCCTGCCCAACGTCCCTGAAGCGATCGGCGACATGACGCTGGCGATGCCAACCGATCTCGCCATCGGCATGCTGAAGAAATTGCATGTCGCCGCTGTCAGCCTTGCCAACAATCACGCCTATGACCTCGGCCCGTCAGGCTATGCCGAGACGCTGGCCGCTCTGGACGCCGCCGGCATCGCCCATTTCGGGCAGGGCGAGACGCTGGCGCTTGCCGATCTCGACCTGGTCGGGCTGACCGACATCGATACCAACGGCTCCAGGAACACCGACCTTCTGACGCCTGCTTTGCTCGACCGGCTGCTGCACGACAATGCCGAGCGGCCGGTGATTGCCTTCGTCCATTGGGGCCGCGAGTACAAGACGGAGCCGTCGCCGCGCGAGGAGATGCTTGCCGACCAGATGCGGCTGCGCGGTGTCACGGCAATCGTCGGCGGTCATCCACATGTATCGAGCGAGGCGATCCTGCCGCTCGGCGGCGGCGATGTTGCGGAGATCTATTCGCTCGGCAATTTCCTGTTCGACCAGAAAGCCGAACGATCGTCCGGGTCGATGCTGGAACTCAGGGTGTTCAGCCAGGGCACGATCTTTGCCCGGCTGATCCCGCTGCCCAATTTTTTCGAGATGGGCTCGAAATGACGCGATTCCCGAAAGGACGTGACAGGACCTCAACAGCCTTGCAGATCTTCCGGCAGATAGCAGACCGCCGGCTTGGTGCTGGTTTCGAACAGCGACTGCTTCGGCCTGAAATAGAAGAACGTGGCCGGCTTGCTCTCGCGTGTGCTGCCATCGGCGAAATGGGCGGC
Source organism: Mesorhizobium sp. M1078 (assembly GCF_040318615.1). Lineage (NCBI taxonomy): Bacteria > Pseudomonadati > Pseudomonadota > Alphaproteobacteria > Hyphomicrobiales > Phyllobacteriaceae > Mesorhizobium > Mesorhizobium sp. M1078. Next base: position 727,076 of record NZ_JAMYMP010000001.1, read on the forward strand.
GATGCTGAAGCGATGGATCGACGACATTGACGACCACATTTTCAGCCGTGCCGTGTAGGCGCTGAGGTTCTTGTTGCCGCGCACCGGCATGGGGATGCTGTAATCGGTCTTGCCGATCGGAAATTCGATGTTCTGGTAGCGCAGCGCTTCGGGCGACGCGCCGCCGCCATCGCCGCATTCGGCGAGCGATTCTGGGACCTCGATGCTGACCAGCGAGACGATGACGCGAAACGGCTCGTTCTGCTGGTAGACAGCGCCCTGATCGTCCGCCCAGGAATAATCGAGCTTGCCAATCCCGGTCACGCTCATTTTCTCGACGCTGCCGCTGATGTAATCGGCAACGTCGCCGAACTTGACCTTGTTGGCCACCTGGGCGCGGCAGACATCCAGGCTGTCCCTTGACGGGCAGGTGAAGCGCTCGGTCTCGAGCGTGGTTGTGTCGACGCCGGCTTCAGTCAGCACGTCCTTGATCGAGACGTCGACGCCATCGCCGAAAGTGCCGATGTCCTTCGTGAACATGCGGCTCGGCTCGCCGGTCGCGTTGTCCTCCTCGTCGGTCCTGGTGAACTGGATGGACATCTTCATGTCTTTCACGTCGCCCCAGCCGTTGTTGACGATCGAGAAGTCGGGGCGGAAGCCGACGCAGCCATAATGCTCGCTGATCGACAGCATCGGCTTGCGGTAGGCCTCGCTCGCGGCCACCTTCATTTCCAGGCTGTCGATCTTGACCCTCGACTGGTCGGTGGTCTTGAGGTCGACTTCGGCGAAGGCCGGCGCCGTCTCCCAGTCCATGCCTTCATAGACATTGCCGGTACGAATCTCTCCGGTGCCGTTCCAGGCATCGTTGTACTGGTCCGACACCGGATAGATCGCGATGTCTTCGTCGCGCACCAGATGCTGGTACTGCATGTCGGCCTGCTGCGTCATGCGCTGGTCGACGGCAATGCCGATCTCGACCTTGTCGGCGGAACCGCCGCCGGTCTGCGCCTTGAGCAACCCGCCCACTCTGGCATCGGCCAGCACGTCGGGGCGCGCACCGCCGATCTCCTTGCCCATCGCCCATTGCGACCAGTAGACGGTGCCGCCGGGCAGCCGGGTGCGGCCCTTGCCGTCCTTCAGCCCATCGGCAAAAGAGCCGACGAATATCTCGCCTGTCTTCGTCTCCAGCCTGCCCTCGCCATTCGGCACACCGGCCCTGAATTGCCCTTCATAGCGATTGCCGTCGGCATCGACGTGGATCGCATGGCCGTCGAGCTGGCCGGCGACCCAACGGCCGTCGAGAATCTCGCCTGAACGCAGCTCCAGCCGGCCTTGGCCTTCGGGGCGGCCATTCCTGATCTCGCCGAAATAGCTGGAATAGATCGTCTTGGGGTCATAGCTCGCCGAGCCGCGTACGCGCCAGACCAGCCTGCCCTTGCCGTTGACGGTGCCGTCGGCTGCGACGGTGCGGTCCGGCGACACGCCGGCTGCCGGCTCCCAGGTGAAATCAAGACCCAATTCCGGGTGGGAATCCCAGACCCGTACATTCTTGCGCAGCACCGAACGTGTTTCGCTTTTATAGAGGATTTGCACCCGCTCGGCCCAGGCGCCATCGGGTGTGGCACCGCCTTGATCGGCCATAGCGGAAAAGCATGTCAGTGCGGCCAGCATGGATGCAGCCGCCATCGCTTTGACTCCGAAGATCATTCTTGCCCGCGCCATCTTACCCAACCCCTTGGATCGCCTAGCGTAAGCACCGCTGTAACACAGTGCAAGAGAGGTGTTTCGATACAAAAAAACCGGCGGCAGGAACGTCCCGCCGCCGGTTTGGTAGTGCTGGTTATCGCCGCTGTTTGCCGGCGAAAGATCGGGCCTTATTTGTACAGGCTGTTGATCCACGCCACGTTAGCAGCGTTCAGGCGCACCGCAGTGTTGGCGTTGGGGCTTTCGGCCACGTTCACGCCGGTGACGACACGCTGCTTGGCGCCATTGTCGTAGGCGTAGACCGAGCTGCCGCTCGACCCCGGATAGGTGTCGCAGTCGTACTGGAAATACTCCGCGCCGACGTTTTCGGCTTTCACTTCGCAGGTCGCCTTCCACATCGTTCCCATCGGCTTGTCGCCGGGATAGCCAACGATGTTTGCGGTGAAATCGCCGAGGTTCTCATAGTTGGCATAACCCAGCCAGCCGAGATTGGTGCCGACATCCTGCTTCAGCGTAATGATGCCGAGGTCCCACGGAATGACCGAGCCGTAGTAACCCTGATAATTGTCGATGAAGCCCTGCAGGATATAGACGCTCTCGTAGCTGAAAGCGCCAAACGGTGCATCGTCGGCGGTGTTGCCGTTGAGCGACGGCACGAAGATGACGTCGTCGAGCCAAGCCTTGTCTTCATTGCTGTAGAGGCAATGCGCGGCGGTGAGCACCGTGCGCGGACCGATCAGGGTTCCCGAGCAGCTGCCGTAACCGCTCTTGGCTTTGCCTTCGATATACCCGATCGCGGTGAACGGGTAGGTCTTGGTGTTCTTGATCTGCTCGCGATCGTCGGCCCCGAACACCTGGCGGCCGGCTTCGTCGCCGCCCGTCAATCCGGTCTTGTCGGCGTTCGGTGTGTTGGCGGGCGCGTTCAATTCCTTGATGACAAGGTCCTTCAGCGTCTCGCCTGCATCGATCTTGATGTCCTTGCCATCGGCGGAACGTCCGACGATGCCATAGGATTTGACCGCCGTGCCCTCGTCGGTCAGCGGCGCTGCCCGGCTGGCTTCATCTTCGGTCAGTTTCGGCGGCGCGATCGGCTTTGCACGGCCGGGCTGGTAGTCGCCCGTTCCGAGATCGCGCATGCTTTCGCCATTGCCGGCATTCGCTGAGCCGGGATCGGCGGCGAAGGCAGGCATCGTCCACAGTGCGGTGGATAGCAGTGCGGACGCAATGATAGTGCTTGTCAGTTTCGTCATGGTGAGACTCTCCCAAAAGTCAGCAAGGAGTGGAGCAAAATACAGAAATATTGTCGAGATCGTGGTGGAGTTAAAAAATTAGTTTGGTTACCCGCCCGTATCGGATCATCGGGCCGGGCGGCCTCGTTAAAGCCCTCCGCCAAACGCACCCGCGTCGATATACTGCCTAAAATAATCCAACATTGGCAATGACAAATCGCTTCCACGTAGCCCGTGGGGGGCTATAGGGTTTGGGTGGGCTCTGCCCGATGGGGCACGATTAGCAAAAGTCGTATTTCGGTTTTATGACCGCGCGGATGTCGTTCGTTCTGGCAGAAGGCGATCGAGGTACCGGTACCGCTTCTGTTGGTTATGCGTCATGGCGGCATGGCTCGGCATTTTTCATCTCAGGAGGGTTTCAAGGTGAACATTATCCATCGGTTCAGGCCGCTTGCCGCTGCATCGCTGCTGGGCATCGCGGCCGCTTTCCCCGCCGTCAACGCGCTCTATGCAGCCGACGACGCCGCCAGGCCGGAAGCGGCGGTCTCGCCGATGCAGCGCGTTGCCGAAGCCCGGGACAAGGCCAAGGCCGAGAATCCCGACGGCGCCGACCGCGTCTATGGCGGCAAGGAAGCCGATAAGGGGGCCTATCCGTTCCAGGTGGCGCTGCTGACCAGCGCCCGGCTGGACCCCAGCCCGGCCTCGCAGCCGAACGCGCAATTCTGCGGCGGCAGCCTGATCGCGCCGCAATGGGTGCTGACGGCGGCGCACTGCCTCAACGACAAGGGCCGGCCGATTTCGCCCGATACGGTGACCGTGCTGACCGACGCCACCGATCTTACCGAAGGCAAGCGCTACAAGGTGGTCGAGGTTATCGTCAACGAGGGCTACAGCGAACAGACGCTGGACAATGATCTCGGCCTGCTCCGGCTGGCGGAGCCCGCCGACGCGCCGGTCATCAAGATCACCAATGAGCCGACGCCAGACAGCGGCAAGACCACGGTCATCGGCTGGGGCAAGATGCAGGACGGCACCTTCCCGACCGCGCTGATGGTGGCCGATCTCGATCTCGAGCCGAGCGCTGCCTGCAACAGCGGCATCAAGTCGATCTATGCGCATGACCTAAAGGCGGCACTTGGCGATCTCTCCCACCGGATGCGTTATTCGGAAAAGGGCATCGATGCCGCCGCCAATGCGATCGCCGCCGATATGTCGGATCCGCTGACCAAGAACATGATCTGCGCCGGCACCGACAGCGGCGAACGCGACGCCTGCAACGGCGACAGCGGCGGTCCGCTGTTCATGACCGGCGCCAACGGTCCGGTCCAGGTCGGCGTCGTCTCCTGGGGCGAAGGTCCGTCCGACGGCACCGCCGCTTGCGGCCACAAGAATGCCTATGGCATCTACACGCGATTGACCAACTATACGGGTTGGATCGAAGCCAAGATGAAGACCCCGGCTCCGGCAGCCGCGGCGGCGCCCAAGGCCGGTCTCGGCACGGCCAAGAAGCCCTGAACGGGCCCGAAGCTTGATAAACGCAAAACGGCGGGATCTTTCCCGCCGTTTTGATTCATGTCCGGTGCCGGCTGTTCCGCTTACTTCCGTGGCGGTCCCTTGCGCTCCGCCGAAGCCGCCCACAGATTGATGTCGGACTCGCGTGCGTAAGTGTCGATTTCGGCGAGCTCGGCATCGCTGAAGTCGAGCACCTTGAGCGCGCCGACGCAGTCCTCGACCTGTTCAGGCCGGCTGGCGCCGATCAGCGCCGAGGTCACCCGGCCCTTGCGCAGCACCCAGGCCAGCGCCATCTGCGCCAGCGTCTGGCCACGCTTGCCGGCGATCGCGTTCAGCGCCTGGATGTTGGCGATTGTCTTGTCGTTGATGAAGGCGGGCCGCAACGACTTGCCTTGGCTGGCGCGGCTGCCCTCGGGGATGCCGCCGAGATATTTGTCGGTCAGCATGCCTTGCGCCAGCGGCGAGAACACGATCGATCCGACACCGAGCCCTTCCAGCGTATCGAGCAGTCCGTCCTCTTCGACCCAGCGGTTGAGCATCGAATAGCTCGGCTGATGGATGATGCAGGGCGTGCCGAGCTGCTTCAATATGTCGGCCGCCTCGCGCGTGCGCTGCGAATTGTAGGACGAGATGCCGGCATAGAGCGCCTTGCCGGAACGCACCGCATGGTCGAGAGCGCCCATCGTTTCCTCAAGCGGCGTATCCGGATCGAAGCGGTGCGAATAGAAGATGTCGACATAGTCGAGCCCCATCCGCTTCAGGCTCTGGTCGAGGCTCGCCAGCACATATTTGCGGCTGCCCCATTCGCCATAAGGCCCTGCCCACATCTCATAGCCGGCCTTGGTCGAGATGATCAGCTCGTCGCGATAGCCGGCGAAGTCGGTGCGCAATATCTCGCCGAAGGCGATCTCGGCCGAGCCCGGCGGCGGGCCGTAATTGTTGGCGAGATCGAAATGGGTGATGCCGAGATCGAAGGCCTTGCGCGCGATCGCCTGCTTGGTCTTGTGCGGCGTGTCGTTGCCGAAATTGTGCCACAGGCCGAGCGAGATCGCCGGTAGTTTCAGGCCGGATCGCCCACATCTGTTGTAGAGCATTTTCTCATAGCGGTGTTCAGCCGGCTGCCAGCGCATGGGTACAGATCCTGGATTGTATGGGTGTCGGCGCGAGCGCGCCGACACCCATCTAACACATTTATGCTTAGCCAACATTTCTTTTTCGTCCTTTACGCCGAGTTCAGCTGGCCCCTAGCAGCTGGTCTGCATGGCGCCGAACATTCCGGTCTCGCCCGACCGCAACAGGCCGGTCATGACGTCGACGGCATGCAGCGCGAGCTCCATCGAGCAACGATGCGGCCGGCCCTCGGCGATCGCCAGCGCCATGTCGGCAAGGCCTGCGGTGCGGTAGTTGGCCATCATGCCCTGGCCGTGCATTTCGTTGGGCACGCCGAACGGATGCTGCCATTTCGGCAGTTTCTTCACCGGTTTTGCCGCCTTGGTTATGCGCACGTCGCCACCGAAGAAATTCGGATCCGGCACGAACACCGTGCCCGTTTCGCCATAGAGTTCCATCGGCGCATGACCATGCGCCCAGACGTCCCAGCTGGTGTTGAGCGTGACCACGGCGCCGTTCTCGAACTCCAGCAGGCCGTGGATCGTCGTCGGCGTGTTGACCGGGATTTTTTCGCCCGCGCGCGGTTTCGACGAGATCGTGCGTTCCTTGGCAGGCGTGGTCGCGAAGGCCGCCGCCTGCTTCACCGGCCCGATCAGCTGGATCAGGTTGGTGATGTAGTAAGGCCCGATGTCGAGCACCGGCCCGGCGCCCGGCTGGAAGAAGAAATCGGGATTGGGGTGCCAGTGCTCCATGCCGTGGCCCATCACATGACAGGTGCCGCTGGTGATCTTGCCGAGCGCGCCGGTGTCGATGAGGTTGCGCACCAGCTGGTGCGCGCCGCCGAGGAAAGTGTCCGGAGCCGAACCGATGCGCAGCCCTTTCTTCTCGGCCCGGCTCTTGAGGTCGAGGCCTTCCTTGACCGACAGCACGAACGGCTTTTCCGAATAGACGTGCTTGCCGGCATCGAGGATCTGCTTCGACACCCCGTAGTGCACCGCCGGGATGGTGAGGTTGACGATGATGTCGATCTCGTCATCCTTGAGCAGTTCTTCGACGGTCTCGGCGCGCAGCTTGAACTCCTTCGCCCGTGCCTTCGCCGCGTCCATGTTGATGTCGGCGCAGGCGCGCATCTCGATGCCGCGAAACAGCGGCGCCAGCGAGAAATATGCTTTCGAGATGTTGCCGCAACCGATGACGCCGATACCCAGTTTCTTTGCCATGATGATTGTTCCTAGTAAGCCTTGACGGATGCGAGCGAGCGGCTGGCGAAGCGCTCGATGTCGTTGGGGTTGTCCTGTTCCATCACGTAATATTTGGCCGCGCTCTTCGCCCGAAGTGTCTTGATCAGGCCGGCCCAGTCGATGGTGCCGTGGCCGACATCCGCCCAGCCGTCCTCGTCAAGGCCTTCGCCTGACTTGGCCATGTCCTTGACATGGACGGCGCTGATGCGCTTGCCGTGCTTTTCGATCCACGGCAGCGGATCAACGCCGCCGCGGACTACCCAGGCGACGTCCATCTCCCAGCCGATGTCGGGCGCAGCCGACAGGATGTGATCCTGCGGCACCGAGCCGTCGGCGAGTGTCTTGAACTCGAAATCATGGTTGTGCCAGGCAAAGCCGTAGCCGGCTTTTTTTGCGGTCTCGCCGACCTTGGCCAGACGCTCGCCAAAGCCGCGCCAGCCGGCAGCGTCGGCCGGCCGCTGCTCGGCCAGCAGATAGGGACAGATGACGAGCGTGATGCCGAGTGCGTCGGCTGTTTTGCGTACGCCGTCGAAATCATTCTCCAGCGCATCGATCGAGAAATGTCCGGTCGGCATCGAAAGCCCGTTCTTGTCGAGTTCGGCGCGGAACGCCTTGGGGTCGTCATAGACGCCGCCGAAACCTTCGACTTCCTTGTAGCCGAGCTTGCCGAGCATTTTCAGGATGCCGTCCCACGGCTGGAAATTGCGGGCGCTGTAGAGTTGGAATGACCAGTTCATCGTCTCTGTCCGTTTCTTGGGTGGTTAAGGCTTGGGGATGTTTTCGGGGGATCGTTTTCGCGAGATCGTTTTAGGGGGATCGTTCTTGGGAGGATGGTTTGCGGATGATTCTAGAGGGTCACAGGCGATCGCCGGTCGCAGCGTCGAACAGCGAGGCGCGCGCCGGATCGAAACCGAACTGGATCGGATCGCCGCTGCGCAGCGTCCGTTCCGCCTCGACGCGGAAGGAGAGGTTGCGGCCGGCAAGCTTCGTCCACACCAGCGTGTCGGAACCCATCGGCTCCACGATCTCGACCGAACCGCGGGCGGAAAACGGCATCGACTTCGCCGCGTCACCGAAAGCGATATGTTCAGGCCGGATGCCCAGCACGCAAGCGCCGGCCGGGCGCTCCGTGCCGTCAAAGGTATAGCGATCGAGCGGCACCGAAACACCGTCGGTCCTGAACACTGGAGCAGCACTGGCCTCCAGCTCCCCTTCGAGGAAATTCATCGCCGGCGAGCCGAGGAAGCCGGCGACAAACCGGTTGACCGGCCGGTTGTAGATCGTCTGCGGCGCGTCGAGCTGCTGGATGACGCCGCCGCGCATGACCGCGATACGATCGGCCAGTGTCATCGCCTCGATCTGGTCGTGGGTGACGTAGATCATGGTGTTCTGCAGCTTGCGATGCAGAAGCTTGATTTCGACGCGCAGTTCCGAGCGCAGCTTGGCGTCGAGATTGGATAGTGGCTCGTCGAACAGGAAGACGTCGACGTCGCGCACCAGCGCCCGCCCGATCGCCACGCGCTGGCGTTGGCCGCCGGACAAGGCCGCGGGCTTGCGCTGCAAAAGCGGCTCGATCTGCAGGATCTCGGCGGCGCGGGCGATGCGCTTGGCGATCTCGTCCCTGGGCACGCCGGCAACGCGCAGGCCGAACGACAGGTTCTTCTCCACCGTCATTTGCGGATAAAGCGCATAGGACTGGAACACCATGCCGATGCCGCGATCCTTGGGCTCTTCCCAGGTGACGTTCTTGCCCTTGATGAAGATGCGGCCTTCGGAAATATCGAGCAGCCCGGCGATGCAGTTGAGCAAGGTCGACTTGCCGCAGCCCGAGGGACCGAGCAGCACGATGAACTCGCCCTCTGCGACCTCGAGATTGAGGGTCTGCAGCACCGATACAGAGCCGAAATTCAGGGACAGGTCCTGGATCGAAACGCTGGTGCCGTTGGCTGCCGTCATCGCCATCACCCTTTCACCGCACCGGCGGCGATGCCGCGCACGAAAAGCTTGCCGGAAATGAAGTAGACGATGAGTGGCACAAGGCCGGTCAGGATGGTGGCGGCCATGTTGACGTTGTACTCCTTCACGCCTTGCACCGAATTGACGATGTTGTTGAGCTGCACCGTCATCGGATAGGTGTCGGGGCGGGTGTAGACGACGCCGAACAGGAAGTCGTTCCAGATGCCGGTCACCTGCAGGATGATGGCGACGACGAAGATCGGCAGCGACATCGGCGCCATGATCCGCAGGAAGATGCCCCAGAAGCCGGCGCCGTCGACCCGTGCCGCCCTGAACAGCTCTTCCGGCATCGAGGCAAAATAGTTGCGGAACAAAAGCGTGAGGATCGGCATGCCGAAGATGGAATGGACGATCACCAGGCCGCTGAGGCTGCCGTAGAGGCCGATCTCGCGCAGGATGATGACGATCGGATAGATCATCACCTGATAAGGGATGAAGGCGCCGACGATCAGGATGACGAAGAATGTGTCGGCGCCCTTGAAGCGCCAGTTGGCGAGCGCATAGCCGTTCACCGAGGCGATGGCGATCGACAGCAGCACCGACGGAACGGTGATGCGCACCGAATTCCAGAAGCCGCGCGAAAGCCCGTCGCAATTGAGGCCGGTGCAGGCCGTCGCCCACGCCTTCACCCACGGTTCGAACGTGATTTCAAGCGGCGGCGAGAAGATATTGCCCATCCGTATCTCGGGCATGCCCTTAAGCGAGGTGACCACCATCACATAGAGCGGCAGCAGATAGTAGACTGCCACCACGATCAGCGTGCCATAGAGGAAGATATTGCGGCGCGAGAAGACATGCCGCGGCTTCGGCCCGCGCGGCCCGGAGGCTTCGCGCTCGGCTGCACCCGCGCTGGCGGGCAAAGGGACGGCCGGGTCAGCCACGCTTCCTGCCTCCAAATTCAAGGTAGGCCCACGGCACGACGACGATCACCACCGAGAGCAGCATCATGGTCGAGGCGGCAAAGCCCTGGCCAAGATTCTGTGCGAAGAACATGTAGTCATAGACATATTTGGCCGGCACTTCGGAGGCGATTCCGGGGCCGCCGCTGGTCTGGGCGACAACGAGGTCGTAGACCTTGACGATGCCCGACGCGATGATGACCAGCGTGGTGATGAAAACCGGCCGCATCATCGGGATGACGATGAACAGATAGGTCTTCCACATGGGGATCCCGTCTACCCGCGCCGCCTTCCAGATGTCCTCGTCGATGCCGCGCAGGCCGGCCAGCATCAAGCACATGATGAGCCCGGTGCCTTGCCACAGCGCCGCAATCGAAATGCCGTAGATGACGATGCTGGAATTGTATAGCGGGTCGAAGTTGAAGCTCGTCCAGCCGAGGTCCCGCACCACATGCTGGATGCCGAAATCCGGATTGAGCAGCCACTGCCAGACCAGGCCGGTGACGATGAAGGAAAGCGCGAACGGATAGAGGAAGATGGTGCGGAACGTGTCCTCGAAACGGATCTTCTGGTCGAGAAGCGCTGCAAGCAGGAAGCCGATGACCAGTGAGAACACCAGCGAGATCGCGCCGTAGATCAAAAGGTTCTCGATCGAGATCAGCCAGCGCGGCGTCACCCACAGCCGGTAATACTGATCGAGCCCGGCGAAATTCAGCCGTGGCAGCAGCTTCGAATTGGTGAAGGAATAGAATACCGTCCAGACGGTGCCGCCGACGAAAACCACCGACGCGGTGAGGATCATCGGGATCGAGGCGACCTTCGCATTGAGGTTGCGGAACAGCGGGTTGGGGCGTTCGCTCTTGCTCATCTCGTCAGCCGGCTGGGTAAGGGCGGTGCGATCCCGGCCCTGCTTTCGCAAGACCGGGAGCGAGGTGTATTGCCTCCAACGTCAGTCTGCCGAAGCGATGAGGTCGGCGAAGCGTTTCTGCGCGTCTTCGATGGTCAGGTCCGGCTTGGCGAAGAATTCGGCGAAGAGATCTTCCTTCTGCTTCTGGGTATCCTGCGAAAGCAGTTGGTCCGTCCACGGGATGACGGCGCCCTTGGCGAGGATGGCCAGACCCTTCTTCATGCAGTCGTTCGCCGCATTGAGATCGACGTCACCGCGCACCGGCAGCGAGCCCTTCTTGAGATTGAAGGCGACCTGAGTCTTAGGGTCGAGCAGCGTCTCTGCCAACACCTCCTGCGCCTTGGACTTGTCGGCATCCTTGAGCAGCGGGAAATAGAAGGCGTCGCCGCCGGTGGCGATAACTTCGTTCAGACCGAGGCCCGGCAGGCAGGCATAGTCCTTGCCGGCGACCTTGCCGGCAACCTGGAACTCGCCTTGCGCCCAGTCACCCATGATCTGGCCGCCGGCCTTGCCGGTGATGACCAGATTGGTCGCCTGGTTCCAGTCCTGCACATTGGTGTTCTTCGCCATCTTGCGGGCATCGTCGGCGGCCTTGAAGACCTTGGCGACCTCGGGCCCAGCGGCGAACTTGGCGTCCTTGTCCTTGTAGACCTTGAGGAATGCATCGGTGCCGCCGACCGCCGCCAGCAGCACATCGAAGGCGCCGGAAGATTGCCAGGCCTGTCCGCCGACAGCGAGCGGGATGATGCCCGCCTTTTCCAGAGCGGGCGCTGCCGCCACGAATTCATTCCAGTCCTTCGGCAGCGGCACGCCGGCCTTCTCGAAGGCTTCGTTCGACAGCCACAACCACTGCCAGGAGTGGATGTTGACCGGCACGCAATAGATCTTGCCGTCGATGGTGCAGCTGTCGAGCAGGCTCTTCGGCCGCACGATTTCCGTCCACTTGCCCTTGGTGGCCACATCGGTGAGGTCGCGCATCAGGCCGGCCTGCACCAGTTCTTCGGCCTGCCGGCCGTGATTGAACTGGGTGGCGCCCATCGGATCGCCGCCGGTGATGCGGCTGATCATGATCGGCCGTGCCGTGCCGCCGGATCCGGCAATGGCGCCGTCGACCCAGTGATTGCCGGTCGCGTCAAAAGCCTTCGCGAATTCCGCAACCGCCGCCGCCTCGCCGCCCGACGTCCACCAATGGGTGACTTCCAGGTCGGTGGCGGCCGCCGGGCCGGCAAGCTGAAGCGCGGCCGTCGCGGCAAGGGCAGCGGTCAAAAGTCTATAGCGCATTTCGGTTCCTCCCAGAATCTGAAACGTTACAGATTTTCGATACGGCAATTATGCGGTGCGTGCAACCCCTGAGATAAACGCGCTCGAATGTTTTTTCGAGGCGCGAACAAATTCGTTGCGAGCAAACCGGCAAACTCCGCGCAAAACCGGGTGCTGCGCTGCAAAATCATGCTGCAGCGCAAGAAAACCGTCTCGAACCTGATTGTCGCGCAACGTTTCTGGCCGCCAAAACCCTGCCAAAACCATGGCTTGAGAGACACCACGCGCTGCGATGTTGGAAATCTGTAACGTTTCAGTATATTGAGGCCTGACGGCGAAGAACCGTGCCACATCGTCATCGAAGCGATTGTCGGCTGGTCCGGCGGCTGCTATGCGCCTGACGGGGCGGGACGAATGGACAGGGACCAGACGGAGAAGGACGACGAGGCGTCGGCGCATGAGCGGCCGACGCTGAAAACGCTTGCCTTCATGACCGGGCTCGGCGTCACCACCGTCTCGCGCGCGCTCAAGGATGCACCCGAGATCGGCGCCGAGACCAGGCGGCGGGTTCAACTCGTCGCCAGGCAGATCGGCTACCGGCCGAACCGCGCCGGCGTGCGCCTGCGGACTGGCAAGACCAATGTTATCAGCCTCGTGCTCAATACCGAGCGCGAGATCATGAGCTTTGTCTCGGACATCATCTACGGCGTCTCGGAGGTCATTGCCGACACACCCTATCACCTGATCGTCACGCCCTACTCGCGCTCGCAGGATCCGCTGGACCCGGTAAAGTATCTGGTCGAGTCCGGCTCGGCCGATGGCGTCATCATCTCACGCACGCAGCCCAACGATCCGCGCGCCCGCTACATGCTGGAGCGTGGCATTCCCTTTGCCACGCATGGCCGCACCGATATGGGGCTTGTCCACCCCTATCACGACTTCGACAATTACGCCTTCGCCGCCGAAGCGGTGCGCCATCTGGCCAGCGTCGGCCGGCGCCGGCTGGCGCTGGTAGCGCCGCCGGTCGGGCTCACCTATTACGACCACACGGTCAATGGCTTTGCCGACGCACTGAGCGAGGTCGACGCCAGCGAAGTGCCGTTCAACGCTGTTTCGATCGACCAGTCGATCGATCAGATCAGGACGCGGACCGCGCAGTTGATGCGCCGCGACGTCAGGCCGGACGGTTTCGTCAGCAGCGCCGCCGCAGCAACGCTGGCCATCGTCGCCGGCATCGAGGATGCCGGCCTGAAACTCGGCCGCGACGTCGATGTCGTGTCCAAGCAATCGTCGGAACTGCTGCATCTGTTCCGCCGGGAGTTGCTGATCGTCAACGAAGACTTCCGCCTCGCCGGCACCGAGCTTGCCCGCGCCGTGCTGGGCTGGATAGGCGGCGCGGCACCTGGCTCTTTGCAGACTGTGGTCAAGCCAGGCGACGTCGCCGCGTATCAGGGCTGACTGGCACGACCTGAGAGGCCGCCTCACCTGACCCTAGCCGGCAGCGCCGCTGCCCCATGGGCCATGGAAAGCCCCCTGCTCGCCGATGCGCTCGAAACCATGCGCGCCGAAGAAATCGCGCTGCGCCTGGATCAGGTTCGAGGTGCCGCGGCCCTGGCGGTAGCTGTCGAAATAGGCAAGCGCCGACGCCAGCGCCGGCACGGGCGAACCGGCCTCCGACGCTCTTGCGACCATGCGCCGGAGCGACGGATGCGCCTCCTGCATCATGGTGGTGAAAGCCGGCGCCATCAAAAGGTTGGTGGACGCGCCGCCCGAGCCGAAGGCTTCCGCCATGGTGTCGAGCATCTGCGAGCGGATGATACAGCCGGCACGCCAGATCTTGGCGATGGTCGGCATCGGCAAGTTCCAGTTGAACTCCTTCGAGGCGGCGCTCATCACCGCGAAACCTTGTGCATAGGCGGCGATCTTGCCGGCGAGCAGCGCCAGCTCCAGGTCTTTCAGAAGTGCCGCCTTGTCGCCGGAGATCTTGGTGACGCCGATATTGCCATAGGCTTTTTCGGCCGCCTGCCGCTCATCCTTGATCGAGGACAGCACGCGGGCCGCCACCGCCGCCTCGATGGCCGTCGCCGGAATGCCGAGCTGCTGCGCCTCGATGACAGACCATTTGCCGGTGCCCTTCTGGCCGGCACGGTCGAGGATGATGTCGACCACCGGCTTGCCGGTCTTTGCATCGTCGGCGGCCAGCACCTTGGCGGTGATCTCGATCAGATACGAATCGAGCCGGCCCTTGTTCCAGTCCTCGAAGACCTTGCCGATCTCCTTCGGCCCCATGCCGAGACCGTCACGCAGGATGCCGTAGATCTCGGCGATCATCTGCATGTCGGCATATTCGATGCCGTTGTGGATGGTTTTCACGAAATGCCCGGCGCCGTCTGTGCCAAGCCAGGCAGCGCACGGTTCATCCTTGAACTTAGCCGAGATCGCGGTCAGCACGCGTTCGACGCGCTTCCAGGAGTCTTCGGTGCCGCCGACCATGATCGACGGTCCATGGCGCGCGCCTTCCTCGCCGCCGGATACGCCCATGCCTATGAAGGTGAGACCTGAGCCCGACAGTTCCGAAAAGCGCCGCATCGTATCGCGGAAATTGGCGTTGCCGGCATCGATGACGATATCGTTGTCAGACAACACGCCGCGCAGCGCTTCGATCTGTTCGTCGACCGGCTTGCCGGCCAGCACCATGATGATGACCGGGCGCGGCGGCTTGATCGCAGCTGCCAGTTCCTCCAGGCTGTAGCAGGGCACCACCATGTCCCTGAGCGAACCGGCGCCTTCGAGGAAGGCATCGGTGCGCGCCTTGGTGCGGTTGAAGACGGCGATGCGGTGCCCGTGCTCGGCAATGTTGAGCGCGAGGTTGGAGCCCATTGTGCCAAGGCCGATCAGGCCTATTTCGGCTTTTTCCATCGTTTCTTCCCTGCTTTCGGATTTTGTTGAGGCCGCGTTTTTCGGGATGCCCATTTTTCGGCGAGATGATTGACGGGCCTTTCGCGCCACGTCAACCGCCTCGCCGAATTGTGTTGCGTCTGCGTTGTGTCAGACCGAGTCAGGAAGGGTCAGTTGGTGACCAGGCGACGCCTTGCCGATCGAACATATGACGTTAGGTTGAACTTATGGCAGTCAAACGGATGGACAATGTCGGAATCGTCGTCGATGACCTCGACGAGACGATTGCCTTCTTTCGCGAGCTCGGCCTCGAACTGGAAGGGCGGGCGACGATCGAAGGCGAGTGGGCCGGACGTGTCACCGGGCTCGGCGATCAGCACGTCGAGATTGCCATGATGCGCACACCGGATGGCCATAGCCGGCTCGAGCTCTCCCGCTTCCTCACGCCGACGGTCGTCGCCGATCACCGCAACGCCCCGGTCAATGCCCTGGGCTACCTGCGCGTCATGTTTACCGTGGACGACATCGACGACACGCTTGAAAGGCTCCGCAAGCGTGGCGCGCAGCTGGCCGGTGAAGTCGTCCGTTACCAGGACGTGTATCGGCTCTGCTACATCCGCGGGCCGGAAGGGCATCTCATCGGGTTAGCCCAGGAACTCGGCTGAGCGCCCTTCGCAGGCGGGCTGAATATCACTCGGCGCGGATATCGATCGGCGCTTCGATCTTTACCACTTCGAAATCCGAAACCAGAATATCGAGCCGCGCCGTCCAGCGGCCTGGAATCGGAATGACGAGATTATCGACGCGCCAGGTGCCGTCGCCTGGCTTGGTCGCCGGACGCTTGATCGGCTCGATCCCCGAATCGGGCTTGGACAGCACCAGCGTCACTTCCTTGGCGTCGAGCGGGCCGAAATCGCCATCCATGATGACGATGGAGGCGGTGACCTCCCCGGTATGGCCGGGCGTGATGTCGATGTCGGCCATCGCCTTCATAGTGTGGATATGGGTCGACGTCGGTTGTGCCGCGGCGATTGCCAGGGCCCGTGGCGGCGGCGTGAAGCGCCAGCCGGCGGCAACGCCGAAGATCAGGAGCACGATCAGCATTTCGACTGAGATCGAGCGGCTAAGCCGTCGCCGCACTTCCGTCGCTCCGGCCTCGGCCAAGGCGGTGAGCCGCCATCGATTGACCGCCGCCAGCGTGAACAGAAACACCAGCAGCGCCAGCTTGATCAGCAGCAGCCGGCCATAGGCGGTGTTGACCAGTGCCGCCGGTGTCTGCACCTGGATGATGGCGAGCACCACACCGGCGGCGGCAAGCACTACCACCACGGGCATGATCGCGCGCGAAAACCGCCGCAGGAACGCCCCGGCTTCCACCGATTGGCTGCTCAACGCCAGGCCGAGCGGCAGCAATGCTCCAGCCCAGAAAGCGATGCCGGCGCCATGCAGGAACACCATAGGCCGCGTCAGCCATTGCGGTTCGGCTGCACTGGCATGGCCGCTGGCGGCAAAGGCTGCACCCACACCGGCCAGCCCGGCGAGCGCCAACGGCCTGGCGCCAGCACGCGATCCGACCAACGACAGCAGGCCAAGCCCGAGCGCCGCCAGCGAAATCAGCACCGTCCAGCCGAAGCTGGTGCCAAGCGCCGTCCGCCAGACCACCGGTTGCGCCAGCCGGGCGAGTGGCGCGCCCAGCGCGTCCAGCCCCTGGAACCCGAGCGACAGGGGTGCTGCGACCAGCCCGCACAGGATGGCGGCAATGACGAAGCGCTGGCCTGAGCGCTGGCCTTGCGCCAGCCATGTCAGCGCGAAGGCGCCGCCAATGCCGAGGAAAAGCCCGATGTAGAGAAGAACCTTGCCGGTCCAGATCGCTGACCGCAAATCTATATCGACAGCTTCCCCCACCGCCGGCGCCGCACTTGGCGCGCCAATGGAAAACAGCACCGAGCCGCCGACCGGATGGCCATCGGCGGAAATCACCCGCCAGCTCAAGACATGGGTGCCCGGCCCGAGCTTTTGTGGATTGTCGATCTCAACCGTTTGGTCGCTCAACCGAAACGAGGTCAAAGCGACAGGCGTACCGTCGGGCCGCACCAAGGTCAGCACCAGCGGCGACACAGGCTCGCTGAAGGTCAGCGAAAATTGCGTCGGCGCTCGCTCCAGAACCGCGCCGTCGGCAGGCTCGGCCTTGATCAGCGCCGCATGGGCAAAGGCCTGGTTTGGCGAGGCAAGGACGGCAAGCAGCAGGATCGCGGCCAGCAGGCCGAAGCACCTGCCGGCTGTCCGTTCTATCCGCTGAAAACAGGCCACGTTCATGCCATCCACCAAAACAGTGGCGCGCCGCTTCGAAGCAGCGCGCCGCCATTGCATCATTTCTTCGGCAGCAGGTTGAGGCCGGGCGCCGGATCTTCCATCGCATCCTCATCCTGACCAGCCGCCGGAATCTCTATCCAACGCGTGGTGGCCCCATCGCATTCCTGCACCACCGGAAAATAGAGTTTTTGCCCGGCCGGCAGATCGGCGGCCAACGTGCCGCGGAAGACGAACTCGTCATAAAATTCATCCGGCAGGCTGCCGCCGCTCCAGTCGACTTCCTTGACGCCCGAGGTCACCGCCTCGCCATAGAGCTGGTAGGATTTCTCGTACTTGCCTTTCTTGACCTGCAGCGTCCAGCCGGGCTTGGGCATCGGCTTCACCCCGATCACCCCTTCCGGGATCTGCACGCGCACGGCAATCGTCGCCTTTCCTTCACAGCCATGCGGCACGCGCAGCACGGCCTGGTAGGTCGAACCGACAGGCGCTTCCTGGGTTTCGAGGGTGATATGGGCGAAGGCGGCGCTTGTCCCCAGGACGAGGAATGCAGCGGCGGGCAAAAGATACTTGTTCATGATGGGTCCCTCTCGAAAAACGGTTGGCAATATTGGTCAGTCGTTGTCTTCCTCTGGCGGTGCGCTGCCTATGGCTTGCACCGCGAACTCGACGGTCACCGCTCCGGCCTTCTCGAAAGTCAGCGTGGCGGCAAACATCTGGCCTTCTTTAGGCGGCTGCTTCAAATCCATGAACATCACGTGGTAGGCGCCGGGACCCAGCGTGATCTTGCCGCCCGCCGGAATGTCCAGGCCGCCACTGACCGGGCGCATGGTCATGACGCCGTCTTTGACTCCCATTTCATGCAGTTCGGCCTTGCCCGAAATATCGGAGGCAATCGACAGCAGCCGGTCTGGTGCGCTGCCCTTGTTGACGATGGTGAAATAGCCGCCGGCAACCTTGGCGCCGGCCGGCGTGGCGCGCGACCAGGGATGCTTGATCTCGATGTCACCGGCCTTGAACTCATGCGCAAGGACGGAATGGGGGCCGGCGAACAACAGTGCAAAGGCGAAGAGGGCGCTGCCGAGACGCTGCTCGATAGTGGTGGAGAAAGGGGCACTGCGGCGCAACGCGCCGGCACGAAGAAAAAGGAACATGGGTAGGCTCCATGAATATGAGGTCGCGCCTTTGTCCGGCTGCGAACGTGTTTATCATTGGATGATTATCGCCTGCGCAGGTTACGCGAAGCGAGCGGCGGTTTTTCAGCCCGCAAGCGGCGGCGCGCGCGGATTGGCCGGAGAGCGCTCACGCGTGACGTCGGGATGCCTGACTGCCGGCGGGGCAAAAGCGACTGTTTCCAAGTACTGGCTGACCGGCGCCAGGCCGACGCCTGCCGGCGGCGCATAGGCGACGGAGGCCATGCTGCAGCCGAGCATGCAGCACGCCAGCATATGCTGCTGGTGCGGATCGCCGCCGGGAAGCTTGACCGCTCCCTCATGGCTGCAGATGACATTGCCGAAAGCGTCGAGTTGCGAGGCATCCGGCGCAATGCCGAAGGCAAACACGCCGAGCGTCGACTGGAGCAGCAGCACACAGGCCGCGACAAAGGCGGCCGTCATGCTCCATCTCTTACGCCGGAAGTCCAAAGACCTGCCTCTTCACGCAGCAACGCGTGGATATCTAGCACGCGGCATGTCGGCGGAAAATCGCCAAATCATCGCTGCGGCAACGCGGCGCGTTCGATCCATGTCGCACAAAAGTGCGCAGCGGTTTGGGATAACGCATGAGGCAGAGATCTTGTGCGCATAACCTCCCTTCGGAAGTCGCGCTCAGGAAGCCGGGCGGCCGCCGATTTCCGGAATCGACGTCAACAGCGTGTGGCGTGCCGACTTCAGATGCTTGCGGCAGGCGGCGTCGACCTTGCCGAGATCGCGCGATTTCAGCGCCGCGATGTAGGCGAGATGCTCGCCAACCGCGACTTCGTTGCGCTCGCGCTCCTGCGCCTTGTTCCACTGGTAGTGGTAGTGAAAGATCATGGCGATGACGTCGTAGAAATCGACGATGAAGCGGTTGTGCGACGCCCGGTGGATCAGCCGGTGGAAGCGCTCGTCTAGCTCCGAGAATTCGTTGAAGCGGATGGCGATTTCGCTGGCCAGAAGCCGGTGCTCGTCTTCCAGCCGGTCGAGATCCGCCCAGACCGGACTATCCCCAGGCAAGGCGGCAAAGGCCGCCGCCGAGCGTATCTCGAACATTTCGCGGATTTCAGTGAGTTCGAGCGCAAAGGCACGGGTAAATCCTTTCAGCACCCAGTGGCTGTTGCGCCGCTTCTCGATCAGGCCGAAGCGGGAGAAGCGGATCAGGAACTCGCGCACGCTGGTGGTGCCGACGCCGATCTCGCGCGCCAGTTCGAGCTCGTTGATCTGCATGCCGGCCTCTGCACCGCCGGCCAGCAACCTGCGCATAAACGACCGCTCGATGATCTGGGCCAGTGTGTCTGTCTCCTCCTCGGGGAAGAAATCATCCGGCTTCGGCGTCCTGAGCACTGTCTTGCTGCGTTTGTTCCACGCGATCAGCCCGGTCTCTTCCATGCGCGCCAGAATGGTGCGCACGGTGGTACGGCTGACGCCAAGCAAAGTGCCCAGCTCCGGCTCCGACGGCAGGCTCTGCGTCTCATCGAGCAGCCGCAGACCCCTATTGTAAGCGTCCTTGTAGACGTTGTTGCTCTTCGACATCCCTGCCCCGTTGCGCGCCGGCGCTTGCTGTGGCTGGCTTGAAGCGCGATATCATATGTCCTGGCGCTCACCCGGCTAAGCAAAACGCTCTGCGTGTCAGACGCCGCTCCCCACAAGCCAAGCGTCCATCGGACGCATGGTCTCCTCCTGAAAAAACAATTGACGCACAAATGTTTTTTCACGATAAAAGACATTATATGTAAACAGACGCGTGTCAATCCGCGCATCCCCAGGAACAGACCCAGGAAACTGCCCGTGAACGCTTCGAACAGCATTCTTCTGTCCCCCGCCGACAATGTCGCGGTCGCCAATGGCCGCATCGAGATCGGCACCCCTCTGCCCGGCGGCGCCGTCGCCACGGCCTTGATCGAGCCCGGCCACAAGGTGGCGATCAAGCCTATCGCCGCCGGCGAGGCGGTGGTCAAGTATGCCCAGGCCATCGGCCGCGCCACCCAGGACATCGCGCCCGGCGACCACGTCCATTCGCACAATCTGGTCTTCGAGTCCGGCCGTCTGCCGGTCGTGCCGCCGAGCGAAGCGGAGCATGCCACCGAAGCTGACCGCGCCCGGACATTCATGGGCTATCGTCGCGCCGATGGCCGTGCCGGCACGCGCAACTTCATCGGCATCATCGCCAGCGTCAATTGCTCGGCCACCGTCTGCCACGCCATTGCCGACGAGGCCAACCGCGTGCTGTTGCCGAAATATCCGGGGATCGACGGCTTCGTCCCGATCGTCCATGGCCAGGGCTGCGGCATGAGCGGCACCGGCGACGGCATGATGGTGCTACACCGCACGCTCGCCGGTTACACCCGCCATCCGAATTTCGGCGGCGCGTTGATGGTCGGCCTCGGCTGCGAGGTCAACCAGCTCACCCTTTACGGCCAGAAGGGTGCGGCGGCGGGAAAACGCCATTTCAACATCCAGGACGCCGGCGGTTCGCGCAAATCGGTCGCAAAGGCGATGGGCGTGCTCGCCGAAATCGCCGAGGAAGTCGGCCAGTATCAGCGCGAGCCGATCCCGGTCTCGGAGATCGTCGTCGGCCTGCAATGCGGCGGTTCCGACGGCATGTCGGGCATCACCGCCAATCCCGCGCTGGGAGCGGCGGTCGACATCCTGGCCGGCGTCGGCGGCATCGGCATCCTGTCGGAGACGACGGAGATCTATGGCGCCGAACATCTGCTCGCCTATCGCGCGGCAACGCCGGAGATCGCCAAGAAGCTCGACGGTTTCGTCAAATGGTGGGAGGACCATGTCGCCAAGCACGGCGCCTCGATCGACAACAACCCCTCGCCCGGCAACAAGCGCGGTGGCCTGACCACCATCCTGGAAAAGTCGCTGGGCGCCGTGGCCAAAGGCGGCCAGACTCCGCTCAACGGCGTCTTCGGTTATGCCGAAAAGGTCACCGGCAGTGGCCTGGTGTTCATGGACACGCCCGGTTACGACCCGGTCTCGGCGACCGGTCAGGTGGCGGGCGGCGCCAACATCATCGTCTTCACCACCGGCCGCGGCTCCTGCTTCGGCTGCCGGCCCACGCCGTCGATCAAGGTCGCCACCAACTCGACCAT
This sequence comes from Mesorhizobium sp. M1078, assembly GCF_040318615.1. Taxonomy (NCBI): domain Bacteria; kingdom Pseudomonadati; phylum Pseudomonadota; class Alphaproteobacteria; order Hyphomicrobiales; family Phyllobacteriaceae; genus Mesorhizobium; species Mesorhizobium sp. M1078. The sequence continues at coordinate 748,438 of NZ_JAMYMP010000001.1, forward strand.
GTACCACCAGATGGAAGAGGACATGGACGTCAATTGCGGCGTCATCGCTTCGGGTGAGAAGACCATCGCCGGCATGGGCCGGGAACTCTTCGAACTCATCGTCGAGACGGCATCGGGCCGCAAGACCAAGAGCGAGGCGTTCGGCTACGGCGACAACGAGTTCGTGCCGTGGCACCTCGGCGCGACGCTCTAACCACCGACGAAAAAAGCGGGCTGCAAAGACGGCTCACAAGGGGAGGCTGTGGATGGACAAACGCCGCATCGGCACGACTGCGCTCGAGGTCACTGAGATAAGCTTCGGCGGGGCGGCGATCGGCGGGCTCTACCGGGCCTGTCCGCGCGAAGCGGCGATGGAGACGCTGCAGACAGCCTGGGATGCCGGCCTGCGCTATTTCGACACCGCGCCCTTCTATGGCTTCGGCCTGTCGGAGCGGCGGACCGGCGACTTCCTGCGCTACAAGCCGCGGGATTCCTATGTGCTGTCGACCAAGGTCGGCCGCCTGTTCCGCCCGGTGCCGGAAGACCAGGTTCCCGATCATTCCTATGTCGACCCGCTGCCTTTCGCGCTCGACTACGACTACTCCTATGACGGCATCATGCGCTCGGTCGAGTTCTCCTATGCCCGGCTCGGGCTGAACCGGATAGACATCCTGTTTGTGCACGACATCGGCACCTACACACATGGCGTCGAGAAGACGAAGCTGCACTTTCGCCAGCTGATGGACGGCGGCTTGAAGGCGCTGGAAGAGCTTAAAACGTCGGGTGTAATTTCCGCCTATGGGCTCGGCGTCAACGAGGTGCAGATCTGCCTCGACGTGCTGCGCGAAGCACCGCTCGACTGCATCCTGCTGGCCAGCCGCTATTCGCTGCTCGACCGCTCGGCTGAAGCCGAGTTGCTGCCGCTGTGTCGTGAGCGACAGACTTCGCTGATCATCGGCGGCGTCTTCAACTCCGGCATCCTGGCGACCGGACCGGTGCACGGTGCGCATTTCGACTATCTGCCGGCGACGCAGGACATACTCGAGCGTGTCGGCGCGATGGAGAAAATCGCTGATGAGGGCGGATATCCGCTGGCGGCGGCTGCATTGCAGTTTCCGCTGCAGGAGCCTGTCGTGGCCAGCGTGCTGACCGGAACGGCCAAGCCTGCCAACCTGACGCGCAACCTCGACCTGTTCGACGTCCAGGTGCCGCAAGCGGAATTCGCCCGCTACGCTCCCTACACCATCGTGCAGGAGCTCGGCTGACGAAACGCCACGATCACGGTTCTCAAGAAGGAATAAATATTCCATATTGACTCAACGGTGGAATTAATATTCCATGATGATCAAGGAGGATCGGGAGCGTCTGGACGTGGCACTGAGGATCGGCAGGGAGGTTTCCCCGCCAAGCCATGCGCAGGCCGATATGAAACACCGCTTGCGTCGGCCGGACCGATGCACTATCAAAAAGCGGCAACTGTTTTTTATTGATAAAGTTCTGTTTGGGCAGCGCCTATCCAAATGGAGCTTCCGTAACCTTCACCGGGCGATCTAGGGAGGATTCCTAATGAAATTCGTGACCAGCATTCTCAACCGCCGTTCCCTGGTGGCACTTGCTGCCGCCTCGATGCTTGCAGGCACGCTGCACACGGCGCCGGCTTCGGCGGCGGACGTGACCATTCCGATCATCGTCAAGGACACCACGTCCTTCTACTGGCAGATCGTCCTGGCCGGCGCCCGCAAGGCCGGCAAGGATCTCGGCGTCAACGTACCCGAACTCGGCGCCCAGGCTGAAACCGACGTCAACGGCCAGGTTTCGATCCTCGAGAATGCCGTCGCCGGCAACCCGGCCGCGATCGTCATCGCGCCGACCGAATTCAAGGCGCTCGGCAAGCCGATCGATGAAGCGGCCAGCAAGGTCAAGGTCATCGGCATCGACTCCGGCGCCGACTCCAAGGCGTTCACCTCGTTCCTGACCACCGACAATGTGCAGGGCGGACGCGTAGCCGCTGACGGTCTTGCAGCAGCCATCGGCGAAGCCAATGGCGGCAAGATCGAGGGCGACGTCGCCCTGATCACCAACGCGCCGGGCGCCGGTTCGCTGGAGCAGCGCAAGCAGGGCTTCACCGAGCAGCTGGCCGCGAAATATCCGGGGCTGAAGCTCGTCGCCGACAAATATGCCGACGGCCAGGCAACGACCGGTCTCAACATCGCCACCGACCTGATCACGGCCAACCCGAACCTCAAGGGCATCTTCGCGTCCAACCTGATCATGGCGCAGGGCGTCGGTCAGGCTGTCGCCGAGAACAACCTTGGCGGTAAGCTGGCGCTGGTCGGCTTCGACAGCGACGAGAAGCTGATCAAGTTCCTCAATGACGGCGTCATTTCCGCGCTCGTCGTCCAGGATCCGTACCGGATGGGCTATGACGGCATCAAGACCGCGCTCGCCGCCTCGAAGGGCGAGAAGGTCGAGGCCAATGTCGACACCGGCGCCAACCTGGTGACCAAGGCAAACATGAAAGACCCCAAGATCGACGCCCTGCTCAACCCGAAGCTCTGAGCCCGTCAGGCAAAAATCCTTTCCGGGGCCTCGCGCCCCGGAAACACCGGATACAAGCTTGAATATCCACCGGCTTGAATCACCTCGACGATGCGGCTTGACTGCATCGCGACGTGCCAATCGTAAGGCCAATCTGGGAGGATTGTCATGACGCCCATGGCGCAGGAACTGCACCCGGCCCCAACGCTAGCGCCCGGCAGGACGATCCTCGAACTGCACGGGCTGGAAAAGCGCTATCCCGGCACGCATGCGCTGAAGCCCGTTCACCTTGCCTTCAAGGCAGGTGAGATCCACGCCATCGTCGGCGAGAACGGCGCCGGCAAATCCACCTTGATCAAGCTTCTGACCGGCGTCATGCCGCGCACCTCCGGCGATGTCATCTGGGAGGGCAAGCCGGCAGCGCTGGCAACCCCGCACGAGGCAATGGCGCTGGGCATCAACGCCGTGCATCAGGAGGTCGTGCTCTGTCGCCATCTCACCGTCGCCGCCAACATGTTCCTCGGCGAGGAGAATTCGCGCTTCGGCATCCTGCAGCAGCGCGCCATGGTCAAGGAAGCGCAGAAGATCATCGACGGTCTCGGCTTCGACCTGCCGGCGCATGTCATGCTGGGTGACCTCACCATCGGCCAGCAGCAGCTGATCGCCGCCGCCCGCGCCACCGTGCGCGGCACCAAATTCCTGATCTTCGACGAGCCGACCGCCTATCTCACCCGCAAGGAAGCCGACCAGCTGTTCACGCTGATCCGCAGGCTCAAGGGCGAAGGCGTCACCATCATCTACATCAGCCATCGCATGGAAGAGGTGTTCGAGCTCGCCGATCGCGTCTCGGTGCTGCGCGACGGCACACTGGTCGGCACCCGCAACATTGCCGAGACCAATGACGCCGAGCTGGTCAAGATGATGATCAACCGCTCGATCGAGCAAGTCTACCACAAGGAGCATTTCACCCCCGGTGCCGTGATCGTTGAAGCGAAAAACCTGTCGGGCAAGGGTTTCGAAGACGTCTCGATGACGGTGCGCGCCGGCGAGATCGTCGGGCTCTATGGCCTGATCGGCGCCGGGCGGAGCGAGTTCGTCACCACGCTCTATGGCCGCCACAAGAAGTCGGCCGGACAGGTCCTTTGGCAAGGCAAGCCGGTCCACATCAATTCCGAGCACGACGCGATCAAGCTCGGCATGGCGCTGGCGCCGGAAAGCCGCCGCGACCAGGGCCTGTGCCTGAACCTGCCGGTCGGCCTCAACCTCAACCTGCCGATCTACAAGCGCATCTCCAACAACCTGCTGATTTCGAACACGAAGGAAAAGGCTGAAGCCGATCGCCAGATCGCCGGCCTCCGCATCAAGACGCCGACACGCGGCGCACTGGCCTCCAGCCTGTCCGGCGGCAACCAGCAGAAGATCGTCATCGGCAAATGGCTGGCGCACGGCGCCAAGCTGTTCATCTTCGATGAGCCGACCGTCGGCGTCGATGTCGGCACCAAGGCCGAGATTTACCGCCTGTTCGGGGAACTGTTGTCCAAGGGCGCCGGCATCATCCTGATCTCGTCCTATCTGCCCGAGGTTTATGAACTCGCCGATACGCTGCACGTGTTCCGGCGCGGCAAACTGGTCGCCAGCCATGGCTTTCGCGCCGCCAGCCACGAAGACGTGCTGACACAGGCGATCGGCTGACAAAACAAGAAACGGGAGGAACCATGAGCATCGAAACCATCGCGATCGAAAAACCGAAACGGAACTACAACGTCCTGTTTGGGCTGACGCTTCTGGCGTTGCTGGTTCTGCTCTGGATCGTGCTGTCGGTGGCGACGCCGAGCTTCGCCTCCTCCAACAACATCGCCAATCTTTTGCGGCAGGGCTCGATGATCGCCATCATGGCGGTCGGCCAGACCTTCGTCATCATCACCGGCGGCATCGACCTCTCGGTCGGCGCCGTGGTCGGCTTCGCCACCGTCATTGTCGCCATGATGATCAATGCCGGCTTCCCGATCTGGGTCGCCATTCTGGTGACGCTGCTGGTCGGCGTTGCCATCGGCCTGTTCCATGGCTTCGGCATCGTCAAGATGGGCCTGCCGCCCTTCATCATCACGCTGGCGACGCTGACCTCGTTGCGCGGCATCGGCCTGTTGATGACCAACGGCAACTCGATCAACATCAACAGCGACAGCTTCACCGCGTTCTCGCGCAGTTCCTTTGTCGGCATCCCCAATCTGTTCTGGATGGTGATCCTGGTCGGCATCCCGGCCTACATCTTCCTGCACCACAGCCGCTGGGGCCGCTATCTCTTCTCTGTGGGATCCAATGCCGAGGCCTCGCGCCTCTCGGGCGTCAATGTCCAGCGCACCATCTACATGGCCTACACGCTGTCGGGCCTATGCGCGGCCTTCGTCGGCGTGCTGCTGGCGGCGCGCATCGGCATCGGCAACCCGACCCAGGCCGAAGGTTGGGAGTTGCAGGCGATCGCCTCATCGGTGATCGGCGGCACTTCGCTATTCGGCGCCGTCGGCTCGGTGCATGGCCCGCTGCTCGGCGCCTTCATCCTGGCCACCATCAACAACGGTGCCAATCTGCTCAACGTCAACTCGTTCTGGCAGCGCATCATCACCGGCGCGTTGATCATCATCATCGTCTATTTCGACGGGCTGCGCCGTCGCGGCAAGTAATCCTCCCTGACCTTCCGTGTCGGTCCGCTCAACAACGGACCGGCGCCTTTTTGAACACTGGAATTGCCGAATGAAAGCTGTTGTCTGCCGCTCGCCCGGCGAGCTTGTCCTGGAAGACCGGCCGGCGCCAGGAGCGCCGCCTGCCGGCTGGGCGCTGGTTGCCGTCAGCCATGTCGGCATCTGCGGCACCGACTACCACATCTTCGAAGGCAAGCACCCGTTCCTTGCCTATCCCCGCATCATGGGCCATGAAGTGTCGGGCACCGTCGTCGAGACCGGCGAAGATGTCGACCTTGCCGTGGGCGAGCCCGTCATCATCAATCCCTATCTCGCTTGCGGAAAATGCATCGCCTGCCGGAACGGCAAGCCGAATTGCTGCGTCAGGATCGAAGTGCTTGGCGTGCATCGCGACGGCGCCATGGCCGAGCAGATCCTGGTGCCGGCGCAGAATCTTTATCCGGCAAACGGCTTGTCGCTGGCCGACGCGGCGGCGGTGGAATTCCTCGCCATCGGCGCGCATGCCGTGCGGCGTGCCCGCGCCGAACCAGGCGCCCGCACGCTGGTCATCGGCGCCGGGCCGATCGGCCTTGGCGCAGCGCTGTTTGCGCGCATCGCCGGGCTCGATGTCAGCCTGCTCGACATGAGCACGGAGCGGCTGGATTTTGCAAAAGGCGAACTCGGCTTCGCCACGCTCGACGGTTCACAAAAAGCGGCAGCCGAACTGGTGCGCGAGGCAACCGGCGGCGAAGGGTTCGACGTCGTCTTCGACGCCACCGGCAACACCGCCTCGGTGCAGTCGGCCTTCGCCCATGTCGCGCATGGTGGCACGCTCGTGCTGGTCAGCGTCGTCAAGGACGACATCGTCTTTTCCGATCCGGAATTCCACAAGCGCGAAATGACATTGATCGGCAGCCGCAACGCGCTGAGAGTCGATTTCGACCACGTCGCTGCCTCGATCCGCAACGGCGCCGTGCCTCTGGCAAAACTCGTCACCCACCGCACCACGCTGGCCGGCACGCCGGATGATCTCGCCCGCTGGGCGCATGAGAAATCGGGGTTGATCAAGGCTGTCATCGAGGTGGGGTAAGACATCCGAAAAATTTGGTGGAGCGATAAGTGCCGAGTTAAGGCAGATCGCATACCTCGGCGATTTGCGAAAAGGCCCGTCGCTTCCTCATCCACGGGCGGAGCAAGGAGCGAAGCGACGCGGCGCAGACCCGAGGTTTCATTCGGTGACGTCTGCGCTAGAATCCAGCGGTGCAAAAAGAGGCGTCCATTCGCATCTCCTACCTGCACCGCTGCGGCGCGCGACAGTCGCGGCATGGGTCCTCGAGTCTCCGCGTCCGCTGCGCCCGTGGATGAGGGAAGTGAGCGGCTAAGCCGCCCGCTTCCACCCATCCCTGATATGCCTGTATCCCTCGCGATAAACTGCCTCCGGCGTCTCGGAAAAATCCCGCCACACCTTGGTCGCCGCCGTCAGATCCTTCAGCGATCTGCCAAACGCCTCGATCGTCAGCCAGTCGTCATAGCCGCTCTTGCGGATGGCCGCGAAAGTCTCTTTCCACGGAATGTTCCCGCGTCCCGGCACGCCGCGATCGTTCTCTGAAATGTGGATGTGCACGACATTCCTGCGGTGCTTCGTATAGGCGCCGATCGGGTCGGCTTCCTCGATATTGGCGTGGAAGGTGTCGTACATCGCCTTGATGTGCGGCCGGTCGATGGCATCGACGTGCTCGGACAGATCGGCCATCGTGTTCAGCAGATAGCACTCGAAACGGTTGAGCGCCTCCAACCCGATGGTAACGTTCCGCTTGCCGGCATGATCGCCAATGGCGCGCTGCGAGGCGATCGAGCGCTTCTTCTCGGCAGCGGTCGGCCCGCTGCCGGAGAAGGCGCCGAGCGTCGAATGCAGCGGCCCGCTCAGCGTACTCGCGCCGAGCGCCTGGGCGCAATCGATCGCCCATTTCATGTAGCCGATGCCGCCCTTGCGGGTCGCGGCATCCGGCGAAATCAGATTCATCGCCGGGTCGCCCATCGCCGTAACAGCCGTGCGCTCCAACCCGATGCGGTTGAGCAAATCGCCAAGCTTCTTGTAGTCCTCTGGCGTGCCTGAGAAGATCGGTATCTCGACGCCGTCGAAGCCGGTCGCCTTGATGTCGCGCAGCAACGGCTCGTGTTTCTTAGACACGGAAGTCGTCCACAAAAACATGCACATGCCGATTTTCATCGACAGCCCCTCCCCGTTTGACGGCGCGCGCTGGTTTCTTTCGCACCTCGCACCATGCGCCCTCATTCGGCCGCTTCGCGGCCACCTTCTCCCCCGAAGGGAGAAGAGACTTGGCGCCGGCGTTCCCTAAAGTTTCGTCCACGCCCCGTTCTTCTTCGATGACTTCACGCAGGCCTCGATGAACGCCATACCTTCGACGCCGTCCTGGATGGTCGGGAACACCACGTCCTTGCCCGGTCTGCCGCCCTTCTTGCGTGCCGCGCGGATCGCCCGCGCCGCCTCCTGGTAGATGTTGGCGAAGCCTTCGAGATAGCCTTCCGGATGGCCAGACGGAACGCGGCTGACTCGTCCCGCAACTGGCAGCGCGCCGGCGCCGTTGCGGGTGAGCAGCTGCTTGGGCTGGCCGAACGGCGTGTACCAGAGATAGTTCGGATCGGCCTGCACCCATTCCAGCCCGCCTTTCGAGCCATAGATGCGCAGCTTCAGCCCGTTCTCGTGGCCGGGCGCCACCTGGCTTGCCCAGATCATGCCCTTGGCCGGATGCACCTTGCCGACCGGCTTGAAGCGCAGCATGACATTGACATTGTCGTCGAGCAGTCGCCCCGGCACGAAAGCGTCGAGATCGGCCGACAGGGAATCGAGCTCCAGACCCGAGACGAAGCGCGCCAGATTGTAGGCATGCGTGCCGATGTCGCCGAGCGCGCCGCCCGCGCCCGCCTGCTTGGGGTCGGAGCGCCACGCCGCCTGCTTCTGGCCGGTGGCGGCAAGATCCTCGGTCAGCCAGTCCTGCGGGTACTCGGACTGAACGATGCGGATGTCGCCAAGCTGCCCCTTGGCCACCATCTCGCGCGCCTGCCGGATCATCGGATAGGCAGTGTAATTGTGCGTCAGCACGAACACCTTGCCGGTCTTTTCAACCACGGCCGCGAGCTTCTTGGCCTCGGCCAAAGTCGTCGCCAGCGGCTTGTCGCAGATGACGTGGATGCCCGCCTCGAGGAAGACCTTGGCCGCCGGCACGTGCACATTGTTGGGGGTGACGATCGCCACCGCCTCGATGCCGTCCGGGCGCTTGGCCTCGGCCTTGGCCATCTCGGCATAGGAGGCGTAGCTGCGCGCCGGGTCGAGACCGAGTTCGGCGGCGGAAGCCTTGGCGCGCTCGGGATTGGCCGACAGGGCGCCGGCCACCAGCACGAAGTCATTGTCCATGCGGGCCGCGATCCGGTGCACCGCGCCGATGAAGGCGCCTTGGCCGCCGCCGACCATACCATAGCGGATCGGGCCGCCCCCCGCTTCCGACTTCGATGCGCCGACCATGTCTTTCTCCTGCTTGTCTCAAATACCCATCATGGCGCGCAGCATCTTCTTGTCGGTGGTGCCGCCGGCGAAATCATCAAAGGCCTTTTCCGTCACCCGGATAATGTGGTGCTGGATGAAGGGCGCGCCTTCGGCCGCGCCGTCCTCCGGATGCTTGAGGCAACACTCCCATTCCAGCACCGCCCAGGAATCGTAGCCATACTGGGTAAGCTTGGAGAAGATGCCGCCGAAATCGACCTGCCCGTCGCCAAGCGAGCGGAAGCGGCCGGCGCGATTGGTCCAGCTCTGATAGCCGGAATAGACGCCTTGCCGCCCCGTCGGATTGAACTCGGCATCCTTGGCATGGAAGGCCTTGATCCGCTCGTGATAGATGTCGATGAATTCGAGATAGTCGAGCTGCTGCAAAAGGAAATGCGATGGGTCGTAGTTGATGTTGCAGCGCTTGTGGCCGCCAACCGCATCGAGGAACATTTCGAACGTGGCGCCGTCGAAGATGTCCTCGCCAGGATGGATCTCATAGCCGACATCGACGCCGTTCTCGTCATAGACGTCGAGGATCGGCTTCCAGCGCTTGCCGAGTTCGGCAAAGGCCTCCTCGATCAGCCCGGCCGGCCGCTGTGGCCAGGGATAGAGATACGGGAAGGCCAGAGCGCCGGAAAACGTCACCGAGGTTTTCAGGCCAAGATTCTTCGAGGCCTTGGCGCCGAACTCCATCTGTTCGACCGCCCATTTCTGCCTGGCCTTGGGGTTGTTGTGCACCGCAGGCGGTGCAAAGCCGTCGAACTGGGCATCATAGGCCGGGTGCACCGCCACCAGTTGCCCTTGAAGATGCGTCGACAGCTCGGTGATCTCGACGCCGGCATCAGTGCAGACGCCTTTCACCTCGTCGCAATAGGTCTTGGAAGACGCCGCCTTCTTGAGGTCGAACAGGCGTGCATCCCAGGTCGGGATCTGCACGCCCTTGTAACCGAGACCGGCCGCCCATTTGGTGATCGAGGCCAGCGAATTGAACGGCGCGGTATCCCCCGCGAACTGCGCCAGAAACAGCCCCGGACCCTTCATTGTCGACGGCATCGGCATCCTCCCAATTCATTTTTCCAAGGACCCAGCATAGCGTCTGATGAAAGCAGGGCCAGCCTCTTTGGTCTCTCGTGATGTGCATTCTCGTATCGGCATTCTGGTATTACCAAATACCGAAAATGGGTCAAGCCATTTGACTCACGCACAAAGCTGCTAGGGCATTCCATTTTTGGCGATATATACCAGCATAATCAATACGGTACACAGATGCCGATATCGCATGGCGGCGGTTCTTGCCGCGCGACAAAAATTGCTGTAGACCTCCATTAGGGCCCAATTGGTCGAACCAGTTGCGCAAAAACGCTGGAGCGCCTTGGGGAGGAAACACGCGACGCGCCTTGTGGGGCGCATCGCAGGCGAACTGGCACAGACGAATTCTGGGAAGGATAGACCATGCATCTTTCGACGCACAACTGGATGCGCGCGGAACCGTTGGAGGTGACGCTGAAGCGCATCAAGAAATTCGGCTACGAGTCGATCGAGATTTCCGGCGAGCCCGAGCAATACAAGACCAAGGAGACCCGCGCGCTGCTGAAAGAATACGGCATCCGCTGCTGGGGGTCGGTGACGCTGATGCTGGGCGAACGCAACCTTGCCGCCAGGGACCAGGGCCAGCGCGAACGCTCGGTGCAGTACGTCAAGGACGTGCTGACCATGGTCAGCGAACTTGATGGCGAGATCATAACGCTGGTGCCCGCGACCGTCGGCAAAGTGGTGCCGGACGGCACCGAGGAAGAGGAATGGAAGTGGGTGGTCGACGCCACCCGCGAATGCTTCACCCATGCCAAGAAGGTCGGCGTCAAGATCGCGGTCGAGCCGCTCAACCGCTTCGAGACCTATCTGTTCAACCGCGGCGCGCAGGCGTTGGCCCTGGCCGATGCGGTCAGCCCCGAATGCGGCGTCTGCCTCGACGCCTATCACATCCATATGGAAGAATTTAACGTCCATGACGCGATCCGTCAGGTCGGCAAACGGCTGTTCGACTTCCACGTCGCCGACAACAACCGCTTTGCCGCCGGCCTTGGCCAGATCGATTGGCCACGGATCGTGCAGACGCTGAAGGAAGTCGGCTATGACGGCGCGCTGACGAACGAATTTGTCGCGCCCGTCGACCGCACACCCGCCGCGCCCTATCCCGACATGGTCGAGCGCAATCCGGTCGACATTTCTCCCGAACAGCTGAAGTTCATCCAGGATCACGGCTCCAGCGTGCTGACGGAGAAATTCTACACCGACCAGATGCGCATCACGGCCGAAACGCTGCTGCCGCTAATCAAGTAGCCGATCGGGATGCGCATCAAAACGGTCCAGGCGTGGTGGGTCCGCGTGCCGATTGAGGCCGCGAAGCAGCATCGCAGCGACTTTGGCCAGGTGACGACGTTCGACGCCGCCATCCTGCGCATTGAGACTGACGACGGGCTGATCGGCTGGGGCGAGGGCAAGAACGCCGCCGGCAGCGCCGGCAGCTATGGTGCGCTGGTCTACATGCTGAATCACGAGGTCGGGCCGCAGCTGATCGGCCGCGACCCCGCCGACATCGGCATGATCTGGGAGATGCTCTACAACGGCGTGCGCCATGACAGTGCCGCGCGCGCCGGCCATGCCATGCCGCAGCTGGCGCGGCGCGGCATGAGCATTGCGGCAATCAGCGCCGTCGATATCGCGCTCTGGGATATTCTGGGGAAGTCGTTGGGACAGCCGGTGTGGCGGCTCATCGGCGGCCGCAAGCTCGACCGCATGCCGGCCTACGCCTCCGGCGGCTGGGCTGCCGCCGAGGCTATCGGCGAGCAGCTCAAATCCTACATCGCCAAAGGCGGCTTCAGGGCGCTGAAGATGCGCGTCGGCGCCATGGACGGCGCCCCGCACATTTCCGCCGCCCGCGTCCGCGCCGCACGGCAGGCGCTCGGTCCTGACGTCGAGTTGATGGTCGACGCGCACGGCACCTATACGGTGGCCGAGGCCAAGCGCTTCATCAGCCTGGCCAGCGATCTCGACCTCGCCTGGTTCGAGGAGCCTGTTATCGCCGACGACAAGGCTGGTATGGCCGAGGTGCGCGCCTCGGGTTCGATCCCGATCGCCACCGGCGAAAGCGAAGCGACGCGCTACGCCTTCCGCGATCTCGCGGTGCTAAAATCCGCCGATATCTTCCAGCCGGATCCGGCCTTTTGCGGCGGTATCAGCGAGGCGATGAAGATCGGCACCATCGCCAGTGCCTTCAATCTGCGCTTTGCCCCGCATCTGTGGGCCGGCGCGCCATGCTTTTTCGCCGGCCTGCATGTTTGTGCGGCCTCGCCTGCCAGTTTTACTGTCGAATATTCGCTCGGCGCCAACCCTATGATCCACGATCTTATCGAAGAGACTGTCGAAGCAAGGGACGGTATGATAGCGATCCCTGAAAAGCCGGGTCTGGGATTCACCATTTCGGAGCGGTTCCTGGAGGCGCACGCGCAACGCGGTTGACGATGAAAGAAAAGAACCTTCTCGCCGAACTCGCCGCCTATCTGTTCGCCCATTCGGACAAGGAGAGCGGCCGCACGCCCTCGGAGCGCGAGCTGGCGGAGCATTTCGGTGTCAGCCGCGGCCAGATCCGCGAGGCGCTGGCCATTCTGGAGGCCATGCGCATCGTCGAGCGCCGCGCCAAATCCGGCATCTATGTCGACACCAGGCAGGCCAGTGTAGAAGCCTTGGCTCTTTTCGCCCGCGCGGGCCTGCCGCTCGATCCGGTGCAGATCTACGAGACCGTCGAACTGCGCAAGATCCACGAGATCAAGGCTGCCGAACTTGCCTGTTCGCGTGCCACCGAAGAGAATTTCGAACGCCTGCGGGAGATCCTGAAAGCCTCGGAGGAGTGCATCGCCGCCGGCGAAGGCCTCGCCAAGGAAGACCGCGAATTCCACCTCGAAATCGTGCGGGCGACCAAGAACGGCGTCTTCCACAATATCTGCAGTGTCTATTACCTGATGGGCGAGCAGCGGCTGCCGATTTACTTCAACGATCCCGAGCGCTCAGTGCGCTCGCATGCCGAGCATATCCAGATCTACGAGGCGCTGCTGCGTCGCGACGGCAATCTCGCCCAGGCGCTGATGAGCGCCCATCTGCAAGGCGCGGAAAGCTACTGGAAGGGGATCATTGAGGGCCGGGAGGCGCAAGCGCAAAGTCTGGCACTTGAGAAGGTCTAGTGCAATTCCAGGAAAGGTGTGAAACGGTTTTTCTGGGAAAAGCGCGCGGCGCTTTCCTTTGAGAATTGCGACTAGCGAGAGCCCCATGCCCAGAATCCTGTCGACGCACACGCTGCATCCGCGTGCCTCCGCAATGCTGGCGGGCGCCGGTGAACTCGTCGTCGCCTCAGCGCTCGATGCGGCAACGCTGACCGCCGAGGCGAAGCATGCCGACGTCATCATCGTTCGCGCACCGCTGCCGCCGTCGCTGTTCGAAAACGCCACGAAACTCAGAGCCGCGGTCCGCCACGGCGCCGGGCTCGACATGGTGCCGATGGAGGCCGCGGCCGCGGCCGGCGTGCTGGTCGCCAACGTGCCGGCGGTCAATGCGCGTTCGGTCGCTGAATATGTGATGTTCGCGGCCCTTGCCCTGCTTCGGCGCTTCCGTTCGGTCGACCGCGACTTGCGCGCCAAGGGCTGGAATGCCGGCCGCGACCACGCCAGCCATGCCAGCGAGCTTGCCGGCAAGACCATCGGCATCATCGGCTTCGGCGCCATCGGTCAGGCAGTCGCCCATATCGCCGCGCACGGCTTTGGCCTCGACGTCGTGGCGACGACCCGCAGCATGCAGCCGGCACCCGACAGGATCGGCTTCCTGTCGATCGATGCGCTGGTCGAACAGAGCGACATCATCGTGCTCTGCTGCCCGCTGACGGAAGAGACGCGCGGCTTGATCAGCCGCGAACGCATTGCCCGCATGAAGCCCGATACGCTTTTGATCAACATTTCGCGCGGACCGGTGATCGATGACGAGGCGCTGATCGAGGCCTTGCGCAAGGACCGCATCGGCGGCGCCGCGCTCGATGTCTTTGCCACGCAGCCGCTGCCGCCGGCTCATCCCTATTTCAGCTTCGACAATGTCATCGTCACCCCGCACATGGCCGGCATTACCGAGCAGTCGATGATGCGCATGGGGGTGGGTGCTGCCGGCGAGACCTTGCTGGTGCTGGCCAACCGGCTGCCTGTCAATCTGCGCAATCCCGACGTGGTCGAGCATTACCGCAGACGGTTTCCTGCCGACTGACGTTTCTGCAAGCCGCCTCAATTTTCGCGGATTTGGCGTCGACCTTCGCCGATATGGTCAAGAGCGTCGTGAGAGTTCTTCTTCTGATTGCCGGTACAAGCGTAGGGACAGCCAAGGCTCAGGCCGAAAGCAGCTACGTGCCTTGCGACAACGGCCTGCGCTGCGTGATGGCGCCCTGCCCTTCTACCAGCGCGCTCGACCTCGCCACCGGAAAGGTCGTCAAGGGTGTGTGGGTCGACATCGACGGCTTGCCGCAGCAGGACAAGTGGCTTGACCTTTCCGACAAGCTCTATGCCGGCAAGCTCGTTGTCACAGGAACAATCGAGAACCGGCCACACAGCTTCAACGGCAAGCAGCACGACGTGCCGACATTGTTCGCGACGGGCATCCTGCGCACCGCCAAGGACAGCGAACGCAAGCACTGCTCGTCGGGTTGACTATTACCGACCAAGCAGCCGCTCGATTTCAGCCGCGATGCGCAGCAGATGGTGGTCATGGCCATTGCGCGCCACCAGCATCAGCCCGGCCGGCAGCGTCATGCCGGGCATCGGTAGCGAGATCGCGCAGAGGTCGAACTGGTTGGCGACCTGGGTGTTGCGCAGCAGCAGACCTTCAGTGCGTTCACGCAGAGCCGTATCCTCGGCCATCGAAACGATAGTCGGCGCTGTCACCGGCGTGGTCGGCAGAGCCAGCACATCGACCGAACCCAACCGCTCGTCCATGGCTATGCACAGTGCCGCGCGACGACGCATTGCCCTGATATAAACCGGCGTCGGTATGGCCGCCGCCCGCGACAGCGGCCCGCTGACATGGGGATCGACCGGCATCGATGCGCCCGTCGCCAGCCAGTCGGCATGGATTTCAGCACCTTCCATGGCCGCGATCGAGCCGCGTTTGGTGGCCAGGCGCAGATCGGCAATGAGGTCGTCGATCGAAATGTCCGTGAGCCACGCGCCTGCCTGCTCGATCCCGGCAAGGCTGCGATCGAACGCGGCGGCAATCTCCGTTTCCGTGTCTTCGAAAAGCAGGCCGCGCGGAATGCCGACACGAAGCCCGGCAAGCGCTAACGGCAGGTGCAGTTGCGGCATCTGCTCGCCCGTCATCGCGGCGTCAGCCAGGGCACACGCAGCAACACTCAGCGCCAGCGGCCCGATCGAATCCAGCGTCGCAGAAAGGGGATAGGCACCAGTCAGCGGCACGCGCCGCGCCGTCGGCTTGAAACCGACGACGCCGTTCAGCGATGCCGGGATGCGCACCGAACCGCCGGTGTCGGAGCCGATGGAAATGTCGCTCGTCCCCTCGCCAACGGACACGGCGGCGCCCGACGACGAACCGCCCGGAATGCGGCTGGTGTCGGCGGCATTGCCCGGTGTGCCGTAGTGCATGTTGTCGCCGATGGCGGTGAAGGCGAATTCGGTCATGTTGGTCTTGCCGATGATGACGGCGCCGGCCTGGCGCAGACGGTTGACGACCGCAGCGTCGTGCCGACGGGGCGCGGTGTCCCTCAACATCAGCGAACCGGCCGTGGTCGATTCACCGGCGACATCGAACAGATCCTTGATCGAGATGATGGCGCCGTCGAGCGGCCCGAGCGATACGCCGGCCTTCTTGCGCGCATCGGTGGCCTCGGCCGCTGCGCGCGCCGCCTCGGCATAGAGTTTGGTGAACACCTTCTCGCCTGCCGCGCAATTGGCAAGACGTGACAGGATGATCTCGAGACGATCGCGGATTGATTGCATGTCGATGTCGGATTCCGTCAAGGTGGAGCGTCTTTAAGGCATATGGGCCGCTAGGTCAGCGGAAGGAATAACCCGGACAGCGTGCCTTTGCACCTGCCAGCGATAGCAAGAGACTGATGCTGTACAAAGGCAGCTGCCACTGCGGCAAGGTAGCGTTCGAATTCAAAGCCGAACTGACCGGCGCCGTGCGGTGCAATTGTTCGATGTGCAGGCGCAAGGGCGTGCTGTTATGCGCCATCCCGCATGACAGCCTGAAGGTGCTCGCATGGGGCGATGATCTCGGCACCTATACGTTCAACAATCACGTGTTGGCGCATCGCTTCTGCCGGACCTGCGGCATCCATCCCTTCGCCGAGGATGTCAGTCAGGGCAACGAACGCAGCGCCTACATCAACCTCAACTGCGTCGCCGATTTCGATCCCACCGGCCTGCCGGTCTTCGACTTCGACGGCCGCGCGGTCTGACCCTACGGTGGCCTCTCACCACAAAAGCAACGCCCCGAAAACCTTGATAGTTCTCGGGCCCGCTGCTTTAGCCAAGGATGGCTATCGGCTATTCGACGCGCTTAGGGCCGCGCGCGAACACAACGATCGCCGCCAGCAAGGTCGCAGCGCCACAAGGAGGCGAAGGCGCTGGCCACACCGGCATTGTCGACCACCAGGCCGCCGAAGACGGCGCGTTTCTGGCGCTCGCCGTTTCTTGCGTCTTTCCCGCTCGCGCCTTTGCCCTCGAGGACAGCTATCTCCCGGCCGACAAGTTCCCCTATGTCGCCGAAGTGCCAGACCAGCCGCATCGCCTTGGCCCGTTGTGGGGTGACCGGGCCAAAGGCCCGGCGGGCACCTTGCTGAAAGTTCCCGGCAACTGGCGCGCGCCGGTTCATGCGCACACCGCCGACTATCGCGCGGTGGTCATCAAGGGACTGTGGGCGCATTGGCAAATGGACGGCGGCGAAGCGACGAAGGTCAAATTGCCGCCGGGATCCTACTGGACCCAGAAGGCCAACGAGATGCACGACGACGCCTGCCTCTCGGAGACGGAGTGCGTGATCCTTCTGATCAACGATACGCCTTACGAGACCTACTTCCAGAAATAGTCAGGCGGCGCCGTCGTTCGACCGCAACTAGCTGGCGTGCCGCAAGCTCACGCCGCTGCCCTTGTCGAACAGCACCACCTTGTCTTGATTCCAGGCAAAGCGCACCGGCTGCTCGATCTGGACATCGGTTCTGGCCGGCACCGTGGCGCGCAGCGTCGTGTCGCCGACCCGCAGAGTCAGGATCTTTTCCACGCCATGGTTCTCGACATCGTGGACGCGTGCCTCGACCGGCGCACCGCTTTCAAGATACACATCCTCAGGTCGAATACCGAAGACGAGCGGGCGACCGTCGGTCGCACCGCCCGCCTTGGCACCCCCAGAGAAAGGCAGTTCGAAATTCAGCGGCGCCATCACCGCGCGGCCGTTGACCAGCTTGCCATCGATCAGGTTCATCGGCGGCGAGCCGACGAAGCTGGCCACATAGGTATCGCGCGGATTGTTATAGATCTCGTGCGGCGTGCCGGTCTGGATGATGCGGCCATGGTTGAGCACGCCCACCTTGTCGCCCATCGACATCGCCTCGATCTGGTCGTGGGTGACGAACAGGAAGGTGGCGCCAAGCTGGATCTGCAGGTTCTTCAGTTCCGTGCGCAGCGCCTCGCGCAGTTTGGCGTCGAGCGCCGACAGCGGTTCGTCCATCAGGAACACGCGCGGCTTGCGCACGATGGCGCGGCCGATCGAAACGCGCTGCATCTCGCCGCCGGACAGACGATCGGTCTTGCGGTCGAGCAGATGTTCGATCCTGAGTGTTTTGGCGGCGCGGTCGACACGATCCTTGATCTCGGCGTCGGGTCCTCCGGTCAAGCCGGAGGATGACGGCGTGAGAGTTGAGAGGGCGACGCACACCGACCGTCGCGGACGGGCGCGAGCGCGACCTGCCGGATAGCGTCAGCTGCTGATCATCGCGCTGTCTTGTTGAGAGCGGTGACGATCAGCGCGAGAATCACCGCCGCGGCGGCGATTTCCCACACGAAAGCCTGCTTGTAGAAAGGCGGCGTGGCGAGCTGCGCCTTGCCGGCGAGAGTGCTGGGGTCCGGTGGATTGAGGAAGAAGACGCCGTAGAGATGCGCCGCCGTGATCGATACCAGCAGCGCAATGCAGAAGACCAGCGCCACGACCAGCGCTACGGTCACCACACTGCGCACCTTGACGCCCGGCTGGGCCAACGGCAGCAGGTTGTTGATGAGCCCGGCAAGCACCACGAGACCGCTGCCGACCGCGTACAGGCCGATGGAAAAGGGTTGAAAGATCAGCACCAGCGCCAAGACGCCGAGGCCAATGATGAAGAGCTCGAGGCGGAACGCGCCGGCGCGGCTCATGCCGGAAGAACTGTCGCTCATGACCGCACCGCCTTTCCGGTGCCATCGAAGACATGGGTTTGCCTGGGATCGGGGCGTAGATTCAGCGCCTCGCCGACCTTGACCCACTGGCTTCTCGTCACCACGACGCGGATGTCGGCGCCTGCCGCCGTGCGGGCATGAATAAGGGTTTCGGCGCCCATGGGCTCGATGAGCTCGGCTCTGGCGGAGATGGTGCCACGGTCCCCCGTATCGGTCACGGTGAAAGCACGGGGGCGGACACCGATCGTCACCTTGCCGGGCTGCAGGCGCGCGACCGCCGCGTCCGTGCGGATCGCCAGACTAATGCCGGCCACGGTCATGTCCGCCGTGCCATCGGCGAAGGCCTTGAGGTCGGCCTCGAGAAGATTCATCTGCGGCGTGCCGATGAAGCTCGCCACGAAAGCATTGGCGGGCTTGGCAAATACCTCGTGCGGTGACCCGACTTGCTCGATCAGGCCGTCCTTCATGATGGCGATGCGGTTGGCCATGGTGAGCGCTTCGAGCTGGTCATGGGTCACGATCACGGTCGCTTTGGAGAGGCCCTGCAGCACTTCCTTGATCTGGCCACGCATGGTTTGGCGCAGTTCGACATCGAGACGCGACAAGGGCTCGTCGAAGAGGAAGCAATTGGGGTCGCGGACGATGGCGCGGGCCATGGCGGCGCGCTGCTTTTCGCCCTCGGATATCTGGTTCGGCAGCCGGTCGAGAACGTGCTCCAAGTGAAGGATCGCCGCGACGCGGTTGACGCGGGCAGTCCGCTCAGCCCCGGAAATGCCGTCATGATAGAGCGGGAAGGCGATGTTCTCGGCGATCGATGCCGACGGGTAGAGCGCGTAGAACTGGAACACCATGGCGATGTCGCGCTTTTCGGGCGGCAGTTTGTTCATCACCTTGCCGGCGACGACGACCTCGCCGTCAGTGACGCTTTCCAGCCCGGCGATGACGCGTAAGGTCGTCGTCTTGCCACAGCCGGACGGGCCGAGAAGGCAGACGACCTCACCGGCGGCCACCGACAGGTCAACGTCCTTGACCGCGGTGAAGGAGCCGAAGCGCTTGGTGACTTTGCGGAGTTCGATGGTTGACATCTCAGCGCTTCACCGTGCCGAAGGTAACACCGCGCAACAGATGGTTTTGCAAGAAGAAGGTGACCAGGAAGACTGGGACGAGGAACAGGGTTTCGATGGCGGCAAGCAAAGTCCAGTCGGTGCCGCGTCCACCCGACGACACGGCCTGGTTCATGGCGACCGGGACCGTCCTCGTGTCGGGCCCCGAGAGCAAGAGGGCGAAGAGGAACTCGTTCCAGGTGAGGATCAGGCCGAACACGAACGTGGCGGCGAGCCCGGCAATGACCTGGGGCAGGCAAATCTTGAAGAACACCCGCATTCCGGACGATCCGTCGAGGCGGGCGGCATCCTCGACGTCTGGCGACAATTCATCGAAGAAGCTCTTCATCATCCAGATGGTGAAGGCCAGGTTGAAGGCGGTGTAGAGCATGATGATGCCGAGATACGAGCCCGACAGGCCCACTACGCGGAACATCAGGATCACCGGAATGATCACCACAATCGCCGGCAGCATGCGCGTGGTCAGGATGATGAACAGGTAGGTGTCATTGCCTTTCAGCGGATAGCGCGAGAAGCCGAAGGCCGCCAGGGTGCCGATGACCAGCGCCAGCAGCACCGAAGCCGAGGCGATGAAGATCGAGTTGAAGAAATAACGGTCGAATCCTGTCGCTTCCGGGGCACCGCCCGACGTCATCGAGCGAGAAAAGACGGACCCAAAATTTTCGAGCGTGGGCTTGAACACAAAATGATCCGGAATCAAGCCGAACAGCGACGTGGGCGACAGCGTCGGAGGCACCAGAAGCGCGTCGCCCTGCGGTTTGAAGGCGGTGAATATGATGAACAGCACCGGCAGAAAATAGATAAAGGCGACGACGGCCACGGCGAGCGTCCGCCCCCAGCCGGCCTCGTCTACTCCGCTGGCCCTGCGGAAGCCGAGCTTTCCCAATATCGATTCGGTCACGGGTTAGGCTCCCTGCGTACGGCGGTTTGCGAGGTACAGGTAGAGGTTGGTGAGAACGATCACCATGAACAGCATCAGATAGGAGATCGACGCGCCCTCACTCGTCTTGTTCTGCTCGTTGGCGATGCGGATCAAGTGATAGGAGATCGTCAGCGTGTCGTTGCCGCCCTTGGTGAGGAGGATGACGAGATCCGCCAGCTTGAATGCCTCGATGGTGCGGAAGAGAAGGGCCAACATCAGAAGGCCGCGGATGTAGGGGAAGGTGATCATCCAGAATTGCCGCCAGCTGGAAATACGGTCGATGGCAGCGGCCTCGTAAAGGTATTTCGGCACCGAGACGAGGCCCGCCAGCACAAGGAGCATGACGAAGGGCGACCACATCCATGCGTCGGCGAAAACGATTCCCGCCACGGCACCGACTTTGTTGCTCATCAGGATGAACTGGTTGCCGGAGATGGAATTGATGACGTAGCTGAGAATCCCGAATGTCGGGTCATAGTAGTAGGTGAAGAACACGCCAGAGGCGACAACCGAAAGCATCATCGGTGTCAGCACCAGGATCAACAAATACTTGCGCAGCGGAAATTGCTTGGCGAACAGGATGGCCAGCAGAAAGCCGACGATCATCTGCGCGGAGACGGTGAACACGACGAACATGGCGGTATTGATCAGCGCGCCCCAAGTCGCGTGAGCAGCGAGATCGTTGGTAAGGATCCGGATGTAGTTCCCGAGTCCGACGAAGCGGATCGTCTGCTGGTTTGCCTGGTAGGCGAAGAACGAAAGGCCCAGCGACCACAGCAGGGGGAAGATATTCATCACAAACAGAACGGCGATTGCCGGAGCGACCAGCAAGGCGCCGAAGTAGTGGCGGCGATACGCGTTGACGGTAAATGCGGCCGCGACCAACGCCACCGCGGCGCCCACCACCCAGAAGGAGACAGCCGCAGGCAAGCCCGCCATTGATATGGCCGACACGACGACAGCGACAGCGATGGCGAGTTTCCAGTTGTGGGCAACAACCGCGGTAAGGCGTGGTGTCAGCAGCGTGCTTGAAACAGCGGTCATGGGAGTCCGAAATATGGAGCGCCTGAAGTGGCAATGACGGGGAGCGGCTTTTGCCCGCTCCCCGCAGCTATGTCGGAAGGTTACTGGATAAGACCATCGTTCTTCAGGAGGTCCTCCTGGAACTTGGCGATGTTATCCAAGGTGGTCTTGGCGTCCTGCTTGCCAGTGATGGCCAGGTCGTACTGGTCCTGCTGCTGGGTGAGCAGTTCGAAGAACTGCGGCACGTGCCACATGTCCTTCTGCCAGTCGAGCGAGTTCGCCCAGGCGCGGTCCCACGGACGATAGGTCACATACTTCGGATCGCTGTAGACCGACTTGATCGCGGACTGGCCGCCGCCGGCGGCGAACTGGTGCTGGATATCAGGCGAGAGCCACCACTTCACGAAGCCAACCGCTTCCTTGATTTGCTCAGGCGTCGTCCAGGTGGTGAGAACGAAAGGCTGTCCGCCGATCTGTGACGTACGATTCACCTTGCCGTCGGCACCGCGCAGGCCTGGCGCCAATCCGAACACCAGCTTGTCGGCAACCTTCGACGTCTTGGGATCGAGCGAGGCTTCGGCGAGACCGATCCAGTCGATGTTCATGGCCACCTTGCCTTCACGGAACAACTGGTCCGAGACGAAGATGTCCATGGTGCCGGTCTTGACCACCGGCGGCATGAACTTCAGCAATTTGAGGAAATGCTCCATGCCCTCGATGGACTTCGGGGAGTTTACGACGCCTTCGGCATGTCCGGTCGGGGCCTTGGTTTCATCCCAGATGCCGCCGCCATGCTCCCAGACGAACGTGTGGACCGAGCTCGTCGAGAAGTCGTAGCCTTTGCCTGCCTGATAGGCGATGCCATAGAAATCGTCATCCAGCACCTGGCCGGCGAGCTTGTCGCCCTTCTTGCGCTGGAAGAATTCGCCAACATGCTCGAACGTGTTCCAGTCCATGGCGTCGATTTCTTCGCCGGTGCAGGGCAGCTTCTCATTGTACTTCGCCTTGTAGGCGGCCTGCTCGTCGTTGTTGCAGAGCACGTCCTTGCGGCCGTAGGTGACCAGCACGTCCGGGAACTGCGGGAAGCCGTAGTAGTTCGGCGTGCTGTTGGGATAGGTCGAGTAGGCGTTGAGCACGGCGGGATGCATCGACTCCATCGTCGCCTTGAGTTCCGGGTCGGCATCGATGAGATCGTTGATCTTGCGGAAGTAGCCGCCTTCGACGAAGGCGCCCAGCCACTGCGAGTCCGACACGATGAAGTTGTACTTCTTTTCGCCCGAGGTCAACGAGGCGTTGACGCGGGTGTAGAAATCCGGCCACGGAATGAAGTCCACATCGAGCTTCACAGTATTGCCAGACTTCGGCTTGTACTGCTCGTCGAAGAACTTCTTCATAATGCGGGTCGGGGGCCAATCCGGCACCGCCATCGTCAACGTCACTTCTTCGGCAGAGGCATAGGTCACGCCTCCCACCAGTAGTGTGGCAGCGAAGCTTGCGGCTGTCGCTAGCCCTTTCAGTTTGGTCATCGCCGTCATTCGCGTTTCCTCCCTTGGTTAACCGGATTGCTTCTCGCCGTTCGAGTCAGGTCATTGCCTGGCCGCTCGCGGCGCGGAAGACGTGGATTTTCCTGTTATCGATGGCGATCGATGCCGAATCGCCGGTCCTGATGCTGGCGGCGATCGCTTCCGGCAGCACCATGCGCAACATCTCGCCGCCGGCCTCGACCGAGACGATCGTTATGTCGCCGAGCGGTTCGACCAGATGCACCTTCGAGGCAACCCCGGCTTCGCCCTTGGCGGCGAGCCGAATGTCGCTCGGGCGAATGCCGATCAGCGCGGCCTCGTTGGCATCGGCAGTCTTTGGCGCCGTCGCCGGAACCAGAGTCCCGAGCGGCGTGTCGAAAGATCTGGTGTCGGCGCGCACCGAGGCCGTGAACAGATTCATGTGCGGCGAGCCGATCTTGCTGGCGACATAGGTATTGATCGGCTGCTCGTAAAGCTCGTCTGGCGTGCCGATCTGGACGATGCCCCCATCGCGCATGACGGCGATCGTCTCGCCCATCGAGAGAGCCTCGAGCTCGTCGGGCGTGGCATAGATCACGGTCATGCCGAACTGGCGGTGCAGCCGCTTCAGCTCGGCGCGCGTCTCGTGCCGAAGCTTGGCGTCGAGATTGGTGAGCGGCTCATCGAGCAGAAGAATCTTTGGCCGGCGGATCAGGGAGCGGCCGAGCGCGACGCGCTGCTGCTCTCCGCCGGACAGGGTTGCCGGCTTGGCCTTCAGGCGGTGTGTCAGCTTCAGGATCTCGGCGGTCTCTTTCACCCGCTTGTCAATCTCGGCGCGCGCGGCTTTCTCCTCGCGCAGCGGGTAGGCGAGATTGTCATAGACCGTGAGGTGGGGGTAAAGCGCGAAAGACTGGAAGACCATCGAGATGCCTCGGCCGGCGATCGGCGCATGGGCCATGTCGCGGCCGCCGATCTCAAGCGTGCCGGAGTCGGCCTGGACGAGGCCGGCGATAGTGCGCAGCGTCGTCGTCTTGCCAACGGAGCTCGGCCCGAAGAGTACGAAGAAGCGGCCTTCGTCGACGGCGAAGCTCAGGTCGTTGATGGCGCGCACGGATCCATAGGCCTTGCTGAGCCCATCGAGGCGCAGCGCAATCCCCTTGCCGTCACTGGCGCGAGGCGACGTCTGCGTCACGATGCGCCACCTCGTGCGGACGGAACACGCGCCATCCGTATGATTCTCCTCGCCCTGCCGAAATGGACTGCGGCTGTCATTCTCGATCCGCCTTTTCTTTCCTGATCTGGTATTACCAATTTTGGATAGCCGTCAAGCTCTTTCTTGGATCACCACCGGACCTTGTATAACCGGATTTTTCATGTATCCGACTGTTTTCCCTGAATTTTCCTACTCGTTCATATAGGAGAGCCTTGTTTCGGCACTGCCATCCCGGTTAACATCAATAGTGGGCATCCAAATCTGGTCGAACCAGATTGGCGCTATTTCGCCAATGCCGCTGTCGGGGCCGCATCGATTTCAGCCGTTGATTCCGCCACCGCGGCGCGCACAAGGGCGCCCGCCGCCCATTGCGCGACCGACCGCATGCCGCGGCTATCGAGCCCCCATATATCCTTCAGCACGATCAGCACTTCGACGCCGAACATCATCGACAGCGCCTGCGCCAGGCGCTTGAACTCGCGCGGCGGCAGCCGGCCCTTGAGCGGTGCGATGGCATCCTTCAGCAGCTGGACGCGATGTCCGCGCGTGAATTGCGGCTCGCCGCCCAGCGTGCCCGCCTGCCGCTGCGCCCATTGGTCGAGCGACAGTTTCAGCGCTGCCTTGAAAGTTGCCTCGAAAGCTTCGATGCGCGGCATGGCGGTATCGAACAATTCGGCAACGCGGCGCCCGGCATCGGTGGACGTCGATTGCCAGGTCAGGATCGGCCCAAGCCCCTCGTCGACCACCGCCTGCACCAGGGCTGCCTGGCTGGGGAAATAGCGATAGGCGGTGGCGCGCGACACTTGCGCCGCCTCCGCGACTTCGCTGACCGACGGGGTGACGCCCGCCTGCATCAGCCGCGTCGCCGTCTTCAGCATCAGCCGTTTTGTGCGGGCCCGTGGGCCGCGTTCTGCAGCCTCGTTGGCGTCGTCGTTCCCAGCGGCTTGTTGACGTGAGACTTCCATGTCAATACGATACGCGCGTCTCAAAAAATTGCAATGACCTTTGCCTACCGAAAGGCCGGCAAAGGGCGACAGGCGGCCCGGCGCCGGTCGGCCGGTGACGGGAGAAACGCGATGAAGCGCATCTACGTGGTGGGCACAGCCGACACCAAGGGCGAGGAACTTGCCTTCCTGGCCGATGCTATTGCCGCCACCGGCAGTTCGGTTGCCCGTGTCGACATCGGAACGCGCGGCGCCACCGTGCCGGTCGATATCCCGGCCAGCGAGGTCGCGGCGCATCATCCGGATGGAGCCAGTGGCGTGCTCGGCATCGATGATCGCGGCACGGCAGTGGCCGGCATGGGCGCCGCCTTCACCAGTTTCATTCAGTCGCGCGACGACATATCAGGCGTGATCGGCATTGGCGGCGGCGGCGGCACGTCGATCATCACTGCCGGCATGCGCGCGCTGCCGCTTGGGCTGCCCAAGATCATGGTCTCGACGCTCGCCTCCGGCGACACCGCGCCCTATGTCGACGTCTCCGACATCATCATGATGCCATCGGTCACCGATATGGCGGGACTGAACCGGCTCTCCCGCACGGTGCTACACAACGCGGCGCAAGCGATCGCCGGCATGGCCACAAAGCCGGCGCCGACTGCCACCGGCAAGCCGGCACTCGGGCTCACCATGTTCGGCGTCACCACGCCTTGCGTGACCGCCATCGCGGATCAGTTGCGCGCCAACTATGACTGCATGGTTTTCCACGCCACCGGCACCGGCGGCCGCTCGATGGAGAAGCTCGCGGACTCGGGCCTGCTCGCCGGCGTCATCGACATCACCACGACGGAAGTCTGCGACCTGCTGCTCGGCGGCGTGCTGCCTGCGACGGAGGACCGCTTCGGCGCCATCGCCCGCACCAAGCTGCCCTATGTAGGCTCGGTCGGCGCGCTGGACATGGTCAATTTCTGGGCGCCGCCGACCATTCCCGAGAAGTTTAGGGGCCGGCTGTTCTACGAGCACAATCCCAACGTCACACTGATGCGCACCACGGTGGATGAATGCCGCGGTATAGGCGAGTGGATCGGCACCAGGCTCGCTCGCTGCGAGGGCCCTGTGCATTTCCTGATCCCCGAAAAAGGCGTCTCGGCACTCGACATCGAGGGCGGCGCCTTCTTCGACCCCGAAGCCGACGCCGTGCTGTTCGATGCCGTCGAGCGCACCATCAAGCCGAACGCCGCGCGCCGGGTCTCACGCCTGCCGTTGCACATCAACGATCCGGAATTTGCCAAAGCCGCAACCGCGGCCTTCCTCGACATCGCCAGATAGTGAGAGCCAACAAATGCCCGCAATACCGCGCAAGGACATATTGAAGAAGTTCAAGGCGATGATCGCCGACGGCGTGCCCATCGTTGGGGGCGGCGCCGGCACTGGCCTGTCGGCCAAGGCCGAGGAAGCCGGCGGCATCGACCTCATCATCATCTACAATTCCGGCCGCTATCGCATGGCCGGGCGCGGCTCGGCTGCGGGCCTGCTCGCCTATGGCAACGCCAACGAGATCGTCAAGGAAATGGCCTATGAGGTGCTGCCGGTGGTCAAAAAGACGCCGGTGCTGGCCGGTGTCAACGGCACCGATCCCTTCGTCATCATGCCGCTGCTGCTTGCCGAGCTGAAGACGATGGGCTTTTCCGGCGTGCAGAATTTCCCGACCATCGGCCTGTTCGATGGCAGCATGCGCCAGAGTTTTGAGGAAACCGGCATGGGCTTCGGGCTGGAGGTCGACATGATCGCCGAGGCGCACAAGCTCGATCTTCTGACCACGCCCTATGTCTTCAACCCCGACGAGGCGCGCGCCATGACAAAAGCCGGCGCCGACATCGTCGTCGCCCATATGGGGGTGACGACCGGCGGCTCGATCGGAGCCACGTCGGCCAAGTCGCTCGACGACTGCGTGGTCGAGATCGACGTCATCGCCAACGCGGCGCGCTCGGTGCGCAAGGATGTCATCCTGCTTTGCCATGGCGGGCCGATCTCGATGCCGGATGATGCCCGCTACATCCTCGACCGCTGCAAGGGCCTGCACGGCTTTTATGGCGCGAGTTCGATGGAACGGCTGCCGGCTGAAGCCGCGATCGCCAGGCAGACGGCGGATTTCAAGGCCGTCATGCCGCACGACCAGAAGAAAAAGAAGGGGATGAGATCATGACCGACAAGAGCAAGGTATTCGTATACCCGAAGGACGTGAGCGCCTTCGGCTTTGACTGGGGCAAGCTGTCGCTGACGGTCGCGCCTGAAGTGAATGGCGCTGAGCGCTTTTCCGGCGGTGTCGTCGACCTGCCCTCAGGCAAGGGCCATACGCGCCACAACCATCCCGGCGCGGAAGAGATCATCTTCGTCATCTCAGGCAATGGCGAGCAGATGGTCGAGGACGAGGAGGGCAATCCGGTCGTCGCCAAGGTCGGCCCCGGCTGCACCATCTATGTGCCGGAAAGCCGTTTCCATTCGACGCTGAATACCGGCGATGGGCCGATGCAGCTCTTCGTCGTCTATTCGCCGGCCGGACCGGAACTGGTGCTGCGGGAGCTGCCGGATTTCAGGCTGATCCCGGCGGGGAAGTAATCGCGAAGGCCCCCTTCATCCGGCCGCTTCGCGGCCACCTTCTCCCCGAGGGGGAGAAGAGGCAGAAGCCAGCGCCGGCGCAAACTCCTCTCCCCTCGGGGAGAGGTCGGATAGCCCCGAATTGCCCTTCGCAATTCGGATGGCAATCCGGGTGAGGGGGTAGCGCCGAGCTAGGCTATCCCACCTCTATTCCACCCCCGTGCCCGATCCCCAAACATCACATACCCCGCATCCGTCACCGCCAACGTGTCCTCCAACTTGATGAACCCCCGCGTCGGGTGAAGCATGGTCGTCTCCACCGACAGCACCATGTTTGTCTCCAGCGGCTTGGCGGCATAGGTGCCTTCATAGGTCACCGGATGGTTGGTCATCAGGAACGGCGCCTCATGCGTGATCAGGCCCATGCCGTGGGCGAAGAAATCCGTGTAGGGCGCGACCTTGGAGGCCTTCAGCACACCCTCGGCATGCGAAATCATGTCGCCGCCGATGGTGCCCGCCCTCACCTTCGAGAACGCCGCCTGCTGCACCGTCTCGACCTCGGCCAATAGATCCTCAAGCTCGGCATCCGGTTCGCCCAGAATGCCCATGCGGCAGAGATCGCCAATATAGCCGTGATAATTGCCGCCGGAATCGATCGACAGCACTTCGCCCTTTTTCCACGCCTGCGGTGACGCCGCGCGGTTGTGGCTGGCGCCCAACGTCAGCAGGCAATATTCGAAATGCGCGCCGCGATTGGTTTCCTCACGCCGCAGCTGCTCGATGATCTCCGCCTTGGTCGTGCCTTCATGCGCCCACCGGATGGTCGCCAACATGGAATCGGTGATCAGCTCGGAGGCGATACGCAGCTTTTCCAGCTCGGCGTCCGTCTTGATGGCGCGCATGCTCTCCAGCATGCCGGTCGCATCGATCAGCCTGGCATCCGGCAACGCCTTGCGGATCAGCGCATAGGCGTCCGACGGCAGGAAGGCCGGCTCGATGCCGAGGCGGGCGCCGGCCTTGCCGATCTTGCTGATGTGCTCGACCGCAAGATTGGCAGCATCGAGCGTGCCCCAGCAGGCGGCATGCAGCGTCGGCGTCCAGAACGGCCTGTTCTGGTGCTCGGCGCCTTCCATGCGGTTGCCGATATAGGCGGCATGACCGGGCCCGCCTTTTTCATAGAGGACGATAGGCAGGTAACGGCTATGGCCGATCGCATCCATGGCGGCAAAGAAGATGAACTTGTAGCCGCCAAGCAGATACTGCGTGTTGTGCTTGGAGGTCGCGAGCAGAACATCGATGCCGGCCTCTTCCATCAGCCGGTCGACCCTCACCTGATCGAACGGGATATTGCTGACGGCGCTCTTGCCCGGGGCGATGTTCATCTTTCTCTCCGTGATATCAGTGGGATCGCCGGCCGTACTGCGTCCAATCCCTTGGCTTCGATCAAATCTGCACCATTTCGTTAACTCTGGTCCAGCCAGAAACAGGTTAAATTGCTTCGGCAGGCTGTCACCACTCGTCATTGCTGCACACTAAGGCAATCTGGTCCTACCAGAATTCCAGAATGAAAGGGCCACCTAAAACTGGTCCAGAGGACGAAAATTTCAAAGCCAAGCAAAGATGCGCCAATTCCGTCTCTGGCGAAACCCTTGGCAAGGGCCATAATCGCCGCCAGGATGCTGGCGGGTGCCGCCAGATCCGAGGGGTGCGCCCATCTGGTCGCGGAGAGGACGGAGTTTGATCATGTCGGATATTTCCAGACGCACGCTGCTTGGCGGCTCAGCTTTGCTGCTGGCCTCCACCGCCATGCCCACATTCAGCTGGGCGCAGACGCCGAAGAAGGGCGGGCGGCTGGTGCTCGCCGCCGATTCCGAACCGCGCAATCTCAATCCGGCCATCGTCGCCTCCAACGGCGTCTTCTTCATCTCCAGCAAGATCGTCGAAACGCTGGCCGAAGCCTCGTTCGAAGGCAAGGACGGACTGGAACCCCGCCTTGCGCTCTCCTGGGAAGGTGCTGCCGATGGGCTGTCGGTGACCTTCAAACTGCGCGACGGCGTCAAGTGGCATGACGGCGAGCCGTTCACCTCGGCCGACGTCGCCTTCTCCGCGCTGCAGATCTGGAAGCCGCTGCAAAATCTCGGCCG
Source organism: Mesorhizobium sp. M1078 (assembly GCF_040318615.1). Lineage (NCBI taxonomy): Bacteria > Pseudomonadati > Pseudomonadota > Alphaproteobacteria > Hyphomicrobiales > Phyllobacteriaceae > Mesorhizobium > Mesorhizobium sp. M1078. Next base: position 778,138 of record NZ_JAMYMP010000001.1, read on the forward strand.
CACCGTGTTCAAGGATCTGGCCAGCGTCGACACCCCTGACGATCTGACCGCCGTCTTTAAATTCGCCAAGCCAACGCCGTTCCAGCTGATCCGCAACGCGCTGCCGGCGCTGTCAAGCGTGGTGCCGAAGCACATCTACGAGGTCGGCAAGATCGAGGACAACCCGGCCAACAATGCACCCATCGGCACCGGACCGTTCAAGTTCGGCGAATACAAGGCCGGCCAGTATTACAAGCTGACCAGGAATGCGGATTACTGGGCCAAGGACGAGCCGTATCTCGACGAGATCATCTACCAGGTGCTGCCCGACCGCACGTCGGCTGCAGCGGCGCTCGAGGCCGAAGAGATCCAGCTCGCCGCCTTCTCCGCCGTGCCGCTCGCCGATCTCGACCGCATCTCCAAGGTGCCGGGCCTGAAGGTCATCTCCAAGGGCTATGAGGGGCTGACCTATCAGCTTGTCGTCGAGATCAACCATCGCCGCAAGGAACTGGCCGACGTGAAGGTCCGCCAGGCGATCGCGCATGCCATCGACAAGGATTTTGTCGTCAAGACGGTGTTCCTCGGCTATGCCGCTGCCGCCACCGGCCCGGTGCCGAAGAACGACCCGCAATTCTACACCGCCGACGTGCCGACCTATCCCTTCGACGTCGCCAAGGCCAACGCCCTGCTCGATGACGCGGGCTACAAGCGCGCCGACGACGGCAAGCGTTTTGCGCTAAAACTCCTGCCGGCACCCTATTTCAACGAGACCAAACAGTTCGGCGACTATCTGCGCCAGGCGCTGGCGGCAATCGGCATCGACGCCGTGATCGTCAACAACGACTCGGCCGCGCACATCAAGGCCGTCTACACCGACCACGCCTTCGACCTCGCCGTCGGCCCGCCGGTGTTCCGCGGCGACCCGGCGATCTCGACCACCATCCTGGTGCAGAGCGGCATTCCCGACGGCGTGCCGTTCTCCAACCAGGGCGGCTACAAGAACGCCGCGCTCGACGCGCTGATCGCCAAGGCTTCGGAGACGCTGGATACGTCAGCGCGCACCGACCTCTACAAGGAATTCCAGAAACAGGTCGCGGCGGACCTGCCGCTGATCAACGTCGCCGAATGGAGCTTCATCAGCGTCGCGCGCGATACCGTGGGCAACATCGCCAACAACCCGCGATGGGCGGTGTCGAACTGGGCGGACACCTATCTGGAATCGTGACACATTTGCGCGGATGAAAGTTCGCAAAGAAATTGGTGTGAAGGCATGGCGTAGGGCCGCGTTTCGTCACACCGCACCTCTCCCGACTGGCGCAGCGCTATGCCTTTCCCATGACCCGCGCCCTCACCCTCATCCGCCGTCGCCTCGTCGGCAGCATCTTCGTGCTGCTGATCGTCATCATCGGCACATTCCTCCTCCTGGAAGCTGCCCCCGGTGACGCGGTCGACGCCTACATCGTCTCGACCGGCGGCGACGCCGGCATGATCGAATTGCTGCGTCATCGCTGGGGCCTCGACCAGTCCGAGCTGACACGGCTCGCGAACTATCTCTGGGCGCTGCTGCATTTCGACCTCGGCCAGTCCGTTACCTTCTCGCGGCCAATTCGCGATGTTATCCTGGAACGCCTGCCGACGACACTGCTCCTGATGGTGACCGCCACCGCGCTCTCCTTCGGGCTCGGCTCGGCGCTCGGCATGTATGCCGGCGCCAGACCCGGCAGCTTTCGCGACCGCTTCCTGTCGATCGGCTCGCTGGCGCTTTATGCCGTGCCGGGTTTCTGGCTTGGCCTGGTGCTGATCGTCGTCTTTGCCGTCGACCTGCGCTGGCTGCCGATCGGCGGCATCGAGAGCCTGGCCTCGGACAAGACCGGTTTTGACCGCGCCACCGACATCGCCGTCCATCTCATCCTGCCGGTTTCCGCGCTCGGCTTCATCTATCTCGCCCTCTATCTGCGCATGATGCGCGCCGGCATGGCCGAGGCGTGGCGGCAGGATTTTGTGCTCGCCGCCCGCGCCAGGGGGTTGTCGCGCCGCCGCATCGTGCTCGCCCATGTCGCCCGCAACGCGCTCTTGCCGCTGGTCACCATGCTCGGCCTGCAATCGGCGCAGATGCTGGGCGGCAGCGTCGTCATCGAAAGCGTCTTTGCCGTGCCCGGCCTCGGCCGGCTGGCGCAGGAAGCGGTCGCCTCGCGCGACACGCCGCTGCTGCTCGGCATCATCCTCACCAGCGCCGTCCTCGTCATTGCCATCAACCTTGCAGTCGACATCGCCTACGCCTTCCTCGACCCGCGCGTCGGTGCCAGCGAGGCCAGCGCGTGAGCGCGCTGCCGCGGTTCCTGCGCCGGCCGGAAGCGGTCGCCGGCGCGATCATCCTGGCGCTTCTGTTCGCCATGGCGCTGTTTGCGTCGCTGCTCTTCCCCGGCGACCCGCAGGCCATTGCCGGACCAGCACTGCTGCCGCCGTTCCAGGACTGGTCGCTGCCGCTCGGCACCGACCGGCTCGGCCGTGACGTGCTGGCCGAACTGTTCCACGGCGCCCGCACCTCGCTGGCGGTCGGCCTGGCGGCGGCGGCGGCGGCACTCTTCGTCGGCGCGATCGTCGGCACGCTGGCCGGCTTTGCCGGCGGCCTTGTGGACGAGGGGCTGATGCGCATCACCGATGCCTTCCAGACCGTGCCGAGTTTTCTCCTGGCGTTGGCCTTCGTCAGCGTCGTCGGGCCGTCGGTCGGTGTCGTCGTCACGGCAATAGCGCTTGGCGCCTGGACCGGACCGGCGCGTGTAGCGCGCGCCGAAGTGCTGTCGATCCGCGAGCGCGATTACGTCGCCGGCGCTCGCGTCATCGGCATGCATCCGCTTGAGATCGCTTTTCGCGAGGTGTTGCCCAACGCGTTGCCGCCGGTGCTGGCCTTGTCCTCGGTGATCGTGGCGGCCGCGATCCTCACCGAGGCAGCGCTGTCCTTCCTCGGTCTCGGCGACCCCAATCGCGTCACCTGGGGCGGCATGATCGCCGAGGGCCGCACTGTGCTGCGCACCGCGCCCTTTCTGTCGATCGTTCCGGGCATCGCCTTGGTGCTGACCGTGCTTGGCGTCAATCTCACCGGCGAAGGCGTGGTCGAAACGACGGCGGTGCGGAGGAGCCTGTCGTGACCGCACTGGCTGAGATACGCGATCTGTCTGTGCGCTATTTCAGCGATGGCAGCGAGGTAACGGCGCTGAAGGGGGTCAGCCTGGATGTTATTGCCGGCGAGCGGCTGGCGATCATTGGCGAAAGCGGTTCGGGCAAGAGCACGCTGGCGCTGGCGGTGGCTAGACTGCTGCCGGGGTCAGCCAAGATTGAAGGGCATGTCAAGTGGCGATTTCAGGCGCCGCGATCCTTCCCACCCCCCTCTGTCCTGCCGGACATCTCCCCCGCAAGGGGGGAGATCAGCAGCTTTGCCGACGGCTTCCCTTCTGCAACGTTCGTGGTTGGCGAAGGCGGAGATGAGAGAGCAATCTCCCCCCTTGCGGGGGAGATGTCCGGCAGGACAGAGGGGGGTGTGACGGAACGCCGACCTCTCAAATTAACCGAGCCCAGTACGCTCCCCCTTCCCGGCCGCGACATTGGTTTCGTCTTCCAGGACCCCTCCGCCAGCCTCGACCCCGTCATGACCGTCGGCAAACAGATCGCCGAAGTCGCCTGCACCCACCTCGGCCTCGACTGGCCACAAGCTTACGCCAAAGCCAAAACCCTGCTCCAACGTGTCCGGCTGCCCGACCCACAAACCGCCATGCGTGCTTTCCCGCACCAGCTCTCCGGCGGCCAGAAGCAGCGCGTTGCAATTGCCGCGGCCATTGCAGCCGGTCCGAAACTGCTGATCGCCGATGAGGCGACCAGCGCGCTGGACACCATTGTGCAAGCCGAAATCGTCAGCCTCATTCGGCAACTGGTGGCGGAGGACGGCATGACGCTGCTGTTCATCAGCCACGACATCGCGCTGGCCGCCGAACTCGCAGAGCGTATCGCTGTATTCCGGAACGCCGAACTGATCGAACTCGGCCCGACGGAGCAAATCATAAACGCCCCGCGCCATGCCTATACGCGAACGCTGCTCGACGCCCATCTCGGCCTCGACGCCGATCCGCTGCTACGACGGGCGCCGGCATGAACTTGCTCACCGTCTCCGGTCTTACCAAGCGATACCGTCGTGGCGGCAAGGCCATCGCGGCCGTCGACGGTGTCTCCTTCGCCATCGAACCCGGCGAGACGCTGGCGCTGGCCGGGCCCTCCGGCAGCGGCAAGTCGACGATCGCGCGGCTGGTGCTTAGGTTGATCGAGCCCGACGCCGGCACCGTCCAGTTCGAAGGCGATCACTTTCTGCTCTTGAAGGGTGCGGCCCTGCGCACCAAGCGCGCGCGCCTGCAAATGGTGTTCCAGGATCCGCTCGCCGCGTTCAACCCGCGCGCCACGGTGGCTCGCGTGCTTGACGATCCCTTGCGCATCCATGCCATCGCTTCCCGCGCCGAGAGGCCGGCCCGCATTGCTGCCTTGCTGGATCGCGTCGGGCTGGCAGCCGATCTCGCCCCGCGCGCCATTCACGAAATCTCCGGCGGCCAGCGCCAGCGCGTCGCCATCGCCCGAGCCATCGCGACCAAACCGTCGCTGATCGTGCTCGACGAGGCGGTGTCGGCGCTCGACGTTTCGGTCCGCGGACAGATCCTTGAGTTGCTGCTCGACCTGCAAGCCAGGGAACGGATCGCCTATCTCTTCATTTCGCATGATCTCGGCGTCGTACGGGCCATCGCCCACCGCGTCGTTCTTCTCAACGCCGGGCGGATCGCCGAGAGCGGCGACGCCCGCAACGTAGTCGACGCGCCGCAATCGGCAATCGGCAAGGCGCTGGTTGCGGCGGCGCCAAGATTGGACAGAAGCAGCAGGCAAGTACCATGACCGAACCAGAAGCCAGAGCCGAAAAACTCTCGCGCGAACTCGATTCCGCCTTCCGCAACCGCGCCGATCTCTACCGTCTGTTTCTCGACGAGCTGACCGGCGAACTCGGCGCGGAAAAGGCCGAGGCGATCATGATCCGCACCATCGAGCAGCGCGGCAAGGAGGTGGCGGCGGCCGCCTTCGCCCGTTTCGGACCTAACGACGCGCCGGCCATCGGCGAGGCATTTTTGGCCGTCAGCCCGGATGGCGGCCTGATGTATCCGACCGATGTCGAGCGCGGGCCGGACCACATCGCCTTCAAGGTGAAGCGTTGTCCGCTGAAGGACGCCTGGGTCGAGGCCGGTGTCGGTGATGAAAAACTCGCCACGCTCTGCCGCATCGCCGGCGCTTTCGACCGTGGTCTGTTCGAGGCAACGGGCGTGCGCTTCGACAATGTCACTTGGACGCCGGGCCACGGCTCCGGCTGCTGCCACATCGCGCTGACCAACCGGGATGCCGCCGGATAGCCAATGCTGATCAGTCGGCGGCAAACACATGCATCTCCGTGCCCGCCTGTTCGGCAGCAGTGCGCAGGTCGGCCTTCGGTTCGCTGTCGGTGACGATATCGGCAATGTCATCGAGCCCGCAGATGCGTTCCAGACTGCTGCGGCCAAACTTGTCGTGGGTCACCACCAGCACCGTCGACAGTGAACGCGATATCATTGCGCGTTTAACGGCCGCGGCGCCCGAGATCATGTCGCTCGGACCATCGGCGCTTATCCCCGATGCGCCGATAATGGCGACGTCGGCATTGTAGCGGCGCAGGAACTCGACGGTGTCTTCGCCCAACACGCTGCCTTCCCGGCTATCATAGGTCCCGGGGCAGAGCAGCACCCGAAAGGTCGGATTGGCGCCCGCCACCGAGGCCACGCCGGTGGAATTGGTGATGATGGTCAGGTCGCGCTTCAGCTGCGAAAGGTTGCGCGCCACCTCATAGGTGGTCGAACCGCCATCGATCATCACGATCTGGCCCTTCTCGACAAGGCTTGCCGCGCCGCGGCCGATTCGGGCGCGCTCCTCGATCAGGGTCAGGCCACGCTCCGAAATCACCGGTTCTGATGTCACCAGCGAGATCGTCGCACCGCCATAGGTGCGGTTGATCAGCCCGGCATCGCCGAGTTCGATGAGATCGCGGCGGATGGTCTCGCCGGCGACGCCGATGCGCCGTGCGAGCTTGGAGATGCGTATCGACGCCGACCGGCGCACTTCCGAAAGGATAAGCGCGTGCCGCTCCTTCTTCGTCAGTCGGCCTTGGTCCATGACTATTCCATTCCCTTTGCAGCAATCAGCGCGTCGCCAAGCTCGGCAAATCCCTCCGCGCCGCGCCCTCTTGTGACGAAGGCGGGAGACGCAGGAAGCTCGCCGGCGAAGTCCAGCACATTAGCGACGCCGACGCTGTTGGGGAAGAAGCCGAACATTGGTGCATCGTTTGGACTATCGCCGACGAAGACAATGCTGTCCTTGTCGTGGTCGATATCTATACCGAAACAGTCCCGCAAGAATAGCCGGCTTGTCGACAGTTTGTCGTATTTGCCGAACCAGCCATTGACGTGGATGGACGAGATTTTCGCCGTCGCGCCATAGCGCTGGAAGATGCCGACGATCTTCAGAACCTCGGTTTTGGGCAGCGGCGCCACGTCCTCGCAAAAATCGATCGCCAGATCGGCCTCGCGATAGGCCTGGTCGGCCGCGACCGCCGCACCCGGAACTTCGCGCAGAACGGTTTGCTCGATCTCCTTGAGGCGCGCGGCATCGGCCTGCCGTTCGGCAGCGCTCTTGGCGTAGTGGCGAACAATCCGCTTTTTGGCGTCGTCGTAGCGGAAATAGAAGGCGCCGTTCTCGCCGATCACGCCGTCCACCGGCCATTGCCGGGCGATCAGGTCGCACCAGCCGGCAGGGCGGCCGGTAACCGGCGCGACAATGAAGCCGGCCTGCTTCAGCCGCTCCAGCGCCACATAGGCCTTTGCCGGCAGCCGTCCCTTGTCGGTCAAGGTGTCGTCTATATCGGTCAGCACGACGGCGATGTTGCGCCGGTCCAGCGCGGTGAAGTCGGCAAGCGGACGCAGCACCCGCTCAGGCTCCCGCCGCAACCGTTTCGAGCGAGGCAGCCGCGACGTCGAGCATGGTGAACCTGTCGCGGATCAGCCGGGCATTGGCGACCGCCTCGTCGTAGAAGCCAGCCGGTATGGCAACCTCCTGCGGCGTGGTCGGCGCGCCGGCGGCGCGCAGTGCTGCCGCGATCTCGCGCGCCGGGCGTGCCACCCGCACCAGCCTTTCACGATGCGAGCGCCATTGCCTGGCCAGCATGGTGTTGATGACGTCTGCCCGTTCGCGGTCCAGCAGCTTGGGCTTGAATGCCGCCCAGCAGGAACGTCCGAGCGTTTCGCCGAAGATTTCGATGAAGCGGTCTGGCGTATCGGCGGAGGGCGCGAGCTGCAATTCCCGCAGCGCCAGCACGCGTTCCTGCAGCCGCGCCATCGTCAACGTCGTCACCGCTATGTGCTCGCCGTGATGCGCTTCGGGCAATCCCTGGCCCCGCATGTCGATATAGTGGGCGATGAGATGTTCGCCCTGACTGGCCGGATAGGAGCCGCCGCACAAAGTCATGCCAAGGCCCGACATGACCAGCGTGCGCACCAGCACTTCCATCGCCTCAATGTCGCCGGTCCCGAGTTCGCCGGCTTTGGCGATAAGCGCCTCCTCGTCCTCCGCCAGAAGCATGAACGGCGCCTCCCGGTAGGGCGTGCCGAGCAAAAGATGCGCCATCAGCCAATCGGTCTGCGCGGTCGGCCGCGCCATCGAATCGCCGAAGCCGGCAGCGATCAGCCGGTGCGGCGCTCGCGCCATGACATCGAGATCGAGGAAGACACCGACCGGCAGGCTCGCCGTCAGCGATTTCTTCAGGCCGTCCTCTGTGATTGCCGCAGACACCGAGGTGTAGCCGTTCATCGACGGCGCGGTGCCGAACACCGCATAGGGCTTTTGGGTCAGATGGGCGGCATATTTGGTGATGTCATTGATCGAGCCGGATCCGACCGCGACCAGACCGCTGGCGTCTTTCGTGCGGGCGATCACCGATCGCACGGCGTCCATGTCGGGATGCGGATGGCGCGGCAGGATGATCTTGTCGACATCGATCGAGCCGCGCAGCGCAATGGACACTCTCTCGCCGAGAGCCAGCCTTGTGTCGGGATCCATGACAACGGCGAGCCTGCGGCCGAGCGGCAGCGGCTTGACCAGCGCATCGGCTTCGTCGCCGAGACCGCGCCCTATGACGATGGTCTTCAGCGGCACCGACAGCATTCCCTGGCTATCCGGGTCAGGCAGCGTGCCGGCAATAAGGCGATGGAGCATTTGTCTGGACATAGGATGCAGTCCGGTCAGTCAGCATGAAGCGGGGTCAGGGCATCGAACAAGGTGCGATACCGGCGGTAACTTCTGTCGTAGGCGGCCTTGGCGGAAGGATCAGGGTCGATCGTCTCGATGTGGCCGGCCAGCCTTTCAGCCGCCTGCCGCACTGAGGAGGTAAGGCCGATGGCTGCGGCGGCAAGGATTGCCGCACCGATCGGCGAGGCATCGGCCGCACCCGCGATCTCGACCGGCCTGCCGCTGACATCGGCCCGGATTTGCCCCCACACCCGGCTGCGCGCGCCACCGCCTGAGAGCCGGATGCGCCCGGTTGTTATGCCGAGCTCGTCCAGCCGGTCGACAACGTCGCGCATGGCGAAGGCGCAGCCTTCCAGCACTGCGCGAGCGCAGGCCGCTTTGCCGTGGAAGGATGTCAGGCCGTAGAAAGCGGCACGCGCTTCGGCGATCCAGCGCGGCGCCATGGCACCGGACAACGCGGGCAAGAACAGCAAATCGTCGCTGCCGGCAACCACCGTCGCCGCCAGTTCCGACATCGCCGCCGGCGAATCGACGCCGAAGGTTGTTAGAAACCACGTCACCGCGCCGCCCGAGAGCCATCCGGGGTTGGAGATGAAATAGCCGTCGCCGAGAAAGCCATGGGTCTCGACCAGGCCGCCGGGGTCGAGGCGAAGCGTGCCGGACACCGCGCCGACCACTTCGGCCGTGCCGAGATTGCAGGCGACGACACCGGGCACGACGACCCCGGCGCCTATGGCGGCCGAAAAATCATCGCCGGTGCCGACCGCCAGCGGCGTGCCCACAGGCAAACCGGTGAGCTCGGCGCCGGCGTGCGTCAAGGCGCCGGCGATCTCAGATGCATCGTCGATGCCGGGCAATTTATCTGCATCGATGTCGAAGGCCGCCAGCAGATCGCCGGCATAGTTGTGCTCCTTCAGTCCATAGAGCATGGTTGTCGAGGCCAGCGCGTGATCGATGACGGCACGACCGCACAGCGCCGCGACCACGAACGATACCGGTTGATGCCAGAGCGCCACCCGGCGCGCTTCGGGCAGGTTGCGCGCTGCCCAGCGGATTTTCGCCGCCATATGCGTGGCATCGAGGACAAGACCGGTGCGCTCGCGGATGAAGTCCGGATCGATGCCGGCGATCTCTCCTGCCGCCCGCCGGTCCATCCAGATGATGCACGGAGCCAGCGCCTCACCATTGCCATCGACCGCGACGCAGCCGTCGAGCTGGCCGGCAATGGCAATACCCTTGATGTCGGACGGCGCAAGCCCAGCCTTGTCGAGCGCGCCGGCAATGGCCGGCTTGAGCGCCGCCAGCCACAGCGCCGGGTTCTGTTCGGCCCAGCCGGGCGCCGGGAAGGCCGGCTGGTACAGCACAGCGGCCTCGCCACGCAGCCGCAATTCGTCGTCGACAACGATCGCCTTCAGGCTTTGTGTGCCGAGATCGATGCCGATGACTGGCACTAGACACGCTCGCAATCCGCGAGGACATCCCGCAGTTGCGAGAGGATAGAACCTTTCGTCGGCGAATAGGAGCCATCGAAAACCGCTGTGCCAATGGTAAAAGCGTTGGCGCCGGCCAGCTTGATTGCCTTGATCCGATCGGCTGATGCCACAGCACCGGCGACGATCAGATGCCGCGACGGACCAAGCCCGCGCCGGGCTGCGCGCACCAGTTCGGCCGGGTCGGCCTCGGTGGCGCGATAGGCGAGGATGTCGCATCCCGCACAACCCTTCTCGGCGAAGGCGCGGCAGTCGGCCTCGACATCCTCGGCCGAACCGCCGAGCTTGGTCGGATGGCCGACCGGCCGCCCGGGAAAAGGGTAGTATTCGGTGCCGCTCCCCTCCAGCAACGCCATGATCTCGTCGACCTGAGTACCACCGAGCAGGCGCTGGATGCCGAGATCCCTGGCGATGCGCGCGGAATTAAGGCAGGCCTCAGCCGTCGTCGAGACAACTTCCATGTAAGTGGTGGCGCCTGTCCGGCCAATGGCGACAGCGAGCTTGCGCAGCACATCCGGCGCGACGCCAATATCCTTGAAGCCGACATGCTTCAGGCCGACCGGCTCAATCAAATCGACCAGGTCGAGACAGTCCTCGACCGTGCGATCGTGGCGCGTCAGCATGAAGATGAAGTCCATCCGAAAGGTCCCTCGCCTGGTCGGGAAAGCCGGTTTGCTGCCGGTCTGTTAACACCTCCCAACCATTTGTTGCAAGGTGCCACATTTTGATTTGCAGTACCACACATTTTATGACAGAACGGGCGCCGGCCCGCCAGGCACGACGTCTAGGGAGAGGGAAGAATGCTCAAGCCGCTGAGACGTACCGCGTCCAGACTGCTCGTCGCAGCCGTATTTGTGTGGCCCCTGACGTGGCAAGTGACACAAGCGGCCGCGTGGGATCTGAAAGAGGCGTCGAAACCCTATACCGGCCAGACCATCCGCATGGTCGGCGAGGCGCTGCCGCCGCTCGAAGCGCTAAAGAAGATGGCGCCGGAGTTTGAAAAACAGACCGGCATCCATGTCGAAGTCGAGATGTACGAGCACTCGGAAGCCGTCAACAAGGTGCAGCTCGATCTCAACTCGCACCGCGGCCGCTACGACGTCATCATCCAGCCGCATCGCGAACTCGGCAAGTTCGCCACCAACAACCATCTGGTCGAAATCGCCAAGATGATGGCCGACCCGGCTTTGCGCGATCCGAGCTTCGAGCCGGAGAAGCAGCTCTACCAGACTGCCTGGCACGAAATCTCCTGGTATGACGGCAAGGAGTACGGTTTCCCCTTCACCGTGCTCAACATGTTCATGTGGTATCGGTCGGACCTGCTCGCCGATCCCAAGGAGCAGGCAGGCTTCAAGGCCAAGTATGGCTACGACCTCGCTCCCGCCAAGGACTGGAAGCAGTATCGCGATATCGCCGAATGGTTCTATCGCCCCGACCAGGGCTTTTACGGCACCGCCCTGCAGGGCAAGCGCCACGAGGCGCTGTGGTATGAGTGGCTCAACTTCCTTTATTCCTTCGGCGGCGACGTGCTCGACGTGAAGAGCGGCTCGGCCTGCGGCCCGGTCATCGTCAACAGCCCCAAGGCCGTCGCCTCGCTCGAATATTACAAGAGCCTGCTGCAATTCTCGCCGCCGGACAGCCTCAACTATTTCTGGGACGACGTCATGGCGCTGATGCAGCAAGCCAAGGTCGCCGAGCTGATCATGTGGAACGACGCCACCTATGCCGTGTCGGTCGACACAACCGCCTCCACCGTCGTCGGCAAGGTCGGCTTCGATCTCGTGCCGCAAGGCGAAGGCGGCAAGATCGGCCAGGTCGAAGGCTGGACCTATCTCATCCCTATCTATTCGAAGAACCCACAGGCCGCCTTCCTCTTCGTCCAGTGGATGATGGGCTATGACCGCCAGCTCGAGCAGCATCTCAATGGCGGCGCCTCGGGCCGGCCCGATGTCTATGCCTCGGCGGAGGTGCAGAAACTGCCCTACGCCAAGGCCTCGATGGAGGCCAACGAGCATGCGGTGCCGAAGGCGACGCTGCCGCAATCGGCCGAGATGACCGACATACTGGTGCGCGAACTGTCATCCTACCTCGCCGGCGAAAAGGAGGCGCAGGCCGCCCTCGACACCGCCGCCACCGACATCTCGACACTGCTCGGTTCTTGCGCACCCATGACCTATCCGGCACGATAGGCCTTGAGATGTCGCGCAGAGGCTACCCGCACAAGCGGGTAGCCGTTCTTGTCCGCAGGAATCGCCCGTGACGAACCGCACTCCATCGCCGCGCGGAATGCCGCTTCTCGACCGTGGGGTGGGGCCGCTCTTGATGCTGCCGGCGACGCTGCTCGTCGTCGTCTTCCTGGTCGGCCCGTTCTACTACATGGTCTACACCGCGCTGACCGACCTCAGCTTCGCCGACGCCAGCCATGCCGGCGCCTTCGTCGGTTTCGACAATTTCCGCAAGCTGATGCGCAACGACCCATTCTTCTGGGCATCGTTCCTGCTGACGCTGAAATTCGTCATCATCGCCGTCGGCCTGGAATTCCTGCTCGGCTTTGCGCTGGCCTTCCTGATCTTCCGCTTCGTCGCCAGCCAGCGGCTTCTCACCACACTGCTGCTCATCCCGATGATGATCGCGCCGGTCGCCGTCGGGCTGATCTGGCGGCTGCTGTTGCAGGGCGATTTCGGCATGCTCACCTTCTACATGCGCAAGGTCGGCCTGCTGGCGCAGAATTCGGCGGTGCTTTCGGCACCCGACCTGGTGTTTCCGACCATCGTCGCCATCGATGTCTGGCAGTGGACGCCTTTCGTCACCCTGATCATGCTCGCCGGGATGATGAGCCTGCCGCGCGCGCCGTTCGAGGCGGCGATGATGGATGGCGCCAAACCGTTCCAGATTTTCCGAGACGTCATGCTGCCGCTGCTGCGGCCGGTCATCGCGCTCGTGCTGCTGCTGCGCGGCATCGACGCCTTCAAGGAGTTCGACAAGGTTTTCCTGATGACCGGCGGCGGACCGGGAACGCTGACCGAGCTGGTCTCGATCTACGCCTACCGCGTCAATTTCCGTAACTGGGACCTCGGCTACGGCGCCGCGGTCGCCTTCATGATCTATCTCGTCGTGCTGATCCTGTGCTCGGTCTTCTACAAGGCCGTCTACTGGTCGAGCCGCAAGCAGGTGGGGGCGTTTTGAGGGCGCTGCGATGATCGATCAATCCACCAACCGCGCCTGGAGGAGCTTTGCCTGGGCCGTGCTGCTCGTCGCCGTCGTGGTGGCGCTGACGCCTTATGTCTGGATGGTGCTGGCGTCGTTCAAGAACCGCGTCGATCTTCTGTCTTCTGTGCCGAAATGGATTTTTTCGCCGACGCTTGCCAACTATCCCGCCGTCTTCATCGACAAGGAATACTGGCCGCTGGCAATCAACTCGGTGCTGATCTCGGTGTCGTCTACGGTGCTCTGCATCGTCATCGGCGCGCCGGCTGCCTACGGCTTTGCCCGCTCCAATTTCCCCGGCAAGGAAGACCTGTTCTTCTTCTTCCTGACCACGCGCATGGCACCGCCGATCTCGATCGCCGTGCCGCTGTTCCTGTTCTTCACCTCGCTCGGCCTGATCGACACCATCTACGCCGTGGTGATCGCCCACACCTCCTTCAACCTGTCGCTCGTCGTCTGGATGATGCGCGGCTTCTTCGCCGAAATCCCCAGGGAGATCGACGAAGCCGCGATGATGGACGGCCGCTCGCGGCTCGGCGCATTCTTCTTCGTCGTCGCGCCGCTGGCCGCACCCGGCATGGGCGCCACAGCGGTGCTCTGCTTCATCCTGTCGTGGAACGAGTTCCTCTATGCCTTCATCCTCGTCGCTTTCGACGGGCGGCCGCTGACCGTCGGCATACCGGGGCTGGTGACGCCGCATGGCACGCTATGGGGCCAAGTCGCGGCGGTCGCCATCGTGGCGACGCTGCCGATCGTGCTTTTCACTTTCCTTGTCCAGAAACAGCTCGTCCGCGGCCTCACCTTCGGCGCGGTCAAGGGTTGAAGGGATCCTTGCATGGCAATTGTTTTCGACGGCGTCACCAAGGCCTTCCCGGACGGGACGGTGGCGCTGCAGGCGCTCGATCTTGCTTTCGAGCCCGGCGAATTCCTGGTTCTGCTCGGGCCCTCTGGTTCCGGCAAGACGACAGCCTGCCGGCTGCTCGCCGGGCTGGAGCGGCCGACCGCCGGGCGCATCATGGTCGAGGGCCTCGATGTCACCGACCTGCCGCCGCGCCTGCGCGGCATGGGCATGGTGTTCCAGAACTATGCGCTCTACAGCCATAAGAGCGTCTACGAGAACATCGCCTATCCCTTGCGCATCCGAAAGATGCCGGCCGCCGAGCTCGACCGCTGCGTCCGCGCCATGGCCGAGCTGCTCGAAATCACCCGTTACCTCGACCGCCGCCCTTCGCAATTGTCGGGCGGCCAGGCGCAGCGCGTCGCTGTGGCCCGCGCCCTGGTCTGGCAACCTAGCCTCTGTCTGATGGATGAGCCGCTGTCCAATCTCGACGCCTTGTTGCGGCTCCACATGCGCACCGAGCTGAAGCGGCTGCATCGCGAGCTGAAAAAGACCTTCGTCTTCGTCACCCACGACCAGGAAGAGGCGATGACGCTGGCGACCAGGGTCGCGGTGCTGCGCGAAGGCGCGCTGATCCAGTACGACGACCCGCGCGAGATTTATCGGCGGCCTGCCAATCGCTTCATCGCCGAATTCATCGGCCGTCCAGCGATGAACACGTTCGATGGCGATGTCCGCGCCGGCGTCTTCCACGCCAGCGGTTTCACTTGCCCGCTGCCGGGAAAGCCTGACGGCCCGATCGTGCTCGGCATTCGCCCGGAACAGATCCAGCTGGTCGACGCCTCCGCAAGCGATGCCATCCAGTTTGCCGTCGACGTCGTCGAACCGGTCGAGCCGGACGTCCTGATCTTCGCCAAGAGCGAGGCCAACGCGCTGATCGTCAGGACTGTGAATGACGATCGCGCTTTCGATCCCGGCCAGCCGCTTTATCTACGCTTTCCGCCGGCGGCGCTGCACACGTTCGATGCGGTTTCGGGAGCGCGGCTGCCGTGAGCTCGCTACTCGCTTTGGTGCCGCTGGCCGCCGCGGCACTTGTCTGGCGGCTGTTCTACAGCTTCAACCTGTCGCGGCGCTGGTTCTCGATGGGGGAACTCATCTTCTGGGACGCCATTGCACTGGTAATCCTGCAGCTTGTCTGGCTGATCTGGTTCTGAATGCGCATTCCAGCAACGCAGATCAGTAGCCCAGCGCACAACCGTCCTTGCGCGGATCGGAGGCACCGGTGAGCGTGCCCTTTTCCCAATCGATCAGCACCAACTGGCCGCCGCCATGCGGCTCCTCGGCGATCGAAACCTGATGGCCGCGCTGACGCAGGCCGGCGATCGCCTCAGCCGGAATCCCGCGCTCGGCCAGCACGGCATTGTCCTTGTAGAACACCCGTGGCGCATCCAGTGCCTGCTGCGGGTCCATCCCGAAATCGATCATGTTGGTCAACAGATGGACATGGCCGAACGGCTGGTAGCCGCCGCCCATCACCCCGAACGGCATCACCACCTTACCCCCTCGCGTCGCCATGCCAGGCATGATGGTGTGCATCGGTCGCTTTCGCGCCGCGATACGATTTGGATGGCCTTCCGTGAGGCGAAAACTGCTGCCGCGATTCTGCAGCACGACGCCTGTCTTGGGACCGACGACGCCGCTGCCGAAGGAACCGAAGGTCGAGTTGATGAAGCTGACTGCATTGCGGTCGCGGTCGACCACGGAGATATAGACCGTGTCGCTGCGCGGCAGCTCAAGCCGCGGCAGATGCGTCATGGCGCGGGCCGGATCGATGGCGGCGCGCAGCCGCTCCGCATAGGCTCCCGACAGCAGTTGTTCGACGGGGACCTGGACGAAATCCTGGTCGCCGATGAAAGTATCGCGGTCCTGGTAGGCAAGCCGGCCGGCTTCGATCTCGAGATGCAGCCGCTGGGCACTGTTCGGCTCCAACGAACCAAGGCTGAAGCCCGAAAGCACATTCAGCATGATCAGCGCCGTCATGCCCTGATTGTTCGGTGGCATCTGATGGATATCGTAGCCGCGATAGGACGTATTCACCGACGTGACGTAGTCGCCTTGGGTCTCGGCGAAATCCTCCAATGCATGCAGCCCGCCCAGCGCGCGAAGACGTTCCACCAGATCGTCCGCGACTTCACCTTCATAAAACCCTGCACGGCCTCGGTTGGCGATGATGCGCAAGGTGTCCGCCAAGTGCGGCTGCCGATGCACATCGCCGGCTTGCGGCGCCCTTCCCTCGGGCAGGAATATGCGCGCGGCATGTTCATCGGCTGAGAGCAGGGCGACCTCGTCGGCCCAGTCGAAGGCGACGCGATCATGAACGACATAGCCTTGTTCGGCATAGCGAATGGCTGGCGCCAGCGCGGCGTCGATGCCCTTTTTTCCGTGGTCCTCGAGTAGCCGGCACCATGCATCGATGGCGCCTGGTATGGTGACGGCATGCGGTCCGGCCGCAGGCAGTTCGCCATGGCCCCGCTCCAGATACCAATCGGCATTTGCAGCAGCAGGCGACCGCCCCGAGCCGTTGAAGGCCAGCACCTCGCCCTCGCTTTTGGGACTGTAGAGCACAAAACAGTCGCCGCCGATGCCGGTCGATTGCGGCTCGACGACGCCTTGCACCGCCGCCGCGCAGACGGCGGCGTCCATCGCATTTCCGCCTGAGCGCAGCATGTCGATGGCGGCCAGCGTCGCCAGCGGATGCGATGTCGCCGCCATAACTTCCGTTGCGCGAACCGGCGAGCGGCCGGGGAACTGAAAATCACGCATGCAATCCTCCGATGATCCACCCGCCGGTACTAACCTCAATGCTTGATACGGTCGCGCATGGCGTACCACAACATCCCCAGCACATAGAGCGGGCCCCGCAGCGCCGTACCGCCCGGGAACGGCATCGGCGTCAGCGTCGAGAACAGGTCCAGCCGCGAGGCGTCGCCCGTAATCGCTTCGGCCAAGAGCTTGCCCGACAGCGTTGACAGGATGACGCCCTTGCCGGAATAGCCATGCGCGAAATAGACCTCGCCATAGTGCCCGACATGCGGCAGCCGCGACGTGGTCACCGACACCAGGCCGCCCCAGGCATGATCGATGCGGCAGCCCTTCAGTTGCGGGAAGGTGGCCTCCATGTGCGGCCGCACGAAGCCGGCGATGTCGGCCGGCGGCGATGGCGTGTAGCGCTCGCCGCCGCCGAACAGCAGCCGACCGTCCGCCGACATGCGGTAGTAGTTGACGACGAAGCGTGTGTCGGACACCGCGACATTGGCCGGGATCACATTGTGTTTGCCCTCCAGCGGTTCGGTGGCGACGATATAGTTGCCTACCGGCATGATGCAGCTGTTGACGCGCGGCTCCAGCCCATGCAGCAGCGCATCGCCCGCCAGCACGACATGCCTGGCCCTGACCGAACCCTTTGATGTCGAGACCCGGATCGAAGGTTCGCGCTCAAGTTTCACCGCCACCGAATTCTCGTGGATGACGACACCGGCCGCCACGGCGGCACGGGCAAGGCCGAGCGTGTAGTTCAGCGGATGCATATGGCCGCCGAGCGGCTCATACATCGCGCCATGATAGGGCGTGTCCACCTTGCCGCGTGCCTGCGCCGCCGACAGGATCTCGACGTCGCGGAACTTCATCACGCTCTCGAGGCATTTGGCCTCGTCTTCGAGATCCCTGAGGTCGGAGCCATTAACGGCACCGACGAGGTGGCCGGTCAGCCACAGATCGCAGTCGATGGCGTGGCGCTCGATGATGTCGAGCACCAGGCCCCGCGCCTCGAAGGCGAGATCGAACAGCGCCTTCGCCGGCTCGGGGCCATAGAGCTTGACCAGCCCCTTGGCGCCTTTGCGCAGGCCGGGGATCATCTGGCCGCCATTGCGGCCCGACGCGCCCCAGCCGATCTTGCCGCCTTCGAGCAGCACTACTTTCAGGCCGCGCTCGGCGGCATGAAGGGCGGCCGACAGGCCGGTGCAGCCGCCACCGACCACCACCAGATCGGCGCCGACATCTCCCACCAGCGCCGGATGGTCCGGCGCCGGATTGGCGGTGGCGACATAATAGGAATTGCCGATATCGAAGCTCGAATTGAAACCCGTTGAGCCGGAGGCCATGATCACACCTTCAGCAGCAAATGGTCGCGTTCCCAGCTCGTCACCACGCTCTGGAACAGGTCGAGTTCGACGCTCTTGACGCGCAGATAGGTCTGGAAAAAATCCTCGCCGAGCAATGCCCGCACCGGCTCGCAAGCAATGAAACGATCAAGCGCCTCCTCCATCGTTTTCGGCAGCGTGCTTTTGATCTTGTAGGCATTGCCCGAGGCCTCAGCCGAGCGCGCCAGCTTCTGCTCGACGCCGAGATAGCCGGCAAGCAGCGAACCGGCGATCGCCAGATAGGGATTGCAATCCGCTCCCGGCAAGCGGTTCTCTACCCGCCGGGCGGCGCGGCCACCTGCCGGCACGCGCAGGCCGCAAGAGCGGTTGTCATGCGACCATTCGATGTTGGCCGGTGCGCTGTGGTTCGGCCGGATGCGGCGGAACGAGTTCACGTTGGGTGCGAACAGCGGCATGATCTCGGGCACATATCTCTGCAGGCCGCCGATGAAATGGCCGAACATTTCGGTGTCTGCATCATCTCTGTCGGCAAACAGCGCGGCGCCTGTCGTTTCATCGACGACAGACATGTGCAGATGCATCGAACTGCCGGCCTGCGCGGCGATCGGCTTGGCCATGAAGGTGGCGTGCATGCCGCTCTGCTGCGCCGCTTGGCGAGTCAGCCGCTTGAACAGCAGCACCTGGTCGGCGAGTGGCACCGCGTCGCCGTGCAGCAGATTGATCTCCAGCTGCGCGGTGCCCGATTCATGGATCAGCGTGTCGAGCGGCAGGCCGGCGGCTGCGGCATAATCATAGACGCGCCTTATCACCGGCTCGAATTCTTCCAGCGCCACCATGTCATAGGGATGCTGCGAGCCCTCGGCGCGGCCATTGGCGCCAACCGGTGCCGTCAGCGGCTGGTCGGGATTCGGATTGGGCGCGGCCAGATAGAATTCGACTTCCGGCGCCACCACCGCGCGCCAACCGCGCTTCCGGTAGAGATCGAGCACGGCGCGCAGCACATGTCGTGGCGAGGCCATCCAGGGCTTGCCTTCCATGTGGAAGGCGTCGGCGAAGACATAGGCTTTGCCAGCGCCACCGCCCGGCGCCAGGCACAGCGTCGACATATCAGGCACCATGCGCATATCCGGGTCTTGATAGGCAAAGCCTTCGTCGATCGAACCGGAGTAGCGGCCATCGATGCTGACCAGGAAAGCGCTGCTCGGCAGATAGAGCGCGCGGTCTTCCAGCGCCTTGAGGAATTTCACCGTCGGCAGCGCCTTGCCGCGCAGCACGCCATTCATGTCGGGCACCAGGCACTCGACCTCCGTGATGCCGTGCTGGGCGAGCCAGGCCTTGGGATCGTTGCCGGTGAAGAGAGCGGTGTTGGTATTTTTGTCCTGCATTTTGGTTCACGTACCTATGAGAGAGAGTATGGCTTGCGCGGCCACATCCGTTCCAGGGGTCAGCGCCATCTTGGCAGCATTGTCCCTGAGGCGGGCGCGCATCGCATCGTCGGCCAGCAGGCCGAGAATGGCTCTCTCCAATCCCCCTTCGGTCCAGGCGTCGCGGCCGATATGGTCGCCGACACCTGTCTCTCCCGCGCGTTGCGCATTGTCGTGACCGTCCCAGCAATAGGGCATGATCAGCGACGGCACGCCGAAGCGCAGCGCCTCGCAAAAGCTGTTGTTGCCGCCATGGTGGATGAACAGGTCCGACTTCGCCACCACCGAAGGCTGCGGAAACCAGGCGTCGAGATAGACATTGTCCGGCACCGCGCGATAGGCGTCGCGCAGGCCGCCGGCATTGACGATGAAGCGCGCCGGCAGCCTGTCGAAGACGGCGAGCATGCGCTCGATCAGCCCGACATCCATCGCGCCGAGGCTGCCGAAGCTGACATAGACCAGCGGGCCGCCATTGCGCGGAAACACCGGCACCTCGAATGGCCCTTCCGAACGCACGCAGCCTTCGAGATAGACAAAGCGTTTGGGGTCGAGCGGCTCGGCCCGCTCACGCCGTACGATCGCTGGCGTCAGCAGCAGATTGAGGTCGGGTGATGTCTCGAGGAACAGGCCCTTGGGCAACGGCGCCAGGCCGGCATCCGCACGAAAACGGTTGAAGCGCTCATGCGCGGGTGCGGAGGCCGCGAGATAGCGCGCTTCGAACGCCGCACGTTGCGGGTCGTCGGCACCCATCCCCGAGAGATAGGGCGGCACCTCGGCATCCGGCAGTTCCGTCTCGGCACAGGAGACGACGCGCACCCACGGGCAGCCGGCGGCGGCGATCGCCGGGAACATGATGACGTTGTCGAGCACCACCGCGTCCGGCTTCAGCCGCGCCAGCAATTGGCGCAGCGGCGCCTCGGCGTTGACGGCGGTGTCGACGATCGCTTGCCAGGTCGGCGCGACATAGGTCTCGAGCTGGTCGATCGGGCTCAGCCGGAAATGCGGCAGGTGCCGGCGCACGAAGGCCTGCCAATAGCTCTGGCGGTCGCTGTCGCTCAGCGGCTCATCCGTCGGCAGATGGTATTCCTGGAAGCCATAGTCGGTAAAGACGCCGGAGAAGCCGGCATGGCAGATGAAGACGGGGCGAGCGCCCCGTGCGCGCAATGCCTGTGCGATACCGACGCAATTCAACGCGGCGCCGAAACTGGCTTCGGGAAACAGCGCGATGGTCGGGCTGGCTTTACGCGTCAATTATTCCTCTTCAATCCGGCCGGCTGATCATGCTGAACAGTGCGGGAGCTCCGCGGCTGGCTGCTTGCGGTCGCTGGCTGCGGGAGAGCCGCAGGTGGATGCGAAGCAGATCGGCAGCCACCTCATACTGCCGGCTTTCAAGATAGTCGAGTATGCCCGAGTGTTCGCGCAACGATTGCCGCAGCCGAAACACGTTGACGCCGGAATAGATGCCCGGCAGCCGGCGCAGGCGGAGATGATCGGCCAATGCATCCGACACAAAACGGTTGGCGCAGCCCTCGGCGATAATGCCATGAAAATCCATGTCCAGCCGCTGGAACTCGCGCGTGTCGAATGTCTCGTCCGGCAGCGCTGCAAGCGCTTCCATGCCTTGCCGCAACATTGCTGCCCGCGCCCCGTCCAGCCGAAAGCCTGGCGTCAGGATGGCCGCCGGCTCCAGCACCAGGCGGAACTCGTAGCTTTCGCCTTGCGCCTCCGGATCGTCCGGCGCGCGGCGAAACAACCAGGATTGCCCAGGCGCACGATCCAGAAGATTCTCGTCAGTCAGTTTGTTAAGTGCTTTTAGTACCGTCTTGCGATCAGCGTCGTAGCGTCGCATCAGCCCCGCGATGGTCACCGTCTGGTCCAACCGTCGCGCCGAGCGGTCGCGCAGGATGGCTTCGGCGAGCTCGTCTTCCTCCGCACTGGGTAGTTCGGCGGCAATGGCGGGCTGGGCGGCGAGGTCGACCGTCAGATGATAACCGCTGTCGGCCTCCCAGCGCACCACGCCCCGTTCCGCGAGCAGGCCGAGTGCGGCGCGTACGGGCGTGCGCGAGACATTGCACAGCGAGGCGATCTGCTGTTCGGGCAGGCGGGCGCCAGGCTCGAAGCCACGCTGCCGCGCCACATCCAGGATGCGCTGCGCCAGATCGAGATGGTTGGTGCGAGGTCGTCTGGCTACGGCTTGCATGACTTTTCTCGAATGCGAATGTGGCGCATTGGTCTGGCTGATCGCCGGAACAGGGACAATCGGCCAAATTCCTCCGTCGGTTGACAGATTATGGATTGACGTACTTTTTTCTGCAATAGTACTGTCGGCACAATCGGCGAGAAAAGACCGAGGGAACAGGATCGAGGCAGGCGCGCGCGTCGCCGGCCTTGGTCCGGCAAATGATTTCGACGATCAAACCGAATGGGAGACTGCCATGACCGCTACCAGCCTGCGGCGCCGTGCGCTCAATACATCCTCAATCGCTCTCGGTCTCGCCCTGACGCTCTCGGGGCCGGCCGCCGCAGCCGACCTCGTTATTTCGAACTGGGATGGGTACATGGCACCCGACGCCATGGCCGCTTTCAAGACCGCCACCGGCGTTGCCGGCGAAGTGGTGGTGCACGCCACCAATGAAGAGATCATGGGCAAGCTGATTGCCGCCGGCGGCAAGGGCTATGACGTGGTCTTCGTCTCCTCGCCCTTCGCCGAAGTATTAAACAAGCTTGGCCTGACCGAGCCGATCGACCATGCCAAGATCCCCAACCTCGCCAACCTCTATCCCGAAGCGACCAAGCTGCCGCACGATGCCGGCAACGCTTTCTCCGTGCCTTACACCTGGGGCACGACGGGCCTCTGCTACCGCTCTGACCTTGTCAAGACGGCGCCCACGAGCTGGAGCGACCTGCTCGCCCCTTCCGACGAGATGAAGGGCAAGACCACCATGCTGGCGACCGATCGCTGGCTGCTGGCCGCCGGGCAGCTCGACAAGGGCTATTCGGTCAACGAGACCGACCCGGCCAAGATGGCCGAGGTCAAGGACCTCCTGATCTCCGCCAAGAAGACCCTGCTCGCCTATGACGACACCACCTTCTATTCCAAGCTGGTTTCCGGCGAGGCGCTGATGGTGCAGGCCTGGGACGGCTGGTGCAATTACGGCATCGCCGACAAGCCGGAGATCAAATACGTCATCCCTAAAGAAGGTTCGGACCTGTGGGTCGACACGATGGTGGTGATGAAGGCGTCCGAGCACAAGGACGACGCCTTCAAGTTCATCAACTTCATGCTCGACGCCAAGAACCACGCCTGGGCGGCGCAGAACATCGACTACAAGGTGCCGAACAAGCCGGCGATGGAAAGCCTGCCGGCCGACTTCCTGGCCAAATTCCCCAACATGGCGATGCCGGTGGCCGATCTCGTCAAGTTCGAGCAGTTGCGTGACGTCGGCGAAGCCCAGCGCGACTATTCCAAGATCGTCAGCGAGATCAAGGCCGCGCAGTAAGCGGCGCAGACTTCACGGCCGGCAGCACTTCTGCCGCCGGCCCTGAGCGGTACCCGAGAAATTGTCCCAGACCCGACTTCGTTCCTCTCTGCTGATGGCCCCGGCGCTGGTCTGGCTGACCGCGCTGATGGTTATCCCATGCGCCCTGGTGCTGGCGCTCGCCTTCTTCCGGCGCGGCGTCTATGGCGGCATCGACTACACTTTGACGCTGGAAAATTTCGGGTTGGTCTTCGACCCGCTCTATGCCGGCATCTTACTCAAATCGGCGCGTATCGCCGGCACCGCGACCCTGATCGCGGTGGTGATCGGCTATGCCGCCGCCTATGCGATCGCGGCCGCCCCGCGCCGGTGGCAGCCGGTGTTCCTGTTTTTCGCCGTGCTGCCGTTCTGGTCCAACTACCTGATCCGCACCTATGCCTGGATCGTGCTGCTGAACCGCGAAGGCCTGATCACCCAGCTCTTGCGCTGGTTCGGCTACACCGGCGAACCGCCCTCGATGCTCTATACCGAAGGCTCGGTCATCGCAGGCCTCGTCTACAACTATCTGCCCTTCGTCATCCTCGCCTGCTACGCGCCGCTGTCACGCCTCAACCCGGAACTGGCCGAGGCCTCACGCGATCTCGGCGCCTCCGCTGCCACCACCTTCCGACGTGTCATCCTGCCGCTGACCGTGCCCGGCATCGCTGCGGGTGCTGTCTTCGTCTTTGTGCTGTCGATCGGCAATTTCGTCACCCCGGCGCTGCTTGGCGGCGGCCGCTTCCAGATGATCGGCAACCTCGTCTACGACCAGTTCCTGACCGCCAATGACTGGCCGTTTGGCGCGGCATTGGCGATGGCGCTGATCGCCATCATGCTTCTGGTGCTGATGGCGCAGGCGCTCGCCGCCGACCGCGCCGCGGGGCGTGCGGCTGAGGCAAGGGGTGACGCCTATGGCTGAGCGCCGCGCAATTCTTGCCTTCTCCCCGTTCACCGGGAGAAGGTGCCCCGAAGGGGCGGATGAGGGGCGGCGTCAACCTTTGCGACGCTCAACGCTGCCCCCCGTCTGCCTGCCGGTAGCTTCTACCCGCGAACAGGGAGAAGGACTCTGGTCGTTCGCTTGCCCTCCAATTGTCGGAGGCCGGCGATGACCCATTCCTTCACCCGTACGCTCGGCATGCGGACGATCCTCACCCTCGTCTTCGCCTTCCTCTACATCCCGATCGCCGTGCTGGTGGCGCTGTCCTTCAACGAAGGCGGATTGCCGACGGCATGGTCGGGCTTTTCGCTGAAATGGTATGCCTCGCTGGCCGGCAATTCCGCAATCCTTTCCGCTGCGCTCAACACGCTGATCGTGGCGTTGGTCTCCACGGCCATCGCCACGCTGCTCGGCACGCTGCTGGCCATCGGCATCGAGATGCGCCGGCAATACGGCAGGGGTCTCGAGGCGCTGATCTTCGCACCGATGATCATCCCCGACATCGTCCTGGCGATCGCTCTGCTGTCGTTCTTCTCCATGCTAAACCTGACCATGGGCCTGCACACCATCATCCTCGCCCATGTCGTCTTCAACCTCGCCTTCGTCTGCTCGGTGGTGCGCGCAAGGCTAAAGAGTTTCGACTGGTCGATCGTCGAGGCCTCCGCCGACCTCGGCGCCTCGGCTCTGACCACCTTCCGGCGTGTGACATTGCCGGTCATCGCGCCGGCAGTGATTGCCGGCGCTCTGCTTGCCTTCACGCTCTCGGTCGACGAGTTCATCATCGCCTTCTTCACCGCCGGTGCCGGCCGCGCCTCGACGACGCTGCCGATGCAGATCTACGCCATGATCCGCTTCGGCATCACGCCGGAGATCAACGCGCTGGCGACCATCGTCATGGCGGTATCCATCACCGCGCTGACCCTGTCGCAGCGGCTCAACCGTGGGATCATCGGCCAATGAGCGAACCGCGCACGCTGCTGGCCATTGATAACGTTTCGAAGAAGTTCGGCCGGGTCACCGCCGTCGACGGCATCTCGCTCGACATCCGCGAAAACGAGTTCTTCGCGCTGCTTGGACCCTCCGGCTGCGGCAAGACCACGCTGCTGCGCATGCTGGCCGGCTTCGAGACGCCAACCGACGGCCGCATACTGCTCGATGGCAAGGACATCGCCCGGACCCCGCCCAACAAGCGGCCGGTCAATCTGATGTTCCAGTCCTACGCGCTGTTCCCGCATATGAGCGTGCGCGCCAATGTCTCCTACGGGTTGGAGATGGAGCGCTTGCCGAAAGCTGAAATCCGTTCCCGCGTCGAGGCCATTCTGGCCACCACCGAGCTTCTCCCCTTCGCCGACCGTAAGCCTGAGCAATTGTCGGGTGGCCAGAAGCAGCGCGTCGCGCTCGCCCGCGCGCTGGTCAAACGGCCTCGGTTGCTGCTGCTCGACGAACCGCTCGGGGCGCTCGACAAGAAACTGCGCGGCGCCATGCAGTTGGAGCTGAAGCGCCTGCAGCACGAAGTCGGCATCACCTTCGTCATCGTCACCCACGACCAGGAAGAGTCACTCGTCATGGCCGACCGCATGGCGGTGCTCAAGGACGGCCAGTTGCTGCAATGCGACGCGCCGCATGCGATCTACGAGCATCCCGCCGACCGTTTCGTCGCCGACTTCATCGGCGTGATGAATTTCGTACCGGGCAAGGTGTCTGCGGATGGCGTGATCGCCGCGAACGGCGCGCGCATTGCCGGCAAGGTTCCCGCCGCGCTTTCACCCGGCGCTTCCGCCGTGGCCTCGGTGCGACCCGAACGCATCCGGCTGTTCCCGTCACCCGAGACCGCCAACCGCACCGCCGGCATGGTCGAGGCGCTGGCCTATCACGGGCTGGACCTGCAGTTGCATATCCGCACGCCTCTGTCGCCAAAACCATTTCTGGTGCGCGTCACCGCCGATGCCGCCGACCGCCGGCCGGTCTCGTCGGGCGATCAGGTCGAACTCGGCTGGGACGCCGCCGATGTCAGAATTTTTCAGGAATAGGAGAGCTTGATGGCGCAGAAGACGATCGCGTTTTTTCCCGAAGCGGCCTACGGCCCGGCGCTCAATTCGGTCGGCATCGCGCAAGCGGTCGAGGCGCGCGGCCATAAGGCAGTGTTCCTGTCCGACCCCGGCTTTGTCGATGTCTACAAGGGTTACGGCTTCGAAGCGCATCCGGTGAACCTGTCGGAGCCGATGCCGCCCGAGCAGATGGCGAAATTCTGGGAAGACTTCATCAACGGCCACATCCCGAACTTCCGCAAATCGCCCTACGATCAGGTCGACAATTACGTGAAGGATTGCTGGACCGCGATCGTCGACAGCGCCAAATGGGCGCAGAAGGATTTGACGCGAGTCCTGGCCGCCATCAAGCCTGATGTCATTTGCGTCGACAATGTGATCCTGTTTCCGGCCATCAAACAGTTCGGCAAGCCTTGGGTGCGCGTCATCTCCTGCTCGGAAAACGAGATCGAGGATGAGGACATCCCGCCGCATCTCTCCGGTTGCGGCGAGAACGACCATGTCGGCCACCAGCGCTATCGCGATCATTTCAATGCGGTGATCAAGCCGATCCACGACGACTTCAACGCCTTCCTCACCGCAAACAATGAAGCGCCATACCCGGTCGGTCAGTTCTTCGAGGCCTCGCCCTATCTCAATCTCCTGCTCTATCCCGAAGCGGCAAAGTTCAAACGCCGCCATCCGCTTGATACGACGAAATTCCAGTATCTCGAAGGCTGCGTGCGGCAGGAAAAGCCATACGCCGTGCCGACCTTCGCCGAGAACAATGACGGGCCGCTGCTCTATGTCTCCTTCGGCAGCCTCGGCGCCGGCGATGTCGATTTGTTGAAGCGCATCATCACAACACTGGGCAAGACCCGTTACCGCGCGCTGGTCAATGTCGGCGGCTACAAGGACCAGTACACGGATGTGCCGGGCAACGTCATCGTCGAGAGCTGGTTTCCGCAGCCTTCGGTCATTCCGCAAGTCGATGCGGTCATCCACCATGGCGGCAACAACTCGTTCACAGAGTGCCTCTATTTCGGCAAGCCGGCCATCATCATGCCCTATGTCTGGGACGGCCACGACAACGCCACCCGCGTCCAGGAAACCGGCCACGGCTTCGGTATGCCGCGCTACGACTGGAGCGACGCCCAGCTGATCAGCAGGATCGAAGCCTGCCTGACTGACACCAAGATGAAGATCAGGCTGGCGAAGACCTCGGCGCAGATGCAGGCCCAGAACGGGCCTGAGAAGGCAGCCGGGCTGCTGGAGGCGCTGCTGTGACCTCCTCCGCCCCACACCTCTACCAAGCCTCCACCCGCACCGACCTCGTCGACTGGGGCGCCCAGTCCGACGCGCTGGACGGCGCGTCGCACTCGACCGGCAGGCTTGTCCACAAAGCACCCAACAACCAGCCGGAATCCGGCATCTGGGTCTGCACGCCCGGCCGCTGGCGGCTCTCGATTCCGCGCGACGAATTGTGCCATTTCGTCGCCGGCCGCGCGACGTACCGGTCGGATGCCGGGGAGGTGGTAGAAGTCGCAGCCGGGACCGTGGTCATGTTCCCTGCCGGCTGGACAGGCGAATGCACCGTGCATGAGACCATGCGCAACGTCTACATGCTGGCTTGAACAGCAACGGAGCTTCCCAATATGCCGACACCGCACTGGCCAAAGGCCTCGACCGTGAAACTGGAGGACTGGGGCGGGGGCAGCAACACGCTTGCCGGCTCGCCGCGCGCCTCGGGCAGGATCCTCTCGCAGAACCCGGACGGCTCAAGCGAATGCGGCCTGTGGTCGTGCACGCCAGGCAGCCGCAAGGTTACCTTTGCCGCCGACGAGTTCTGCCATTTCCTGTCGGGCCGCGGGACCTATGTCCGCGAGAATGGCGAAGAGATCCCGGTCGAGGCCGGCATGCTGGTGTTCTTCCCCGCCGGCTGGGCCGGCACCTCCACCATCACGCAAACACTGACCAAGGCCTTCATGTGCCGCTGAGCACTTTTTTAAAGGAAATCGCCATGACCACGCCCATCATGCAATCCCCGCTTGCCATCACCGACCTCGTCGACTGGGGCGTCATCCCGACCATGATCGAGGGCGTGTCCCACACCTCGGGCAAGCTGCTCTACAAGGGGCCGGAGGGCCGTTCGGAATGCGGCCTGTGGGTCTGCACCCCCGGCAAATGGCACTGCCATGTCACCCGCGACGAGTTCTGCCACTTCCTCGAGGGCCGCTGCACCTATGTGCACGAATCGGGCGAGGTCATCCAGATCGAGCCGGACACGGCGGCGTTCTTTCCTCAGAATTGGAAAGGCGTCTGCACCGTCCATGAGACCATCAAGAAGGTCTACATGATCCGCTGAGCGGACCTGAAAGGACGACCATGCAATTCTCCGCTGAACGGCCGGCTTTCTTCGTCAATCCGGACTACCGGCCGATGACCGGCACGGCAAAACCGGTGATCGATCCGGCGACGCTGGAGACCGTCGGCTCGATCTCCGCCGCAACGGACGGTGAGGTCGATGCGGTGCTGTGTGCCGCAACCACGGCACAAGCCGCCTGGAAGCAGCTCGATGCCAAGAGCCGGGCAAAGCATCTGCATGCGGTCGCCAACGCCATCGAGGCGGCGGACTTCACGCGCTGCGCCGAGCTGATGGTGCGCGAGATGGGCAAGCCCTATCCCGAAGCGATCGGCGAGATCGCCAATTGCGCGCCGATCTTCCGCTACTATGCCGAGATGGCGCGCGACGACGCCGGCAAGATCGCCGGTACGACGCAGGCCGGGTCGTTCCAGTATGCGCGCTACGAGCCGTATGGCGTCTCCGTGCACATCATGCCTTACAACTTCCCGATCCTGCTGATGTGCTGGACCGTCGCGGCCTCGCTTGCCGCCGGCAACGGCTGCGTCATCAAGCCGGCCGAAGCGACGACGCTGTCGACGCTGGACTACATGACGGTGTTCCGTTCACTGCCGGAAGGGCTGGTCGCCTGCCTGCCTGGCACGGCCGCCACCGCGCAGGCGCTGATCGCCTCCGAACGCATCCACGCTGTCGCCTTCACCGGCTCGGTCGCCGCCGGCAAAGCCGTGGCAGTCGCCTGCGCCGAGCGCATGAAGCCTTGCGTCATCGAAGCCGGCGGCAGCGATCCGCTGATCATCAGCGAGCACGCGCCGCTCGACGTGGCGGCTGCCGGCAGCGTCACCGCCGCCTTCCACCTGACCGGCCAGGTCTGCACCTCGGCCGAACGCTTCTTTGTCGTCGACTCGGTTCACGATCGCTTCGTCGAGCTGTTCGCCGAGAAGACGCGGGCGCTGCGCATCGGCAATGGCATGGACAAGACCGAGATCGGCCCGCTGGTCAGCGAAGCCGCCCGGGCGAAAGTGATGCGGCTGGTCGATGATGCTATCAGCAACGGCGCTATAGCCGTTGCCGGCGGGCGCATTCCGCCGGCGCACAACACTGGCTGGTTCTACGAGCCAACGATCCTGACCGGCGTCACCCCCGATATGGCGATCGTGCGCGAAGAGTGTTTCGGACCGGTCGCCGCGATCTGCCGCGTCAAGGATTTCGACGAGGCGATCCGGCTTGCCAATGACAGCCCGTTCGGCCTCGGCGCCTCGGTGTTCACCACCGACCTCGCCGAGGCGCATGAGGCGGCCGAGCGGCTCGAGGCCGGCATGGTCTGGGTCAACAACCCGCTGATCGACAATGACGCCTTGCCCTTCGGCGGCTGGAAGGCATCAGGCCTTGGCCGCGAGCTGGGACGCCAGGGACTCGACGCCTTCCGACGCTCCAAGATGGTCATCATCGACCACAGACCGGCGATCCAGGACTGGTGGTATCCTTACCCCGACAGCTGGTTCCGCGAGACAGGCGGCCGCAAGCACGTGTGAGTCCGGCCAGTCCAAAACGTAAGCTGATGCTTACGCATCTGCCGAGATAGGCCGGCTATTTCAACGCTTGAAGCTTGTCGATCGCGGCAGTGAATCCGGCAAGCGAGACCGGAATGGTCACCGGCTTGCGCGTCACCGACTCCATGCCGATGTTCAGGTTGGTTCCCGATTTCATCGCCTTGACGAGGTCCGCCGACAAAGGGGTCGCGGCATAGGCGCCGTTCTGGTCGCTGGTCTGGATGGCAATGGTCGTCTTCTGCCCCTGGTCGATCTGGTACGAGGCGCCGGAAGGCAGGAACAGCCCGTGCGGCAAGGCCAGCAGCATGGCGAGGTTGCCATTGCCGTTGTCGCGGCGAACCGTAACGGTAAGAACGCGCTGCCCCGTCTTGGCCTCGGTAAGGTTTTGGGAGACCTGGCATTGAAGCTCGATGCCGGCCGATCCGCTGGCGCAGTTTAGCGCCCACGGATTGCCTTCTGCAGGCTTGGTCTCGGCAGATGTGGTTGACTTCGGCTCTTCGGCAAGCGCCGACCCTGCCGTCACGACCAGCCATAGCGCGCCGACCCAGGCGGCCCGGCCACAAACGGTTCTCAGCAATGAAGCCACCCGATCCTCGTCGTGTCAGGGTTTCGCCGAGCCCGTTGATACAACAGCCGAGCCTGGCGGGGAAGCCAATACGGTACATGAGCTCGGGCTAAATTACTGTTGCTGAATTGTCACAATAAACAACTTTGAAATCTTGTACGTGTAAAGCAAACAATCATGCTCGCTATACACTGGGATTCGGATAGTATTAGCGACGGAGCGTGTACTCGTCGGGGTTCGCAAGGGATGGAGACGACCGAGAAAACTCGGCAGATCAATGACATGGCGACGCACGGAAGAAGCTTCCGGGCGAATAGCAAGTATCGCCGGTCAGGTTTTTCCAGGCATCTCTGGAAGACGACTGCGTTGTCCACTCTGGCACTTGCCCTTTCCGGCATAGCCGCCCATGCCGGCGACACCGGACTGTGGCAGCCGCAGGTCCGCGCCATCATCGGCGCCAACAACAATGGCGGCAACACGGCGATCGAGGGTTTCCTGCCGCTGAAGCAGAACCTCGAATCCGTTCTCTTTCTCGATGTGCGCTCGAAATACGATTTCGACGACGGCTTCGGCCAGGACGTCGGCCTCGGCGTTCGCCGCATCGTGAATCCGGATCTGATGATCGGCGGCTACGCCTATCTCAACATCCAGAACCACGACAGTCACCAGTTCGTCGCCTCGACGCTCGGCCTCGAGGCCATCACCTCAAAATACGATGCGCACGTAAACGTCTATCTGCCGATCAGCGGCGACCGCAGCACGGCCGGGCAAGAGTCGAGCCTGTCGCTGGTCGGTCATCAGCTGATCGAGCAGATATCGGCCATCGCCCACCGCGATTACGCGGCCTGGGGCATCGAGGGCGAGGTCGGCGTTCAGGTGCCGCTCAACCTGCCCGAGAACCATTCACTGCGTTTCGATGTCGGCGCCTACCATTTCGGCGATCCCGACGGCGACGACGGCAGCATCACCGGCGCCAAGGCCGGCCTGGAATATTCGATCGGCGACGTCATCGGCAAAGGCACGTCGCTGACCTTCACCGGCGAGGTGCGCAACGACAACCGCGATGACACCCAGTTCGCCGGCAGCATCCGGCTGACGGTGCCGCTCAACGCTTTCGACAAGGGCTCGTCTTCGGCCGATGACGGCGCCGAGCCGGTCTATCCGGTCAGCCCCGGCCTGCGCAAACGCGTCAACGAGCGCGTACGCGGCGACATCGGCGTTCGCATCGAGAGCCAGGACAAAGTTACCGGCACGTCGACGCGGGTGGCGATCAATGCCGCCACCAACACGGCATTCGGCCAGTTCTTCTTTGCCGATGGTGACAACGACGCGCTCGGCCTCGGCACGATCGGCGACCCGACCACGCTCGACAATGCAGTCGCCGGCGCCGGCGCTAACGGCGTCGTCGTCGCGCTGGGCGGCAAGGGCAACATTACGACAGCCGGTGTGACGCTCGCCAACGGCCAGACCGTCATCGGCGGTGGCGGGGGCGTCCAGGCGCGGCTCGTCGACGGCAGCATCGGCACCTACAATTTCGGCGGATCCAACGGCACCCTCCAGGGCACCAACCCCGCCAACAACGTCCTGACGCTCGCCAACGGCAACACGCTGAGCGGCATCATCATCACAGGCGGCAAGGACGGCATCTTCGGCAACAACATCACCGGCGCCACGTTGACCAACGTCACGGTCACCGGCACCGGCGGCCACGGCGCCGACTTCACCGGTACATCGACCGGCGTCAATGGCTCGAACTTCACCGCGACCGGCAACGGCCTCGACGGACTGCACATCGAAGGCGACGGCACCTATAACTTCACCGGCACGACGCTGCTGCAGGGCAATGGCGACGACGGCCTGGATATAACCGGCCACGGCACCTACACTTTCGCCACCCTCAACTCGCTCGACAACAACGATGCCGGCATTACCGTGAAGGGCACCGGGGTCGCCGGCTCGATCACCATCAGCGGCGGCCAGGTGTCGGCCAACAAGGCGCTCGGCGACGACGGCGTCGGTGTCTTCATCGATCCGATCACCGCCCATATCGTGCTGGATTCGATCACCCAGACCGGCGGCGCATCGGGCGTCGTGCTCGAGAATCTTTCGGGCAGCTTCACCGTCAACGGCGCGACGACGATCTCGAACACGACCGGACCGGGCATCGCGATCACGGATTCGCCGGCCGCGATCCGCTTCGGCGACATCAACATCACCGATCCCGGCACCGACGGCATGGTGTTTACCGGCGTCAATGCGTCCGTCATCGCCGGCAACATCATCATCTCGGGGCTCGGCTCCAGCATCGGCCTCGACTTCTCCGGCAGCCTGACCAATTTCACGGCGCAGTCGCTGAACATAAACGGCACCGGCGGCACGACGTCCATCGGCATCGACCTTGTCCAGACCAACGGCGGCACGATCATCATCACCAATGGCGGCACCATCGCCAATGTCGGCACCGGCGTGCGGCTCGGCATTGCCGGCTCGCCGGCCGACACCGCCAACGCCCAATTCACCTTCGGTGGCGGCTCGATCGGCGGCAACCTCGCCTCGCTCGACGCACGCGGCCTCAATTCCGGTTCGGGCCAATACGCATTCGGCACGACGACGTTCAACGGGCCGCAACTGTTCGACCAGACGCAGCTGATCTTTGTCGCAGCAGGCGGCACAGGCGACGGTACCTCGCTTTCGGACCTGGCTTCGATCACCGACGCCGACAACAATACCGACGGCACCGCGATTTTCGTGCTGGTCAATCGCGGTGTCATCGACGACACCGACGGCTTTACGCTCGAAGCGGGGCAGACCCTGGCCTCTTTCGGCAACGGCCGCACCTTCTCGCTCGGCGGCCTGCCGATCAATGTGACCGGCGACAACGTCGATCACGGCAGCACCATCTCGGATGCGGCCGGCGCCGCAACGCTGACCGCTTCGGGCAGCGGCGACGTCGTCACGCTGGCCAACAATACCTCGCTCCAGGACTTCAACATCTCCGGCGGCACCGCCAACGGCATCCATGGCAGCGGCATTACCGGCGTCGTGCTGACCGGCATGAACGTGTCGGGGACCGCCCTCAATGGCGTGCTGTTCGATGGCGCCAACGACGTTTCCGGCAGCAATCTGAGCTCGACCGGTAATGGCGGCGCTGGGCTGTCGATCCAGGGCGACGGCACCGACAATTTCACCGGCACGACGACGGTGTCGGATAATGCCGGCGACGGCTTGCTGATCAACAGCAATGCCATCACCAGCTTCCAGACGCTCAACGCGACCAGCAATGGCGGCAGCGGCGTCCAGGCCACGTCAACTGGCACCGGCTCGCTTTCGATCGACGGCGGTACCGTCAACAACAACACCACATCCGCCTTTACGGCGTCGAATATCGGGCTCGGTGTCACGCTCTCCAACATCGGCCACGTCGGCGGCACAACCGGCGTCAGCCTTTCGGGCGTCAGCGGCAGCGTCAGCGTTACCGGCCCGACGACGATCGGCAGCACAACCGGCGACGGCATCTCGATCAGCGGCAGCACGGCAACGGTTGGCTTCAGCGGCGACGTTTTCATCGGCCAGGTGCTCGGCAATGGCATTGCGCTAAGCGGCAATACCGGGGCAGTCAGCTTCGGCTATGCGGAAATCAGCCAGGCGGGCCTCAACGGCGTCGATATTGGGGGGAATACCGGGTCAGTCACATTCTCTGGCCCCACCATCGTTGTCATCGGTTCTGCCGATGGCAGCGCGGGCATCAACTTCAGCGGCACAAACAACGACGTCAGTTTCGGTACGACGACGGTGTTGCTCGGCGAAGGGCTGAACCAGACGGGCATTGACTTCAGCGGCTCGTCGACGACAGCCGATTTCGGGCTGACCAGTATTACCGGCACCGACGACCTGACCTCGCGCGGCATCGACCTGTCGTCGACGACCGGCAACAAGACGATCACCTTCCTGCAGGGCTCCAAGATCGACAATGTCGGCGTCGGTGTCGAATTGTCGTCAGGCGGCACCACGGCCACGTCGGCCAACGCCAACTTCACCTTCGGCGACGGCAATTCCGCCGATGGGCTGGAATCCTTCATCACCGCCGCAACCGGCGGCTACACTGTCAATACGATCGGGCTGGATCCGGCGCTCGGCAACTACGACTTCGACGATGTCTTCTTCACCGGCGATGCCCAACTGGCGGTAACTGTCGGCGGGGTCGTCATGATCTCGCAGACAGGCGGCACTGTTCACGCGGGCACGAACGGGCTGAGCGCCGATGTCACCACCGTGACGGCCGCGCAGGCCGATGCCATGGTCGGCACGCAGACCTACGCCTTTGTCGGCACCGTCGATCTCAGCGCGACGCCGTTCACGCTCGATTCGGGACAGTCGATCACCGGTTTCGGCAACGGCAATTCCATCCTCACCTCCGGTACGTTCCAGCCGGTCAATGTGCAGGGCAATCTCGGCGCCACCGGCGGCAATGTCACCGGCGATGAGGGCGTGGTCAAGAGCACGGGCGACACCCTTCATCTGCTCGGCAGCAATCAGGTGCGCAACACCGCCTTCGACTACAGCGGCGGCAGCGGCTCGGTGTTCGTCATCGACCAGAGCGTGGGTGGCTTCAACAATTCCGGCGGCACCGTTGTCGAAGGCGTCACCGTCAGCAATGTCGCTGCCGGCCAGACGGCGTTCAACGTCGACGGCCTCACCGGCAACCTGTCGATTATCAACAACAATATCAACGTTGCCGGCACGCTGCTCGATGTCGACGGCGGCAACGGCAACATTACGGTCACCCGCGGCAACTTGCCCAGCAGCGCGACGCCCGGCACGCTGACCGGTGGCGGCATCGCAATCGCCAACCGCACCGGCGGCTTGGTCAACTTCACGGACAAGGCGACGATCGGCGGCAGCGGCGTATCGCTGACCAACAACACCGGCGCCACAATCACCTTCGCCGATGTCGACATCACCACGGACGCCGCAACGGCGTTCACTGCAACCGGAGGCGGCTCGGTCAACGTCACGACCGGAACGATCAATGCCACCAATGCGGGAGCGGTGGCGCTCGACGGCATTGCGGCCAACATCAATTTCGCCTCGACAAGCGCCAGCTTCAGTTCCGGCAGCGGTGTCGACCTGCAGCATCTGACCGGTACGGTCGCGCTCGGCACCGGCACGCTGACCAACACCGGTTCGGGTACAGCCTTCAATGTCGGCTCGGCGGCCGATCAGAGCGGCGGCAATGCAATCATCTCCTATGCCGGCACCGTCGCCAGCAACGGCACCGGTGCCGCCGTCTCGATCCAGGAACTGACCGGCGGCTCGGTGACGGTGTCGGGCAATCTGACCGACGGCAACGCAGCCGATGGCGGCCAGATCTTCATCGGTGGCATCGCCAACGGCACGGCGGCGACCGTCACCTTCTCGGGAAGCAGCAAGAAGATAAGCTCTGGCGCGACGACAGCTGTACAGATCGGCTACACGGGGCCCCTCTCCGCCATCGTCCCGTATGACAACACGGACGGCACGATCAACTTCACCAATGGCGGCCTGGATATAACGACAACGACCGGAGAAGGCTTCGGCGCCGCCTTCGGCGGCACGGTCAGCGTCTCCGGCACCGGCAACAAGATCGCCTCCGGCGGCAATGGTCTGTTCATTGTCTTCGCCGACGTCGGCGCCGCCGGCGTCACCTTCGACAGCGTCTCGGCCGTATCGACATCGGACGCTGCCGGCGTCTTGCTGACAGGGTCCAATCTGGCGGGCGACGTCAACATTGGCGGCCTGAAAGATACCGGCTACATGGGCGCCTCGCTGAACGCCCTGCTCGGCACCGGTGCGGTGAATTTCACCGGCACGACCGATCTCGACGTCAGCTACCGAGGGTTCGATATCGGCGGCCCGCAAGTGGGCACCATAAACATCGCCAACGTCGCCGGCTCCACCCTGACCATCGACGGTGGGGAAGCCGGCATTGTCACGAACGGCCTGCAGGCAGGAATCATCAACGTTGGCGGCAATGGCCGCGTCGCCAGCATCGGCGCGACGACAAGCACCACCGGTGCGGCTATCGCCGTCAGCGGCGGTAACGACCTCATTCACGCCACGCTGAACTACAACGGCTCGATCAAGGTCGACACCGGCATGGTCGTGCAGGCCGTGGCCGACTGGAGCGAGCTCAACATGAGCGGTTCGGTCGTTTCGACTACGGCAGCAACTGGCATTGGTACGGCGGCCTTCGTCTTCACCGGCAACGCCAACGGCATCTACAATATTTCAAGCACGATCGATCATACCGGCACGGGCATCGGCGTGCGGTTTGACGGATCGTCTAACGGGACGGCCACCTTCTCCGGTGCGTCGAAGATCTTCAACACCAGCAGCGGCACCAACGACGCGATCGTCAAGTTGCCCAGCATCAGCCCGACCCAGGGCATGGGCACGCTCAACTTCACCAATGGCGGCCTGGTCATCACCACCTCGAGCGGCGCCGGCTTCACCGCCAGCACTTTCGGCGCCGGCACGGTCAGCGTCAGCGGCACGGGCAACTCGATAACCACGACGACAGGCACCGCGCTCAACCTCGACAACGCGACGGTCGGCGCCGGCGGCATCAATTTCAGCTCCATCTCGGTCAATGGAGCGGCGACTGGCGTTTCGCTCAACAATGTCAGCGGCGGCACGCTCAATCTCGGCACGGTGAACCTGCAAGGCATCACCTCGACCGGCGTCGACATTTCCGGCACGCTCGGCTCGACGGTAAACTTCGCCAGCCTGACCATCGCCATGCCCGGCGACAATTCGACCGGCATCACCTTCGCCGATGCCGTCGTCAACAGCATCTTCACGACTGGCGGTTTCACGCTCACCAGTGCTTCCTCGACCGGCACCACCGCCGTCAACCTGTCCAACACCACCGGCACCGGCACCATCCAGCTCGGCGATCCGAACACGGCCGGCGCATCCTCCACCATCGGCGGCGCCGGCGCCGGACCCGGCATCGGCTTCCAGTTCACCCCGACGACGGCGATCAACTTGATCTATGGCGACGGCGAAAGCGCGGTCGACAAGCTGTCGACGGTCAAGGCAGTCGACATCCTCAATTCCACCGGCGTTTTCCCGGTCGGCGGCACGTATAATTTCCAGGATGTCGACGGCGCCAATGGCGGCTTTATCGGCGACCTCTCCGAGGCCCAGGGACCGACCACCTATTATGTCGACCAGGACGGCGACGGCGACGGCACCGCCGCCAATCCGGGCTCGATTGCCGGCGCGGAAGCGTCGGGCGCCTCGGTTGTCATCCTTGTCGACACGTCGCAGAACGGCACCAGCAACCTCATCGACATGATGCAGGGTCAGCAGAATGGCGGCGGCAACAACACGCTCAACCTTGCCGATGGCCAGATCCTGATCGGTCTCAAGGCCGGCGATTCCATCGATACCGCGCCGCTGGGCGCCGTCGGCGGCGGCCTCGGCGGCAATTTCAGCTTCAGCGGCATCAATGCCTCGACCGTCATCACGGCAGGGTCCAATGTCGACAGCGTGCTGGCGACGCTGACGACCGCGAGCGGCAACACTATCGATTTCTCCGGCAAGGCCGGCATCGAAAACGTCATCGTGCAGAACACCGGTGCGGGCCTTGGCATCTCCGGCACCAACATCACCGATCTTATCCTGCGCCGCGCCACGATCGCCGGCGGCACCGGTGGCGCCCTGTCGCTTACCGACGGCGCCGCTGCCAGCCAGATCGCACTGTCGAACCTGATCCTGTCGGCAACCGGCGGCGACATTGCCAACGTTGACGGCACGGTCGGCGCCGGGCTGATGAAGGTCAGCGCCTTCTCCGACATCACGCTTCTGGGCAACAATGGCGAAACCGGCGGCTTTGGGGTGAGCGGTGTCACCTTCGATGCCGTTCCAGCGACCGTCGGCATCGACCAGGTCGACGGCGGCGCCTTCGTCGCCGGCACAAGCAGCAATGGCGTCGGCGGTTATGGCCTGACGCTGTCCGGTGTATCCGGCGATATCCAGTTCGACAGCATCACCGTCTACGGTGGCGTCAACGGCATCGCCTTCAATGGCGTTGACGCCACCGTCACGGTCAGCGGCGCCACCACCATCACAGGCACCACAGGCTTCGGCATCAGTGCGATCAACACCAATCCCGGCACTTTCAACTTCAACACGGTGACGGTGAACAACGTCGCGACGACCGGCGGCGGCATAAACTGGGTCAGCGGCAACCTCAACATCGCCGGCCTCGCCAACATCGACACGAGCAGCGGCGTCGGCTTCTCGCAAAGCGCCGGCACGGTGAACTTCCTCAACGGCCTGACCATCGATACCACCAGCGGCACCGGCATTGTCGGGACCGGTGGCGTTATGGGCATCACCGCTTCCGCTGCAGCCCAGACGGTAAATTCGACCAGCGGCCAGGCGATCAACCTCATCAACGTCGCCGCCAGCATTGCGCTCGACTCGACTTCGTCGGGCGGCGGCACCAACAATGTTGGCCTGGCCAATGTCACCGGAACAGTCAGCCTCGGATCCGGCGCATTGAGCGGCGCTTCGGGCGTCGCATTCCTGCTCAATGGCAGTGCTGCGACCGTCAGCTATGGCGGCACGGTCACCAAGACCACCGCCGGCAAGATCGTCGACATCTCCGGCGTCACCGGCGGCACGGTCACACTGTCCGGCGCGCTCAGCGCCACCGGCGGCTTCGACAATGGTATTTATGTCCACGGCAACTCCGGCGGGACCATCACTCTCAGCGGTGGCACGAAGACGCTGACCACTGGCGCCAATACGGCGGTCGACTTGACGACCAACACCGGCGCGACGATCAACTTCGATACGGGTGGCCTGGTGATTACCACCACCTCCGGCACGGGCTTCAACGCCAGCGGCGGTGGCACGGTCAGCGTCGGCGCGCCCCTCAGCGACAACAGCATCACCACGACGGCCGGCGGCACCGCGTTGAACCTCAATGGCGTTACGATTGGCGCTGCGGGCATGAATTTCGACAGTGTTTCGGCCACTGCCGCCGCAACCGGCATCTCGCTGAACAATATCGCCTCGTCCGGCGGCGGCGCCATCATTCTCGGCACGGTCAACCTGCAAGGCATGACCACGCGTGGTGTCGATGTTTCCGGCACGCTTGGCGCGGCGCTGTCCTTCAACGATCTCGACATCGGCCTGAACAGCACGACAGGCATCGCCTTCGACCTCAATGGTGCGGCGATCAACGCGGCGATCAACGCCAATGATTTCGACGTGACCAACGCGGCCGCCGCCGGCAGCACCATCGCCGTCGACCTGCGTGGCGCCACTGGCGGCCAGACGGTACGCCTCGGCGATGCCGTTGTCGGCGGCGCCAGCTCCAGCATTGCCGGCGTCAACACCGGCGTGTTCCTCAACAGCGCCACCAACCTCGCTTTCACCTATGGCGACGGCGAATCGGCGACCGACCAGCTCTCGACCATCGGCGCCAATGTAGGCATCGACGCATCCAGTGCGCCGGTTGCCGGCACCTACAATTTCCAGGATGTGAACTTCCAGTCGGCTCCTGGCCTGGGCTTCGGAGTCGGCAAGGTCTATTTCGTCGGCGCGTCCGCGACCGGTGACGGCAGCGGTCGCGACCAGAACAATCTCGCGACGCTGGCCACCGCCGAAGCAGCAGCCGTGGCGACGGACATCCTGGTTCTCGTCAACGATGGCGGCACCATCACCGCGGCAGGCAGCAATGGCAACGACACGCTGGCTCTCGCCACCGTCGAGCAGGTGCGCGGCTTCGGCAACGGCAACATCAATCTGGCGCTGACGGTGCCCTCCACCATCCAGCTCGCCAGCAACAGCATCTCGATCATCGACCAGACGCCCAATGGCGCCGCGACGCTGACGACGAGCGCCGGCAACAATGTCATCACGCTCGGCGCCAGCGGCAACATCATCGACGGCTTCATCCTGAATGGCAGCCCGGCGGGTGCCGCGCGTGGCGTCAAGGACAATGGCGCGGGTGCTGCGAATACCGTCATCAGCAACATGACCATCAGCAATTTCGCCACGCAGGGTATCGAGATTACGCCGTCGAACAGCACGACGATCAACAACGTTACTTTCTCCGGCAACGCCAGCGATGTGTGGCTGAACGCGTCCAACACCACCATCACCAACGTCACCAGCACCGGCGCCACCGGCATTGCCTTCAGGCTCGACAACACCGTCGGCACGACGACGCTGACCAACGTCAACATCACCACCGCAGCGACCGGCACCGGCATCGCCTTCGGCGGCGCGTCGGGCGCTGGCGGCACGATTGCCGGTATCAATGTCGATATATCGGGCGGCAGCGGCCTTTCGGTGACCGGCGGCAACGCGGTGATCAGCTTCGACGGCGCCAGCTCCATCATCAGCACGTCGGGCGCGGCGGCCACGATCTCGACCCGCGCTGGCGGCAGCTTCACCTTCGCCGGCTCGGTGATCGCCAACGGCGCTGCGAGCGGCATCAGCATTTCCGGCGCGACGGCGGCCAATACGGTGAGCTTCACCGGTACGGTCGATCTCGGCACCACGACGCCGATGACCGGCACCGCAGTCGCAATCAACAACGGCGCCACGGCCTCGACCGTCAGCTTCGCAAACCTCGACATCGTCACCAACGGCACCACCGGATTCAGCGCCATCAATGGCGGCACGGTCAATGTGACGACCGGCACGGTGAGCTCCACTTCCGCGCAGGCGGTCAACCTCAACGGCATCGCCACCACCACCGGCATCAATTTCACCTCGACCAATTCGACCGGCGGCACCAACAACGTGTCGCTGACCAATGTCACCGGCGCCGGCACTGTCAGCCTCGGCTCCGGTGCGCTCGGCGGCGCGACCGGCGCGGCCTTCCTGGTCACCGGCGGCTCGGCCAATGTCAGCTATGCCGGCTCGGTCAGCAAGACCACGGCCGGAAACGTCGTCAGTATCTCCACCCGCACCGCCGGCACCACGACATTGTCGGGCACTCTCAGCGCCACCGGCGGCGTGGCCAACGGCATCCTCGTCAACGCCAACACCGGCGGCACGATCAACTTCTCCGGCGCCAGCAAGATACTGACCACCGGAGCCAACAATGCCGTCGACCTGACGGCGAACACCAACACCGCGGTCAACTTCACCGGCGGCGGCCTAGCCATCACCACCACCTCCGGCACCGGCTTCAACGCCACGAGCAACGGTACTGGCACCGTGACCGTTATCGGCTCGGGCAACACGATTTCGACCGGCAGCGGCGTCGCGGTCAACCTTGACAGCGTTGCTATCGCGGCGGGCGGCGTGACCTTCGCTTCCACAAACAAAGGCGCCGGCGGCACCAGCGCCGTCATCCTCGATTCCGTCACCGGTTCGGGAGCGATCGACCTCGGCACCGGCGCGCTGGTGGGCGGAACAAGCGCCGTGATCCGTATCGGCGATGGCCTAGGCACCGCCAACAGCGGCGGCACGGCGGCGTTCACCTATGCCGGCGCGATCACCAGCGGCAGCACCGGCCAGGCGGTCAACATCCAGGATCGCGCCCTGACCGCCGGCAACATCACCCTGTCGGGCAACATCACGCATAATGCGGCGGGCCAGATCGGCATCCTGCTGGACGACAATGTCGCCGGCATCATCACCTTCTCCGGCGCGTCGAAATCGATCACCTCGACCACGGCGGCTGGCGTCAGCCTGAGCGACAATGCCGGCGCGACGATCAACTTCACCAATGGCGGGCTGGTCATCGCCACGACCAGCGGCGCCGGTTTCAGCGCCACCGGCCCCGGTCCGGCAGCCACCACCGGCGGCACGATGACGGTGCAGGGCACCGGCAACACCATCGTGTCCGGCACGGGCACGGCCCTTAATGTCGCCAACACGACGATCGGCGCCGGCGACGTGACGTTCAGGAGCATTGCGTCCAATGGTGCAGCCAACGGCATCGTGCTCAACAACACCGGCACCAGCGGCAATCTGGTGGTGACCGGCACCGGCGCGACGGGGGGCAGCGGCGGCACGATCCAGAACTCGACCGGCGATGGCGTCAGCCTGACCGACACTCAGGATGTCAGCCTGAGCAACATGATTATCAGCGACAATGCGGGCAACGGCATAAAGGGCCTGCGCGTCAACGGTGTGGTGCTCAACGGTCTGACCCTGAACAGCAATGCCGATGCCAACACCGAGTCCGGAATCCTGTTCAACGAACTTACCGGCAACGCCTCGCACGTCGCCACGTTCACCAACCTCACGGTCTCCAACTCATTCACCCATAACGTGCAGGTCATCAATTCCGGCGGCACGTTGGCGAACCTGGTGGTGAGCGGCGGCACGTTCTCGAACAACGGCGCCTCAAACAATGCCGGCAGCGACTTCATCTTCGAGGCGGACGGCGCCGGTGTCGCCGGCGCGCCGACGATGACGCTGACCGTCGACGGCGCAACCTTCACCGGCAACAACGCCTATCCCGGACCGGGAGTCATCCCTGGAACCGGTCTGTTCGTCATTGCCAATGACGGCACCGTCAACGCTCACATCGGCGAGACCACGGGAAATCTATTCAACAATCTGAACAACGGCATCAACCTTACCCAGAGCAGCAATTCCGGCGCCGGCACGGGCGGCAATCTGAATTTCACCGTCCGGAACAACACCGTCACCAACAGCGACTCGACGGCCATCAACGTGTTCAGCAGCGGCGACCTCGCACGGACGCTTGACGGCACAA
Organism: Mesorhizobium sp. M1078; assembly: GCF_040318615.1. Taxonomy (NCBI): domain Bacteria; kingdom Pseudomonadati; phylum Pseudomonadota; class Alphaproteobacteria; order Hyphomicrobiales; family Phyllobacteriaceae; genus Mesorhizobium; species Mesorhizobium sp. M1078. The sequence goes on from NZ_JAMYMP010000001.1 coordinate 821,289, forward strand.
TCGCCAACAACGTCATCGGTACGCAAGGCGTAGCAACCTCGGGATCGCGAACCGGCAACGGCATCAGGGTTGGGCATGAAAGCCTCGGCGTCGCCAAGGTGCTGATCGACAACAACATTATCCAGAGCATCGGCGTCAACGGCATAAGCGGTGGCGACAGCGTCTCGATCACGCAGCTCGTGCAGCCGGGCACCGTGCACGCGACGGTCACCAACAACACCATTCGCGACAATGCCGACAGCCGCGGCATCACGGTCACCGCCACATTTGCCGGCGCTATCATCAATGCCGACGTTCATGCCAACGCCATCACCAACGTCAACAACGCCAATGCCATCCGCTTCCTCGCGGACGGCCTCGGCGGCGCCGACGGCACGATCAACGTACCGCAGGCGAGCGAGGCCGGTATCGAAACCGTCAATGGCGGGGCAACGGCACTGACGGACACCCGGACGTTCTTCAACCAGCCGCTGCCACTGCTGCCTGCCGCGACACCGTAGTCAGCAACCTTGGATTTCGTCCTAGGAAATATATTTTATGAATCTGATATCGACTTGTTATCTTACTTAGGCATAATACAAGAATTCAGACAGTAAGCGGCCAACGGAGGGGGACGGGGATGAGTGAGCCTTATTTAGGTGAAGTCAAGATCATTTCCTGGAACTATGCACCGCGCGGCTGGGCATTTTGTAACGGCCAGTTGTTGCCGCTTAACCAGAACCAGCCATTGTTCTCACTTCTTGGCACCAGGTACGGCGGCAACGGCCAGACAAATTTTGCCCTTCCGGATATGAGGGGACGTGCGCCGGTTCATACGGGCGGCCCTATCGGTGCAATTGTCGGCGGCCAGGGCGGCGAAGAGTTTCACACGCTCACGCTCGGCGAAATGCCGACACACAACCATTTCGTCAACGCATCGAACACTGCCGGCAACGTCAACAATCCATCCGGCGCGCTGTTGGGGGCGAACGCCAGCCCGATCTATCAGCCGCCTGGCAGCGCGGTGGCTATGGCGAAGGAAAACATCACTTTCGTCGGTGGCGGCCAGCCGCATGAGAACAGATCGCCCTATCTCGTCTTGAATTTCATCATTGCCCTGCAAGGCATATTCCCGTCGCGAAATTAAGAGGACGCTTCGATGAGCCAACCTTTTGTCGGCGAGATCAGGATGTTCGGTGGCAATTTCCCTCCGAATGGCTGGGCGTTCTGCCAAGGCCAGTTGATGCCGATCTCCGAGAACGAAACCTTGTTCAATCTGATCGGTACGACCTATGGCGGCGACGGGGAGGAAACATTCGCCCTGCCCAACCTCGCATCCCGCATCCCCGTCCATGCTGGCAAGGGCCCGCTGGTCAGCCAGACCTATATCATCGGAGAACTGGGCGGGGTCGAATCCGTCACTGTTTCAACCCAACAAATGCCGAACCATTCCCATACCTGGACCGGTTCGTCGAATATCGCCAAGAATCCGGGTCCGTCCGGCGGTGTCCTGGCGACATCGAGCCTGCTGACGCCCTATGTGGGTATCGCACCTGATGGCAACATGGCCGCCGGAGCCATTTCGCCGGCCGGCGGCAGCCAGCCTCACGACAATATGGTGCCGTTCCTCGCCGTCAGTTTCATCATCTCGCTATTTGGCATCTTCCCCCAGCAAAGCTAGAGACTTGCCATGACCAATCCGTTCGTCGCCGAAATTCGAATTTTTGCCGGAGATTTCGCCCCGACGGGGTGGGCGACCTGCGATGGCCAGCTCCTGCCAATCTCGCAGAATACGGCGCTGTTTTCGCTGCTGGGCACAGTTTACGGCGGCGACGGCAAGTCGACCTTCGCATTGCCGAATATGGCTGGCTCCGCGCCCATGGGGCAAGGACAGGGCAATGGCTTGTCGGAGCGGTTTCTCGGCGAGACGGGTGGCGAAACGTCCGTCACCCTTCTGCAAACGGAAATGCCGCAACATAATCATTTTGTCGCGATATCCACCGAGAGTGGCGCCCAGGGAACTCTTACCGATGCGGTTGTTCTGGGGAAGTCGGGGGGCGGAACGCTTTATCAGAACAACACTTCGCAAAATCTGGTCCAGATGGACCCCCAGGCACTGAGCATAACGGGCAGTACGTTGCCTCACAACAACCTGCCTCCCTATCTGGCGATGACGTTCATCATTGCCATGCAAGGCGTTTATCCGGCGCGTCCGTAAGCGCCACTCCATGATCCAGCTTCCGATTGTGGACAACGGGCCTGTTATATTTTGCTGGGTGCGCGCGGCGCGGATTGATCTGACGTTCCGCCCGATGGCGGACGCCGATCTGCCGTTCCTGTCCGCGCTCTACGCCTCGACCCGCGCCGAAGAACTTGCCGTCACGCCGTGGAGCGACGCGCAGAAAACGGCGTTCCTCGACATGCAGTTTCAAGCGCAGCACGCGCATTACCAGAAATCCTATCCCAACGCCGACTGGCTGGTGATCGAGCAGGCAAGGCAAGATATCGGTCGCCTGTATATCGAGCGCTCGGCGAGCGAGCATTGCATCATAGATATCGCCTTCCTGCCGGCGCATCGCGGCAAGGGGTCTGGCGGTGCGTTGCTCGCCGATCTCATCGATGAGGCCGCCGCCGTCGGCAAGTCGGTCTCGATCTATGTCGAGAAGAACAATCCAGCGCGGCGGCTCTACAAACGCCTCGGCTTCACCGTTGCCGAGGACAAGGGCGTCTACGACCTGATGATCCGTTCGCCGTAAGGGCCGTGCCGGTCGTCACGTGCCGCGATACCAGGAGACGATGGTGAAACGTTCGTTGCGCGTGACCGGGGTGACTTCATGCGTCGTTTCCGAACGAAAGGCGACGAGAGAGCCCGGCAACGCGGGCATGGCAACGCGCAGGCCCGGGCCGCTGTAAGGCCCATGCAGGACCGGCGAGCCGCCTGCATAGCTTTTTGGCGAAGGGTTGTCCGATTGACGGTTGAGAAAGATCACCGCCGAGATCTTTCGGAACCGCGACTCGTCGTGAATGAGCGGCGTGTTGCCATCCTGGTGCGGCACAAAGAAATCGCCTTGCCGATAGTGAAGGAACTGAGGTTTCTCGACCTGGCCGAGCAGCAGCCCGAAATGCCGCTCCAGAGCCGCCTTCTGCTGCGCCAACAGGGCACTCACTCGCTCTTCAGTGGCCTGCGAAACATCGGCGCGCACGGTCTTTCGGATCTCCGGCCATGCCATCTTCTGGTCGGCACGCCCCAGCAGGCCGGCCGGACGGCCCACGGCCGCCCGAATTTCCGCGCACAGTGCGCTACACGCCGCTCCGTCAAATACGTCCGCAATCTCGATATAGTCGATCATATTTCGAGCCGCCGCGCTGCCAAATCGCCCTGATGGCCGGAGCGTCCCCGTGGCCGATCCGGTCGAAAAAAATCAGTTGAATACCGCCTCGTAAAGCCGCCCTGCCTCATCGGCAGCGATCGGCACGATGAAGATCTCATGGGCGCCGCTTTTGCCGTTGAACCGATAGATAGCCTGCGGCAGCGCCGCGTCGCGCGGCCCCCTGAACAGCAGCGTGAAGCCACCGCCGTCGCGCGGGCTGTTGGCAATGGGCTGCACCGCGCTCAGTTCCATCGTGAGCGTCTGACCGCCGGCTTCGACGGAAAAGCTCTGCCCCTGCTCGAAATCCGAAAGCGATGCCATGCGCCTGCCCTGGTTCGTCTGTCTTTCAGACGGCTCTCTTGAGATGTCTATCCCGTCAGCCAATCTCGCCGCTTCATGGCGTGCTGTCTATAGAGCATCTCCAGAAGTACAAAAGAGCACGATCAAACAAACAGATAGATTTATCTTGGCCACGTAGGGTGAAGCAGCCGTCAACGCGTTGCGCACCGGCAGCCACTGGCCTAAACCGGAATGGTATAAGAGGAGAACACTAGGGATGACTGACGCGAAAACAGACACGGCCCCGGCCGGAAGCACCGCGACCAACGCGCTGCCGCTGTTCTACAAAAAACCCGAGGCGCTCAATCCGCTGCGGCACGGCTCACTCGGCCTTACGGCGCGGGCCGATTTCTCCTTTGCCCGCACCGCGCACGCCATCCCCGTCGTCGCATCGGAAATGCCCGCGGCGATGCGCTCCTATCCGATCGTTTTCATTGGCGTCGCCAAGGCGCCTGTCATCATCACCGGTCTGCGCCAGGACCAGAACCTGTTCGTAGGCGCCGACGGCAAATGGGCGGAGCCGCATTACATTCCCGCCTATGTCCGCCGTTACCCCTTCATCCTCGCCGATGAATCGAAAACGACCGGCCGCCTGACGTTGTGCATCGACCGTGCCAGCGAACGCGTCGTCGAGCAGATGCCTTCGTCCAAGGACAGCGACGAGATCGCGCCCTTCTTCGACGGCAACGAGCCGGCCGAGGCCTCGAAGCAGGCGCTCGCCTTCTGCAGCCAGTTCCAGACCGACTTCAATGCGACTCGCGCCATGATCGACAAGATCGACGCGCACGGCCTGTTCGCGCCGCGGCAGAGCAAGGTGACGCTGGAGGGCGGCGAGACCCTCAACCTCACCGACTTTCAGGTGATCGACGAGCCGGCCTTCAACAAATTGAGCGACGAGGCGTTTCTCGATCTCAGGAAATCCGGCGCGCTTGCGCTGCTCTATTGCCATCTCGCCTCGAGCAACAGCTGGACCTCGCTGGTCTTCCAGGCGTCATTGCGGCGAGCTGGCTGACGCGGCCCGCGACGAAAAGCTTCGGCAAGGCGCGGGTTGTTTAAATCAACGGTTCGCGCCTTCGTACGACGATCTCTCCGCCGCTCGAATCATGCTGTTGTCGTGCAGATCGCTTGCCATGACGGGCTGGCGAACTCCCAATGCTCGACGTGTAGCTCTCGCCGAAATGCGCCGAGGCGGCATCACCCCCCGGTTCGCGGACCTGTCAATAAAGTCGAGCACGCCAGCCTTGCTGCCCTCCTCGATCGTTGAATAGCCGGTCGCGGCCATCGATCACGGTCCGAACGCAAAAAGCCCGCGTGAAGCGGGCTGTTTTTGATGTTGGTTGCGGGGACAGGATTTGAACCTGTGACCTTCAGGTTATGAGC